>JACMNO010000073.1 GCA_014378485.1 Bacteroidia bacterium
GCGGTAGGATTAGATACAGCTGTTACTGTTGGGTTAGGATTTACCGTCAAGTTTAAAGTTGTGGCAGCTGTACAACCTAAAGTTGTTGTTCCAACAACCGTGTAAACAGTCGTTGCAGTTGGTGTAACAGCAATTGTAGTTCCTGAAACTGCTCCCGGATTCCAGGTGTATGTTGAGGCACCGGAAGCGGTTAATGTAGCAGTAAAGCCGGCACATAAAACCGTTGGATTTGAAGTTGCATTTACCGTAAGGTTGGAAACAGTAACACTAACTGTTTTTGTATTAGTACAACCTGATCCGTTCGCGCCGGTTACAGTAAAAATAGTGGTAGATGATGGCGTTACGTTAACTGTTGATCCTGATAGTGCGCCGGGTGTCCATGTGTAACTAACTGCACCCAAAGCCGTTAATGTAGAACTGCTACCTCCACAGATAATGGTTGGGCTTGCCGCAGCTGTAATATTTGGAAGTGCTTTTGTGTTTATGGAAATAGTTCCTGTCCCTATGCATCCTGCGGCGTTTGTACCATCCACTGTATAAATGGTTGTTGCTGTAGGTGTGATCGCAATTGTAGCGCCTGTTAAAGCGCCAGGATTCCATGTATAGGTGGAAGCACCGCTGGCCGTTAAGGTAGCCGTACTTCCTAGGCATAATAAAGTCGGACTAGAGGAAGAAGTAATTGTAGGTGAAGTGCTGACTGTTAGAGTAATTGTTTGGGTATTCGAACATGATCCCGTAACGCCAGTAACAGTATAAACAATTGTTGCTGTTGGAGTAACAACCACAGTTGCACTTGTTGTTCCACCTGGATTCCAGGTGTAGGATGTTGCACCGCTTGCTGTCAAAGTCGAAGATCCTCCGTTACAAATAACTGTAGGACTAGCGGTGGTTGTTAAAGACAATGGAGAGACCACTAATGTAACGGTTTGGGTGCTTGAACAGCCGGAAATATTTGTTCCGGTCACTGTATAAATAGTAGTAGCTGAAGGAGAAACAACTGCTACCGGACCTGCTAAGGCTCCTGGGTTCCATGTATAAGTGATTGCGCCAAAAGCTGCAAGAGTTGCACTACTTCCTGGGCAAATAGCTGTGGCTGTAACCACAGCAGTAATAGTTGGCGATGGTTGTACAAGTAAATTTAATGTACTTGTACTTGTACATGAGCCATTTGTTCCGGTCACAGTATAAACGGTAGTAACAGTGGGTGACACACTAACTGACGCTCCGGTTATCGCACCCGGGTTCCAGGTGTATGAAGCAGCACCGGAAGCTGTTAAGGTTGCCGAAGATCCACTGCAAATTGAAGTCGGGTTTGCTACTGCAACAAGAGTTGCTGTTGGAGTAACAGAGACCTGAACAGCACTTGAAAAAGTAGAAGTTGTACCTCCGCAATTTGATTCAGTCATGGTTGCTGTATAATTACTGGTTGCAGTAGGGCAAGGCGCTGCCGTTAAGCCTGTTGCCGTGAACCCGGCAGGTCCCGCCCAGTTTACTGTATAAGTCGGAGCTCCTGTCGGCGTAAATCTCCAGGCCTCATTAATTGCTGTCCATGGAGTTAAAATGTTTCTCCCGGGAGGAGTAACCGCCGTTGTTCCGGTGCCATCCTGGATGCCTACCAAACCTTTTCCATTCTGCCATGCAAGACAGGCAGTGCTATTTTGGATATAAATGTCTATTATATTAGATCGTTCATATAATACAATCTGAAAGGTGGAGGTCGGATTATTACAACTGTATAACGGCACGTTTGTCCAATTTGCAACAAATCTTCTACAGGGCGCAACACCAACAGAATAGTAAGTAACAGTAGAACCGAATCCAATTGATGGATCAATATCCCTGTATGCACCACAAATTGTATTGGGTTGATGTTCAACTAAATTTGGGAGAACCGTATTTACAGTAAAAAATTCAGAGCCGTTTGCGGCAGCTAAATTAAAAGTGATCTCACCATTGCTTCCGATTACTAATTGATTAAAGGTATTTCCGAAATAGCAAAAATTAAATCCAATGTTTATTGCGGCTCCCCAAACATCATCAATGTTGCCAATAGCAGGCGCACCTCCAAAAAAAGGTTGCGGAGTAAATGCAGTAGCGCCAACACTATATGTCGATGATGTATTTAACGCTGAAACACTTGCTGTTAAGCTTGCGCAATTCCCGCTGCAAATAGTTGTGTTTGAGCCTGCGGTAATGCTGGATGTTGGTGGGCAGGTTTGGGAAATACCTACTTGCTGCATAAATGCAACAATCAATAGAACCTTGAAAGATTTAAAAAAGAACTTCATACTATTGTTATTGAATGGTTAAAGTAAGCTGATTAAGATTTTGAGTATTCATGACCTCCATGTTTTCAATTTCTTGTAATTCTGTGGTTGACAGAACTTTTGTACTGGTTTCCGTACCTGTTTTTAAAAACGATTTTTCGGAATCGGCTATTTCGAAATACTCTGTAGAACCTTTTGCATGGCCTTTAAGGAAGGCAAGGCACTCATTTCTTACCAGTAATGCAAAATGAGAACTAGTCGATTTATCAGTACTGTAAATTTTTACAGCTGCTTCCTGATTTTTCAGAATCTGTTTAAACGAGATTGCAAATGTATTACTGTTTTCACGAAGCATGTTTTTTTGAACAGACCTGATCGCCGTATTGTTTTTATTGATGAACTCTTTTAAATCTGCACTCGACTGACCTTTACAAATAGTGCAAAAAAATAAAACTGGTAAGAATAACTTTAAACTCATATATACCTTATTAAAATGTATGTTAAAGTTATAAAAATACTACAATTATTAACATGTTTTTAACAAAACGAGTAAATGCAAGTGCCTTCATAAACTAACATGTTGAAGTTCAATAATTTATATATGTTAAAGTTCGGAAGTTCAATAGTTAAGGTTACAAAAAAAAGCCGCTGGTAATGCGGCTTTAATAGAAGCAAATTAAGCAATACCAACACCGTGGCAACTTTTATATTTTTTTCCGCTGCCGCATGGACAAGGATCATTTCTTCCTATTTTTTGTTCTACCCGAATAGGTTGCTGTTTTGGCTTTTGAACTTCCTGGTGTTCCTGCTGATCATTTTCACTTCTGCTTTCCACCAATTTTTCTTTTGGACGCTGTTGAACCTGTTCCTGCGTAAACTGGGCTTTTTGTAATTTAGGTTTGTCTTTGCTATTTTCCTCGATTGGCAATCCACCTTTCATTAAAAAAGAAATAATGTCCTTGCTCGTTTTAGAAATCATTTCCCTGAACAGATTGAATGATTCTAACTTATATACAACTAAAGGATCTTTTTGTTCAAGAGAAGCATTTTGAACGGATTGCTTTAGATCATCCATTTCACGTAAATGCTCTTTCCATGAATCATCGATCATGGCAAGTATCACTGTTTTTTCAAAAACAGAAACAAGTTCGCGTCCTTTTGTGTCATATGATTTTTTGAGATTAGCCATTACCTGGATTCCTCTAACACCATCAGTAAATGGAGTTACAATATTTTCAAAATTATTATTTGGATTAGTATAAACATCTTTTACAACAGGGAAAGTCATCTCAGCAATTTCAGCTGATTTTGCCCTGTAATGATGTTCTCCTGCCTCAAATAATTTCTGGATGAGGTCATCCTCTTTTCCGGAAAAAAATTCTTTTTCAGTAAAAGGAGATTCAATGCCAAAGTTTTTAATGCATTCAAAAGTAAAGCCTTGGTAATCTTTTAATACATGGAACTCCGTAACAATGCTTTCTGATACTTCATAGATCATGTTTGCAATATCAATACTGATCCTGTCTCCGTTTAATGCATTACGCCTGCGTTTATATACAACATCACGTTGCGCGTTCATCACATCATCATATTCGATCAAACGTTTACGGGTACCAAAATGATTTTCTTCTACTTTCTTTTGCGCACGTTCAATGGATTTTGAAATCATTGGATGTTGGATGACTTCGCCTTCCTCAAGACCCATTCTGTCCATTAAACTGGCAATACGCTCACTGCCGAATAAACGCATCAGGTTATCTTCCAATGAAACAAAAAACTGCGAACTTCCCGGATCTCCCTGACGGCCGGCGCGACCACGTAACTGCCTGTCAACACGACGACTTTCATGACGCTCGGTACCTATGATTGCTAAACCACCTGCATCTTTCACACCTGCACCTAATTTAATATCGGTACCACGACCTGCCATGTTAGTTGCAATAGTAACGGTTCCTGTCTGCCCTGCTTCCGCAACAATGTCGGCTTCTCTTTGGTGTAACTTTGCATTTAATACATTATGCTTAATTCCTCTCAACTTAAGCATACGGCTCAATAATTCAGATATCTCTACACTGGTTGTACCAACTAACACCGGGCGACCTGCCGCAACTAACTTTGCAGTTTCTTCAATAACGGCATTGTATTTTTCACGCTTGGTTTTGTAAACTAAATCTTGTTCATCTTTACGAGAAATGGCTCTGTTTGTTGGAATCACAACCACATCTAATTTATAAATATCCCAAAACTCATTTGCTTCTGTTTCAGCCGTTCCGGTCATACCAGCTAATTTGTTATACATTCGGAAATAATTCTGTAAGGTAACAGTTGCATAAGTTTGAGTAGCCGCTTCAATCTTTACATTTTCTTTCGCTTCAAGGGCCTGATGTAAACCATCGCTGTAACGTCGGCCTTCCATGATACGCCCTGTTTGCTCATCCACAATTTTAATCTGCCCTTCAGCAATCACATATTCCTGGTCAATTTCAAATAAAGAGTAAGCTTTTAATAATTGATTAACGGTGTGAATTCGTTCGCTTTTTACACTGAAATCACGCATCAAAGATTCCTTCAGTAATATTTTTTCTTTTGGATCAGCAAATGTTTTCTTTTCAAGATCAGCTATTTCTCCGCCAACATTAGGGATGATAAAGAAATGTGGGTCATCGGTTGTGCTTGTGATCAGGTCAATTCCTTTTTCAGTCATGTCTACTGAATTATTTTTTTCATCAATCACAAAAAACAGATCCACATCAATTTTATGCATTTCCTTTTGCTGGTCCTGCATATAATAATTTTCTGTTTTTTGCAGCAAGGCCTTTACTCCGGGTTCACTTAAATACTTAATTAATGCGCCATTTTTTGGTAAACCTCTGTAGGCTCTTAATAATGGAATGCCCGCTTCTTTTTCGTTTCCTTCAGCAAATAAACGTTTAGCATCCGTTAAACATAACTGAACAAATGATTTTTGTGCAGCCAGTAATTTTTCAACGCGAGGCTTGAATTCCATAAACTCATGCTTGTCTCCTGTTGGTGTTGGTCCTGAAATAATTAAAGGCGTTCTCGCATCATCAATTAACACTGAATCGACCTCATCCACAATCGCGAAATTATGCTTACGCTGGACAAGATCTGATAATTCACGGGCCATATTGTCACGCAGGTAATCAAAACCAAATTCGTTATTGGTACCATAAGTAATATCTGCCATATAAGCAGCGCGACGTTCTTCCGTATTCGGATCATGTTTATCAATGCAGTCTACACTTAATCCGTGAAATTGAAATAAAGGTGCATTCCATTCGCTATCACGTTTTGCAAGGTAATTGTTTACAGTTACTACATGAACCCCTCTTCCGGATAAAGCATTTAAAAAAACAGGCAGTGTAGAAACCAAAGTTTTTCCTTCACCTGTAGCCATTTCCGAAATTTTACCAGAATGTAATACTGCTCCACCAATCAATTGCACATCATAATGCACCATATTCCACAATACTTCAACACCTGCAGCTGTCCACTTATTTTTCCATGCAGCTTGCGATCCGCGAATTTCAATATTTTTATGATTTTTCGCGAGCTTTGCATCAAAATCATTAGCTGTTACAACGAGCTCTTCACTTTCTGAGAAACGGCGTGATGTATCTTTTAAGATAGCATACGTTTCAGGTAAGATCTCATTTAATACTTCTTCTATTTTTTTTGTAATCGTTTTTTCAAGCTCATCTACTTCTTTGTAAAGAGATTCTTTGGTATCGATATCCATCTCTAAGTCTTGTTCGACCCTGGTCTTGATATCCTTAATCTCAGTTTGTTCCGTTTTTATGGTGTCCTGAACTTTCTGTTTTAAAACATCAACTTTTGCTCTTAATTCATCGTTAGATAATACAGCTAAGCTTGGGTAAATTTCTAAGATTTGATCAACCTGCGGTTGAATGGTTTTAATATCTTTTTCTGATTTTGTACCAAAAAATTTCTTCAGGAACGTTAACATAAGTGTATTTTAATTTAGGCTAACGAAAGTACAAAAAATACACGTTCACAAAAGATATTTTTTACTAAATAATCACCTGATTATCAGGTTGTTTTATTCTAAAAGTGATAAGGTAAGCATTTGCAAGACCCAATTAAAAAATATTTGCATTAAGAGTTAATCTTTATTCAGAACTAATTATTTTCCAGTTATGAACTCAAACCAACCACTTACAAAAAGAAGTAGGCAAGCTACTGATTAATCAGTAATTTAGTAAAGCTCCAATGAAACTGCTTTTTAAAACATATATCCTCCGTTTATTTCTTGCAGGATTTTTTTGTTTATTTTGTTTTAAACAATCAGCCCAGCAATATAATTTTAAAAATTATTCGGTTGAAAGCGGCTTACCTTATGTACAGATCTTTGCCATGTACCAGGACAGTAAAGGTTATTTGTGGAGCGGTGGATATGGTGGCGCCAGTAAATTCAACGGCAAAATCTTCCAAAATTATTCCCCAAAAAACGGTTTGGCAAATCACTATGTAAATGCAATTATTGAAGATCAGTTTCATTTAATCACTGTAGGAACTATTGATGGATTAAGCGTTATTGATAAAGTAAAAGGACAGATAAGTAATTATTATATCAAGGATGGGCTTCCTTCAAACAATGTAACGGGCTTTTGCCTGGATCCACGAATTGGATTATGGACAGGGACTAATAATGGATTATGTATCTGGGATGGAAAAAAAGTAATCGGTGTTCCATTCTTCAAAAATTACAACATCACCTGTTTGCTGTATTCTGAAAAATACGGAGTATTAGTTGGAACCAGCAAGGGTTTATACAGGCAGGACGGGAATTCAAAAAAGTTCAATTTAATTATTGATAGTGTTAATATTACCTGTGTATCCGAATCAAAAGAAAATTTTAAAATATACGCTGGAACTGATGATGGATTATACATGTTGCAGCCAGAAAAAAACACCAGGCATATATTTCATGTCAGTAACGGGTTGATCGATGAAAATATTACCAGCGTTTTGTGTCAAAAAAACGGAACCGTTTGGATTGGTTCTAAAACAGGCCTTATCAGTTTTAATGGAAAAGACTTTTCTTATTTTACCATCGGCTTTGATAATAATTCCAACCACATTCGGTCTTTATTAATCGACTATGAAGAAAACCTTTGGATTGGTACCCATAGTGGTTTATACAAATACCGTGGTAAAGGTTTTACTGTTTATGACCGCCAAAATGGATTAGGTAGCGCTTTCATTTACCAGATTATCCGGGATAAATACCAGAATTTATGGTTTGGAACCGAAGCAAACGGAGTATTCAAATTCTCTAATGGATTTTTCAAAAATTATTCCGTGAAACAGGGCTTATTGGATAACAAAGTTGCGGCCATTCTTCCCATGGACGACGGTTCTGTTTGGCTTGGAAGTGACAAGGGCATTTCTGTTTATAAAAATGAAAAAATTGAAAGTTTGTTTTTTGGTTCAAATTTTAAACAGGAATCGCCTATTAATTGTTTTTATAAGGATAGTAAAAATGTTATTTGGGTTGGAGGGAAAAATGGATTGTGTGCAATCAAAAAAACCTCAAGTTCATACACAATTACTTATTATAAGCTTCCTGTTAAATCAGCAGAAAATAATGATTACGAAGTGTGGAGTATTATAGAAGATTATAAAGGCGCTATATGGGCGGGAACTTATTTAGCGGGCCTGTTCAAGTTGGAAGGAAATGAATTTAAACAACAAAACATTACTTCGCCCGAACCTGTTACTACGGCACTTGATTTATGCAAAGATCAATACGGAAATATTTATGTTGCTACTTTAAATGGCGTTCTCATGTTTAACCCTGACAAACACAATTATAAAATAATTTCCGAAAAAGAAGGTCTGAGTTCTGAATTGGTTTATGCTATTGGCATTACAAGAGATCACAAATATTTATGGGCCGGAACCAACCAGGGTGTTAACAGAATTGATGTGAAAAAACTGCAATATGATTTTATAGATATTTTAAAATATGGTAAAACTGAAGGGTTCAGTGGAGTAGAATCAAATACGCATGGCATATTTGAAGATGTGGACAGTAGTATATGGTTTGGCACAGTGAATGGCTTAATAAAATATTCTCCCAACGAATTTATTGAGAATGATAATTTATCAAAAACAGCCATCACTACTATTAAATTAGCATATACTGATACTTTATTAGCAAGCGGCTCCGTGTTGCCATATTCATTAAATAATATCAGTTTTTATTTTGACGGGATTTGCCTGACAGCGCCGGAAAAAGTATTATACACCTATAAGCTTCAAAACTATGACAAAGAATGGAGCCCTCCTTCGGATGTAAACAGCACTAAATATGATAACTTACCCCCTGGCAAATACACATTTAAAGTAAAGAGCTGCAACAACGAAGGAATATGGAACATTGAACCTATAGAATTTGTTTTTATCATTAAATCCCCTTTTTATAAAACCTGGTGGTTCATTTTATCTTGTATTCTTTTGGCTTCCGCTTTGATTATTACTATTTTCAGGCTAAGATTGATGCAGATCAAACGCAAACAGCAATTGGAATTTGAACAAATGGTAGAAATTTCAAAAGCAGAATTAAAAGCTTTACGAGCACAAATGAATCCACATTTCGTATTCAACTCTTTAAATTCAATACAGCATTATATTTTGAACAATAAAGGTGATGAGGCCGCAAAATATTTAAATAAATTTGCGAAATTGATTCGGATAATTTTAAATAACTCAGAAAAACCTACTGTAACAATTAATGAAGAGATCGAAGCATTGGGTCTTTATCTGGAATTAGAAAAAATGCGTTTTGATAATAAGTTCGAATATACATTTTCGGTTGACTCATCTATTGATAGTGATTACGATGAAATTCCTCCAATGTTAATTCAGCCATATCTTGAAAATGCCATTTTGCACGGTATAAATCCTAAAGAAGGCACTGGGCACCTTCATATTTATATAAAAGTAGTAAATCAATTTATAAAAATTTCTGTAACGGATGATGGAATAGGACGTGAAAAATCAAGGGCGATTCATAGTTTGCAACCAGCGGCCCGCCATAAATCATTAGGAATGAAAATCACAAAAGACAGAGTTAGAATTTTAAATACTCTGCACCAGTCCAGTTTAAATGTAAATATTATAGATTTGTATAATCACAAAAATGAACCAATAGGTACCAGAGTAGATTTATTTATCCCATATATAAAATAATTAATCACACTAATTTTTAATGTTATGAAAGCTGTTATTATCGAAGACGAAAAGAAAAGCCGGGAAATGCTGGCTGATCTTTTGAAGAAAAATTTCCCACAAATAACTATTTTGGGATTAGGTAAAAATGTGGCGGAAGGTGTTGAACTAATCAAGACTTTAAAACCGAATCTATTATTTTTAGATATAAGTATGCCAGATGGCACTGGATTTGACGTACTTGAAAAAGTTCAAGGCTCAAAATTCGATATTATTTTTACAACAGCAACTGATAAGCATGCCTTGAAAGCAATCAAGTACAGTGCCTGTGATTACCTGCTAAAGCCTATTGATATTGATGAATTAAAATCAGCCATCAACAGGCTTATTGAAAAACGTTCTTCCAGTATGCCCAGCATGGATAATTTGCAATTTCTAATACAGAATTTAAAACGCGCAGATGACAATTATAATAAGATTACTTTGCCAACTTTCAACTCATATGAGATTGTAAGTATTAAAGATATTATTCGTTGTGAGGCCGATGGAAGTTACACCAACTTTCATTTAACCGGTGGAAAAAAATTAATGGTATCTGCTAGTTTAAAACATTATGAAGATTTGTTACCAGTTAATGATTTTATTAGGATCCATCATCATCACTTAATCAACATGAATCATGTGACCCGTTTTTTAAAAGTGGATGGTGGTTATGCCATCATGAGTGATGATACGCAGTTAGAGATCAGTAGGCGTAAAAAAGATGCATTTCTTGAAAGATTAAATGCATCGATGTAATTGAGTTGGTAAATAAAAAAAGCTCCCTAAAGTATTCAGGGAGCTTTTTTTATGGATCATGAATACATTTATTCAAGGATTAGTTTAAATAGTTTAGATCCATTATCCGTTGTAGCCTTCAGATAATAAATTCCTTTACTTAATTTGCTTATATCTACAGTAACATCTTTTGTAGTTTTAAAACTTTCAGAAAATACAGATTGACCTAAAGGATTAAAAACAATAATGTCAATTTTATTAAGAATGTCATTACTCAATAAATTAAAAATACCATTTCCGGGATTTGGATAAATGATTAAGCCATTTGTTTCTGATACCTCCTCTAACTTTGTACTAAATGAAACGCATGCCACACTCATAGCGCTATTGGAGTTGGAATCTGTTATAGTTACAGTATAACATCCAGGAAGTAAACCGGAAACGGATTGTGTGGTTGCACCACCAGGACTCCATGAATAAGTATATGGTCCGGTACCACAATTTGTGGTCACTTGAACAGCGCCATTTGCACAGCTTCCGCAACTGGCATTACTTGCCGTTGCAACAGCTGATAAGCCTGATGACATGGTGTAAGTTTGTGATGCCGTGCAACCTCCTTGAGGATTTGTTATAGTAATAGTATATACTATGGCAGTTGTAGGAGTAATAGCAGGCACAACTTTAATAGCTGTATTATTACTGTTTTGGACGATTGCTCCATTGGATGAAACCGAAATTGTATAGGAAGATGGAGATGTTGACCCACAATTTTCAAATATTATATTTGGCCTGTTCGGTGAAGAATTCGCTACGTTTGTAGTCATGCATGCTACAGTGACATCATTATTAAAATATAAAACAGAGCCGAATGAAGTTACTGTATATGGAGATGAAGAGTTATTAGTATAATTTGTTGTCAGGTCACTACACACATCAATTAAAATATTTGAAACGCCATCCCATTCGTAAGCTGTTGGAAACTGATAAGTGTTCCACCCGGTATTGATATTAACAGAAGGAGAAGAATAAACCTGAGTTAATCCTGAATTATCAAATGAGGCCCCAAATAAATCATTAACAGTTGTACATTTCATTTTAATAGTAAAGTTTGGATATACTGTTGTACCAGCAATAGAGCTAATATTAAAAGAGATGCTGGATAGTTTTCCGGGTTGTACGCCTGAAGCCTGCAATTCGGAAGCCCTATACAATAGTTGATGCCTAGCATTTTTATACCAGTTACTATAAATTGCAGGGTATGAGGTGTTAGAGTTTATAGCTGTCCCATTACCTATTTGGATTGCATTTGGAGTCGTGCAATTTCCTGATGAGGACAGGGCACAAACGGAAGGTGTGACCGCACCAAAATTAAAATTAATTCTTGCGGTGTCAGATGGAGAACAAGAGCTGGTATTTGCTCCGGTCATTGTAAATGAAGTTTGTATTGCATTTATGATAAATATATTGTTATAAGTACAGTTACCATCATTAACTGTACTGGTATATGTTCCTGCAGATAAATTGATAACAGAATAAGTTGTAGAACTATTAGTAGCATTAGAAACTACGTTATTACTAATGTCCTTGATGGAATAGGAATAAGGTGAAGGATTAATAGGACTAAGATTTAAAACAACTGAACCATTTGAATTCCCTGGACAAACGTTTGCAATATTATTTATGTAAATTGAGCCACCAGCAACTTGATTAATAATATACCTGATAGAATCTCTACAATTTCCAGCATTAGTATACACGACCGTATAATTACTACCATTTATTGGATTACTGATAGATAATGTATCGCTTGTGCCATTTGGAGCTGGAATTGGAGTTGTTCCCATATACCATTGGTAATTTGTTCCAATGTTAGTGCTGATAAACGTATTATTACCGCAATATGTTTTAGTTTGCTGGTAATAGGCGGGTGCTGAAACAGGAACAGTAACTGTAGCAGAAGATTGACCACAAGTTCCTGAACTAATATTTACGCTGTAATTTCCGGGGCTTAAATTAACAGCTGTCGGGTTGTTACTAATTACACTTCCTGTACTGATGCTTGTCCACGTGTAAGAAATGGCACCATTACCTCCATTAATATTCACTGTGGCAGAACCTAAGTTGCCACCTAAGCATGTGCCTGTTGCAGAAATGTTTGTGATAGTAATACTTGATGTTGCAACAGTTACTGTTTTTGTTTCAACGCACCCATTACTTCCGGTTAATTGAACGGAGTAGATGTTTCCAACTGTTGGATTTGAAACAGATAAAGTATTAGAAGTGGCTCCGGCAATTGGATTACTACTAGGGTTTAGCCATTGATAACCTGTATAACCCAAAGGTGCAATGAGCGAAGCAGTCGTTGATCCTGAACACATATTAGATGTAATGTAATCAGGTCCGCCACCACTACCTGTGGCTCCGCATTCCGCATCTACATAGGCATAACCCCAATGGCCTCCCTGAGAACATCCTGCAACCTCAAAGTTAACAGATACATTCGAACCCAATGGCAATGAAGATAAATCGATAGTATAGAGTCTCCATTTTCTGCACATGATATCATTAAAACCAAATGGGGAAGTGAAAATTGAATCTGATGCAAGAGGCGCGGTTACGTTAAAAACCGCCGAGGAATTACAGCTTGTTAAAAGGGCGCCTGTACTTTCGTTTTTTACCTCAACTTTGAAATACGGAGATTCTTCTGCCGTATGTCCGCCATTATATAATACCAAAGCGAAGCTGTAGCTTAGTTTTTTATTGGTTGCAGAAGTAGTGGTAATATATTTTAATTTACAGCCTCTATAATTTGGATTTGCTCCATTCATTCTTACAGAAGCTCCATCTAAACTAAAAGGACTTACTACAGGTATTTGAGAAATAGTATTTGTCCCAACAACTTTACAGGCAATAGAATCATAACCAGTACAATTTGGATATACAGGATTAGTTGCCGCAGTTGTCATTATTGTATGATAGTTTATTGTATTCACCAAACTAACATTATTACCTGCTGTATTCACTATGGTTGGTGATGTTTGTGAATAAGTCGGGAAGCCTGATCCTGCATTTCCGGTAGAAACCATTCCATAACTCCCTGTCCAACTAGAAAAACTTAACTGCTCAAATCCCATATTAGGGCAACTTGCACTTGAGGTTTTATTTGGGTTTAAATAAATTACTGTTTCCTGAATTTTATCAGAACTGTTTTCATAAGGAGTATGTTTATGATTTTGTTTAGCCAATGCTGTTTTTGAAGAAAAATCATTTTTTAAAAACTGCACATATCCCTTTATTTCTGAAGTTTTCATGCCTTTTGAAATACATTGTTCAATAGCTGCCTTTTCATCAAAATATTGATTTTGTTCCGAATTAGCATTTTTGTTTTGTGATGTTGCAAGCATTGTAAAACAACAAAACACAGTACATAAAAAGAGTTTTCTCATAAGATTAAAATTTATTTATTACATTAAATGTAATAAAAAAGTCCCTACGAAAAACGTAAAGACCTTTTAAAGTTTAAATTTAATTTCTTTTATTCAAGGATATACTTGAATCGTTATATTTTGCGAAGTTGTTCCTCTTACATAATAAACGCCTTTACTGTATTTACATAGATTAATACTCATCACGTTGGTATTTTCAGCTGATTCTTCCATGATAGTTTGCCCTACTGTATTAGTTGTACTAACATCCAATTTATTCTTAACGATTGTGTTCGAAATAGTAAGGATGCCTTTACTTGGATTCGGGAAAAGGATTAACCTACATTCTGATAATTGCAGTTGTATAAGGCTTTTACCAAACCTGATGCCAGCGGTGGCCGCAGCCACGCAGCCATTATAAAGATTGCATTCTTTAAACAAAACCGAGATCATTTAATAAAAGTTGTTGGTGAAGTTCGTCAGCGTCACATGCTTTGATTTGAGCATTTAACTTAAATAATGGGGCTAATACTAAAATCAAGCACAGTATAGAGCTAATTTTTTTGTATTTCTCATCATATATTATTTAAGGTTGCCTCAATAAGTCAGTTTTACTTTTTATTTTCTTTTTGCTTGGCCCTTCCACTGCGCGCAGGATAAACTGCAAAGAAACAAAAACACCTTGGCGTGACAAGGCGAAAGACCAACTCCCATTTTTTATCGCACAAAATGTCACCGCATTGCCGCCTAAAAATCGTAGTTCGCTCTCTTTATTCATATTGTTTTTATTATTCTTTAGGAATAAATGAGTGCTCCGCAATTCGCCAAAAGCAGCCGCAATCAAGCCATGGCGTGACTAAAGTATGATAAATTTGCTGCTAAATGATGCAAACCTTTTCAAATATTTTCCGCAAAAGCCTAGCATAAAAAAGAAAGTAAACTCTTTAAAATAGTTGAATCTATTACTATTTCAGTATTTTGAGTGAACCCTATTTTGAAAGATAAATAATATTTGATTTTTTGGATGTTTTTTCGGAAAAAACCGAAAGATTTAATAATTTGGAGTATAAACAATATAGTGTTTATTTCTATTAACTAACCGAAGATTTTAATACTTCAAAACAGATAGTTTTACTTTAAATCAAATTTTAGATTATGGCAAAGAAAGTAGTTTCAAAAAGTATCGAAAAAAAGATATTCGTTCTCGATACATCAGTGATCATTTATGACCATACAGCAATAAAAAATTTCAAAGAACATGATGTGGTAATTCCCATCACCGTTTTAGAAGAGCTAGATAATTTTAAAAAAGGAAACGATACCAAAAACTTTGCCGCCAGGGAGTTTACGCGTTATGTTGATAATATGTCGGGCGATAATTCTTTACAGGAATGGACACCCATTAATGGAAAACATCATGGCCATTTTAAAATAGAAATGCATAATTCTTCCAAACTTGATGCAGAGAAAATTTTCCAGGAAAAAAAAGGCGACCACCGTATTTTAAACGCGGCATTATATACAGCAGAAACTAACCCTGATCGAAAGGTGGTATTGGTGACTAAAGACATTAATTTGCGTATTAAAGCAAAATCATTGAATCTGCACGCAGAAGATTACACAACAGGTAAAATATTAACAGTTGATGAACTGTATACAGGAAATACCTTTATGGATAAGGTGAATCCCACAACCATTAATCAGATTTATGAAAAAGGATCTTGCCTTGCAAAGGACGTACTTAAAAAAGAGGTGCCTGAAGCAAACCACTATTATGTTTTAAAAAATGGAAATGCTTCTGTTTTGGCCCGCTATGAAGAGTCTTCCAAATCTTTAAAGCGTGTTACTAAAACGTCATCATATGGTATCATTCCAAAAAATGCGGAGCAATCTTTTGCACTGGATGCAATCATGAATCCTGATATACGACTTGTAAGTGTTCAGGGAGTTGCAGGAACAGGAAAAACATTATTATCATTAGCAGGTGCCTTGGAACAGCGTCGTAATTATCATCAGATCTATCTTGCGCGCCCCATTGTTCCATTAAGCAATAAGGATATTGGTTATTTACCCGGCGATGTGACCTCTAAGTTAAATCCTTACATGGAGCCATTATGGGATAATTTAAAATATATAAAAAGCCAGTTTTCCGAAAAAGACAAAGAATATAAAGCAATCAATGAAATGATCGAGAACGAAAAAATAGTCATCTGTCCTTTGGCGTTTATTCGCGGACGAAGTTTAAGTAATATGTTTTTTATAGTAGATGAAGCCCAAAATTTAACTCCGCACGAAGTAAAAACTATTATTACTCGTGCCGGTGAGAACACCAAAATTATTTTCACAGGTGATATTTATCAAATTGATACTCCTTACCTGGATGCACAAAGTAACGGTTTAAGTTATTTGATTGACAAAGTAAAAGGTCAGCCTTTATATGCACACATCACTTTACAAAAAGGAGAGCGAAGCGAGCTAGCCAATTTGGCAAATGATTTGTTATAGTTGTTTGATTTATTTTTTAAAGAAGCTGCCTCTAAAGGGCAGCTTCTTTAGTTTTAGGAATATCGAAATATTTTAATAATTACATCCCAGGCAACATCCCACTGGCCACTGACTTCATTTCATCATCGTTCAACTCATTAGCTTTAAATAAAGCTTTATTTAAAGTAACAGTCAATTGCTCTTCAAGTTCTTCTGTATTGCCATGTTGCAATCCCGGAGCAATGACTAATGATTTTATTTCGCGGTTTCCAGTAATGGTAATTTTGATATCACCCCCCGCTCCTTCCACACTAAGAAGAGTGCGGTCTAATTTTAATTTGATCTCATCGGCTTTCTGCTTCATTTCCTGAAGCTTACCCATCATGTCTCCAAATTTTCCTAACATATTTTTTTGTTTTACAGATTTCCCGCAGATATCGCAGATTACACAGATACAAATTTAAGAAATAAATCCGCGTACATCAGCGGGATCTGCGGGACATTTTTATTTTAAAATTCTGAATTCATTTGGTAGATAATTATTCAATCGATTGCTTAAATGTTTGATCCAGCCAAGCCCAAATCCGTTATAGCTCATTAAATTCCAGCCTTTGTTTCCTTCAATATATTGTAATTCTTTTTTCAAAAATAGGATGGCTTGTTCATGGGTGCAATCGATAGTTTGTGCATTTTCAGATCTGTGAATGCTTAACGCCAGGTCATGATGAGGAATCACTTCATCCTTTATTAAACTGCCAATAGTAGTACCCGCTTTTTTAAGATACAGGTGCGTAAACCGATTAATAAAATTTAATGCAGTTTGATTGATCAATAAATAATCATCTTTAAATTTTATAATGACTTGTTCCTCTATATTATTTATCCAGTTAGTAAATAATTCTTTCTCTTTCGGCTTAACAGGACTAAACGCTTCCCGTTTGTTTTTCTTTTGCTGGTGATGATCATCAGGCTCACCTGGTTTTTTAAGTACCGAACAAAAAAATCCTTCTGATTTTGTTTTGTCAGGATAAAAGCGATAGCCGAATCCTTTATGAATATCGCTTTGTGTTTCAACAATGCCCCAATTTTTTTCTATAGGAATTTGAACAGTTGTTAATTCAAACTCTGTTATGAGCCAATCGATAATGTCTTCATTTTCCTGCCGAGAATAGGAACAGGTTGAATAAAGTAAAGTTCCTCCTGGTTTTAAACTGCCGATGACATCAGATAAAATTCTTTTTTGTCGTTGCGAACATAAGTTCACGTTATCCAAACTCCACTCATCAATTGCATCATGTTGTTTTCTGAATAAACCAGACCCACTGCATGGCGCATCTACAAGGATGACATCAAACACCCGTTCCATATCCGAAAACTTAGATGGATCATTATTGGTTACTACAACATTGGCACAGCCCCATTTGCTAAGGTTCTGCGCTAGGACTTCCGAACGTTGTTTTACAACATCATTGGCAATCAACGCACTTTCTTTGTTTAATAAAGAATTTAATAAAGTGCTTTTTCCTCCGGGAGACGCGCAAACATCAAAAGCTAAAAGAGTTTCATTAAAATCAACACAAGAAGTTAAAGCATGTTCAATAAACATGGAACCCGCCTCTTGCACATAATAGCAGCCCGCTTGGAATAACACATCGTGGGTGAAATTCGGACGCTCCTTTAAATAAAACCCTCTCTGATTCCATAATACAGCATTATCCAAAGGAAAACTTAAAGCGGTATTTTTAAAAGGATTGATACGGATACTGGTTGGTGATGATATTTGATGTGCTTCAATAAATTGTTCTTCATTAAAGCCGGGACAACAGGAAATGGATTGTATAAATTCAGTAGGTAATTGTAATGTCATGGTTGATCAAAGATAAAGAAATATTACTTTTGTTTATGCCCGAAATAAAGACACCCTTAAAACTAACCGACCCTTATCTTGCATTAATGAAATTGCAAAGCTGGTGCGCCTACCAGGAACGCTGTCAACAGGATGTCAGGAATAAATTATATGAATTAGGGATGTGGGAAGAAGCAGTAGAAAATATTATTGTAAAGCTGATTGAAGACAACTTTTTGAATGAGGAACGTTTTGCTATGGCTTTTGCCCGCGGAAAGTTCAATATTAAAAAATGGGGGCGGGTTAAAATAAAACAGGAATTGAAACAAAAAAGAGTGAGCGAGTATTGTCTGAAAAAAGCGTTGCAACAAATTGATGAAATAGTATATTTGACGACACTTAAGAAAATCATGGAAATTAAACGTAAACTTATTAAGGAGAAAAGCCCCATCAAGCTGAAATTTAAATTAATGAACTATGCTTTATCCAAAGGGTATGAAAAAGACCTCGTGTTTGATGTATTGAATAGCGAGGATAAATAATCAATTGTTATCTACTTCGGTTATCGAGATCGCTCGAACTGACAACAAAAAAAACACCCCTCCGTTTTAACGAAGAGGCGTTTTACATTATATCTAAGAAGAAACGATTACATCATTCCGCCCATTCCACCCATGCCCGGGTTACCCATTGGCATTGCAGCAGAGTCTTCTTTCTTATCAGCTAGTACGCAATCAGTAGTTAACAACATGGCTGCAACTGAAGCTGCGTTTTCTAAAGCAATACGACTTACTTTAGTAGGATCAATAACACCTGCTTTCAATAAGTTTTCATATTTCTCAGTACGAGCGTTGAAACCATAATCATCTTTTCCTTCTTTTACTTTTTGTACAACTATAGATCCTTCGATACCACAGTTAGCACAAATCTGGCGTAAAGGCTCTTCAATAGCACGACGTACAATTTGAATACCAGTATTCTCATCTTCGTTCAAACCTTTTAATTTATCTAAAGCAGAAATAGCACGAATGTATGCAACACCACCGCCCGGTACAATACCTTCTTCAACTGCTGCACGAGTCGCTGCTAAAGCATCGTCCACACGGTCTTTTTTCTCTTTCATTTCAACTTCAGTAGCTGCACCAACATAAAGAACTGCAACACCGCCAGCTAATTTAGCTAAACGCTCTTGTAATTTTTCTTTATCGTAGTCAGACGTAGTTGATTCGATTTGTGCTTTTATTTGATTAACACGAGCTGTGATATCTGCTTTTTTACCAGCACCACCAACAATCGTTGTGTTGTCTTTATCAACTGTTACTTTCTCAGCTTTTCCTAAGAAAGTTAAATCAGCGTTCTCTAATAAGAAACCTCTGTCTTCAGCAATAAAAATACCACCAGTTAAGATAGCAAGATCTTCTAACATTGCTTTTCTTCTGTCACCAAAGCCAGGAGCTTTAACCGCACAGATTTTTAAGTTAGAACGTAACCGATTTACAACTAAAGTTTGTAAGGCTTCGCCATCAATATCTTCGGCAATAATTAAAATTGGTTTACCTGTTCCAACTGCTTTTTCAAGTACAGGTAATAACTCTTTCATTGAAGAAATTTTCTTTTCGTAAATTAAAATTAACGGGCTTTCTAAAACAGCTTCCATTTTATCTACATCAGTAATAAAATAAGGAGAAATATATCCTCTGTCAAATTCCATTCCTTCAACAACCTCAACAGTTGTATCAGTTCCTTTTGCTTCTTCAACAGTGATCACACCTTCTTTTTTTACTTTAGCCATAGCTTCAGCAATTAATTTACCGATAGTGCTATCGTTGTTTGCAGAAATAGTTGCAACTTGTTCAATTTTTTTATTGTCGTTACCAACCATTTGAGATTGTTTTTTCAAATTCTCAACAACTGCTTCAACTGCTTTATCAATACCGCGTTTCAAATCCATTGGATTTGCGCCAGCAGCAACATTTTTTAAACCACCTGTTACAATAGCCTGAGCTAATACGGTAGCAGTTGTAGTTCCATCACCAGCTGCATCAGCCGTTTTTGAAGCAACTTCTTTTAATAACTGTGCACCCATGTTTTCAACAGGGTTAGATAATTCAATTTCTTTTGCAACAGTAACACCATCTTTTGTAATGATTGGTGAACCAAATTTTTTGTCAATAATAACGTTACGTCCTTTTGGACCTAATGTTACTTTTACTGCATTTGCTAATGCATCAACTCCACGCTTTAATGCGTCGCGGGCTTCAATGTTAAATGTTATGTCTTTTGCCATTGTTATATGTTTTATTTTAAGTTAAAATTTTATGTTGTCACGCTATTCATAATCGAAGCGCATTTGTAATTAGATAACCGCGTAGATATCGCTTTCACGCATAATCAATAGATCCTTTCCATCGACCTGAATTTCCGTTCCTGCATATTTACCATACAAAACAGTATCACCAACTTTTACAGTCATTGGTTCATCTACTTTACCATTACCTACTGCAATTACTTTACCTTTCATAGGCTTTTCTTTTGCTGTGTCGGGGATAATTAATCCGCCTGCTGTTTTTGTTTCTGCCGGAGCCGCCTCTACCAATACTCTATCGGCTAAGGGCTTTACATTTACATTTGTACTTGATTTTGCCATAATTATGTGATTTTTATAATTTAAATTTTCCGCAATGCTATTGTCTAAAAATGTGCCAATGGAATATTTTAAAAAAAATCGTACAATATGACAGATTTTAAGTTGGTAAAGAGATAAATATGACAGTTTGTGGCAGAGTTCGGTTTAGATAAATAGTTTGTTTTCTGGGCGCGCCCGGCGGTAGCCGGTCCGGGCTTTTGTTGCAATCTTTTTTTGTGTCAAAAAAAGGATTTACACAACAATCCCTCGCGCGGGCTTGCGGTTCAAAAAATGGTAACTTACTTTCTCAACAGACACTAGCACTTTAGGTTGCGTTAGGGATAGAACAAAAATCCTTTTGCCTGCCTCCTGCAAAAGATTGCAGTGATAGCCCGAGCCGCAGGCAACGCCCAAATCCAAATAAGAAAATTAAAAATTACTTGCCGACTTTACTTCCATCGTAAGCCCATTTTACCCAAATAGAGCCCCAGGTAAAGCCACCACCAAAAGCGGAAATGATGATGTTATCCCCTTTCTTCAGTTGTTTTTCGTAATCCCATAATAACAAAGGAATAGTGCCAGCCGTGGTATTACCATAACGTTCAATATTCATCATCATTTTATCAAGACTCAAACCCATGCGGTTGGCGGTTGCTTCGCAAATCCGTTTGTTAGCCTGGTGTGGCACTAACCACGATACATCATCGGCAGTTAGATTGTTCTTCGCCATTATTTCGGCACTTACTTCAGCCATATTTACCACAGCGTGTTTAAATACTGTTTGGCCTTCCTGGTGCACATAATGCAAACGTTTTTCAACGGTTTCATGTGTTGGAGGCATTAAAGATCCACCGGCAGCCTGGTATAAATAGTTACGGCCTGAGCCATCACTTTTTAATATAAAATCCTGTATTCCGTCTCCGTCTTCGGAGGGTTCAAGTAAAACTGCGCCTCCACCATCTCCAAAAATTACACAAGTAGTTCTATCCTGGTAATCAAGGATGGCACTCATTTTATCAACTCCAACCACAACTACTTTTTTATAACGACCGGTTTCAATAAACTGAGAGCCTGTTGCTAATGCAAAAATAAATCCTGAACAGGCGGCTGACAGATCATAACCCCAGGCATTTTTAGCGCCAATTTTATCACAAATAATATTAGCAGTGGCAGGAAAAATTAAATCGCCGGTAATTGTTCCCACAATTAAAAGATCAATTTCCAAAGCAGTAATGCCACGCTTTTTTAAAAGCTCTTCAATAGCAATCACCATCATATCGGAGGTTGCTTTTCCCGGTTCTTTTAAAACGCGTCTTTCTTTAATACCGGTTCGGGAGGTAATCCACTCATCGTTAGTATCAACAAATTTTGCCAACTCGTCGTTAGTCATCACAAAATCAGGAACGTGGCCACCAACGGCAGTAATTGCAGCTTTAATCATTATTGAAATACGGTTTTAATTTTTTCGTTTAAGTTGGCTTCCACAATATCCTTGCTTAGCAACATCATATTTTTAAAGGCTAAAGGAGTTGATTTTCCATGCGCAATCATCACATTTGAATTGATACCTAAGATGGGCGTACCTCCATATAATTCGTAATTGAATTTATCAAAATACTCATCGTTTAAGTTACGTTTTTTGAGCATGGAATAAAAAGCTTCTGCTGTTTTTAATAAAACGTTTCCGGTAAAGCCTTCGCAAACAATTACATCTGCTTTGTCTTCAAAAACGTCCTGACCTTCAACATTCCCAACAAAATTAAAATCTTTAGAATCTTTCATTAAGGAGTGAGTAGCCTGCGCCACTAAATTTCCTTTTTCAGGTTCTTCGCCAATGTTTAATAAACCTACTTTAGGATTATCGATCTTGTAAACTTCTTTGGCAAAAACAGAACCAAGTATAGCAAACTGATACAATACATCCGGCTTACAATCGGCATTAGTACCAACATCTAAAATAATTCCAAAACCACCCTTTATTTTTGGTAAAATGGAAGTGATACACGGACGAATAACGCCAGGAACAGCTTTCACAGAAAACATGGCACCTACCAGCATAGCTCCTGTATTGCCTGCGCTTGCAAAACAATCCAGTTCATTTTCTTTTAATAATTTGAACCCAACAGAAATACTGCTTTGAGGTTTTTGAGCAAGGGCTTTCGTCGGATGCTCTCCCATTTCAATTACATCGGCAGCATGCACAAAATCAAATTTATCTTCGGAGATACTTTTCTCTTTTAAATAATTTTTTGCTTTCTCACTATCACCAATCAAAACGATTCTAACATCAGAAGGTAATGAATCCAAAGCCATTATGGCTCCATCCATACTATTTGCCGGGGCAAAATCCCCGCCCATTATATCTAAACCAATTTTCATATTCTGCTATGTTATTTTTGCTAATGCTATAATATGAATGAGCCGAAATCAAGCGGCTAAGCAACCAATTTATAAGTAAATATGCAATATTTACCGGGCAAAGTTATTAACCTTGATTAGATAATTGTATTTTAAATAGTAGGATTTTTTTTATTAAAGCTATTAAGCTGATATTCTGCATGATAAACTAAGACTGAAAACCATTTTATAGAAAAATTGATTGTATTTTTACACTATGAACATCAAAGAAATTGAAAGTGAAATAATTGAGGAATTTGAATTGTTTGGAGATGATTGGGAAGGTAAATATGAGCATTTGATAGAATTAGGAAAATCGTTGCCGAAAATTAAAGAAGAGTTGAAAACAGATGACAGGCTTATCAGAGGCTGCCAAAGTAAAGTATGGCTTCATTCTGAAAAACAAGACGAAGAAATAATTTATACTGCCGATAGCGATGCTATAATTACTAAAGGCATGGTGGCTCTCATGATCAGGGTATTGTCTCAGCAAAATCCTAAAGATATTCTCAGTGCAAACCTGGATTTTATCAATAAGATTGGATTAGCAGAACATCTGTCTCCTACGCGCGCCAATGGCTTGGTGAGCATGATCAAGCAGATGAAACTAGACGCTATGGCATTAAGCTAATTAGTAACGGAACTCAATGAATAACAAGGCCGTTTCCTGGATCATATTAATTACACTTTCATTGGTTTGGGGAAGTTCCTTTATTTTAATGAAGCAAGGCTTAAAAGCTTTCAGCAGTGGTGAGGTAGCGGGTTTGCGCATTGTGATCGCTTCTGCCTTTATGCTACCTTTTCTGGTAAAACATTATAACAGACTTTCAGTAAAAAAAAACTTAAAAGGCTTATTGTTGATGGGAGTTTTTGGGAATCTGATTCCTGCTTTTTTGTTTACCAAGGCCGAAACACAAATCAGCAGCAGCTTAACAGGAATGCTAAACGCTTTAACGCCTTTGTTTACGATCATCATTGGCGTGCTGGTTTACAAGAACGCTGTTTCAAAAAATAAATGGCTGGGTGTTGTTGTTGGCTTTATAGGTGCCGTTATTTTGGTTTTAGCTAATGACAGCGCTGAACAGACTAAAAACGTTTTGTATTGTCTGCTAGTGGCCGCAGCCACATTATGTTATGCCATCAGTGTCAATGGCATAAAAGTGTATTTAGGGCAGGTCAATTCATTAACAGCAACGGTTTGGTCATTTACGTTGATAGGCCCAATAGCGGCCATTTATTTATTTGGTTTTACTGATGTGATTGACCACGCGACCAACCACCCGGAAGCATTAAGTTCTTTATGGTACATCAGTATTTTAGCTATTGTGGGGTCTGCTTTATCTGTGGTTATTTACAATAACCTGATCAAAATGTCAGGAACTGTTTTTGCCGCCAGTTGCACATACCTGATTCCGATTGTAGCGATTTGTTGGGGGCTTTTGGATGGAGAATTGATCAATTTTATCCAAATTATGGCAGTTATTGTTATAATCGGAGGCATTTGGATGATAAATGCGCCAAAAAAGGCATAATTCTGTTGGCTCATTAAATTTAAAAACCTCTGATAAAATGCGGTTTCGCAGTAAATTATCGCTGAAAATCTTTGGCAGATAGAAAAAACCTCCTATCTTTGCCGTCCTTAAAAAAATTATTAACAATAAAAATTAACAAACATGTATGCAATTGTAGAAATAGCAGGGCAACAATTTAAAGTGGAACGAGGCAATAAAGTTTACGTTCACCGCCTAGATGCTAACGAAGGTGCAAAAGTGGAGTTTGACAAAGTTTTCTTAATTGATAACGGCGGAAAAATCTCTATCGGTAGCCCGACTGTTGATGGTGCAAAAGTTGCCGCCACAGTAATTGAACACTTAAAAGGCGATAAAGTTATCGTGTTTAAGAAATTACGCCGTAAAGGTTACCAGAAATGGAATAACCACCGTCAGCATTTAACGCAGATATTAATCCAAGGGATTTTGGGTAAAGGTGAATCGTTAAAAGAAGAATTAACAGCAGAAAAATCAGTACGTGAGTTCTTAGCTCCAAGCCACAGAAATCCTGTAGTTAGAGAAGAAGTTGTTGCTGAGAAAAAAGCACCTGCAAAAAAAGCAGCGGCTAAGAAAGCGCCTGCAAAGAAAGCAGCTAAAAAAACTGAAGAATAATTATTAAAAGTATTAACCATTAAATTTAATTTAAAATGGCACATAAAAAAGGAGCGGGTTCCACAAACAACGGCCGCGAATCACATAGTAAACGTTTAGGCGTTAAAATTTTCGGTGGTCAGGCTTGTATCTCTGGTAACATTATCGTTCGTCAGCGTGGTACAAAGCATAACCCAGGTTTAAATGTTGGTCTTGGAAAAGATCATACATTGTATGCATTAATCGATGGTAAAGTTGTTTTCAAAAAGAAAAAAGACGACAGATCATACGTTTCAGTTGTTCCTGTAGAGGCATAACAAGAAACTCATTACAGTACTTGAAGCCCTCCGCAAAACCGGTGGGCTTTTTGTGTTTTTTGGAGTTTTTGAATTTTAACCACATAGGCACATAGGAAAAGTGATATTGACTTAAATTCCTTATCACCTATGAAAAAGCGTAGCGTCTTCTTTGCTTAACCCCATGACATATAAAAACTATGTGCCTATGTGGTTAATTTTTTTTATTAATAGATTACAAAGATTAAATTTATCCTTTCAAACAAAAACGTATGTTACAATTAAGCTATATAAGAGACAATAAGGACGACGTATTAAAGCGTTTAGCAATCAAAAATTTTAAAGATGCGGAAAACATTATTAATTCTGTAATCGAATTAGATAATAACCGTAAAACCGCTCAACGGCAGGCAGACGATACCAAAGCTGAAGCGAATGGTTTAGCTAAGCAAATTGGTGAGTTAATGAAAACCGGAAAGAAAGAGGAAGCGGAAATATTGAAAGCAAAAACGGCCGAATTAAAACTCAATGAAAAACAGTTTGATGAAACATTAAAAAACATTGAAGCAGAAATTCATAAGCTGTTAGTAACGGTTCCGAACCTGCCTAATTTAACTGTGCCGCTTGGTAAAACTCCGGAAGATAATGAAGTGGTAAATGAGCCTGGCGCTATTCCAAAATTACATACATCTGCTACTCCGCATTGGGAATTAACCACCAAATATGATTTGATCGATTTTGAACTCGGCGTGAAATTAACCGGTGCGGGTTTCCCGGTGTATAAAGGAAAAGGTGCAAGATTGCAACGCGCTTTAATAAATTACTTTTTAGATAAGGCAACCGCTGCCGGTTATAACGAAGTTCAGGTTCCTATTTTAGTAAACGCTGATAGTGGTTACGGAACAGGCCAACTGCCCGACAAAGAAGGACAAATGTACCACTGCCAGGTAGATGATTTATATTTGATTCCTACTGCTGAGGTTCCTATTACTAATATGTACCGTGATGTAATGTTGAAGGAAAGTGATTTACCGATTAAGAATTGCGGTTACACTCCTTGTTTCAGAAGGGAGGCAGGCAGCTACGGAAAAGATGTGCGGGGACTAAACCGTTTACATCAATTTGATAAAGTGGAGATTGTGCAAATTACAACTCCCGAAAATTCTTACAAAACATTAGAAACCATGAGAGAGTTTGTTTGTGGTTTATTGCAGGAACTGGAATTGCCTTACCGTACATTAAAACTATGCGGTGGCGATATGAGTTTTGGTTCTGCATTAACATACGATTTAGAAGTGTGGAGTGCAGCTCAGCAACGCTGGTTAGAAGTAAGTTCTGTTTCTAATTTCGAAACTTTTCAAACAAACCGTTTAAAATGCCGTTATAAAGATGCAACCGGTAAAACACAATTAGCACATAGTTTAAATGGCAGTGCATTAGCCTTACCTCGCATTGTAGCTTCTTTACTGGAGAATAATCAAACAGAAGCCGGTATTAAAATCCCGAAAGTGTTGGTTCCTTACACAGGATATGATATAATTTCTTAACCGCAAGGAGGACATAGATGATAGAAAAGGGCGCAGAGTTAATTTTTGCGCCCTTTCCTTTTGCGTTCTCTGCGGAAAAACTCTGCGTCTTTGCGTTTAAATCCCCATTAAAAACAATATCACGTTTGCAATAGCGTTATATAATTTCTACTTTAGTATCAATGAACATTTACTCTAAAAAACAACAATGGAAGTGGGCGCTATTTATAGTTGCCATTATCATTGTGTTTACTTCATTGTGGTACACCGATAAACTGGTGACCAGTATCAAAAATGACGAAGAGAAGAAAGTACGTTTATGGGCTGAAGCTGTTCAGAAAAAAGCGGGCCTTGTAAAATTTACGAATGACCTTTTTCAGAAACTGCAAACCGAAGAGCGGAAAAAAGCAGAGCTCTACGCATTAGCAACGAAGCAATTAAGCGCTGATGTATTCAGTGTATCTGAGTTTGTATTAAAAGTGCTACAGGACAACACCACGGTTCCTGTTATTTTAACTGATGATGAAGATAATATCACTGCCAGCAGAAACCTCGATTCGGTGATTGCTAATGATAAGGAGGCGCTCAAAATAGAACTGGTAAACATGAAAGCCTTGTATCAGCCAGTGGTAATCGATGTTTATAAAGGGAAAAAGAATTATTTATATCATAAAGACAGTCGTTTATTTTCGGATATTAAAGTAGTGTTCGATAGTTTGATCAGGTCTTTTATTTCTGATGTAGTAATTAATAGCGCAGCCGTTCCTGTAATTTATACCGATTCTACAAAATCGAATATTTTAGCCATTGGTAACATTGATTCTTTAAAAGTAAATACTTACGAAAAATTAAATGCAACCATTAAAGAAATGGAACTTCAGAATGTTCCTATAGTTGTAGACCTTGGCGAAGGATTTAAAAATTATATTTTTTATGAGCAGTCTCCTTTACTTACCCAGCTTACATATTACCCTTACATCCAGTTTGGGGTCATTGGTATTTTTCTATTGATTGCCTATATATTATTCAGCACTTCCCGGAAAGCAGAGCAGGACCAGGTGTGGGTTGGCATGAGTAAGGAAACAGCACACCAGTTGGGCACACCACTTTCATCATTAATGGCATGGATCGATTATTTAAAAGAAAATGGCACTGATGAAAGTATTGTAAATGAAATGAACAGGGATGTACTTCGTTTAAACATGATCACAGAGCGTTTTTCCAAGATAGGTTCGCAGCCAACGTTGCAGGATGAAGATGTTTGCCTTGTGGTGAAAAACGCCATGGACTATTTAAAACAACGAACTTCTAAAAATGTAAATTATATTCTGGAAATTCCCGACACAGAAATTCATGCACTGTTATCGGCTCCATTATTTGAATGGGTGATAGAAAATATTTGCAAAAATGCCGTGGATGCTATGGATGGCAAAGGAGAATTCAGAGTAATCATCATTGATATCCCGGAAGGAGTTGCGATTGATTTAAAAGACAGCGGAAAAGGTATACCTAAATCAAAACATAAATCCGTATTTAAACCTGGATTTACTACTAAAAAACGCGGTTGGGGATTGGGCCTATCCTTATGCAAACGCATCATCGAAAATTATCACGATGGAAAGATCTTTGTATTGAATAGTGAAGAAGGCAAAGGAACTACTTTCAGGATTTTATTGAAGAGGGGTTAGAGTTGTGAATATAGGAAATTTACATTAAAATATTTCACACGCCACGTGTTAATGCTGTTCAAATAAATATTCGTTAATAAAAAATCTCTCATCAATTTATTAAATAATAAACCGGTGAGAGATTTTTATTTTATTTGAAACTATTTTTTAGCCGCAGCGTAAAGCTCGCTTACTTTTGCCCAATTGATCACATTAAAAAATGCCGTCATATAATCAGGACGACGGTTTTGATAATTTAAATAATAAGCATGTTCCCACACATCCATTCCTAAAATTGGAGTTCCTTTGCAATCTGCAATATCCATTAAAGGATTATCCTGGTTTGGTGTAGAACAAATACATAATTTTCCTTCCTTTAAACATAACCATGCCCAGCCTGAACCAAAACGTGTTGCTCCTGCTGCCGCGAAATCAGTTTTAAATTTTTCAAATCCACCTAAGTCAGTTTCAATAGCTTTAGCTAAATCTCCTGTTGGCATGCCGCCTGCATTTGGAGCCATAATCTGCCAAAACAAAGAGTGGTTAAAATGCCCGCCACCATTATTACGAACCGGCATTGGGTACTTGGAAATATTTTTGCAAATATCCTCAATGCTCATTTTTTCAGCATCGGTTCCTGCTATTGCATTATTCAGATTGGTGACATAAGCCTGGTGATGTTTGCTATGGTGAATTTCCATTGTTTTGGCATCAATATGCGGCTCTAATGCGTTATACGCATATGGTAATTGTGGTAATTCAAATGACATACGTTTATTTTTTTTAGGTTTATATTTGTTTTAATTGTTTGATTGCTTTTGCAGGATCAGCGCTTCCGAAAACTGTATTACCGGCTACTAATACATCAGCCCCTGCTGCTAATAATTTTTTATAATTGTTCATGTCAACGCCTCCGTCAATTTCAATAAGCGCTTTGGAGTTTTTTTCAATAATTAATTTTTTTAATGCGGCTACTTTTGCGTAAGTGTTCTCAATAAATTTTTGTCCGCCAAAACCGGGATTTACACTCATCACACATACCAAATCAATATCCGCGATCACATCTTCCAATAAATGAACAGAAGTATGAGGGTTTAAGGCCACGCCTGCTTTCATTCCTGCGTTCTTAATATTTTGTATGGAGCGGTGTAAATGCGCACAGGCTTCTAAATGAACAGTTAATATATCTGCGCCTGCATCTTTAAACATTTGAGTGTAACGATCAGGATCAACGATCATCAAATGAACATCCAGTGTTTTTTTAGCATGTTTTTGAATGGCTTTTAAAACCGGAAAACCAAATGAAATATTCGGAACAAAGGCACCATCCATAATATCAATATGAAACCAGTCAGCTTCAGAATTATTAATTAATTCAATATCCCTTTGTAAATTTCCAAAATCAGCAGATAAAACTGAGGGTGCTACTAAATGCGACATAATTATTTATTGAAAGTCAAAAATATAAAATTAAAACCACATTGGGTTACATTTTTGTATATATGAATTATAACAATTGTGGGTACAAAAAAGGAGGCCAAACACTAGCCTCCTGATTCTAACTAAACATAAACACACGCACACTCACTATCCTAAATAGCCCATTAAAACCTTGCTTCTCGAAGCATGTTTTAAACGGCGAACTGCTTTTTCTTTAATTTGTCTTACACGTTCCCTTGTCAATTCGAATTTTTCACCAATTTCTTCCAATGAATGGGAATGGCCACCAGCTAAACCATAGTATAATTTTACAACATCGGCTTCTCTTGCTGTTAAAGACGTTAATGCCCTGGTAATTTCATTACGCAAACTTTCCATCATTAATTCATTATCGGGAGAAGCCTCATGCTTATTTTCCAATAATTCATACATGCTTCCACCGTCTTCCATATTTCCTAAAGGCGCATCCATACTCATGTGTCTCCCTTGGTTTTTCATGGTTTCGCGGATATCAGCCGGTAAAATATCAAGTACCTCTGAAATTTCTTCGGCAATTGGTTCCCGTTCAAGTTCCTGCTCAAGTTTTGCAAATGTTTTATTGATTTTATTAATCGCACCGATCTTATTTAATGGCAAACGAACGATACGAGATTGTTCTGCCAATGCTTGTAATATTGATTGACGGATCCACCAAACGGCGTATGAAATAAATTTAAAACCACGAGTCTCATCAAAACGCTGGGCAGCTTTTATCAAACCCATATTTCCTTCATTGATGAGATCCGGAAGACTTAGGCCCTGGTTCTGATATTGCTTGGAAACTGATACAACAAATCTTAAGTTGGCTTTCACCAATTTATCCAGTGCTTGTTGGTCGCCCTGTTTAATTTTCTGAGCCAATACTACTTCTTCGTCCGCAGTAATTAATTCTACACGGCCAATATCCTGTAAATACATATCCAGTGAAGCGGTTTCGCGATTGGTAATCTGTTTGATAATTTTTAACTGTCTCATATCTCAAAAGAATTTAATTATACTTAAAAAGAATTAAAACACCCGCAAACAGCACGTTTTGGTGTTCCTATATTGTAATACGCTAAATAAACAGAATCGTTACACGGTTTTGAGTGAAGCTATCGTTTAAATGATTGAACGTTTAATTTGATTTAGGGGCACCATATACATTAAGGTAATTGTTGAAAAATGTACATGGTTTATGCGTAAAATATTCAAATGTCAAAGTTTTAATTTCCGATATTTAACCAAGCTATGTTACATCATTTACGGATACAGAATTTTGCGCTTATAGAAGAAACCGAAGTTCGCTTGAACCATGGTTTAACAGTAATTACCGGAGAAACTGGTGCCGGTAAATCTATTTTATTAGGGGCACTTGGATTAACATTAGGAAATAGAGCCGATGTGAGTTCGTTGCATAATAAGACAAAAAAATGCATCATTGAAGCGCAGTTCAATATTAAAGCTTATAAATTAAAAGCTTTTTTTGAAATCCATGAATTGGACTTTGAAGAAAATACAACGATACGAAGAGAGATTACGCCTGAAGGAAAATCTCGGGCCTTTATTAATGACACACCAACTACATTAACTGTATTAAAAGAATTAGGTGAAAAATTAATAGATATTCATTCGCAACACGAAACGCTTTTACTGAAAGAAACTAATTTTCAGTTTGAGATAGTGGATGCCTTTGCTCAAACCGGTAATTTATTTACAGAATACAAAAAACAATTTGGCCAGTTTACAAAACTCAAAAAACAATTAGAGGAATTAACTTCGCAAGAAATACAAGCCAAGAAAGAACTGGACTATTTTCAGTTTCAGTTTAATGAATTGGAAGAGGCTGCTTTTAAAACTGGAGAACAAAAAGTATTGGAAGAAGAAAGTGAAACGTTAGAAAATGCCGAGTTCATAAAAGGCAATCTGACCAAATCTTCTTTAGCCATCTCTGGTAGTGAAGAAAATATTGTTTCTGCTTTAGCGATCGCAAAACAACAACTACAAGCAGTCTCTAAATTCGGAAAACAGTTCAATGAACTATTTGAACGGATTAATTCTGTTACAATCGAATTAAAAGAACTTGCCAATGATATAGACAATTGCGAAGAAGAAGTGGTTTATGATAATGTACGCCTGGAAGAAGTAAATGCCAGATTGGATAAATTGAATCGTTTACTAAAAAAGCATGGTGTCAATTCTGAAGAAGAATTATTAACTATTAAGAATGATATTGAGGCCAAACTCCAACAATTTTCTTCATTAGAATTATCGATTGAAAAAACACAAAAGGAAATTGTTACCTTAGAAAAACAATGTAAGGTTTCCGCAAAAGACTTGTCAAATAAAAGACAAAAAGCTACTGCCGGAATTGAACAAACTATCAAAACGATGCTCAGCGGTTTATCAATGGCTAATGCACAATTCAAAATTGAATTAAAGCCACTGGATGTTTTAACCGCTAACGGTCTGGATACTATCTCGTTTTTATTTACCGCCAATAAAGGAGCTGAATTTAAAGAACTTCATAAAACTGCTTCCGGTGGTGAGTTATCCAGATTGATGCTCTGCTTAAAAGCCTTGCTTGCAGAGCGCACATCATTACCAACCATTATTTTTGATGAAATAGATTCCGGCGTTAGCGGTGATGTAGGAGATAAGATCGGCAATATTTTATTTGCCATGGGAAAAAGTATGCAGGTAATTACGATCACTCATTTGCCACAAATGGCAAGCAAAGGAATAAACCATTTGTTTGTATACAAATCAGACACAAAAGACAAAACCATTTCAAGCATTAAAACATTAACGCCTGATGAACGTGTGGCAGAAATTGCTAAAATGTTAAGTACAGGAATCCCAACAGAAACCGCTTTGAAAAACGCGAAAGAATTACTGAATGCTTAGTTTAAAAGCATTATTTGTATATTTACGCAACTAAAACAAACACTATGGCTTACAACTTATTGAAAGGAAAACGCGGAATTATTACTGGTGCATTAGATGAAAATTCGATTGCCTGGAAAGTAGCACAAAAATGTCACGAAGAAGGTGCAACGTTTACATTAACCAATGCTCCTATTGCTATGCGTTTAGGAGAAATAAATAAATTAGCCGAAGAAACCGGTGCCAAAATTATTCCTGCGGATGCAACCAGTATAGATGACATTACTAAATTGTATACCGAATCGATGGATGTATTAGGAGGTAAAATTGATTTTGTATTGCACTCGATTGGAATGAGCGTGAACATTCGCAAAAACATTCCTTATACAGAATTGAATTATGATTTTTACAATAAAGGAATTGATGTGTCTGCTTTATCATTTCACAAAATGCTTGCAGTTGCTCATAAACTGGATGCCTTAAATGAGCACGCTTCTGTTGTAGCGCTTTCTTATATTGGTGCACAAAGAACCTATCCTTTTTATACAGATATGGCTGACATTAAAGCGATGTTAGAAAGTATTGCTCGCACCTTTGGCTACCATTATGGTAAACAAAAGAAGGTACGTGTCAATACAATTTCTCAGTCACCCACTAAAACATCTGCCGGTAACGGTATTAAAGGATTTGCTGATTTTTATACTTTCGCTGATCTACAATCTCCATTAGGAAACGCTAGTGCCGATGATTGTGCAGCTTTTACAGTAAGTATGTTCTCCGATCTAACCCGTATGGTAACGATGCAGAATTTGTATCACGATGGTGGATATAGTAATACTGGAATTAGCGCTGAACTGCTGGAGAAAATCCAGGGATAAGAATTAAAATAATTAAATGCTCTTCGGCGTCAACTAAATGGCAATACACAATTTAGATCATAACGCAGAAGAGCATTTTGATTTTGATGTATTTTCAATTACTTCTACCGAAACCATTTACAAAGTCATTCATGAACTCAACCATTGCCTTGACATTGACCTACAGTTAAATGAGTTGTTGGATTTCACTCGCAAGGAAGGAGAAGATTTTTACTTTCCTTTATATAGTTTTAATCATGAAGACCTCAACATTGAGTTTAATTTATTGTCAAACAAAACTTCTTTTCAACCCAAAACAGCAGAAGATAAACCAAAAGAGTTAGATCTGTTTGCCGGTGATATTGAACAGACGACAAAGCTCCTTCCCGAACTGGAAAATTCAGACTACTTTTTAATTATAAAAGGAGATAACCGTTACTTATATAACCATGTTGTCTTTGAAGCGATCAAATCCAATCCCTTCTTTATCATAGTCAATGAAATTTTTATTGAAGATCTGAAGGATAAAAAATCTAAAGGGAATTTATTGTTTTAGCGATGGAACGCTGATGAAACTGATAAATAAGATTGTCACTGATTTTGCAAAAATCATATAAGATCTTCACCATCTGCGTTATCTGCGTTCAATAAACGTTTTAATTAATCCAACCAAAGCTACAACGCTCCATGTTCCTTCCAAAACAATAAATGGCCAGGAACCTAACAGAACACTTCCATAACAGGCGAAGGCTCCACCAATTAAATTCAATATAAAATATAATTTACAATTATCGGGCAGGTACTTAAATGTGTGTAGGAAGAAAGCCAGCAAAATTAAAAACACTCCAACGGTGCTGATTATATCTGTATAGTTCATGATTTTAGTATTATATTTTTAGGCCTATCTATCGGAACCTATTTAGTCAGTTATTTAGTTGACGATTTTGTTCGACCCTGCAAGGGTCGAATATAAATAGAATTAACATTTTCATATTAAAGTACGACCCTTACAGGGTCGAATATTTTTATTTTATTCAATGCCAATCTGTTTTAAATGTTGCCAAAATAAAGGATAAGATTTAGAAACTACATTCGCCTCTTCTATCTCTAAATTATCAAACACCAAACATAAGGGCGCAAAGCTCATTGCCATGCGATGATCATTGTAGGTTGCTATTGAAACTGTCTTTAGAGAACTATCATTTCGCGTGTTGCCCCACCGGATAGAATTTGCTGTAACATTTAATTCTATTCCCAATTTCCTACACTCGTTTTGTAAAGCTGAGATCCGATCTGTTTCTTTTAATTTCAGTGTTTGAAGTCCTGTAAAATAAAAGGCTTGTTTTAATCCTATACACGTACAAACAATTGTTTGTGCAATATCCGGACATTTAATAAAATCGTATTCAAACAAAGTATTATTTACCGCCTTGGTTTTGGTAATTTTTACTTCATTTCCTGAGCATTCTGTGGTTACTCCAAAGATTTTATAAATTTCCCGGCAAACAGCATCTGCTTGTAAACTATTTAAAAATAAACTTCTCAAATTTAATGTTGTGCCCGTTGTAGATAGAGCAAGCAGGCTATAATAATAAGAAGCTGCGCTCCAATCAGATTCAACTACAAATTCTTTCTTTGAATAAGTATAAGGAACAGGCTGCACTTTTATCTGATTATTGTTCCATGAAACTGAAGCACCAAATTCTTTCATCAACTCAATCGTCATATTCACATAGGGTTTTGAAACAAGATCACCAATGATGGTCAGTTCCAATCCGTTTGTAAAATAAGGGGCCACCAGTAATAACGCCGTAATAAACTGGCTGCTCACACTACCACTGATCTCCACATTGCCTCCCTCTAATTGTTTCCCTTTAATTAATAAAGGAGGATAACCTTCGGTGTTTTTATAAGTGATCTCTGCGCCTAAATTTTGTAATACTTCTACCAAATCCTTAACAGGACGTTGCTGCAAGCGCTCAGACCCCGTTAATTCATAACTACCTTTTTTCAAAGAAAGAAAGGCGGTTAAAAAACGCATATCCGTTCCGGCATGACCAACGTCAATGACTGATGCGGTTGAGAAATTATCAAGCGCTGCCAACAAGTGCATGGTATCATCAGAATCAGATAAATTTTGAATTGAAAAATCGAGTCCTGATAGTGCTTTGATAATTAAAATGCGGTTGCTGATACTTTTAGAACCCGGCAGATTTATTTCGCAGGGAATTAATTGAGATGGCTTATGTAACTGCAAATTCATGCTTTAAATTTTAATACCAACAGTGATTAATAAAAAGTGGCTGTTAATATACATGGCCGAAGGAGCAAAAGATTCAGTAAAATAAAAAGGTGATAAACCATATCTGAATTGAATTTCAGCGTAAACAGCATTTTGTTTTAAGGCCGTATTTTTTTGAAAGCCCGCGCCGCAACTCAAAAACGAACTGTTTGAAGGGGTAAAAGCAGGGCTCTTAAATTTTAATCGCTGGTAACGATCAACGATATCGTTACCATTATCACTCACTTTTAAACGGCTTTCAATGATCCAACGATAACAATAACCGGCAAAGATATATGCCGAATAAATGGAATTCGTTTCTTTTTGAAAAGAGTGTTTTATCTGAATCGGAAAATCAAGTTCATGAATACTGATGCTGTATTTATATTTTAAGCGCTCAGTAGTATAGAGTTTCAGGCTATCCTCATAAAAATAATAGGAATTAAAATTTACACCATGAAACATATACTCTGCCCCTATCATTATAAAATTCTGATTACTTTTATCGAGTCTAATCTCTTCCTTTAAAGAAAAATTATAGGCCATTTTTGGTTTAGCGCCTGATGTATGGTTTTTATTTGATCTGTATAATCCCAGTACCGGTGAAATTCCAATTCTTGTTTTTACAATCGGGTTTTTACGCCTGTTACGAAGGTTTCTGCCTCCATCATCCTGAGCTGAAGCCAAACAGAAATGAAGAAGTAATAAAAGAGTAACTAAGTATTTGAAAGTATAAATCAAGTTTTTAAATATACGACTTAATCGTAACTGAGAATTTGTAGGAAACCGGGTTACTTTGCAGCCGGGGCTTTATACAAAGGAACTGTACTGCAAGGCTCACCGTACATAATTGATTTGGCAAATGGCCTTAAACCTCTTACTAATTCTACATAAGCATGCGTGGAAACCGGAAGATTACTACAACCTTTAATCACAACTCTCTTATCCTGATAATCTTTATACACAAAAAAACTGAGTGCTTCATGAAAAACAATAGATTCTAATGTTTCTAAATCTCCAAATACTATTTTTTTAGCAAAAGGTTCTAATGCTATACTTATAAGCATATAGGCCCACGTAGGAACAATTGCATCAGCCGTACAATAGATAGCTACAAATTTTTCATGATATTGTGTCCAATCGTGCTGCTTAATATAGTCTCTGAAATCTTTTTCTTTTAAGATCAGCTCATGAAATAATAATGGCTTCAAGTCAAACAGTACGCGTTCGCCTTTAGGATAGAGCTCTTCCAGATCAATGGTTATTAAACCGCTATTGGCTACTTTATTAATGATCTCTTCAGACATTCCTTTTGCATTAAATCGTTTATACTACATGAACCCTAACTCCAGCTGAGCCACGTCGCTCATCATGTCTTTTGTCCAGGTTGGTTCAAAGGTTAAGGTTAATAGAGCAGATTTTACACCTGGTACAAGTTTCAATTTATTCTCTATTTCGGCCGGCAATGATTCCGCCACAGGACAGTTTGGAGATGTTAATGTCATTGTAATTTTAAGCTCATCTTCATCATTCAGGTCGAGCTCGTAGATCAATCCTAATTCCCAAATATCCACAGGAATTTCTGGGTCATAACATGTTTTGATCTCATCGATCACCCTTTGCATTAATTCCGTATTCTTTGTAATTATGATTGCACTCACTGGCTTTGTTATAACTTAAAATTTATAATCCTTGTAATTTTTGGTAAACTCTGCATCATCAATTTTAGGGTTTACCTGTAAAAAATGATAATCATATTGCTCATAGAGTCCTTTATCGTCTAAAATTTTTATACTGATCGGTAAAAAATAAAGTTGATCAATGTATAAAGTAACGTTCTTGGCATAGGCGTTTGGCACTTTTAAAACCTGGCCTTTTTTGAGGATGTCAAAATAATCATTAAGCTTTGGATTCACTTCTAAGATCATGTATTCACTGATGTGTAGCTTTCTCGCAATCGAAGTAATGCTTTCATTTTCTCCAACCGTATAATTTTCGTATCCGAAATCTTTATTGTCAATGATAATCTTGTAACAGGGCCGGTTGTTAACGCGCTCTTCTCCTTCAAATTTAAAATAGCTATCAAATTTATCAAGATTCTTAATAGCGATATATTCTATAATGCTGGCAAAATAATCAACTCCCATTTCATTTAAAGTGTGATGCTGATCCTGCCTCATTAAATAACCTAAAGGATCAAGGCTTAAGTTGACATAAGGAAATGAATTAGGTTTTACATAGGCTTTATTATTATTCCACCCACTTACCCACAATAGTTCAATGCCTTTGATATATAAATAAATTTTTCGGGGCTTTCTGTTCAGCTTCACCGAAGACTCATAATAGTTAAACCCTTTCTTGCCTCTTTCAATGATTTTAAGACTGTATTTTAACCTTTCCAATTCAGTGATGGATTTCACCATTTTAAATACAATTTCCTTTGCAGTTAATGAAGCCTTTTGGGCAAGCGAAACACTGCTAAAAAATAAGCAAGAACAAAAAGCTATATATATATAAAATCGTCTCTTAAACATTGATTGCAAAGGTAAAATAATCTTTAATAAATTTAAAGTTTTTAACTAGTATCTAGGATATATAGCCGTGTGTTTAACAATTCTTCGGCATTTATCATAACCCATGCGTTAAATTATGCCTCATTGGTGAAAAAAGACCCCTTTACTTATCAATTGTGCGTAACCTGTTAAATTCTATTGATAAATCATAAGCATTTGGTAATTAAACGATTAGTGAACCCTGCTTTTATTTACTAAGTTTATAAGTGCAACCAAATTAAAAAAACAGTACATTCGAAATTCGAAAATGTTACATTTTAATCATATAACTGAGTTAATTGCCGAACTTTTGTTCAGGCATGATTGCGTGACTGTGCCAAATTTCGGAGGTTTTGTTGCGAGAAATTATAATTCTTCTTTCAGTAAAGGGAGTAACCTGCTGTACCCCCAATCAAAACACATTCTATTCAATAAAAACCTGATTCATAATGACGGCCTTCTGATCACTGCTCTTTCACAAAATAGAGATCTGTCGATTAGTGATGCCACAAAGCAAATTGAAAATTACAAAGAATATATCGAGTCCTTGTTATCAGCAAAAAAACGTTTTGAGTTAACCAATATTGGTTTGCTCTACATGGATGCTGAAAACACCTTGCGTTTTGAAGCAAAGGCGGATGTTAATTTTTTATTAGAGTCATTTGGTTTTGACCCTGTGATTGCTAATGAACTGGTTATCGAGCCTGAAAAACAAATTAAGCTTACACAATTTGAAGATAGGAAAATTGACCGTGAAGTTACTCTGCCACAAAAAAAATCGTATGCGAAAATTGCCACGCTGGCAATAGGCGTTCCCTTAACATTGGCATTTCTGTTATTTGCGGCTTATTCCAAACCGATGAAGCCATTGTTGCAATCCTCGTTTAATCCGTTTTATACACCTGAAAAAACTTATACACCTAAAAAATTCAAAGAAACAAAAGCTTTATTTATTGGCACGATTGAAAAGCACTCGTTGCTGGTTGATGCTAACGGTTTTGCCACTTTCAAATTATCGGAAAATGGAAATGTGTTAGTGGCTTCTGTTAACGATAGCCTTGCAAGAACAGATAAAACCAACGTTGCAAAACCATCTTATGCTGTTTCAAAAACAAACAATTCCTATGAAGGAAAATATCAGGTAGTAATAGGCTGTTTTGGTGTTGAAGAGAATGCGAACAAACTGGTGTATGAATTGCGTTCAAAAAATATCAAAGCAGGAATCAGTGGTGTTAATCTTAAAGGCCTGCATATTGTAAGTTGCGGCGGATTTAACGCTAAAGAAGATGCAACGCTTTTATTATCCTCAGTAAGACCAGATTTTCCAAACGCTTGGGTCATGTCAAAATAGTAACAAAAATTTATTTTGTTATAACGAAGTCTTCCTTTTTTTCTTTTCCTTTCATAAAACCATTCATTTTAATATTAATCGTGGTATCTGAAAGAATTTTATAGGTAATGATTGAAGGATAATCTCTGAACGGGTTTTCAAAAGTATACACGTTATTTTCCTGATTTGTTAATCTGAATTCAACATCCTTATTATCATTCTGATTTTTGACATTAAAATACATAAAGGTCCCATCAGGAGTTTGCACCCATTTCATTCGTTGCCTAAAAAGAGTGTCTTCATTATCAGAATCCATAAAATAGCCCAATCCATAATATGTTACACTGTCTTGTTTTTCCCAGTTTTCATAATAATTTCCATAAGACGCTTTTAAAAAGTATTTACCCGAAAGCCATTCAATCTGCGTTGGCTTGTCAGTTACATTATTTTTTACTTTTTTTTCGTCAGCACAGGAGATTATAAAAACCACTATGAACGCATAATAGAATATGTCTTTAGAAGTTTTCAGTTTATTAAAGATAGTCCTTTTTAAAGGGATTTTCTGACTAAATAGCTAAATTCTTTTTATATTCGTGTCATTGAGAAAGTTAATCATATTCACATTTTGTATTTTTTTTGTAAGTTTTATTATTGCTCAAACTGATACGTCAAAATATAATCCTAAAAAAGAAATTGCGTACGACGGAAAACGTTATCGTGTTTACAATAACTGGCTTTCAGTTGGCGCAGGAGCAGGTTATAATACCAGATGGCCAAAGGATGAAAAAAACCTTGGCGCTGATTTTACTTTTCATGTTAAGGAACATTATTTAAGGCTTGGCGGCTTTTTGAGTGGCGCTGATTATACAGCTGCCAATAATTACAGTTTTCATTTTTGCTATGTATTTCGAAAAGAAGGTGAAAAATATAATTTGTCTGCGGCAATAGGCCCGTCAACTTCCTATTTCAGAAGGCCTTTGAGTGATTCCTCCAGCTATAATTTAGCTACTGTTTATAATAAAGTCGGTGGTTTTGCAGCTATAGAAGCCGTTTATAAATTTAAATATGATGTTGGTATTGGTGGCCAGATCTTTTGTGATTATAATCAGGTGCAGATGGTGTACGGCGTGAGATTAATCGTTTATTTTTCAGGCGCTTACCGTGGTATAAAATATGGTTATGTTAAGCCAAAAAAGAAATAACCCGGCTGCTGATTTTATTATTGTAGGGCAAGGCCTTGCCGGGTCTGTACTTGCTTTATCTTTAATAAAAGAAGGTTACTCAGTATCAGTCATCAATCAACCACACTTATCATCAAGTTCCAGGATTGCAGCAGGAATATGGAACCCCATCGTTTTTAAACGATTAACCAAAAGCTGGTTAGCGGATGATCTGATCCCTGAATTAATTTCTTTTTATGAGTACTGGGAAAAAGAATTTGGGATCTCGTTTATAAATCACCGCCATATTATAAAACCATTCACAGAAGAACAGGAAAAAAATTTATGGCTCAAAAAGTCACATGACCCCGAATCGGAAAATGTTTTTTTAGATCCTGTTATTTACGAGGATTTACAGATAGATGAGCATTATACCGTAAAACAATACTCTAAAGTTTTACAGGCCGGGAACCTTGATGTTTCTCTTTTTTTAGATCGCACTAAAAACTATTTCAAAGAAAATCAAAATTACCTGGAAGAAGAATTTGATTTCGATCATTTAAAAATTAACGAAAACGATATTATCTATAAAGAACTCACAGCTAAAAACATAATCTTTTGTGAAGGCCACTTGGTTAGCAACAACCCTTATTTTAACTGGGTCCCCATGAAACCTGCCAAGGGTGAAACCATTACAATTCACAGTACGAAACTGAAACTTAAAGAGAATATCTTTAACAAAGGGTTTTTTATTCTGCCCCTTGGAAATGATTTTTTTAAAATCGGTGCTACTTATGAATGGAATGAACTGAATGATGTTCCTACTGAAAAAGGGAAACTTGAACTGATCAAAAAATTGAACAGCATTATCACTTCGCCTTACAAAATCATTTCACATGAAGCAGGTGTCAGGCCGGCCGTAACAGATCGGAGGCCGGTTGTTGGTAAACATCCCGATATTAAAAACATGTATGTATTTAATGGCTTAGGTACAAAAGCAGTGATGCTGGCCCCTTATTTTGCGAAACAACTGGTAAATTCAATTAAATATAATTTGGCTATTGATGTGGAAGTTGACCCAACACGTTTTATTAAGAAAGTGTAATTTAACCATTTAAAAATTGAGCATCAGAAACATGATTGTTTGTTATGTACTCAATATAATAAGTTGTATTTACTTTATCAAAAAACACATACCACATAGTACGGTTATTTAATTTTATGCTAATATAATGTGCGCCGTATTGTTTATGCTTTGGTTTTGATGTTTTGCAAAACTTTAAATTGGATATTGTAATTTCATTAAGTATAAAATCTTTATATTCAATAGCATTTTCGAAATAAGAGAAATAATTATTATTATATAAAATTAAAACAATATCATTTAAATAATTGGCAACACGTTTATTAAAAACTATTTTTTCCAATTTAAACCAGTGATAAATTTATCAGTTTTCTTTTTCACTTCTTCTTTCGAGATATAATCACCGGCACTTTTTGAAGTAATGCCTTTTTTGCTTAAAAAATTAATTAAATCATCATCATCTGCATATTTTTTTAAATCAATATGCAATTTTGTTAAAACACCTTTGGTATTTTTTTCAACTTGTATACCTGCAATACGTGCCATAATAAATGTTTTATATACAAATTTAAGAAATAAGTTTAAATTTTGCAATGAAGTTTGTTCTGGGAAAAATAGAATGCCTTTATTTGGAAACCACCTCGATATTAAAAACATGTGTATATTTAATGGTTTTGGAACAAAAGCAGTGATGTTGGCCCCTTATTTTGCGAAACAATTGGTTTTTTCTATAAAGTATGCATTACCTATTGATAGTGAAGTGAGTCCGGAGCGTTTTAAAAAATAAATTTAATTGGTACGCATTAATACAGACCAATTAGTAGCTGATGGAAAAGTAGTAGATAGTAAAAAAATGGTAAGAGAATAGTTTCAACAAGCGCAGGACTAAGCTCAAGCCGAAGGCCCAACTAAAAGGCTTCTTGCTTTACTCAGGCAACATTGAATAAATATGGAACGCAGAAGACACGGATAGACAGATTTAAAGCAATGAACTAAAAATCATCTTAAATCATAAGAATCCGAGTTATCTGCGTTCTTTTTTTGTTTACAATTAAAGCCCTTAGTATTAAATAATGTTTTTAAATTAGATCTTCATTTTTATAATATGAAACCTCTTTGTTTTAAACTTATTTTATTTACCCTATTTTTAATAATGGGTCAATGGTTGCTTGCGCAACAAAAAGACAGCCTTCCCGTAAAACCTATTGAAATTAAAGAAGATGTTAACGTTGCAAAAAAAAGAAAATTCATTTATTTCGTCTCCAACCGTTTAAGTGATGACGATAAATATGATGTTTTTAAAGTTACTCCAAGCTCACAGTCGCCGGCATTAATTGTTATTCGAGGGCATATGGATGTTATTGGAAATCCCAACGAAAAAAAAGCAAAAATCAATGTATATAATGTTTCTAATAATGCTTTAGTAGGCACTTATAATTCCAATTCATATACAGGAAATTATCTTTTGATCCTGGCACCCAATGTTAAATATCTTTTTAAAGTTGAAGTATCTGGTTACGGAACAACTGAAGAAATAGTTGAGGTTCCTTTAAAAATAGATTATGAGATTTGCCAGCAGGATATAAAGATCAAACTAAATGAAAAGCAAAAACCTGTTTTAATGATCAACAGCTTTTTTGCCGATGAAAATGAAAAGGTTTTTTACTTAAGGTCTACCATCGATACAACAAAACTAAATTCTGAAAATACTGCATTGAATGATGGCGTTGATAAAGTAGATAAGAATGGAAAAGGTTATTCGAACATTGATGAGTTGGTAAAAAAACAATTAGAAGAAGAAAAGAAAAAACCCGAAGAGGCGCTCACCGCTTTTAAAAATAACGAATTTGAAAAGGCATTGGGTATGTATGCCGGATTATTGAAAAATGATCTTGCTGACCCTTTGATGAATTATTACTATGGTATTTGTCTGGTAAAATTAGATAAGAACAAGGCAAAAGCCATTAACTCTCTTTTAATAGCATCCGCTGTAAAAGAAACGCCGGCAGATGTATTTTATTATTTAGGAAGAGCCTATCATTTATCCTATTTATTTAATGACGCTATAAAAGCTTATGAACAATTTAAGGGCAGAGTGAAACCTTATGATTTTGAAGGATTAAACGGTCCTTTACTCATTAAAAATTGCATGAACGGAAATAATGTAATGAATGATCCGATAAACATGGAAGTTGTAAAACGTACACCTACTCAATTGGAAAACATTCTGGCCAACTATAATCCCGATCTGATCAATGAAAAAGTAAGATTCAAAACAGATTTTTTCAACTCTACAATTGATAAGAAAAAACAAACTAAATTTTTGATGAGTAATATTAATCCAAGGGAGTATTATCATATAAGTTACGGTGAAAAAGAGCAAACCCATACAGATCTTTATAAAAACACACTATTGCCAAATGGCATCCTTGGCCCAAGTCAAACGCTTGGCCCAGAGATCAACACTCCTTACGATGAGAATTATCCTTACCTCACAACAGATGGCAATACGTTATATTTTTCTTCGAAAGGACATAACAGCATAGGTGGTTACGATATTTTCAAATGTACGCGTAAGGATAGTTTATCCGCATGGTCAAGGCCGCAAAACATGGGCTATCCTATCAATTCTACCTATGATGATATTTTGTTTGTGCCCGATGAATCCAATCAAACGGCATCCTATTGTACTAATCGAAAAAACAGTAGTTACGAGTATACACAAATTAAATTGCCTCAACATCCTGTGTCAAATTCTATCATCAAAGGTTGCTTCAACACATTAGATAGTATTCCAAAAAAGGAAGCTTACATCACGGTTTACAATTCGGGTACCGGTGAAATAGCAGGTGTATATAAAACAAATCCCTTAACAGGCCAGTATTTAATGATATTATTATCCGGAACAAAATATGATATGTCTGTTGAATCAGAAGGTTATTCTGAGCAAACAAGTTCTTTTGAGCTTCCTGATAAAAAAGGAGAGTATGAATTAAAACAAACTATCAAACTTCAAACTACTTCTGGCCAAAAAACCATTAAGGTCAATAATTATTTTACTGAAGCGGAAGCGGCAAAAATTTCATTTGATATTATCCCGCCGAAAAAGGTCAATTCACTTGCTGGCCAGGAAATAAAAAAACCGCTGAAACTAAAAAAACCTAAACGAACTGTAGAAGAAGCTGAAAAAGATAAAGAGGATCTTAAACTGGCTGAAACTCTTTATGATCAAACCGTTTACCAGGAGGCAGCATTGATTTACCAGACTCTTGACCATTATATTGACCTGAGCCCCATGGACGCATACCGTTATGGAATCTGTTTATTTCATACAAAAAAAGATAAAACAAATTGTATCAATGCTCTTGAGGCTGCCTCAGCTTTAAAACCTGTTCCTATTGAGATTTACTATTACCTTGCCAAATCCAACCACATGAGTTACCGGTTTAGCACTGCCATTAACTATTATAAAAAATACATGTCGCTGTGCAAGCCCGAAGATATTAAAAGCCTGAAGATAGAACAGGAAATCATTTACTGTAATAACGGGATCAAACTGGTTAACAATCCTGTAGTTTTAGAAGTGTATGGCAAAAAACACGTAGACCAAAATGCTATTCAAAATTCTTTGATGCAAATTGAATCCGGCGGAAAGGTACTTGTAATAACAGATGATATGAGATCTTCCATTGATAAAAAGAAAGACTTTAAATCCTTGCTATATTTAACACCTGATAAGAACACAGTGCTTTATTCGAGTTATGGTGAAGATGAGAAAAATGGAAAAGATATTTACCAGCTAAAAAAACTGGCAAACGGCAAATGGAGTCCTCTCCCACAAAATATAACTGCTGTTAACAGTCCTTTAGATGAAGAGTATCCTTCTTTGTCAAAAGACGGAAAAATCCTGTATTTCTCCTCAAAAGGATTTGAGAATATGGGAGAGTACGACATTTTTAAAAGTGAATGGAACGAAAGTACTCAATCCTGGTTGGCACCTGTAAATTTAGGATCACCCGTTAATTCCCCTTTCGATGACATTTATTTCCTTGAGTAGAATTTTAGAAATAATTTTATATTTCTGCTTTTAATAAGAGAATAGGATTTTCCCATATTTAACGCAAACCTTTCAGAATTATTATTCTTTGTTACATATGTTAAAGAATAGATTGGATTTAAATAAAATAATTTTTGTTTACCAATTAATTGGGTTAATTTGGAGTGGTATTTTATGTTAGCAACTAAACAGAAATTAAAATTAATCGGCAGAAGAGAGCTTGTCAGTTTTCCTTTATTGAATATTAGTAAAGCGGAAGCGAAAATTGATACCGGCGCATACACATGTGCCATTCATTGCAAGAATATTGTTTTAAAAACTAATACGGATTTGCCCTTATTGACTTTTCAATTATTGGATGATACAATATACAGTTTTGATCAATTCACAAAAAAAAATATAAAGAATTCTTTCGGTGAAATGGAAGAACGTTATATTATAAAAACAGTGATAGTTATCGGCAAAAAAAGAATCAAATCAACTATTTCTTTAAGTGACCGTGAAAATATGCGTTACCCTGTGCTGATTGGAAGAAGGTTATTAAAAGGAAAATTCATTGTTGATGTTAGTAAGATATACACCAATGGACTGAGTTTAAACACACTATTAAATTATAAAAAATGAAAATTGCCATTTTATCCCGTAACAAAAATTTATATTCTACAAAACGATTGATAGAAGCTGCTGAAAACAGAGGACATGAAGTGTTGGTGTTAGACCATATGAAATGCGTTCTCGTAATTGAGCAAAGCAGGCCGCATATTTATTATAATGGCAAAGAAGTGAATGGTGTAAACGCTGTGATTCCACGTATTGGAGCAAGCGCAACATTTTATGGCTCCGCTGTGGTAAGACAATTTGAAATGATGAAGATATTTACTGCCGTTGAATCGCAGGCACTCGTAAGATCAAGAGATAAATTACGCAGTTTGCAGATACTGGCACGGGCAGGAATCGGCATGCCTAAATCAGCATTTGCCAATGAACCCAAAGATATTGAATCGGTTATCGCCAGTATAGGCGGCGCACCATGTGTAGTGAAACTTCTGGAAGGAACGCAAGGCATCGGAGTTATTTTAGCAGAAAATGATAAAGCAGCAAAATCGGTTATTGAAGCCTTTTTAAAACTGGATGCAAATATGCTGGTACAGGAATTCATTAAAGAATCTAAAGGTGCAGATATTCGTGTGTTTGTTGTTGACGGCCAAATTGTAGGAGCCATGAAACGCCAAGCAAAAGAAGGAGAGTTCAGAAGTAATTTACACAGGGGAGGAACCGCTTCACTTATACAGCTTACTCCCGAGGAAAGAGCAACCGCCATCAAGTCGGCAAAAAAATTAGGGTTGGGTATTGCCGGTGTCGACCTATTGCAAAGCGACAGGGGGCCACTCGTTATGGAAGTTAATTCATCACCCGGGCTTGAAGGCATTGAAGGTGCAACCGGTGTTGATATCGCCAGTAAAATTATTGAATACGTAGAGAGGAATGAATTTAATGCGCCCGGCCAATAATGGAAGATTTTATTATCAATTCACAAATTGTAAAGCCCGGAGAATGTAAACAGATCGTCCTAAATTCATACGAGCTTCACACGAAAACAAAAATTGAAATTCCTGTTTTTGTTTTTAGAAGCAAAACAAAAGGGCCAACTCTTTTATTGTCGGCAGGGATGCATGGCGAAGAAACAAATGGGATTGAAATTATCCGTAAAATTATTACACGCGATGAAGTGAAAAACCTGAATTGCGGTAATGTGATCGCCATACCTGTGATCAATAGCGTTTCGTTTTTGTTTGGAAGCCGTGAACTGCCAGATGGTAGGGATTTGAACCGTTGTTTTCCGGGAACAAAAAATGGATCGTTTGGCAGTCGCATCGCTTATGATCTCATGAAATATATTGTTCCCTTGATTGACTTCGGTGTTGACTTTCATACAGGCGGTGCAAAAATTAATAACACTCCGCAGATAAGATGTGTATTTGAATTTCCTGAAAACGTTTCACTTGCCGAGAAATTTTCACCACCACTGATTATTGACAGCTCATACAGAGATGGTACGTTTAGGAAGGAAGCATCTAAAAAAAATAAACCTATTTTAGTTTATGAAGGTGGCGAAAGCATGCGCTTTGATTACCGTGCCATTAATGAAGGGGTTAACGGATGCCTGCGTTTGATGAAGAGTTACGGTATGACGGATATTGATATTCCAAATAATCATGCAATAAAAATTAAAAAAGATACTTGGATAAGGGCTAATGCTAGCGGCTTATTTCACATGAATGCAACAAATGGCACTTATGTTTCCAAAGGGGATCTGTTAGGTGTTATTTGTAATCCTTTTGGAGAAATAGAATATAAAATTGAATCAACTGCCGATGGATATATTGTTGGAATTAATAACCAGCCTGTGGTTAATCAGGGTGATGCCTTAATACATATAGGCATAGAAGAATGAAAAATGGTGATTTGAGATGAACTTAAAATGTATATTAAAGTATACGCATATTCACATATAACCAGTGTCTTAGTTAAGTTTCTGAAAAGGCCTTATCAAAGATACTTAACCGGTGGTAAAGCCTATAACGTAATAAAGAGCTGCCTGTTCATTTTCATGCTGTCCTTTTTTTTGCCACAATTTTTATCCGCGCAGAAAAACACCTTTGAAAACAAAGAACCTGAAAGAGACACGATGCTGGTTTATAAGAAAATAAAAAAAATGGCTTATAAACATAAGATCACACAAAGGGCTTACGAGCTGGTGTTTGTTGATCCTGAACCTAAAGAATATCCTGTTCAACCTGCAACAAAAGAAGTAAAAAACGTTAATCCTTATCTTAAATATGAAGGTAAAATCATTAAAGATATTCAAATAACCATTTATGATCCCTTTGGCCATAATGTGAACGACACCAATATGAGTAATATAAACCGAATGCAAAAACTTGGGAACAGTGCTCATATTACCACCAGGCGTTTTGTCATTATAAACAAATTGCTATTTAAAGTCAATGATACAATTAATCCCTTATCACTTAGTGAAACAGAGCGAATTTTAAGGGAGGCGATTTTTATAAATGATGCCAGGATTTATATTACCAAGTCAAAACACAGGGATAGTGTTACAGTTAATGTGGTGGTACAGGATAAATGGCCGATCACCGTGCCAATTTTAGTAACAGACATATTTGTAAATGCACGGTTCAGAAATTTTAATTTGTTTGGCGCAGGGCAACAGTTTGAGCAGTTTGGGAAAATAACTAAACCAGGTATTTATGAATTTAACGGCTATTATGGGATAGCTAATATTGATAATACTTACATTTCTTCGAGGCTTGGATACTCTACAGATATAAATGAAACCAAAATTTACCTAGGTTTCGACCGGCCATTCTTTTCTCCTCTAACGACATGGGCCGGAGGTATTGCTTTCAATCACTCCTGGAAAAAATATATTTATACCGATACCGTTATTGGTGAAACTAAAAAAATTCCTTTGAATAATTTTGGTTATGATGTTTGGGCAGGAAAGAGTTTCAAATTTAAAAAACTCAGTAAGGATAAAAGTATTTTTAACCAAAGTACCAGTTTCATTCTTGGAACACGCTATTATACCGCTACCTATTTAAATCGCCCCTCTCATTCTATAGATACTTCGCGCTCTTATTATAATGCCAAAGCCGCTTTAGGTAATATTGGTTTTGCAGTGCAACAATATTATAAAGATAAATACATCTATCGTTTTGGAGCGAATGAAGATGTACCTGAAGGACTAATTGTGCAGTTCACTTATGGCGGGCTCAAATACGAGTTTAAAAAAATCCGATACTATATTGGTATAGAAGTTGCAAAAGCAAAGCATTTTAAAAAATTGGGTTATGTTTCAACAACTTTTTCGTATGGGATTTTCTTTAATGAAAAAGTTGCAAATGATGTAACAACTAATTATAAGCTATACTACTTCAGTAATCTACTTAAAAACGGACAATGGTTTTTCAGGCAATTTTTAACCTATAACTACGTTCATGGAGAAAATAAATTAGCGAATGAAACAATTAATTTTGGTGATGAATTATATGGCTTTGAGAACAGAACCTTATCGGGCAACACTAAAATGACTTTAAATTCAGAAACTGTTGCCTATTTACCTTACAATCTTATTGGCTTTCGTTTGGCTCCGGTAATCAACATAGGTGTTGGTATGATTGGGAGCAAAACCAGCCAATTACAGAACAGTAATTTATACCAGGCATATACAATTGGTGTGATGGTAAGAAATGAAAATTTATTAAGCAGCACTTTTCAATTTGCGGTAGGGGCTTATCCGTTTTTTCCGGATGACGGAAAGTTTACACTGAAATACAATCCTGTGACGAGTTTTACGTTAAGGGTAAGGGCGTTCTCAGTTTCCAAGCCTGAGTTTATCAGTTATTAATTCAGTTGATGGCTTGTTATCCAGCGACAACTTTTTCTGATAAATTATTTTTAATGATCCACTTCTCAAGAGCGGATTTAAATTCAGCGTTTTGTTTCATCATATCAGTGCGAAGTGTAATTGCTTTTTTATTATAATTAATAAAATACATTAGACCATGTCTGGCTTCAATTTTTGAAATTTCAATTGCCGATGTTGTGTCAATTTTATTTGTAGAAATAATTAGTTTGTCATCTTCCAAAGCAACAAAACAAAGGCCTTTTAATTTTCTCCAGATAGTAACTGCTATTTCTGTAAAGGCAATTAAAAAGCACAAAAAAGCCATATACTTAATAATACTTCTTGAATAATACATTAAAACCCCAATGCAGGTGAATGATATAACTTTAATTGCCCTCTTGGCAACTAACCCATCCGGAAAGTAAATGAATTTGACCGTGTCTTTTTTTACCTGAGATAAATTGTAGGCTTCATAACAGGCGCTTAAAACATATAAGATGCCCAAACCAATAAATATAAAACGCACTTCTTTATAACCAATGTATTGAGTAAAAACAAAAATTAAACTAATGCAAATCAAGGCAAGGAGAATGATATTTTTTAAAAGAATAGAGAAAAGGGAATTCATTTACGATGTAGTTTAGAAGGATAATAGATTAAATTTTAAAAGACAATTGAATTCATAAAATTTTAATTTTGCGGATAATCCGTGTAAATTAAAACACGTGCTTTTCAGCATGGTAAGAAGAGCGCACCAACGCACCGCTTTCTACATACCTAAACCCCTTTGACAGTGCTATTTCACCCCATTTTTTAAATTCATCTGGATGAACAAATCGTTCTACAGGCAAATGCTTTGGTGTTGGTTGAAGGTATTGCCCGATGGTCATAACATCACAATGCACTGCGGCAAGTTCTTCGATGGTCTCTATAACTTCTTCCTCGGTTTCACCCAATCCAACCATTAAACCACATTTCGTCCTTATACCGGCTTCATGTAATCGTTTCAGAACTTCCATGCTTCGATCATATTTAGCCTGTATCCGAACCTGCGCTGTAAGACGACGAACTGTTTCAATGTTATGGGAAACGATATCTGGTTTCACATCAATAATGCGTTGCAAATTATCCCACTTTCCTGCAAAGTCTGGAATCAAACATTCAAACTTTGTTTCAGGGCTTATTTCACGGATCGCTTTAATCGTTTCTGCCCAAATAATGGATCCTCCATCCTTAAGGTCATCCCTGTCAACAGATGTAATCACACAATGCTTTACACCCATTAATTTTACTGAATTGGCTACTCGCTTTGGTTCGTCCCAATCAGCAGGCTTTGGCTTACCTGTAGCTACTGCACAGAAACCACAAGAGCGTGTACATATATTACCTAGTATCATGAATGTGGCAGTGCCTGCGCCCCAACATTCGCCCATGTTAGGGCAGTTGCCGCTTTCGCAGATTGTGTGTAGTTTATGAGTAGAAACTATATTTCTTACTTTCAGATATTCTTCGCCAATTGGTAATTTAACTCTTAACCAATCTGGTTTGCGTGGCCGTTCAGCAATTATTTTTTCTTCGGTGTTTTCCATTTTTAAAACCATTTTTTACCGAACACAAAACCTACGTATAAAGTTACGATAAAATTTTCGGCAGCATTATTTGCCATGATTGGCAAAGCCTTAGGATAATAATCCAATATGACACCGGTTTCAATGGCTTTTACTTTATTGGAAAAAGGAGCGTATTCAAAACTCAAATTCAGTTTAGCATATAAGCCCGGGTATACTTTCATTTCTGTTAAGCCATCTACTAACGGGCCTCGCCCTGATATACTATCGATGGTGTGAATTTTCGGATCATACCTTATAGACTCCTGAAATTTTGTTCCGGTGGAGCTTTCTCTAAATACTAAAATGTAATTTGGTTTTGCAAAAGTTAAATTTCCTCCCACATAATAGGAGGTTCTGATCTCCACAGACTTCCGGTCAGACCGTTTAAAGATAGTGGTCTGGTAACCAACACCAGCTCTAAAAAGAAGGATATTATTTAATTTTCCGTAAATAAATCGTTTAGCATTATCTGTATTATTTGATACTTTAATTTCTTTGGGATGTTTCATATTCAATGCCTCGATCTCAAGCAGGCGTTTCCGCGTACCCGTAACATGTTTAGCACGCATCAGGTTAATCCCGAAACCGCGGCTGTGAGCAAAAATTCCGAATGACATTTCATTACGGTATAAAACATTTGGATCCTGTCCGTTTGCAATAGCCTGTGATGTGCTTTGTGCAAAACAAAAAAAGCTCAGTAAAACTGCTAAAAAGCTATATGAAAACCGTTTCATCATTCCTTAACAAAAGTAATTAATAATTTATGAATTTAGTGCCTAATGCTTTATTATCTTTGAAATCTAAAACTGATGTAATGATCACAAGTAAAGTAACTTATTTAGGAGAGTTAAGAACAGAAGCAACTCATCTTCAATCTAACACAACCGTATACACAGATGCACCAAAAGATAATCACGGAAAAGGAGAAATGTTCTCACCTACTGATCTTGTTGCAACGGCATTAGGAAGCTGCATGATCTCAATTATGGGAATTGTAGCGATGAAGGAAGGAATTAATACCGTAGATGGTACTGTTGCAGAAGTAACCAAGATCATGTATTCGGAACCAAGACGTATTGGCGAGATCCACATTAAAATTACGTTCCCTAAAAAAGATTATACAGATAAAGAAAAAAAAATATACGAGCATGCAGCTCAAACTTGCCCTGTTGCAAAAAGCTTACATCCAGACTTAAAGCAGGTGATTGAATTTATATGGTAAATTTGTAAGATTATTTTTTTGCCGCTTCCAAAATTTCTGAAGCCACGATCCCATTGTGTGAATTATGATATATGCAGCTTCCGTTTTTAATTAAAAGAACTTGTGGTGAGGCGTGTTCTATCGAATATAAAGAAGCGATTTCATCAGAAATATGACGATGATTAAGAAGATCAAGAAAATAAGCGGGGATCTTTTCGTTGTCTTGCCATCTAGTTTCCAGGCGGCTTAAAGCCATGGAACTGATAGAACATCTGGTACTGTGTTTAAATAAGAGAATAGCGTCAATTCCCTGTTCTTTTGATAAGTCGGAAATGTCTTGTAACTGGTTAATATTGGAGAGCGTATGCCAAAGCATAGAATATTATACAGATTTTTTAGCGGAAACGGCAGGATTAGCTTTCGTATAAGCAGGGCATTTTTCGTGCGATTTGCAGGAAGTTAATGATGCACAAAAAACAATTAACAAAGCTGATAGTAAAGCTAATTTTTTCATAATTTTCAAATTTTAATAATTAGAATAACAAATATATACTAATTTCGTTAAGTACAAAAAAAAAGTCCAGAAAAAGTCCAGCTTTTTTCTTAAAAACAATTAACAATACAAATGATTGAGCTGATTTCCGATAATTCATGGCACACCAGGCTCTTGGTTGAGTGTAATAAGCCTTATTTCAAGGATCTTGAAGCATTCATACAAAAAGAAAGATCGGCATACCCTATTTATCCTGAACCAAAAGACATTTTTAACGCTTTCAACCTGACTCCTTTTAATAAGGTGAAAGTTGTTGTTATAGGCCAAGACCCATATCACGGAAAAAATCAGGCACATGGTTTAAGTTTTTCTGTAAATGATGGAATAAAAACGCCGCCTTCGTTAATGAATATTTTTAAAGAAATGAGAACAGATTTAGGTTTTGACATTCCAAATCATGGAAATTTAACCGCATGGGCTCAGCAAGGTATACTTTTGCTAAACGCCACATTGACGGTGAGAGCAGGTCTTCCGGGAAGTCATCAGAAAAAAGGCTGGGAGATTTTTACCAACGAAATTATAAAGACGATCTCTGAAGAAAAAGAAAATTGCGTATTTCTTTTATGGGGTAGTTTTGCGAGATCAAAAAAAGAATTGATCAATTCTGAGAAACACCTTGTTTTAGAAGCTGCCCATCCTTCACCATTGGCGAGAGGCGCTTTTTTTGGATGCAGGCATTTCTCAAAAACAAATGATTACCTGGTTTCCAAAAATAAAACACCTATTGGTTGGGGTATGCCAAATTACAACTTGTTTGACCAAAAATAATTAACCATGTAGTTATATTATTTTAATAGATTATCTTGTATTAATAAAACATTATAATTAGGTTTAAAAAACATTATTTAATGAATCAATGATTAGTATACAAAAACAAATTTTATTGCTGTCCGATTTTCATTTTAAAGAATTTGCAGATTATTTGTCGAAGACCAACGCGGAATTGCCTCATAAATTAATCTCAACAATTCGTCATTCAAAAAAACACCATGAATCTGATGAATTATGTGCCTTGATCTATGGTGATGCGATCGAAAAAACCAAAAGAAAATTTCTTCAGCTAACACATCATACATTTAAATTAAGTGGTTTCTTAAGCCGTAATTATCCTAATTACCTAAAACATAATTTACAAACTATTGAAGAGCTTCTCAGTAAAGGCGAGAAACAAAAGGCAAACGATATTGCCGAATGGCTTTTTGATGTTGCAGAAAAAATTGAAGATTTTACCACATTAATAGAAGTGACAAAGTTTTTCGCCCAGCAATGCTTTATAAAAGAATCAAAAGAAGCGAACAAATACCACAAAAAAGTAGAAACTTATATTTCTTTTGAGCAAATAAAAAATTCGATTTATTTGTATCTACGCGAAAACCTTTTTTTTAAAGGGAGAGAGAATATATCTAAAACTCAAACAAACAAGGACCTTGCTTTTTTTAACCAGTACATTGATCACGAATCCAGTTCAATTAATATTTTAGCCAGATTCGGCAAATATTACGAACTCAGTTTTTTAAGCCACCCTGATTTTTATAAACCTGGTACAAGTAAAGGATTGGATGACCTTGAAAGGGATTTTTTAAATAACGCCCATGTGTGTTTTCACTACCTGGATGACATATATTTCAAAATATTAGGATTAAGGCTTCAGCTAACCGTTAACCAAAATAATACGGAGTCTATGCTTCAGGAAGTAAAGAAAATGAATAACGTCAGTTCATTTTTGAAATTTTGGGGGAGTTACATTAATATTCCTGAAATATTTTCTTTCTCTGTTCAGGCAAGCCATTATATGAGCTCTTACGCTTTTGTTTTCAGGGATGATTATCATAAAACATTACCAAATGATATTAAGGAAAATATCCAATTTCTAAAACAAAAACTTGAATCAGAACTGGTTAAAAACATCTGGGACGATGGGGAATACATTATCAAACTCATCAATTTAAAATGTTTTTATTCTGCCGTTCTGTTAACAGGAGATACCATTGACAAAACAAAATCTGTAAAAATTTTAGAAGATACATTGGTATCTTACCAGCAAATTCCATTTCAAAAATTCCTGGATGGTATGTTCGTAGCTTTAATCATGGGTTATTTCAGCCTTCAACAATACGAAAAAGTAATTACCACTTATAAGCGTTATAAAAAAATAACTGCTGACCAGATAGTTGTGAAAGAAAATGACCTCACCATTGACGCGTATTACTTTACCTCACAATATTTAACTAACCATCGCAAACAATATACTGAGAAATTAAAAGCAACGTATGATCAAGCCGGTAGTTTTGAGCATGTAAAATTGCTGATTTCAGAATTAGGAAATTATTATAAAATACCTGTTACTCTGTAATTTGTGAGTGGAATATATATCCATATTCCTTTCTGCAAAAAAGCCTGCGCTTATTGTGATTTTCATTTTTCTACTTCTTTGCAACAAAAAGAATCTTTGGTAAAAAGTATTCTATCGGAAATTGATCTTCGCCATCATTACCTAAATGATAGAAAAATAGACACCATTTATTTTGGTGGTGGCACGCCAAGCTTGTTATCTGAAAAGGAAACATTTTTGATTTTAGAAAAGATCTATAAAACATATATAGTTTCCAATGATGCTGAGATTACACTAGAATGCAATCCAGATGATTTATCAAATGAAAAGTTAAAAGAATTAAAACGACTGGAGATCAACCGACTTAGTATTGGTCTTCAAAGTTTTGATGATGATGAACTGATATGGATGAACAGGGCCCATACGGCAAAAGAAAGTGAAGCAAGTGTAAAGCGTGCGCAAGATCGGGGCTTTGAAAATATTACGATTGATCTGATCTATGGTTCCAAATTTTCTAATCTTGCTAATTGGAAAAAAACGTTGGATAAAGCTATTGGATTGAATGTGAAACATATCTCAAGTTATAACCTTACCATTGAAGAAAAAACAAAACTCGGGCACGACTTTAAAATAAAAAAAGAAGTCGCAATCGATGATGAGAAAAGTGCAGAATTATTTTTAGAAATGATTGACCGCCTAGAAAAAAATAATTTCATTCATTACGAGATTTCAAATTTTGGCAAGGAAGGTTATTTTAGCATTCACAACTCAAATTATTGGAAAGGAAAACATTATATCGGATTTGGGCCTTCTGCCCATTCCTTTGATGGTGTCTCCCGCCAATGGAATGTTTCAAATAACAGCCTCTACATCAAACAGGTTTCAGAAAAAACGGAAGCTTATTTTGAAAAAGAAATCCTGACTGAAAAAGAGCGTTTCAACGAATATGTGCTCACATCCATGCGCACGATCTGGGGGCTAGACCTTAATTATCTGAAAACAAACTTTAACAGTGATTTTGTAAAGTCTTTTCTAAACCAGGTTGATACTTACATTAAACTGGAAAGTGTTTTAAGGAAAAACAATATTTACACGCTGACTGAAAAGGGGAAACTACTGGCGGATAAAATTGCAAGTGAGTTGTTTGTCTGATTATAAATGCTTACAAAGACTTCACTTAAACTGTTTTTATTAGCATTAGATAATGTACTCCTCTTCGGAAACTTCGTTAATCCTAAATGGTTGATTTTACCCTCACAAGCAAGCATAATGCTGCTAATCTCTCGTAGAGAACTACAGCCATTTATCAGTGCAAACATCATAGTTACTAATTGATCATTGGTTTTCAAACGCGTAAAATGTCTATCGGTATTATGTTCTTGCGCTGTCCTGGATATTATTGAACTCGGAAGAAAATTTAATAGTTGACTTATTATGGGCTGTCCGCTAAACTTTTTACTTTTACTCATAATTTGGTTTTGTGGTAAAATTAAAGTAATAAAAAAAGGGAGGCGGTTGAAATACCACTCCCTTTTAAATTGTTTTATCGGACACTAATGAATGGTAATTGTTTAATTTTGTTAAGCAACAATTTTTAAAAACTCTTTTAAAGAATAAAATACTGCATCAGAAACGAAATCATAAAATTTATTTTTGTCATTATCAACCTGCGCTTTCTCTAATGAAGTATAGTAAGATAATCGATTTTGTTTATCGCCACTAATATTCGTGATCGGAAAACCGTGTTGCATTAATATTAAATTCATTATTAATCTGGATGTTCTTCCGTTACCGTCAATAAAGGGATGAATAGTAACTAAGCGTTCATGCATTTCAGCAGATAGTAAAACAGGATGCATTGTTTTTTTATGTGCTTCATAAAACATAAAATATTCTTCCATCAGGTTATTAAGCATAAATGGTTCAGGTGGCCTATGAGTGCTTCCGGATATCATAACATTAACCGAGCGATATTTACCGGCGTTGGTTTTATTAATACCTCGCAGGATCAAACCATGCAATTGCTTTAAAATATATTCTGTAAGGTCTGTTTTGTTTTGAACTAAATCTGTTATTAATTCAACAGCTTCCGAATGGTTAATTGCCTCCAAGTGTTCATGAACGGATTTACCGCTAATTGTAATTCCTTTGTCAACCACTAAAGCTGTTTCCTGTAGTGTTAAAGTGTTTCCTTCTATCCTATTACTGTCATAAGTATATTGAATTCTGAAGTACTCTTCCAGATTTTTTAATTGTTCTTTTGGCAAAGGCCATAAAGCATCCAATTTTTTTTTGAGTTTATCAATCTGCTTAATTATTTTTTCATCTTTGTAATTTGATTTACCATAGCTTATTCTGTTTTCTGCAACCTGCAAAGCTTCTAATGCAAAATCCTCTCCATCCAGTTCATTATATATTTTTTCGGAAAGCCATTCTATTTGTAATTCTTTTAAACTGAGTTTATATACTTTAGAAATGTTCGTCAATTGCTCCTTTGTTGGTAAACGATTTCCTTTTTCAAAACGATTTAATAGGGATGCATCAATCTTTAAGAGCTTTGAAGCGTCAGTACCCGTAAGTTTCTTTTTCTCACGGTTCATTTTAAGCGTATTTCCCAAATTTCCCATCTTTGTCAAAGATACTACATTTTAATATAAAATTGACAAATAATGTCATTTTAAACAAAATAAAAAAATTCCATAGCCGTTGACTATGGAACTTTTTAAGAAATTTATTCAGATACTACCTCAAAATTAATTGTTGCAGAAACCTCTTTAAATAAACGAACTTTAGCAGTGTAAGTGCCCAAAGCCTTAATTGATTCTTCGTTCATTTCAATATTTTTACGTTCAACATCATAACCGGCTTTTTTCAATGCTTCTGCCAATTGAATATTAGTTACTGAACCGAAAATCTTTCCAGATTCTCCGGCTTTAGCGCCAACCTTAACAGTTACATCAGCAAATTTAGCTACTAAAGCAGTTGCTTCATTACGTAATTTTTGTTCTTTAAATGAGCTTTGTTTAATTTCTTCCGCCTGCATTTTTTTATTGCTATCAGTAGCTAGCACTGCAATGCGTTGAGGAATTAAAAAGTTACGGCCGTAGCCATTTTTAACTTTTACAATGTCATTTTTATATCCTAACCCTTTAAGGTCTTGTTTTAATATAACTTCCATGTTGTGTTTCCTCTTTAAATTATTTTAAACCATCTGCTAAATAAGGCATTAAAGCAATATGACGCGCACGTTTAACTGCCTGAGATACCTTACGTTGAAATTTCAATGAAGTTCCGGTTAAACGGCGAGGTAATAACTTACCTTGCTCATTTACGAACTTTAATAAAAAGTCTGCGTCTTTGTAATCAATATATTTAATACCTAACTTTTTAAAGCGACAGTATTTTTTCTTTTTAATCTCTGCACTTGGCGGGTTTAAAAAGCGTACTTCATTTTTTGCCATTTTGTAATTTTTTAGGAGTTAATAATTAAGCTTCTGCTTTTTTAGTTGCCTTAGCAGCTTTTGATTCAGATAACCTACCACGTCTTTTGTCTGCCCATGTTGCACCATGTTTTTCCAAAGCAATTGTTAAGAAACGTAAGATACGTTCGTCACGTTTGAATTGTAATTCAAGTTCTGCAATCTCTGTACCTTTTCCGGAGTAATCAATCAGGTGGTAAAACCCGGTCGTTTTCTTTTGAATAGGGTAAGCCAATTTCTTTAGGCCCCAGTTTTCTCTGTGATTAATTTTCGCTCCCAAATCCGTTAGGATTTTTTCAAACTTTTTTGCGGCCTCCTTTGCCTGATCTTCAGACAAAACGGGAGTTAAAATGAAGACCGTCTCATAGCGTTTTTCCATTATTATTTATTTTAAATTAGGGCTGCAAATATAGGCTAATTATTTGATACTGAAAAATTTAATCACAAAATCGGCTGTTTTATTAACACTCTTCGTAAAATTATTGTTTTAAATAGTTAATAATCAGATAATTAATAAATTACCTAGTTTTAAGCAAAAGCCCTTTTGAGGGGATAAGATATCACGCAATTTTTTATATGGCTAATTTTTGGAGGACATTATTAGTTAAATCTCCCTCTTTTATAGACGGACTGTATTGTATTTCACTTGGCGAATTTTTATCTTTATAAAAAGGTATTGTTGAAAAGTTGGTTGATACTCATCACTTGGTTTTACATTATAACTGTACCTTTTATAATTCATAAAGCCATGCAGTTTTTTATTTCCATATTACTTACGTTAAAGTTCATAACGTTACCGCCCGATAGTAATACCATGGCGGTGCCATATACTTCTTCTTTTGATTTGAGGCAGGATGTGATTTCTGTTCCTAATTATAAAACTCAGGTAAAAATGGATTTTGTGTTTAATATGCAGGTATATCAATTAGGTTGTGACACCATGCCAAATGTGAAATTTTGGAGAAGCATTATGAACCTGCATAAAGATTCGGCTCTATTTAATACACCCGCTAACAGGAACGTGCTCAGCAAAACCCATATCAATCAATGGGAAGAAAAAGATCTTACTCAAAAATCCTGTTTTAAAGACAGTCTCCGTGATTGTTATTGTTTAGAAGATTCTGCAAGAATATTATTAACAAATGGAAAAAGTTTTTTCTATGATTTTGAAAAAGCTTCTGCTAATTTTCACAGAGGAATTAATGATTTCATAGCCAACGGAGTTGATCCATGGTACGCCCAGGCCATCTTAATGATCGAGAGCCCTAACAAACTTCAGAAGTCAAATGCAGGAGCCTACGGATCTTTTCAATTAATGAAAGATGTTGCCCGTTTGTTTGGATTAAAAGTCAATAAAAATATTGATGAGCGTGTTGATTTTGACAGATCAGCTTTCGCGGCTTCAAGTTTGATCAAAAAGATCTGCATTCCGAAAACCCGACAAATATTAGATTCATTGGGAATTACCGGTTACCAGGAAAACGAATTATGGTTCCGCTTATTGGTAATGCATTCATATCATGCAGGCGCTGGAAACGTAAAAAAAGCATTGTTTTCGTTCAGGCCAACAGAAGGCAACATGAATTTGATATATACCTTATGGCATACAGAGACCAAACAATTCAGATCAGCGTCACAAAATTATTCGCAACTGGTATTAGCTGCAATGCTGGAGGTGAATGAGAAATTTAAATTGGCCCCACATCAGTTAGTAATTGAGCCTAAGCCAAAAGAAAATGCCTTACGATAGTGATATTTATAGGCGTAAAAGCCGGCCTAAAAATGTAATATTCTTGAAAAAAGTATTTTATTTGAATTTTAATATACATTTAGCTAATTAATTTTAACCTATGAGAATTTTAATTATCGAAGACGAAAAATCATTGCGTGAAGATGTAGTTGATTATTTAACCGAGAATGGATACAAGTGTGATTTTGCTACGACCATAAAAAGCGCTATGCAAAAATTGACAGACATTGTTTATAGCTGTGCATTAGTTGACGTAGGGCTTCCTGATGGTTCCGGCATTGATATTGTTGAGCATATAAAAAAGAACAACCCAGAAATGGGTGTTATTATTGTAACGGCAAAAAATGCCCTGGAAGATAAGCTACAGGGTTTAAAAATCGGTGCGGATGATTACCTTACAAAGCCTTTTCATCTCTCTGAATTAAGCGCACGTATTTATTCTGTATTACGCAGAAGAAATTTTGGCGGAAAAAATTCTCTTGTTTTTGATGGATTAGAGATTGACACCACAGAGAAAAAAGTAATTGCCAATGGTAACCACCTGCAACTGACAAAAAAAGAATATGAGATCCTGGTTTACCTTGCCAGTAATCCAACTCACTTAATTACTAAAGAAGCTTTGGCTGATGCTATTTGGGGCGATAAGGCTGAAATGGCAACATCTTTTGATTTTGTGTATAGTCAAATAAAAAATCTTAAGAAAAAACTGAACGAAGCTGACCTTAAAAATTATATTAAAGTAGTTTATGGTATGGGCTATAAGTTTAAAGACTAGCTCTTAATGAAACTTCTTACCAAAACCAATATTTATACTACCATTACAACGGTATTACTGTTTGCAATAGGTATTTTTATTGTTTACCAGGTAATTTTACAAAAGCTTGACAGAGAGGTGGACAAACAATTGTTATCTGCAAAAGAAAAAATTGTCAAGGGCTTGAATGATGGAATTTCACCGAATGATTTTTTTTCAAACCTTGGGCAAAAAGTTTATGTCAAAAAAATTGATTTGCAAACTATTTTTGATAATAAATTTATTGAGTATATTGAAAAAGACCCTGAAGAGCCAAATAACGGTAATATTACACAAAGAGAGTTATTGTTTCAAACGACTGTAAATGATAAAATTTACGAAGTAACAGTATGTAGTTCTTTATCGGAAGGAAAAAAAATCGGTGATTACATCGCTGTAGTGGTTTTAATATTCCTGGTGATCTCTGTAATCATTTTATTTTTATTGAACCGTTTGATCTCCGCCTTTATTTGGTCGCCATTTTACGATACACTTTCTGAAATAAAAACATGGAATATCAAGAAGAATAAAAACCTGAATTTTAAAAATACAGATATTGATGAATTTCATTTATTGAATGATACAGTAAAAGATCTTACTAGGCAGATACAATCCGATTACCATAATTTAAAAGAGTTTACAGAAAATGTTTCTCACGAAGCACAAACTCCTCTATCCATAATCAGTACCAAAATTGAGTTGTTGATGCAGGAGACAAATTACAATGAGAAACAACACAAACTATTAGTTCAGACATATAACGCGACACAGCGATTGTATAAGTTGAATGAAGGATTGATTCTCTTAACCCGCATCGAGAATAAGCAATTTATTGAAATAAACACCATTGATCTGACACAAGCCATTGATGAAAAAATTGAAATACTCGAAGATTTTATAGAAGCAAAACAAATTACTGTTGAAAAAGCATTTAATAAACAGATTACGAAAGAGGTGAATCCTGTTTTGATGACGATTCTGTTGAATAATTTATTCATTAATGCCATTAAATATAACCTGAAAGAAAATGGAGTAATCAGGATCACAGTCGATGAGGATTCCTTTACAGTTGAAAATACAAGCTATATTGAAAAAATTGACAAACAGTTCTTGTTCGACCGATTTAATAAAAACTCCATATCAGGTTCTTTGGGATTGGGCTTGTCTTTAATCAAAAAAATAGTTGATTTTTATAATTGGCAGGTTTCTTATTCTCATAAAGAAGGGATGCATAAATTTAAAATTTATATGTAGTTTCGCTTTTATATTTTAAATTCATGAGCACTTCAATCTGGCACAAAACACCTGACTTATCTGATATTAATACTTTAAATAAAAATACACTAGGAGAAAATTTAGGGATAGAATTTACAGATGTAGGGCCTGATTATTTGATCGCTACAATGCCGGTTGACCATCGCACCAAACAACCTTTCGGCTTATTACATGGTGGTGCAAATGTAGCCCTGGCAGAAACCTTGGGGAGTGTAGCCTCCCTATTAACCGTTAACAGTGAAGTATTTATTGGTGTTGGTATTGAGATCAATGCAAATCATATTAAAGCGGTTTTCAATGGAAAAGTAAAAGGAGTATGCTCTCCTTTAAATGTTTCCGGGAAAAATCATATCTGGGATATAAAGATTTATAATGAAGACAATGAACTCACATGTGTTTCAAGGTTCACCTGCATGATTGTTCCAAAAAATAAATTCATCTGATGTTCAGGTTTCTCTTTATTTTAATATTCTTCATGAGTGCTCATTTGGTTTCACAAACTAAATTGAAACCAGATTTTGATGCTAATGAGTTTTTAGATGTTCTGCATTTGGAATGGGCGCATCAGGATAGCGGCAGCACTTATCATCCGCCAACCTTACCGTTGAATTATAAAAGGATGCATCGCTCTATAGAGGTCGGCCTTAAAAACAAATTTGATTTTTGGCTACGAGATGATTCAGTAGGGGTTATTTGTTTAAGATATACTGTAGGCGGAACAAGTTGGTTGGAAAATTTTTATAGTGGCATGATTAAAGCAAATGGTTCTCTACGTTTGAATGACAGCACTAATTTCAACTATAAATTTGCTCAAGATGGTAAAGCCCTGGTTCACCATGGATGGGCAATCGGTGTTTGTCATTTGGCTCCGCTCGTAACCAAAACCATTAATGAATATTACAAAAAAGGAGTTAAGAATTTTATTATTGTCGGTCATAGCCAGGGCGCAGCTTTGTCTTTTTTAATGCGTTCATATTTGCAGTACGCACCGGATTCAGTTGTTCCAAAGGATATCACCTATAAATTATATTGTAGTGCTGCCCCAAAACCAGGCAATTTATTTTACGCTTATGATTTTGATTTCATCACTCGCAACGGCTGGGCATATCGCATTGTCAATACCAATGATTGGGTGCCTCAAACACCTTTCTCTATCCAAACAATTGGCGATCTTCATCCCACTAACCCTTTTGCGAAGAGAAAAGAATTAATGCACAGACGGGTGAGTAATCCACTTATCCGGTTATATGCAAATCACGCTATTAAAGACATGGAAGGGGCCGCGCAAAAAACAAACCGTAAGTATAAAAAATACCTTTCCAAAAGAATGAGTCGGTTTATTCATAGGGCTTTGGTACAATACAAGTGCCCGGAAATTGAAAAAAGTAACTTTTATATGCCTGCCGGAATACCTATTATTTTGCAGCCTGATTCAGCATATGAAGAAAAATTTAAATATGATGGGAAGAATGTTTTTCTGCATCATATGTTTGAGCCCTACATTTATCTGACCGAATTACATTACCCTAAAAAGTAGGTCTATCTGCTAAAATCTTCAAGTCATCTTCCATACAATCCGTTTATCTAAAAACTATAGTTTGTTTGGCATTTTCTGTTAATTTTACCTTGCTAAAAAAAACCTTTTATGAAAAAAATAGTACTATCACTCATTATCTTTTCTTTTATATTAAAACCTGTGGCGAAAGCTGATGAGGGTATGTGGCTTCCCATGTTATTGGGTGAGCAGGTTTATGCCGATATGGTTAAAAAAGGTTTGAAAGTGAGTAAAGAACAGTTGTACAGCATGAACCAGGCTTGTATCAAAGATGCTATTATTATTTTTGGTGGGGGATGTACGGGCGAGATCGTTAGTAAAGAAGGATTAATTTTCACCAATCATCACTGCGGCTACAGTGCTATTGCAGCAGCAAGTTCAGTCGATCATAACTATTTAAAAGACGGATTCTGGTCAAAATCAAAATCAGAAGAAATATATGCTCCCGGTGTACACGCTCAATTTTTAATTAAAATTGTGGATATGACCGATAAAGTAAATGAAAGAATTAAAGACATTCCTGCATTGGAATTGACCCAAAAGTTACCCGGCATTTTAGTTGAAATGGCAAATAAGGAAACAGAAGGAACAATTTATGAAGGACGTGTTGCTTCTATGTTTAAAGCAAATCAATTTTTATTATTTGTATATGAGCGTTATAAAGATGTTCGCTTGGTTGGAACACCACCTGAAAGCATTGGAAAATTTGGTGGAGATACAGATAATTGGGAATGGCCTCGTCATACCGGAGACTTTTCTATTTTCCGTGTTTATACGAATAAGGAAGGTAAAGCGGCAGATTACGCAGCAGATAATATTCCATTGAAGGCAAAATATTCTTTGCCGGTTTCTATTAAAGGAGTGAAGGATGGTGATTACACAATGATTTGGGGTTATCCCGGTGGAACTAACCGTTACGAAACTTCTTTTGGAGTGAAATTAAAAACAGATATTGAAAATCCATCTTTGGTTGATCTGCGCGATGCACGTTTAAAATTCATGCTGGAAGAAATGAAAAAAGATCCGGCTGTAAAAATACAATTGGCAGGTTATTATGCAGGTGTTGCTAATTACTGGAAGTTTTTTGATGGTGAGTCTAAACAATTATTAAAGTTTAAGACCTATGAAGAAAAGCAGGCGAATGAAGCCGCTTTCTTAACATGGGCCAAAGGAAATTCGGAGTTTGAAAACCTGTTTACTGACCATCAAAAAGTATATGATGCATGGCGTCCTTATGCTAAGCAAAGAGTTTATATGACCGAAGGAATTTTCGGTTCTCCATTAATTGCATTCGCTGGTTCTTTGCAAAGATTAGATGCTACATTAAGTAAAAAAGATGTGACTAAAGAAGAGATTACTAAAGTAGTTGAAGGTGTTAAGACAGCAAGAGCCACTTTCATAAAATCAGAGAATTTAGTTTCTGATAAAAACATTTTAGCATTTGTTACTCAGGCGTTTTACAATGACATTGATGCTACACAGCATCCCGCAGGCTTTTATTCGATGATCAATACTAAGTTTGGTGATTTAAAATTAAAATCAAGCTATGAAGCATTTTCAAAATATGTATTCGACAATACTTCATTTTTGGATAACAGTAAATGGGAAGCCATGATCGCTAATCCTGACACGGCAGCTTTGCACAAAGATCCAGCTTTTATGGTCGCAAACGCGTTCAATTCCAATTTCAATTCCAGATATTCTAAATTATTTACTGATTTCAACACTCAAAACTTTTTATTAGGAAAATCATATATGAAGGGAATATTGGAAATGAATAAAGGTAAAAAAATGTACCCCGACGCTAATTTCACCATGCGTGTAAGCTTTGGTAATGTAAAGTCATATGCGCCTAAAGACGCCGTAAAATACAGTCATATCTGCACATTATCAGGTATTTTAGAAAAATACAAACCGGGAGATTATGAATTTGATGCTCCTAAAAAATTAATTGAATTAGCTAAAAAGAAAGATTACGGACAATACATGGATGCTGATGCAAAAGATATTGTTGTATCATTTATTAGTTCAAATGACATTACCGGCGGTAATTCGGGATCCCCAGTGATCAATGCCAAGGGAGAATTAATCGGATTGGCATTTGATGGTAACTACGAAGCTCTTAGCCATAAAATTAAATTCGATAAAGATCTTAATCGTACTATTAATTTAGATGTACGTTATTTATTGTGGGTAGTTGAAAAAGTAGGTGGCGCTACTAATATCATTAATGAACTCGACATAAAAAAAATGTAGGATAGAAATATAGCTAATTATTGAACCCAATTAAACCAGTTTTAATTGGGTTTTTTATGCTTTTAACTGAAAGTAAAGAATTGTATATTTGATCATAAATAAAGTTTAAATGAATTTTATAGCCAAGCTTCTTATTTCCTCTTTTGCTGTCTTAATAACGGCCTTTTTTCTGGATGGAGTAACCATAAGTGATAATCAGTTTTACAGTGGAAACTATCCTGAATTGAATAAATTTTCAACAGCTGTGTTAGTGGCTGTAGTATTGGCTTTTCTAAATACAATTGTTAAACCTATCCTCACAATCTTATCCTTACCTATTACCTTTTTCACCTTAGGATTATTTTTATTGGTGATAAATGCCTTAATCATTTTATTTGCGGATAAATTGGTGGATGGCTTTAAAGTAGATGGATTTTGGACAGCCTTATGGTTTAGCTTAGTGCTTTCCTTAGTCAGTGGTTTTCTTGAATTATTCAATAAAAAGAAAGAGGAAGATTAACACCTGATATTGATGATAAAAAAGCTGCAGAGATTATATATTTTTCGTTTGCCATCATTTGGGTAAACATGCATGCTCAGAAAAATTCAGCTAACGATTCATTATTAATCTACAAATACCTTGATAAAGTTTCATATTTTGAACAACAAAATATTGACTCCCCTTTTTTAGTATGCCAATGAGGCATTTAATATGGCTCATGAGTCAAAGAGTTTATATTTGAACGACAAGACTTCTTTGGGTTTAGCTATAATGTATCAGAGCCAAAGCGACTATAAAAAGGCAGCACCGTTTTATAAAGAAGGAATTAAATTCGCCGAAAAATTGAATAATAAACCCATGATGGCCAAAACTTATAATTAGTTCGGAAATTTATTCACTATTCAAAACATATGGATCAGGCTGCTGAATAATTTAATAAAACATTGACAATTAGTGCACAGAACATGGCGTGCCGAGAGCCTTTATGAATATGATTGACAATACACTTTAAAACAATATTGTTAACAAAAGAAAGATTCATCGACCCCGTTTGATATTAAATGAAGTAGCATCATTAATCCTTGAAACGAGGCAAAGATCCTCCGTCGAAAGACAGAATGGATATTTCTTTAGTTTGTTTAAATACACAAAGTGATGCACTAGAAATTGCATGCACTAAAAATCCCGTTTGGACCTTTAAAAATAATTAGGGTATTCTGGAAATAAAACCTGGTAAACAACCGATTGATTATACTTCCGCAGATCATAGCATTTCTTACTAAAATCCATTGTGCCAAATAAAAGAGATGTAATTTACCAGTTCACCGATGGGTATGCCGATCGATTTGATGGCGAAAAAGGAAAAAAATCAAATACAATCAATTAAAAGAAATCCTGTTTGGTATGAAGGAATCTCCCCTTGAAAACCAGGATGAAATATTACTTGAGTACTTTATTAAATGGCAGTCTCATCCTTAACAGGTGGATGATGTTTTGCTGTCAGGCATTCTTTATTCTTAGCAGTTAAAAAAAGTTATTTGTAAATGAATTGTCATTTACTTTAGTAAATTTAGTGCATGAACAAACATAATCTTGGAATTATTTCGGTGTTGGTTGGCGTTGCATTAGTTGCGTTGATTGCCGTACAAATTTATTGGATTAAAAGTTCTATTAAATTAAAAGAAGAAGAGTTTGAACGTTCAGTGAAAGAAGCTTTAAAGTCTACCTCCAATAAGCTGGAAAAAATTGCAACGGCGAATAAAATAGCAAAAAAAATAAAACTCCGTAAACAAGGTGTTCGCATCACTAAACCTGGGTTAGTGACGGTTGGAAATCCCAGTGGCAGCGATGTACAGGTACGTATTTTTGAGGAATTAAGCACCGATTCTTCCGGTGTAATTACCAGTAAAATGTCACAGAAGGAGTTTATAGGGGATTCTGCGAATTCCAAAAATCATTTTTTACCTTACGACTTATTAAATGCTTCTCAGTCCACTTCAAAAAGCATCGAGAGTTTAAGAGATGAATTGTTCCAAACAAAATCAGAAATTGTAAACGATCTTTTTGATGAACTGATCAGTATCAATGTCTACAAGGATTATAAACCTAAAGTTGATTCGTTGATGCTGGATACTATCCTAAGACAAGAATTATTGGCAGAAGGTATTACTACCCGATTTGTATACTCCATATCAAACCGCTTATCGGATTCAAAAATAAACGGGAATTATAAAGAAGCCCAAAAAGATTGCGATTCTTCGGGCTGTTCCATTAAGATCAATTTGTCTCCCAACAATGTATTTGTTACGCCTCAATACTTAAGTGTACAGTTCCCCAATCAACAGAACTACCTTTTAAAAACCCTTTGGATTATGTTGGGTGTTTCCGGTATGGTTATTCTGATCCTGATCTTTGCCTTTTATTACACCATTGCAACAATTTCACGACAAAAAAAACTGTCAGAGATCAAAAATGACTTTATCAGTAATATGACTCATGAGTTTAAAACACCCATAAGCACAATTTCCTTGGCCGCGGAAATGCTGAACGATGATTCGGTAGCAAAAACACCTGAAAAGCAGCAACGTTTCCTAAAAATGATTAGAGACGAGAATAAGCGTTTAAGTATTTTGGTAGAAAGTATTCTTCAAACATCTATACTGGATAAAGGTGAGTTTAAACTGAAACGCAGCGACATTGATGTTCATGATATCATCAACCAGGCCATTCAAAGTACCCAGCTTTTAATTGATCAGCGCCAGGGCATCATTACTAAACAATTAGGTTCTCTTAAACATATCATTAATGCCGATAAGGTCCATCTAACGAATATTGTTTTTAACCTCATTGATAATGCTGTGAAATATACAAAGGAGAGCCCCAATATTGCGGTCTTCACAAAAGACTCTCCAAATGGTATAGAAATTAGTGTAAAAGATAACGGAATCGGTATCAGCAAAGAGAATCAGCGCAAGATCTTTGATAAATTTTACCGTGTTCCAACAGGTAATGTTCACAACGTAAAAGGATTTGGATTAGGATTAAGTTATGTACTGGCAGTTGTGCAAAAGCATAATGGCACAATTCATGTAGAGAGTGAACCAGGAAAAGGTAGTACCTTTAAAATTGTTATGCCATATAAAAAAGCAGAATAAACAATAAATAAATATAAATTATGGAAAATGTAAAGACACAAATATTGTTAGTGGAAGATGATCCAAATTTAGGAACATTGCTACAGGAGTATTTAGAAGCTAAAGGATTTGAAACAAAATTGGCCACTGATGGCAAAAAAGGTTTTGATACATTTTGCAAACAGGAATTCGATTTATTATTATTGGATGTCATGATGCCCGTGAAAGACGGTTTAACTTTGGCTAAAGAAATAAGGGTTACTGACAAAAACGTACCCATCATCTTCTTAACTGCCAAAAGCATGAAGGAAGATACCATTGAAGGCTTTAATGCCGGAGCCGATGATTATATCACCAAGCCTTTTAGTATGGATGAATTATTAGCCCGTGTTACGGCAGTTTTACGCAGAAGTAATAAGCAAAGGGTTCATAACAGTGAAGACATAAATTTTACTATTGGCAGTTACACATTTAACTCTGAAACTCAAGCTTTGGTGCATGACGGTGCGGAGCAAAAGTTAACTACCAAGGAAAGCCAGTTAATGCGTTTGTTATGCGTTCATAAAAATGATGTATTGGACAGGAACTTTGCCTTGAAAACCATCTGGCATGACGATAATTATTTCAATGGACGTAGCATGGATGTTTATATTGCCAAGCTTCGTAAGTACCTGAAAGAAGACTCTAAAGTTGAGATCGTAAACATACACGGTAAAGGTTTTAAATTATTAGTTAATTCATAATAGATTAGCTATTTCACTAAAAAGTGGTTTATTTTGTATAAAATAAACCACTTTTTTATTTTGTACAATCCTCAGCAAATATCCGAAATCATTCAGGCCACCATGGTTGGTGATGCAGATCATTTGGTTCAGAATTTATTGATAGATAGCCGGCAATTGACCGAACCGGCGCTTAGTGTTTTCATTGCTTTGAAAACAGAACGCAATGATGCACATCAGTATATTTACGGTTTATGTCAAAAAGGAGTTAAAACCTTTATAGTTCAACAGATTCCTGAAAATTGTACTGGATTAAAAGACAATGTTTGTTTTTTGATCGTATCTGATACATTAAAAGCCTTACAACAATTAGCGGCCTTTCACAGGAAAGAGTTTAAAATACCTGTGATTGGTGTAACCGGCAGCAATGGAAAGACCATCGTGAAAGAATGGCTATATCAGTTATTAAAGTCAGATTATGTTATTTCACGCAGTCCGAAAAGTTATAACTCGCAGGTTGGTGTGCCATTATCTGTGTGGCAATTAAATACGGGCCATGAACTCGGTATTTTTGAAGCAGGGATTTCTGCACCGGGGGAGATGGATTTACTGAGAGAAATTATTAGGCCAACCATTGGTGTGCTAACATCTTTGGGAACAGCGCATGATGAGGGTTTTTCAGATTCTTCCCAAAAACTGAAAGAAAAACTACTATTGTTCACGAATAGCGAAACAGTAATTGTAAACGCGTTGTCTTTTAAAAAAGAGCATTTTGAATTAGTTAAAAAGAATGTTTTTTTAATCTCTAAAAGCCCGAATGCAACCCTAGAAATTTTAAAGACAGAAAATTTATTCACACATACGCATGTGAAGGCTCATTATAAAGCCGGAGAGATTAATATTGATATACCTTTTACAGATTCTGCGAGTGTTGAAAATGCCATTACTTGCTGGGCAGTCATGTTACATTTAAATATTCCCCACTCTGAAATTGAAAAGCGCATGTTGTTATTGCAAACGGTTGCTATGCGCCTTGAATTAAAACTGGGAAATAACAACTGCGTTTTAATCAATGATTTTTATAACTCTGACATTAATGCATTAGAAATTGCATTGCATCATCAAAAGCAACAAAACCGTGGCGGAAAAAAAGTGGTCATTTTGTCTGACATTGAACAAAGCGGGAAACCAAGTGCTGAATTATATGAATATGTTTCAAGGCTTGTTACACAATTCCAAATAGATCAGTTAATTGGGATTGGAAAAGAAATTTCTTCGCAAAAACATTTATTTAAAACAGAAGCCAATTTTTTCATCAATACAGAATCCTTTGTTGCAGAAAGTAAAACCAATCCCGATTTGCAATTTCATAATTCCATAATTTTATTAAAAGGTGCCCGGAGTTTTGGTTTTGAAAAGATTAGTAAACAGCTTCAGCAAAAAAGTCACGATACTATTTTAGAAATTAATTTAAACAGCTTATTACATAATTTAAATTTTTACCGATCTCAGGTTGGAAAAGATACCAAAATCATGTGCATGGTAAAAGCTACCGGTTACGGAAGTGGCAGCACTGAAATAGCATTTACGTTGCAACACCACCACGCAGATTACTTAGCGGTAGCATACGCTGATGAAGGTGTGGAATTAAGAAAAGCAGGAATTCATTTACCGATCATGGTTATGAGCCCTGAAGAATCTTCCTACGATGATATGATAGAATATCGTCTAGAACCTGAGATTTATTCTTTTAAAATAGCCAAAGAGTTTTTACATGCTCTCCAACATAAAGCGATCACGGAATCTTACCCAGTGCATATAAAATTAGATACGGGCATGCACCGTTTGGGTTTTGAAGAAGAGCATCTGGATGAATTATGTTCACTTTTAAAAAAAGAAACACTATTTAAAGTAAAAAGTATTTTCTCGCATTTGGTTGCGAGTGATGATAAATCATTTGATGAATTTACAAATACACAGATTTCTTTATTTGAAAAAATGGCTTCTCAGATTGAGAATGCAATAGGTTATCATGCCATCAAACATATTTGTAATTCCGGTGCCATTACCCGAATGAAGCAAGCGCATTATAATATGGTTAGACTGGGCATTGGAATGTATGGTGTTGGTTTTAATGAAATCGAAAAACAGAATATACAAAATATCAGTTCTTTAAAAACACGTATATCCCAGTTAAAACATTTGCAAGCCGGCGATACGGTTGGCTATAATCGAAAAGGTATTGCATCCCAACAAACAACAATTGCTACAATTCCAATTGGTTATGCGGATGGTTTTAGCAGGAAATTAGGGAGTGGCAATTACGCTGTTTTCATTAATGGCAAAAGTTGCAAAACAATAGGAAATATTTGCATGGATATGTGCATGGTTGATGTAACGTTTGTAAATTGCCAGGAAGGCGATGAGGTAATAGTATTTGAAACCACAGAGCAGTTAATGGAATTATCGAAAGCTATGGAAACCATCCCGTATGAAGTATTAACCGGCATATCTTCGCGTGTAAAAAGAGTGTATGTACAAGAGTAATGTTAGAGAGATGTTGTTTGTTTTTAGTTGTTTGAAATTAACACCTATTCCTGCATTTATTTATTTTGGTTTTATTGTGTCATTATTTTCTTCTTGCAATGGCGATATAAAAATCCCTTCTCAAACAACCAAAAACGAAAACACAACCTTCGTAGAAATCGCCCCTATTATTTTTAAGAACTGCACACCTTGTCATCGACAAGGTGAGAGCGGTCCTTTTGAATTAATGACTTACAGGGATGCAAAGAAGAATGCCAACAAAATAAAATTCGTTACCCAAACCAAATACATGCCCCCATGGCCTGCTGATGCTGAGTATTCGCACTTTGTAGGAGAACGGGCATTAAGCCAAGAAGAAATTGAACTCATTAAAATCTGGGTAGAAAATGGTGCCCCGGAAGGAGATGCATCAAACATTCCAACTGCCCCTGTTTATTATACAGGCTCTTTTTTGCGAAAACCGGACACTGTCATTAAATTTAAAAATCCGGTTCCAATCAAAGGAAATGGAACCGATCATTTTTACGTGGTGAAGTTACCGATGCAATTACCGAAAGATACCTTTGTGAGTTATTTTGAATTTGTACCTAACCAACGTAAACTGGCGCATCATATCAACGGACATCTCATCAACTATACTGCAGGGAACAAAAAAGATATTCAACATGGTTTAACTTATGCTTTAGATGCGTTTAAAGATTACAAAGAGCTTTATGCTCAAATGAATATTTTAAACGATGATGGAACTTTTCCGGTATTAACACCTAACACTGTTTATTATTTACCGGGTTATACGCCGCCTATATATCCTGCCGGAGTGGGCGGACATAAGGTTAATAAAACTTCTGCCATCTTATTAAAAAATATCCATTACGGCCCAAGCAGTATCGATGTTTTGGATAGTTCATATATCAATGTGTTTTATGGATCAAAACCAAAACGTCCTGTTTTTGAAACACAAATGGGAACCTTTGGAATTTCTAAAATTGAACCGGAATTAATTTTGCATCCGAATAAGGTTGAAACTTTTCATACTCAGGCAACAATGAATAACGATATTTCGTTACTATCAGTTAATCCTCACATGCATTTATTAGGGAAGTCTTTTTGGGCTTTTGCTTTGCAGCCAAGCGGCGATACTATTCCTTTAATTAAAATAAACAAGTGGGATTTTAAATGGCAATATTATTATACCTATCAGCATCCTGTAATTCTCAAAGCAGGTTCCACCATTCATGTTTACGGTACTTTTGATAACACGGATAAAAATCCTTTTAATCCCAACCATCCTCCAAAAATAGTGACACAAGGCGAAGGTGTAAAAAGTATGCAAACCACCGAAGAGATGTTTCAGTTTATTTTCTCCTATTTGCCATACCAGAAGGGGGATGAGAAAATGGATTTGAGTAAAAAGAATAATTAAATTTATTTTTAGGGCGTGCCGTCGCAAAGAGGCAGGCGCCGTCAGGCTTTTCGTTACAATCTTTTTGTAAAGGAACACAAAAAGTATTTTCACTTCAATCCTTCACGCAGGCGTATCCTCATCTCAAGGCATCACAATGAGCGGAGACGAAAAGCACCTTGTAACCTTAAACATAGTTTTGCTATACATTGCTTCTTAAAGTAACATTCACAATTAAGTTTGCGTGAGGGATGCAAGCGGAAATACTTTTGTGAGGCACGAACAAAAGATTGTAGCGACAGCCCGACCCGACGATAGGAGGGACACGCCCAAATTCAAATCATTATTATGATTAAATAAAAAATTGTACTTTTAACTATTGTATGACACCAAAACTTTACATAGTACCCACGCCTATCGGGAACCTGGAGGACATGACCTTTAGGGCAATCACTATTTTAAAATCAGTTGATTTAATTTTAGCAGAAGACACACGGAACTCTATTCATCTTTTAAGACATTTTAAAATAGACAGGCCTTTGCGTTCTTACCATGCGCATAATGAACACAGCACTGTTGAGCAAATTGTGGAAATGATCACTTCAAATAAATCGATAGCGTTAATTTCTGATGCAGGCACGCCTGCTATTTCTGACCCGGGATTTTTATTGGTGCGTGAATGCATTAAAAATAATGTGGCCGTTGAAACATTACCCGGCGCAACTGCTTTTGTACCTGCTTTAGTAAATAGCGGTTTGCCTTGTGATACTTTTGTGTTTTACGGATTCTTACCTCAAAAAAAGGGAAGGCATACCAAACTTCTTTCTTTGAAAGAGGAAACCCGAACCATGATTTTTTATGAATCACCCTTTAGATTAGTAAAATTACTGGAAGAGTTCAAAGAATATTTAAGCGGCGAACGACAAGTGTCAGTGTCCAGAGAGTTATCAAAAATGTTTGAAGAGAATGCGCGAGGAACTGTTGATGAAATGATAGTGCATTTTACATCCAAGACCGTGAAGGGTGAGATAGTAGTGGTGTTGGCAGGGAAAGAAGATTAGATTTAGGATATCTTCAGCTTGATCTTCATAACAATTAGTTGTTTGACATTAGCAGGCTGTGCAGTGCGATCAGTATATGTTCCCGCAAGTCAGAATGTGGCATTGATGAACAATAAAAAAAATCCAGGCAAATACTTTCATAGAGAACAATCATTAAGAACTAAAGGTTGCTCATAATCTGCTAAACATTTGGTGACAGGCATGCATGTTAATTATGGAAACGGTTTGGCTGCCTATGAAGGGTTTAGAACAACTGGAGCTTCAAAATCTTTATTGGTATTAGCGTGTGGGGTTTGTTATTTGTTTTTTTCTTCTTTGCATGAGAAAAAAAAGATAAGTAAAAATAGGTACGATAATTTTTTCATTAGATAAATATAACAAAAAAGCCGTCACAACTTTGAGGGCAGTAATACTTATGTCTTAATAATTAAATCCTAATCCCGATAATACATACATCATCCACTTGTTCCAGATCACCTTTCCATTTTTCAAAAACCTCATCGAGTTTTTGTTTTTGTGTTTCCATTGCCTCATGAGCTATGGATAATAAAAATTCCTCAAGTTGCTTATACTTAAATTTTTTACCTTTTGGTCCACCGAATTGATCGGCATATCCGTCCGAAAATAAATAGACACAGTCGTTTTTCTTAACAATGATCTTCGCCGTCTGAAACGGCTTAAGTTGTTCGCCGTAAAAACTTCCAATTGGGTGTTTATTTCCTTTAATAATGTTTATCTGATCATCACTGATATGATAAACAATGGTGTTTGCACCTGCAAAAAGTAATTCGTTTTTTTCCTTATTCCATTTACATAAGGAAATTTCCATTCCATCTTTTACGGCACTCTCCTCAAAAGTTTGTTTCAATGTTTCTGTTAGATCAATGTTTACCTGGTTCAAGATGTCAGCAGGATCATCACATTTATTTTCATGAATGGCTTTATTTAGCAAATTAAAACCCACGATGCTCATAAAGGCACCGGGAACGCCATGGCCAGTACAATCAACAACTGCAACAAAAACAGCATCATCTTTTCCCTTTTCTACCCAATAAAAATCGCCGCTTACAATATCTTTGGGTTTAAACAAAGTGAAAGCCTGCGGCAATAACTTCGAAAAGTGAACTGCCGAAGGAAAAATGGCTTCCTGTATTCTCTTGGCATACTTTATACTATCTGTAATATCCTTGTTTCTTTCAGTTAGTTCATGGTACGCTGTATCAATGATTGTTTTCTGAAATTCGATGGCCTTGTTCTTTGCACTGAACTCTTCAGCAACCTTTTGTTTTTCATTAAATCGTTTTAATAAAATAACAGCCAGCAATAAAATAAAGACACCTACTAAAGAAAGAATAATGATGGAATAATTTTTCTTTTTTAATTTTTCTGAATTTTCTACCTCTCTTAATTCCTGCATTAATTTTACTTCAGATAATTCAACTTCCTTTTCTTTGGTTTTAAATTTAGCTTCCAGTTCTGCGATCTGGTTGGCATTATCCATATTTCGAAGGCTATCTTTTAAATCCATTAATTTATTAAGAATGGCATTAGCACTTTTATAATCCTTTTTTAATTCAAAGGCATCTTTCAAATTATAGTATGCCGACTTCATGTCTTCTTTGGCTCCTAAACGCACGGCTATAGATAAAACTTGTTGTGAAATTTCAATTGCTTCGTCAGCATTTTTTTGAGCAATGAAAATACTCCCCAGGTTTCCCATGCTGGCTAGCATCCCAATAGAATCATGAAGCGATTCCCTGATTTTGTAACTTCTTAAATTATAAGACCTGGCTTGTGAAAAATCTCCTTTTTGTTTAAATATCAATGACATATTATCTAAACACGCGGCTGTTTGTGCCGGTTTTTTTCCATTATCAAAAATGGCTAATGCTTTTTTGTAAAATATTAATGCGTTATCGAGCTCTTTTTTTTCATCGAACAGAATTGCTAAATTTCCATAACTGGCGCCTAAGCCAGATAGGTCATTTAATTCCAGACATATCTCTATGTTTTTTTTATAATATTCTTCTGCTTTATCATAAAATCCCTGATACCAGTATATAACACCCATCGCAGTATAACACTGTGCAAGTTTTGGTTTATTTCTATTTTTCTTATTAATATCTGATGCTATCAGAAAACAATTTAAGGCATCCTTGTATTTGCCGCTAGCCTCAAAGGAATAGCCAATAAGCATATTGGCTTCAGCAACCAAACTTTTATCATTTAGTTTTTTTGCAGTTTGCAAAGCGATATAGCCGCAGGAAAGAGCTGAATCAATGTTGTGGCGCAATATTTCTTCACCATAAATTAAAAGTGCCGCTGCTTTAAGTTTTGGATCTGACTCTTTTTTATATTGAGTATACAGGCTATCACGGTTCTGAGAGAATACAGAACCGGTTGATAACACAATTAGTATGTAGAGTAGTGATTTAATAGATATACCTGATCGTCATGACTAAGGTAGGATTAAATGTTAATTTAAAAAAAATTTAGGTAATACATTTTTTTTAATACGAAAGATGACTTAAATATATTAAAAAAGCCCTCACAAATGTAAGGGCTTAATTTTAAAGTATTGTTGTGTCTTGTTTTCACGACTTCGACGCCGCTCAGTCTGACAAGCATCAACAATTACATATTTCTTCTATACTGGCCGCCGACTTCAAACAAGGCACGTGTAATTTGTCCTAAGGACATAAACTTAACCGCATCCATCAATTCACCAAAAATATTTTGATTTTGGATGGCGGCGTGCTGTAATCTTTTTACACACGCATCGTGTTCCGCTTTATGCGTTTTA
>JACMNO010000074.1 GCA_014378485.1 Bacteroidia bacterium
AAAGATATATTTGCCCTACAGAAAGATAGTTTGCAGCCCGCCAATAGGCATCCATTCTTTTTAGTAGATCTGGAGATAATTCTTCGACTTCGGGGTTGATTAAAACTGATTCCATTTTTCTTAATTTTTAATAGTGTAATTTAAAGTACTACAGGTCGATTGGGCAATCATTATTTCCTCATTGGTTTTTATAACTCTTACCGATATTTTAGTCTCCTCTTTAGAAATTATTCTGTCGTTATTTATGTTTTTCGATTGATCCAATTCCAACCCCAAAAATTTTAATTTTTCGCAGATTCTTTCTCTGATTTCAGGAGCATGTTCGCCAATACCACCTGAAAAAATTAAGGTGTCAAGGCCTCCAAGTATCGCAGTAAATGCACCTATCCATTTTATACATTGATAACAAAAAAACTCTACTGCCGCGGCGGCATTTTCATCATTCTTTTGTAATTGGAGCAACCGTGTCATATCTCCTGTAGTGCCGGATATTCCTAAAAGTCCAGATTCGTGGTTAATGAGGTGGTTAAATGCGTTGGGCGAAAGCTTTTCGAATTTTTGAAGATACCAAGCAACTCCTGGGTCTAGGTCTCCACTTCGAGTACTCATGGTTAATCCAGATGCTGGTGTAAAACCCATGCTTGTATCCACACTTTTACCATTCTTGATAGCCGCCAAACTTGCTCCGCTGCCTAAATGGGCGATGATAATTTTTCCATTCGCTTTTTCTATACCTTCCAAATTCCTAAACGTTTGCATAATGTATGCGTAAGAAAGTCCATGAAAGCCATATCTTTTTAAACCTTTCTTGCGATACTCTAACGGTATAGGTAGCATTTTTGCAATTTTAGGCATATCATTATGGAAAGCTGTGTCGAAACAAGCCACTTGATCTACCTTTGGATAGTGTTTTTTAAACACTTCTATTAATTTGAGTTCGGCGGGCAAATGTTCTGGATCATATGCGCTGATCGATCTTAAGTATTTTAGTAAATCATCGGTAATTTTCTCAGGTTGATTATGCTGCATCCCTTGAACAATTCGATGTCCAATAGCTTTTATGTCTATAAACTCAGACTCTTTCTCCAGCCATTTCACTAACCATTCTGCAGCTTCTTCATGAGTTTTAGGAGCGATGGTTATAGGTTTCTGTACTTCTTTTTGTTTGGTTAATCTAAATTCGGCATTGCTATTTCCAATACCGTCTATTTCGCCATTAAACAACTGCTGTAGCGACTGTTCAATTTCATACACAGCGTATTTAATGCTAGACGACCCACAATTTATTGCCAAAAGACACTTTCTAACTGAATGATCCATGTTTAACTTTTATATTTTTCGACACTGATCATTGTATTAATTCACATCATTTCAGTCACTGTGAATAAAATAATTACTTATTATTCTTTAATAGCTGATGGTTACAACAACTAAAATCAAATACCAAACAGGACAACGTACAGGTAAATGCACTTTTAAAATGTAATCTGCAGATTTAGTAAAGATGAATATATTAACACAAATTAAATTACCTAAGTACTTAAATATGTTACATTTATGATGCCACGTTTAATTTTATAAATATGATTCTGATCATTTAAATATAACTGAATGCCTGCAATGGATTATAGATATTAGCTTTTATTAACCTTCGAATTTTTATTGCTTTTCGCAAAAATTTAATTGTGTACTTCCTTCTAATGACTGCAAATAATAAATAGATAAGGAATTGCTGTATTGCTTTGTTGATGGTACTTTTTCAAAGTTTATCCATATATTCATTTCTTAAAAACTTATCAAAAGGTTTTCCATTTTAACTCAAGCCATTCATTATGCATAAAAAA
>JACMNO010000010.1 GCA_014378485.1 Bacteroidia bacterium
GTTATTGGTCAAGAGCGAGAGTTTAACCCTCCTATTTCTAAAAAAATTCCGAGTCAGTATATTGTCCACAACGATACGGTTATTGATAATTATTATTGGATGCGCGATAAAAATTCGCCCGAAGTAATTAATCACTTATACGCCGAAAACGCCTATGCCGACAATACCATGAAGCAAAGCAGCTTTTTACAAAAAGTGTTGTATGAAGAATTTAAAAGCCGTCGTAAAGAAACCTTTACATCACGTTCAGTAAAACGCAAAGGCTATGTTTACTATAACAAAACTGAAAAAGGAAAAGAGTACGCCGTAAATTGTCGTAAAAAGGACACGACTAATGCTGTTGAAGTTATTATTTTGGATATGAACCAAATTGCCAAGGATATGCCTTATGCATTGGTATCAGGCTACAACATAAGTCCTAACCAACAATGGTTATATTATGGTATAGATAGTAAAGGCAATAATGTAATGACCTATTACCTTAAAAACATTGACAACGATAGCGTTTATATTAAAGAAAAATTAGAAAACGTATTAGGCTTAGTTTGGGCGGAGGATAATAAAACCGTGTATTACACAAAGCCCGAAGATAAAACGCTTCGATCGTATCGTATTTACAGACATGTGATGGGAAGAGATGTTAAGGAAGATGAGTTAGTATTTGAAGAGTTAGATAAAACGTATGCGATACGGACAAATGAATCATCATCAAAAAAATACATATTTTTTTATGTCACTAAAACAAAATCTGATGAAGTATGGTATATGTTAAACGATGGTAGTGCACTTAAACCTACTTTATTTCTGAAACGAGAGCCAACCGTAAAGTACTCGTTAAATCATTTGAGTGGTGATGAATTCGTTATTAACACAAACTTAAATGCACTAAATTATCGCTTATGTAAAACAAACATCAATCAACCTGCTACTACTTTTTGGAAAGATGTTATTCCTCATAACGACAAGGTTTTTCTTGAATCTGTTGATTTTACAAAAGATTTCATGCTAGTTAGCGAAAAAGAAAATGCTCAAAATCGTATTCGATTGGTCAATTTAAAAACTAACACCTCCGATACATTAAAAACAGGATTAGACATTTATGAAATTTCGTATAGCTTTCCAGACTATGATTATTATACATCGGATGCCATAGAGTATCAATTTTCAAATTTTTCGCATCCTTCAAAAACCATAGCTTATAACCTTTATACCAAAGAGAAAAAAACGCTTCAAGAAGATACGATTTTAGGAGGTTATAAACCAGAAAACTATGAAACTAAACGTATTTATGCTACTGCCCGTGATGGCGTTAAAATACCAATTACTTTAGTGTATAAAAAAGGATTGGTGTTAAATGGTAAAAATCCCTGTTTAATAAATTCGTATGGTTCTTATGGAAGTCCGCATGCCTGTAACTTTGGTACAGGAATTATTAGTTATTTGGATAGAGGCTTTGTGTTTGCTGTGGCACATATTAGAGGCAGTAGTGATTTAGGAATGCATTGGTATGAGGATGGAAAATTATTACATAAAAAAAATACCTTTAATGATTTTATTGATTGTGCAGAATATTTAGTTTCACAACAATACACCAATCCTTCCAAATTAGCCATCATTGGCGGTAGCGCAGGTGGCTTATTAATGGGTGCTGTTACTAATATGCGCCCTGATTTATTTAAGTGCGTGATTGCCAACGTGCCTTTTGTAGATGTAATCAATACCATGTTAGATGAAACCATTCCATTAACAACCTTTGAATTTGAAGAATGGGGGAATCCAAAGATCAAGGAGTATTACACGTATATGAAATCTTATTCGCCTTATGATAATGTGACTAAACAAAACTATCCTGATATCCTTGCTACCACTGGTTATAACGATGCGCAGGTTGGTTATTGGGAACCTGCCAAATGGATTGCTAAAATTCGTGAATTGAAAACCGATACTAATTTGGTTTTATTCAGAACCAACATGGATGCCGGACATCAAGGTGCTTCTGGGAAATATGGCGCTTTAAAAGAAAGTGCTTTTAATATGGCTTTTATGATGCGTAGTTTAGGCATTAAAGAAAATTACATTACGGTGAAAGGAAAAATTGTGGATGAATACGGAGCTACCATTCCCTTTGTAAATGTATATGTAGAAGGTACCAATAATGCCACAA
>JACMNO010000075.1 GCA_014378485.1 Bacteroidia bacterium
ACAAACAATACCATGAAGATGAGGCAGACTTCAAAAATGTGGCAAAGTCGAGAGAAAATAGCGAGCAACCAGTAAACCCAATTAAGCAAGCACCAAAAGATTAATTAAGTGCTGTGTCGACGTCCCAAGATATTTTAATTATTTGTCGGGCGTTCGAGCGGGCTTTGCGTTCCAATCTTTTTGCGATAGGGGCAAAAAGGATTTCCACTTCAATCCCTAACGCAAAATTTGCCACAACTCTAAACTTTTGGAAACAACTAATTATGCCTTCCCAGAAAGCGTTTAATAGTATGAATTTACCAAATCTAGTACCGCTTTCACTAAATAATTAGGCTGCCGCATTCAGCTTTTTACGTTTTTGGGCTTTTAAAAAACTCAACAATACCTTTTCGTCGTGATTCAAGCCTTTTTCTCCTATAATATTTTTCGCTTTTGATAAGCGCTTCATATATGGCAACAATTCGCCCGTTTCATAGGCTTCTAATAATGCAGGGAAAACATAAGACTTTTTGCAAATTATCCTCGTATTGCCGAGTTTTGAGGCAACCTTATCAAGAGCAACATTAATCACTTTTTTTCTGTTTGAAATAGTATCCGGGTATTCTAGTACTGCTAGTTCCTTCAAAGCATTCAAAGTTCCAGCCCACGTTCTAAAATCTTTCGCTGTAAAGTCACAACAGGTTACTTCCTTAATATAACTATTAATTTTCCCTGAATCAATTGAGCATCGTTCGCCAGTTGGGGCATAGTATTGAAAAAGCTCTTGTCCGGGTATATCCCGACACTTCTTAACCAACCTAGCAAGTGTTTTATCATTCAAATCAATTTCATGATATACCCCTTTCTTGCCTTTAAAACTTAGTGTCAGCGTATTCCCTATAATCTTCACATGCCTATCCCGAAGTGTTGTTAAGCCATATGAGCCATACAACTGCTTGTACGTTTCATTGCCGACACGAATAAGCGTTTTTTGCATCATATTCAAAGATATCGCTAAAACCTTTCGCTCATCCATATTTTTCCGACGAAGGTCTTTTGCTATATTTTTCCGAAAATCGGGAAGTTTGCTCCCAAATTCGGCTATTCTAAAATATTTGGTTTCATTTCTAGATTTACTCCAATCGGCATGGTACCGATATTGTTTGCGCCCAGCTTCATCTATACCAGTTGCTTGTAAATGAGAGTTGGATTTTGGAGAAATCCATACATCACGCCATGCTGGAGGTATCGCAAGCTTTTTTATCCTTTCAAGATGCCTAGAATCTGTAATCTGATTTGATTTTTGGTCGAAGAATTGAAAACCAGAAGAATCTTTTTTACGTGTGAAACCAGGAGAAGACGCAGTCAAATAAGTAAGTCCGCTTTCGTCCAGCAATTGATTTAAATCTGTCATAGGTCATAATGATTGACTATTCAGATCATGCCTCAATGCTTCTAATACCAGAAATAGAATTTATGAAATGTAGCTACTGTGTTTCTACAAAAAGAAATGCACAAACCTGTATACCTTTCTATCTTTTGAGCGAATCAAAAACATCAACACAAAATTGAATATGATGCAGATTGCAAACAACATACCAATTAGGAAGAAATTACCAAAGTGCCTTAAACTAAGGGTTATGAAAAAGACCGCAAGATTATAGCTAACCAAAACAAGAGTAGTTTGCAAATGAGTGAGCCCTAAAAGCAACATTCTATGGTGTATATGGTTATTATCACCCATAAATGGAGAATTCCCATTATATATTCTTATCACAAACACCCTTATTGCATCGTAAATGGGGCCAATCAATATGGCTACGGCGATAGAGGGCGCAGCACTGTAAAAAACATGGTTGGCACTACCAACCTTATTGAGCTCAATAAATTTCAAGCATAATATAGCAGATATAAATCCAATTAATAACGCACCCGTGTCACCCATAAAAATCCGGGCTGGGGTTAAATTAAAAAATAAAAATCCACCGCAGGCGCCAACTAATGAAAAGGCTATACACGAGTAAACGGGTTGTCCCATTTGGGCAAACATAATTCCCAAAATCAAACTAACCGTCAAACCTGTAACACCGACTAATCCATCAATTCCATCAATTAAATTAAAGGCATTCGTTATAAACATGATGATAGTAATGGATAGTACCACGCTCCAAATTTGAGGTAACTCATAAACAGTCAACACCCCGTACATACTGGTTAAGCGAATATCACCCAGAAAAACCATTATCAATGCCACTACAAACTGCATAGCGAACTTTGTGCTCGGATGCACTCCGCTCAAATCATCCTTCAATCCCACGGCAAATAATATCACACAGGAAACTAATAGATAATTAAAAATTTGAAATTCAGCTGTTTTAGAAAACAATAACGAGGTTATAATAAAACTGAAAAAAACAGC
>JACMNO010000076.1 GCA_014378485.1 Bacteroidia bacterium
CGCCATTCATATCTGGCTTTATGCCAAAATGTTCTTTAAGTTTGATACGGAGCTTGAGCCAGCGTACCTGTAAGTCTTCTTCCACGTGTTGCATAGTACAAATGTAGCAAATATGCTTTTCCCGTTTATATTTGCAGCAGTTAAATAGAAAATAAAATAATGTTACAGATAAATTATATAAAGCAATATCCAGAAATTGTAAAGGAAAGGCTGGCGATTAAAAATTTTGGAAATATTAATCTGGTAGATGAAATTATAGCAGTAGATGAAGAAATCAGAAAACAAAAAGCTGTAACTGAAAACCTGCAGGCTCTGATAAATACTACATCCAAAGAAATTGGAGCTTTTATGGCAAAAGGAAATGCCGAAGAAGCCACAGGCAAAAGAAATGATGTAGCTGAATGGAAAGAAAGTTTTGCCAGTGGAAAAATAATTTTACAACAACTTGAAGAAGATTTTACCAACAAGATTTTATTGCTGCCAAACCTTCCGCATACAACTGTTCCCACAGGAAAAACACCGGAAGAAAATGTAACCGTACTTACAGGCGGAACATTGCCAGATTTACCTGAAAATGCAAAACCACATTGGGATCTTATAAAAGATTACGATCTTATAAATTTTGAGATAGGCGCAAAACTTGCCGGTAGTGGCTTTCCTGTTTATAAAGGTAAAGGGGCAAAATTGCAACGGGCACTTATTCAATATTTTTTAGATTATAATATTGCCGCCGGTTACACCGAGTATATGCCGCCCCTGATGGTAAATGCAGCCACCGCTTACGGAACCGGAAGTTTACCCGATAAAGAAGGACAGATGTACCATGTTACGGCAGATGAACTTTACCTAATTCCCACGGCTGAAGTGCCTGTTACAAATATTTACAGCAACGAAATAATTAAGGAAGTTGATATGCCCATCAAGATGACTGCATACACCCCTTGTTTTCGCAGGGAAGCGGGCAGTTTTGGTAGTGATGTACGAGGTTTAAACAGGGTTCACCAGTTTGATAAAGTTGAAATCATTCAATTGGCTCATCCACAAAAAAGTTACGACGTTTTAGAAGAAATGGTGAACCATGTTGAAAGGCTTTTACAATTTTTAGAACTACCCTACCGCATTTTAAAGTTGTGCGGTGGCGATATGAGTTTTGCATCAGCACTTACCTACGATTTTGAAGTTTATTCAGCTGCGCAAAAAAAATGGCTGGAGGTAAGTTCTGTTAGTAATTTTGAAACCTTTCAAACAAACAGAATGAAAATTCGTTACAAGGATGAAGATGGAAAAACACAACTGCTGCACTCTTTAAATGGCTCCAGCCTTGCGCTGCCACGTATTGTTGCAGCTTTGTTGGAAAATAACCAGCAGGATGATGGCATACACTTACCAAAAGTTTTACATCAGTATTTTGGTGCAGCCAAAATAGAAAAATAATATTAAATTAGTGTCAATTTAAAGATATAACATGCCTGAAATATCAAGATTTTATGGGATTATAGTTTTTATGTTTTTTAATGATCATAACCCGCCACATTTTAAAGTAAAATATGCAGAGTTTGAAGCAAATATTTTAATTGAAAATGGAAATTTACTTAATGGAGATTTGCCGGTGAGTAAATTGAAATTAGTTCAAGCTTGGACAGAAATACATAAAGAGGAATTACTTGAAATGTGGATTAGCAATGAATTTCATAAAGTAAATCCGTTACAATAATGTTGAGAGTAAGCAAAATATTGAAAATTGATTCATTATTTATTACATGTGAGTTTAACAATGGGATAGTAAGAACGATAGATGTAGCTCCTATAATAAAAAAACATTCA
>JACMNO010000011.1 GCA_014378485.1 Bacteroidia bacterium
AATGCTGTTGGGTGCGTTAAGCTTAGATTTGTTTTCAGTTTTTTTTGGTGGAGCTGTTGCCCTGATGCCTGTTTTTGCAAATGATATTTTAAAGGTTGGTGCAGAAGGACTAGGTATCATGAGAGCTGCACCGGCTTTAGGAGCAGTAATCACCATGTTCTCCATGGCCAAGTATTCGCCTATGGGTAAGCCTTGGAGAAACTTATTATTTGCCGTAACCGGATTTGGCTTCTCAATCATTGCGTTTGGTTTGTCTCGTAATTTTTATTTATCGCTTGTGTGCTTGTTTTGCGAAGGCGCATTTGATAGTGTTAGCGTACTTATCCGATCAACCATTTTACAAGTTTTGACTCCAGAAGATATGAGGGGACGAGTGTCCTCAGTAAATTCAATGTTTATTGGATCATCAAACGAAATCGGAGCTTTTGAATCTGGAGCAGCTGCTAAATTTATGGGTACAGTCACTTCAGTTGTGTTTGGTGGAACAATGACGCTACTGATAGTCTCGATTACCTATCTTAAAACTAAAAAACTGATTCCGTTAAGTTTGAAAGAAATCCATCCTCACTAGATGATTTTTACAGCTTGATTCTGAAATAAACATATTGTTTTTGTAAAGGACAAATGACCCAGATTAGTAACAGACTTGCAAGGTTTTGCGTTAGGGATTGAAGAGGAAATCCTTTTTGCACCCTTAGCAAAAAGATTGGAACGCAAAGCCCGCCCGAACGCCCAAAATCTTCGTAAAACTATAAATGCCCGGAAAATCTGGAGCATTTGTTGAATTGCAGCAGTCGAAAATACGCTACTTTTTTGAGGCCGTGTCTACACTCGCTCCACCAATATTTGTTCCGGTGCCCTCACCCATTCCTTGTCCTGAACCTGTGCTAACTCCTTTATTAGTTGTATCAACCATGGTAGTATCGTGCATGCTACTGCCAGTGGTGTCCATATTTGTGTTGCCGCCAATTCCCGAATCGTTATTTTTCGACCCGCTTTTATTGGAATTACATGCCGAAAGAGCCATGCCAGCACATAAAACTAACGATGCAAATTTTAATGTTTTCATAATAGATGTGTTTGAATTATTGATCTGTTTTAATAGGAATTGAATAATAATCCATATAAAATTATGCCAAAAAACCTCCGCTAAAAATCTATAACGGAGGTTTTGTTTAATGTAAAAGAAATTACTTTCTTATTTTGGAGCTTTGGTAGAATCCATTCTTGTACCTGCTCCGGTTTGTGTGGTATCAATTGTACCAGTAGTCCTTGTAGTTGTGTCCATGGTACCTGAGGTTCCCATGGTTGAAGTAGTATCAGTACTTACTGATCCTGTTGATCCTTCTTGAGTGGTTCCACAACTGCTGATTGCTAATGATGCGAATATTATTATCGCCGTGAATTTTAATTTCATAATAGGTGCTTTTTAATTAATTTATTGATTACCAACATTATTGTGATAATATAACATCTTAATCCCGGCAGAAATATGTAAAAACTATGCCAAAAGACCTATGATTTCGAAATTGAAA
>JACMNO010000077.1 GCA_014378485.1 Bacteroidia bacterium
ACTAACGTATGATAAATGTGCTGCTAAATGATGCAAACCTTTTCAAATATTTTCTGCAAAAGCCTTGCATAAAAAAGAAAGTAAACTCTTTAAAATAGTTGAATCTATTGCTATTTCAGTGTTTTGAGTGAACCCTAAATATAAACAAATAAAAAAACCGCTTTAATTAAGCGGTTTTTTTGGATCAATATTTAAAGAATTAAAACTTAGCTCTGATCTTACGTACTTTGCCTCTGCGATGGTGACTAAAGAAATTTCCATAACGTCCTTTATAAAAACTTGACTTACCTCTTAATACATAACTATAACTTAAACTCATAGTCATAAATCCATCTTTATGTGATACGTCTCCACGCTTATCACCCCAATTATGCGAATAATATAGTCCTTTATCTTCAAATGCAGCTTCGCCTCCTAATTCATCAATTCTTCTTGATAAACTTGGATCGCCAGACTCACTCGGATCAACTGGATATGTCCCACTAATATCATCCAAGTAATCAGTAAAAGTTGTTCTGTAATTCAATTCATAACCAATTCTATGTCTCTTGTTAAATGTAAAATAAAATCCTAAACCAGCAGGAATACTGACCCCAATTGGAGAATAAGATTTTCCTTCCGTGTGCAAAGGACGTAATTTAACCCAATCACCATCCTTGCTTGCTTTTGGGTTTGAGTAAAAGCCTCCTACTCCAGCAAATAAATAAGCCCTAAATCCGTTTTTGTAACGATAAGTATTTCCAAGGTCGTTGTCTTCAAAGAAGAAAAACTGCCCTGTTAATTCTAAAGTAAACATATCATTTCTGAAGTTTAGATTACGCGCGTTTCGAGCAGGGTTAGATGATAATTTATCATCCCCTTCAATTCGTAAATAATCAAAAGCTAGCTTAGCGGAAACTTTCTGGTGAACTTTGTAACGCACAAATCCCCCAACATTCCATCTTGTTTTTGCCAATTTCATATCGGCAACAAAATCTCTTCGAGTTTTTTCTTTACCACCAATATCGCCTAAATAATTGGAAACACCAACCGCAAAACCATAATCCAAACGCCATTGCGATTTAGCAATTGTGGTAAAAAACAAAATAAAAACTAAAATAAAAATATTTTTCATTGAACTCAAACTAATTTAAAGTATACAAAAATAATAAAATCTTTAACTTTACACCAAAAATAATACCAAATGGATACAATTAAGCAATTATTTAACATAAAGTACCCCATAATACAAGCAGGCATGATTTGGTGCAGCGGATGGGAGCTTGCTTCTGCCGTTTCCAATGCAGGTGGACTAGGGCTTATTGGATCAGGATCCATGTATCCGGAAACTCTGAGAGAGCATATTAAAAAATGTCAACAAGCAACGGATAAGCCTTTTGGCGTAAATGTACCTTTATTATATCCTAATATTGAAGACCACATTAAAATTATTATTGAGGAAAATGTTAAAATTGTATTTACCTCGGCAGGAAATCCAAAAACCTGGACAAATCATCTTAAACAGCATGGGATTACCGTAGTTCATGTAGTATCCAATGTAAAATTCGCCATCAAATGCCAGGAAGCAGGCGTGGATGCGATTGTAGCAGAAGGTTTTGAAGCAGGAGGACATAACGGAAGAGAAGAAACAACAACATTGGTGCTAATCCCCCAGGTTAAAAAAGCTATCTCCATTCCTTTGATAGCTGCAGGAGGTATTGGTTCGGGCCAAGCTATAGCAGCCGCTTTCGCTCTAGGCGCAGAGGGGGTGCAGATCGGAAGTCGTTTTGTTACCACACTGGAATCCTCCGCCCATATTAATTTCAAAAACGCAATTATAGAATCAAACGAAGGCGATACGCAATTATCTTTAAAACAATTGACACCTGTCCGATTGTTAAAAAATCCATTTTATCAGAAAGTGAGCGAACTTGAAAAAAAAGGAGCAACCAAAGAAGAATTAGCAGAGCTTTTAGGAAAGGGTCGGGCAAAAAAAGGAATGTTTGAAGGAAATCTTACTGAAGGAGAATTGGAAATTGGGCAGGTTTCTGGAGGCTTTGAAAAAATTCAAACGGTGCAGGAAGTGATAGATGAGTTGATTTTGGAATATAATGCCACAATCAAAAATATTGAATCCAATTATTTATAAAAACTATTGATTTAATCTGACTAGGTAAAAATTGGTCAGCTCAAGCGTATCGCCTTTTGCGATTTTAATACCGTCAATTTTAGGATACAGTTCTCTGATTTTTTCCTTAGGTGACAAAAAATAAGTTGCTTTTGAAAATACCATACTATGGTTTTCTTTGCTTAAAAAATAGCTATGCCTATCGGCTAATAAATTAACAATAAAAGGTTTTCCAAAAGCTATGCTCTCATGCCGCCCTACTCTATTTTTTATTTCTTCAAAATCTTCCAATACTGATAAATCATAAGGCCCGATGTTGAGATCCTTGTGCTCCATTGCCAGTTTTATTGTTTTTGAATTACTCAGTAAAATGATACTTAAGCATATAAAAACCAGCAAATCATTTCTATTAAAATGGATAAAATCTAACAAGCCATAAGCCCCCTTTATAATGAAGAACAGTACCAAAGGAAATATTGGAATCAGGTATTTGATCGTATCCCCATTATAGGGATAAATGAACAGGAATAGGAAATAAACTATCAGTGCGATATGAACTATCGTTACTTTATTTTTGATGGAAATAAAAAACCCAATTGATAAAAATATAACCGCTGAAAATTTAAAAATATTGTTCATCCAAAATGGAATTTCCTGTTCAAAGAATAAAAGAAGGTATCGTGAATAAAGGATAATGTTCTCAAAGAATGTATTAAAACTGTAATTTTTAAAAACAAGGTTGCCGTACAATTTCACTTCCTGATTATTGATCTGATCAAGAAAAAAATAATTGATGCCTGCAATTATTAAAAGAAAAATAAGAAAGCAAATAGCCGCATTCTTAAGTTTTTGTTTTAGAGTTTTGTCATTTTGTATAAAAATAAAAATAATATAACTGATAATTAACGATAGCCCTACAAACCTCACTGAAACCATTATTCCTAACAAAACAGGAATAAAAAATTTGACCCATTTAGCAGAGCTGAAAGCCAAATACAAAATTCCATAAAAAAGAGCGATAAATAAAAATTCAGGAACGACTTCTGATTTTAATCTTAAAAATAAAAAATTATAAAATACACACAGGGTGGCTATTAAACTTACAGCCATTGAAAAATGACTTGACAGAAATATAAAAAAACAAAGCCCGGCAAGGATATAACACGCAGAAATTAAACCGACATAATCCTGAATAGAACAGGTTGGGCTAATAATGCTTAATAACAATGAAAAAGCTAAACTTCGTTTAGGACTGCTATATTCTTCAATATTTAAAACCTGTTTATAATCTTCGGATGGCGAATTAATTTGTTGCGCTTGGTAAATATATTGTGCAAAATCATCTCCCCAATCAGGGTACTTTTGACTATGAATAAAATACGTTGGAATAAGAGAAATAACCAATAGGACTGAATAAATTATTTTTTGGCTCTGAAATTTAAAAGGGAAATAATGGTGCATTATAGAATTCTAAGTTTCAGTTTATGAATGTCTTTTATCGTATTCTTTACTCTGCTTCGTATTCCAGACCCTTCTTCCGTTTCACTCATATGATTTAAAACTATCAAAAGTTCGTTTAATAATTCAGGATATGGTTTAGCAATATTAAAAATGACCGTTATAGCAAAAGCTCTCACAGCTATAGCCTCAAGAGGATTCTTAACATATTCAAAACATTTATCCAATATAAATGGCTCACTCTTTTTTGGTACAGAATGTTTTTGATATAACCTTAATGTATTTCTAATAACACCATTATGAAGGTCTTTATTTTTTAATCGATTGATCAGTTTTACATGGTAAGGTTTAATACAATTATAATCCAAATCACTACAATGACCAATAACCCACATGGCACGACTACTCAATAAATGGTCTTTTTCAAATGCCAAAGCTATAAGTTCCGTCACCTGATTATTTTTTAAAATTGTTTTTGCCAGATCGGGAGCTTTAAAAGCTCTAATATCAGCTATGAACTCCTCCTTAATATTTATTTTCGGTGTTTTCACTAATTATAAAAATAGCTTTGTGTTTTATCAAATTATATGTAAACTCGTATAAATTTAGCAAAAATTTATGAGTGCCTTAGTACCGGATATAGAAACAAGATCAGTGATGGACATCAAACTTTTCCAGGAAAAAAAACTGGCTGATCTTTTGACATATGCCAACACACATTCTGCATTCTACAAGGCAAGGTTTAAAGAAAAAAAAATTGATATTTCGAAAATCAAAACGCTAGATGACCTGAAAACAATTCCGGTTACATCAAAAGACGATCTGTACAATCACAACCTTGATTTTATATGTGTTAGTTCTGATAAAATTATTGATTACGTAACAACTAGCGGAACGTTAGGAGACCCGCTTACTTTTGTTTTGACTGATAAAGACCTGGATCGCCTTGCCTACAACGAACATATTTCATTGGCTTGTGCGGGAGGTACTAAAAAAGATATTTATCAATTGATGACAACCCTTGACAGACGCTTTATGGCGGGCATGGCCTATTTTTTAGGTTTAAAACAAATGGGTGCAGGTGTGGTAAGGGTTGGAAACGGTATGCCCGAATTTCAGTGGGATACGATTAAACGTTTAAAACCAACCGTTGCTATTGCGGTGCCTTCTTTCTTATTAAAACTTATTGAGTTTGCAGAGCAAAACCATATTGATTATAAAAACTGCAGCATCAAAAAAGTAGTTTGTATTGGAGAAGCAATCCGTAATGAAGATTTTACTTATAATACATTAGGTAAACGGATCACCGATAAATGGCCTTTACAATTATTTAGCACGTATGCTTCAACCGAAATGGGTGCTGCCTTTACGGAATGTGAAACAGGAAAAGGCGGACATCACCATCCTGAATTGTTGATTGTTGAATTTTTAGATGATCAGAATCAACCAGTAATAGAAGGGGAAGCCGGCGAACTGACTGTTACAACATTAGGTGTGGAAGGCATGCCATTAATCCGTTTTAAAACCGGAGATATTTGCAAAGCCCATTATGATCCCTGCAAGTGCGGAAGAACTACACTTCGCATCAGTCCTATTTTAGGCCGAAAGCAACAAATGATCAAATTTAAAGGCACCAGTTTATATCCGCCATCACTTTATGATATTTTAAACACAGTTCCTTATATTAAAAATTTTATCATTGAAGTTTATACCAATGATATTGGCACCGATGAAATTGTGATTAATATTGGAGCAGTTGATCCTCCTGAAAATTTTGATAAAGAACTGAAAGATCACTTTAGGGCTAAACTACGAGTTGCTCCAACCATTGTGTTACAGACCCCCGAAAGCATCAGCAAACAACAATTGCCGGAAATGAGCAGAAAACCCATCACTTTTATTGACAGAAGATAGCATATCATGAAACATTATATATCACAAGCTCCGAAAAAATACAGCGACTTTGCCAAAGAATTTAACTTTGAACTTTTAAGACCCTATTACGATACGGAATCCAGAGAAGTTATGGAACGAATTGCACAATACGATTCTTATCATAAGGCTATGGCTTACTTATGGCCTGAAATGACTAAAGAAGCCATGATTGAAAAAGCGCTGAATACAAAATCGCCGTGCGAATTTCAAACAAGCTATATGAGAGATGCTATTTGGAAAATAGTAAACTCAACATCAACCGGCTTGACATGGAGCGGACTAGAAAATCTGGACAGAAATAGCGCTTACCTTTATATTGCAAATCACCGTGACATTTTATTAGACAGTGCCATTCTTCAAATTATATTAGATAGAGAAGAATTTGAAACATCGGAGATTACTTTCGGATCTAATTTAATGGATAATGGTTTTATCACGGATTTTGGCAGGATGAACAGGATGTTTACCGTAAAAAGAGAAGGTAACGTGAAGGAGTTGTATGACATCTCACGCCAGTTAAGCGCCTATATACGTCATGTGATTATGGACAAGAATACCAGCGTTTGGATTGCTCAGCGCAATGGCCGAACCAAAGATGGAAATGACATCACTCAAACGGGTTTATTAAAAATGTTAAACTTAAGCGGAGATAATGATTTCGAAAAAAGTTTTTCTGAATTAAACATTGTTCCACTTACGATCAGTTTTGAGTATGAACCCTGTGATAGTTTAAAAGTTCAGGAACTCTATTTATCGTCATTGCACACTAAATATGTAAAAGCGCAAGGAGAAGATCTTAATAGTATTTTAGCAGGTATAAAACAACCTAAAGGAAAAATACACGTGGCTTTTGGAAAACCCATTAAAGAAGAACTTGCTGGAATAGCACAGGCCAATAATGAAAATGAAAAAATAAAATTACTTGTTGCACATATTGACAAATGCATTTACGAGAACTATAAACTCAATGCTGTTAATTATATTGCCTACGATCTTCTGAACACAACAACAATTTTTGAAAACAATTATACACAAACCGAAAAAGAATCTTTCTTAAACTATATCGGGCAGAAAACCAAAGCCATGACTGGAGAATCTGAAGTTTTGAAAATTCTGTTCCTTACGATGTATGCTAACCCAGTAGTTAACAAACTAAAATAAGAGGAAATTAATCAATTTTATTTTGCAACTCCGTTTTTCAATTCGTTAAACAAACTACATATTTTAGACTCGGCTTCGCTTTTTGATGGTCTCCCGTCTATTAATATTTGATTAATGTATACCTCCCTGTTTTCCTTCAAATCATAAATAACACTATAAAAAACATATTGTTTCTTTTTACCTTCTATCACTACAAATCCTGTTTTTAAAACATGAGATGTTCCATACGTATCAATTATGTTTTTTATTTCATCAGCGCTAAACACCGGCACCCTCGATTTTTCATTGTCCCTGCCATCCATTCGCTCATACAACCAATCATTCACCACAGAAAAATCATTCATTTTATTTACTTCGGTACTATTAATTAATCCAGGATCCAATACAACAAGACGAAAGTTCTGTTTTTCGGCACAGGACTTGATCGAGTTAACAACATTTTGCTGTTGTATATCAGCCTCTATATAATTACTTTGATTACCATTCTCATCGAAAATAATATAAAAAGGATCCAGCGACATAACTACACTAATATTACCAACCACGCGCATTTTCTTTGTAAATTTATTTATCTTATAACTTTTTGGGGTGTAAGGAGCCACAACCTCGTGCCCAACTGTTCTGGGAAACTTAGCTGCAAATTCCTTATCCGCAGAAAACAAATCAGCAAAAACATTTTTATAGTAAGACACTGAATCCTTAAAAGGACTTACATTTTTTATGTTGATATTATCATCAAACGTTTCCAAATTACAATTCGTGTAATACATCAGGTTAATGAGACTATCAGATATTGCATTTAAGATATGATCATCCGGAAAATTTTTATGTTTCCTGAAAGTATAGTTTAATGCCATAATATTCCATTCATTATCGGGCATGCTGTTTACCAAATGATACATTTGTTGCGGATAGCTTTCAACCTCTAGGTAATGAATTGGTCCATCTAAATAAGAATCCTTATTATATCTCAAGTAACCCATTCGGTTAAGCGAAATAGCATACAAACATTTGGCTATGGTTTGTGACAAAAATAGATTGACAGGGTATTTTTGTGTTAGAATATAAGCCGAATATAAAGCTGCGTTATAATCCCTATTTTTCAAAAACAACCTGCACACCTCAAACCTGCAGAGATCACGTATGTAGTTAAATTTGCTTTCACCAATTACATTTGTAAGGCGCCCACTAGTATTATTTTCATTTATTAATTGCTCAACAGCCGCTTTTCGCTTAGAAGTGTTTGGATGCGTTCTTTCCGAATCATCTTCATTGCCCTTATATCTTATAGGCGCCACATCTTTTAAAAAGTAATTACCAGGAATGACAAAATTACTGGTCTCGAAAAAAGATTTTTTGAACTCAACTAATTCAAATGGCAAGGACGCTCCCTGAAGAACTTCAAAAAGATCCTTTGCCTGAACAAGATCGTATTTTGTTTTTTCCAAAAGTTTAAATCCTTCTACATCTGCTTCTCCCTCATGCTCTTTAGAGTATTGACACTTTTCAAGCAAAAGCGCTTCTTCTGTCTTCCCTTCTACACTACTTTCAAGCTTTTCATTATGTATGTAACCAAGTATATTATGTTGCTTTACATAATGCGTGATTTCATGGCATAACACATAAGCAAGCTGAGCTTCATTTTTTGTATGGGCAATAAGGCCAACGTCCATAAATAAATAACCTTTATCATAACAGTAAGCATTGACAACCGAAGACTTTAAGGTGAAAACATTTATTTTCTTTCTTAAATCAGGTTGATCTTTTAAAATAATATCGACAATCTCATTAATATAGATAGTTACTTCATCATTAATAAGTGCATTTCCACTTTTAACTTTTTTCTCAATTTCATAGTTTGCCGCCGTCAGGTAGGTTGATTTAAGGCTTTTATCCAAATCCTCTGTTTTATTTAATTCTGTGATTTCTTGGGCAACCGTTTCCTTCATATCTCTCGAAAAGATTTCAGGCAAAATACCTTGCGATTTTAATGGTTTAAAATCCAGATTAAGGTTTTGCTGTGAAAACAAACACAAACCTAAGCAGAACATAAAAGTTAATAAAAAAATATTTTTCATAGCAAAAGTAAAGTTAAGAAAAAAAAGGGGCAGGATGCTCAAACGGTCTTATTTCATGTGGAAAATAAGTTTTCAATTAGAACTATATTTTTATATTTTTACCGAAACCAATTAAATCACATTTATGAAAAAGAAACTATTGAGTGTTATTTTCGTCCTTATTTGCGGGTGTATGCTTGCACAAAAAAATTATGAAAAAAGTGAAGCATTTGAGGAGTTTGACGGCTGGACAAAGTTATTACAGCTGAAAAATAATAATACAGGATTAATAGAAGTTAGTAAAAAAGAGGGTATAAATTTTACGCTTTTTAATCCTCAAAGAAAGAAAATTTCCTCCGGAAAACTCCCTTTAACTAAGTTGGGAGAAAAACTTAATTTGGTTCAGATTGAAGGTGTATATGATATTGGTGGAGATTTTGTGGTTTTTATTGTTGGAGCGGCAGAAGACAATAAAAAGAAACCGGTATTTTACCGATTAATCATTGACGGTATCAAAGGCAAATTAAAAAGTGAAGAAGTTATCGGCGAGCTTGACGAAATGTCGATGGGCGCTGCTTACGGAATGGTTTTCGGAGATACTGATGTACCAACTTTTGTCATCGAAAAAGATCCAGATTCTGATTATTATGCCATTATTAAGTATAACACCATAGCTGCTGAAACAAAAGACCGTATTGAAGTGTCGCATTACGGGCCTGATCACAAAATGATCAACAAGGCCAAGTACAATACGCCTACAGATAAATATAAATTCACAAAGTTTCTTTCTGCTTATGTTCATGGCAGTGATTATGTGTTGATTGGAACACTTGCTTTTAATACTAAAAAATCTGGTGGTGAAGAGACAAGATATTATGTGGCGCAATTAAGCAAAGGTAAAACACTTTTTGTTCAAAAAGAATTGCAATATACAGTGTACACAAAATATGCCGAAACTTACTTTAACTATAATAAGCCAAAGGATATGGTAAATATGACACTTTTACTACCAGTTGAAAAGTCTAAAGGGTTTGCACAAATAAACCAAAATATTAATCCAACATCAATGGCATTAGATAAGCCTTACCAGGCAGATTATTCAAAAATAGAATCTATTTATAAAACGAAGATGGAAAGGAAAGATGAGTTTGGAGGAATGATCCAGGGATCTTTTGTAGATAAATCCGGAAATCTAACTTTTTTAATTCAACAGACAATAAAAAAATTAGGATCCGGTGGAATGGGAATGCCTGCTCCGGTTGAGGGAACTATTTTCGGCGACGTAGCATTAATAACAATGTCACCAGAGGGTAAAGAGGTTTCTTCTGCTTTATTTCCTTATAGCGTATACAGAAAAGGTGATCATGACCCATTTTGTTACAATAGCGCACGTAAGGGACGTAGAGTTAATAGCGGTTTTTCGCCGGTGGCAGATAACGATTGGTATTATGGCATAGATTTCATTTCTACTGATAACGCCAGTTATTTGTTCTTTAATAACACCATTGATAATATGGAAAAACCAGAAAATAAAGAAGCTGGTACGATTAGAGGTATTTCAGGAACAAATGGTGTTATGTACACGTACAAAGGAGGAACTCTTAAAAAAGAGTTTATGTTTGGCCAGCCGGCAGATAAAAAAGAAGCTAAATTTATTAATCCGGGATCATCCGATTATAATGCCACAGTAAAAACATATTGTACTATTTTAACTGATCCTAAACTAAAAAAATCCACTGTTGTATGGACTAAATTAGATTAGTCTAACTTCATTCTAATGCCCTAAAAAACAGCCTTTTTATGAAGGCTGTTTTTTTTTGAATTATCACTTCAAAATACCCTCTTGTGGGTACGTTTTATAAAATAAAATAATTTAGTTTTGCTTGTATTTTAAAGCTAAAACAAATATCATTATGAAAAAATTAAATTTACTACTCTCAGCAGTTACTTGCTTGCTCGGTGCATCAACCATTGTGGCTCAAGTTCCAATTCTTGAAAAACCCTATGAAGTATCACGGAAAGCAAAAAACGGATACCTGGGCAATATTGAAATGAACAAGGAAAAGGAAACAATTGATATGATTTACGTTTTACCATCTCTTATCGCCAGAAAAGTAAAAACAGAGATTTATACATACGATAAAGACCTGAATTTATTAAATACTGTAAGAGAAGAAGAGTGGCTAGATAAAGTTAGAACGCGTTACAGATGGTTTAATTTTAAAGGTGACCGTTATACAACAAGAAACTTAACTGCATCAATGGATCTAAAGGGTAATTTAGTGTTTCGCCAAAAAGAAATAACCTACTCCTATAATTGGTATTATGGCAGTTACACAAAAAGGATAAAACAGTTAGAGAAAATTAAACCAAAAACAGACACAGACTCTAAATACAGGTATAGAGCATCTTACGAAGTAGAGGCAGATAGCAATGTTTTAGTTATTGCAGGAAGAACAGAAAAGAAAACTCATAAAGAATTTACACAATTTGATGTTATAAGCTGTGATAACCAGGTTAATATAAAAACTATAACCAGTTTAGAATTTAAATATCCCAATAGTGTTTACTTTTCTGCACCTTTAAAGGATGAAAATGAATCATTGAGCAACGACGATTCGCCCCGAGATTGGATACTTGTTTTTGCGCCGGTAGATTTATTTAAGGATGATAAAGATCCAAAACCAACTAATTACACATATGTTCGTTTAACGCCACAAGG
>JACMNO010000012.1 GCA_014378485.1 Bacteroidia bacterium
CAACAAATAAAAATAACCTATATGTTTGATTAAAAACGGCATTTCTATTTGTTTTCAAGTTTTGATATACGGTTTAATAAATCCGTATACTTATCATTTAATTGTTTAATTTCTGATTTTTGTTCACTAATAATTTCCTGTTGCTCTTTCATACCTTGCAATAAATACAAACCAAAACGGCTATAATCAACCGACCAGGTTTCTTTATTTTCATCTTTTGGTTTATATACCACGCTAGGAAAAAGTTCATACAACTCTTGAACTAAAACTCCAAAATCTTTTTCATTAACTACAAATCCTTTTTCGAGCGGGCCACCATCTTTTGATACAGGTTGATGCATCTGATAATTGTACGTTTTTACCTGCATTAATTTTGATAAAACTTTTTCGTTGAAAGGAATGATGTTTGATTTAAATCGTTTATCACTAATAGCAAAAGTACCATTAGAGAAAAATTGTCCATTACCATTGATTCGTGCCATAATACGTTGAGCATAAGCATTATCATATCCTCTAAATTCAAATCCCCTATCGATATTAGCGTTTGCAGCTACTTGAGTAACGTCAGAGGTATTCCAAAAATCAACATGGCTTCTACCTGAATTGCGGTTCATACCAACCGCTAAGCCTCCAACACCATTTATCCAAGTTGTTCCTGGAGCCTGACCGCCAGCCGGGTCAGAATTATAATTGCCGGCGACAAAATATCCAGAACCCACAGTCAACCTGTGAAGCGGATTATCAGGCAAAGCCGGGTTAATGGTAGTTGATAATCCGTTTGGTAAACCAACACGCACACCACCACCAGTCGGATTTAAAGATAAAATACCCTCTGTGCCAGCTGTTTCTAATAAATTTGGAGTAGATCCAGCAGTTGTATATGCTTGAATTTGGCACTGACTTAAGGCTTCTAACCGTAAATGTGAATTAGAATTACCGTCATATACTCTAAAACCGTTATCAGTAAAAGGCCTAATGTTATCACTGTAAATACTATTGAATGAACGGCCAACGTTAAAAGAGTTTTGAGGGTACACATTATCAGCAACAAAAGCATCTCCGTTTAAAACATCAAATTTACCCCTTGGATTGGATGTTCCAACTCCCATTCTTCCATCATTTATAATATCAACCAAAGGTTGCCATACTCCTGCAGGAAATGAACTTGTACCAAAAGTGATTCTATCAATAACGCCAGGATCTGAAATATTAAAACGCCACTCAGAGTTATCAGCAGCCGAATTAAATCGAGCCATCCAAAAATCATCTGTATTATTAAATGTATTCGACATGTAAAATTTATCTCCAATTACATTTAAACCTAGTGTATTTCCAAGTTGGATATTTCCATTTACATGTAATCGTTCTGATGGTGTAGGTGTTAAAATACCTACATTTCCATTACTAGCTAATGTTCTAATATATTCTATATTATTAGTTTTAAAAACTAAATCCTGTGCATCTGTTGTTCCTAAAAAATTGGTTCCTGCTATAGTACCAGCATTACCTAAAAGCTGCCAAGCATCGGCTGCGGCTGGCGTTAAAACAACATCACCATTTACATCAACAGAAAGAGTTTTGCCATTGGCAATAACAGTTGGTGATGCTGATGTTAAATTTGTAAATCTTAAACCAGATGTATTTGCAATGCCAGATGTTACCTCTAAACGGTTTGCAGGTGTTGCATTACCTATACCCACATTACCGTTTCCTAATGCAGTTAATATACTTGGCCCAGCTGTTGACTGCGCACCACTTGATACATCAAAAGCAACATTTGTTGCTGCCGTGCCGAATACTTTTACCATTAAACCATTAGCGCTCGGGGCATTGCTACCGTTATAAAACAGACCAGCATATCCTGGGTTAATTAATGTCCATGCGATAGAACTGGCGGTTGGGCTTTGATTCCAACCCTGACCATCAGAGCCAATAATATTAAGCGCGGTATTCGTAAAAATACCTCCATTTAATAATCTCATACGCTCTATATTATTTGATCTAAAAACAAGATCAATATTATCGGTTGTACCTAAAAAATTTATTGCGGCATTAGTACCTGTGTTTCCGAGCAAATTCCAATCATTACTATTTGTAGGAAACCAAGCTGTTCCATTGTATTGTAAAATTTGTCCGTTAGTAGGAACTACAGAAGATACCGGCGTAGTTTGCAAGCCTACAACTGTTAATGCGGGGTATGTTCCGCTAACATCATTTGTGCCGGCTGGCAATGGCGGAGCACATAACGATTGCCAAGCAGTTAAAGCACTATTGTAAAAAAACACACAATTTATTGTTAAATCATACACCATTAAACCGTTAGATGGCGCAGCGATAGCAATTCGTTGAGCAGTTGTCATCCTTGGAATTAATAATCCACTATTTGTAGAAGCAATTTCTACGAGTGATGATAAACTAGGATTAGAAGTGCCAATACCAAAATTACCATTGGCAATAAAACGAGCAACCTCGTTATTATTAGTTTTAAAAATTAAATCATTAGCATTAAGAGTTCCCAAAAAATTAGTTGCACCAATGTTTGAGTTTCCATTTATTAACCAATCTGATGGCAATGGAGCAACTAAACTATCATAAATTCTTCCATTAGGAGTAGTAAATAAATTTCGCACCCCTACTCCAATTAATGTATCTGAGCGTATTGCTCCGCTCACATGTAATTTTGATTGAGGATTATTGTTGCCAATACCTACATTTTGTGAATAGATATTGAGTGTTGCAATTAATAAAAATAGAATAGTTATTTGATTAAATTTATTCCTCATGACTTTACTTTTTTTAAATATATGTATAATAAAATTCCTATTCAAAGCTAATTAATGCAACCCGAAGAATTAACAAACCCTTATTTGTACTCGAAACATCTAATGCAGCGCTTGGGTCGGCAGCAACACCCGTTAAATTTATACCTACACTCTGGAAAAAAACAGAAAGTGTAGAAATTGTAAGAAACGTAAAAACGTTTTTTTTCATATTAGTTATATTTAAAAATTACTCTAATTATTATTTAATAAAATTTAGTAAGTTTAAAATAATTTGCAAGCGGTTATAATTAAAAGCTTATGAATGATTATTACGAAATTATTATAGTTTACTCTAAAAAAATAAATAATGAATCACAAATAAAAAATTGTTATAACTGTAAATGTAAATAATAAAAAACATCAATTTTGAGGGGAAAGCCCCCCTTTGATACCTTAGATATTTATTAGTAAATGACTAAAGCTATTAATCTGCTATATAAAATAGCTGTAACTGGCTATTAAAAAAAGGCTTTTAGCCATTTAAGAAAGAAGTAACTGATATAGGAGGTAAACTTGCCAGAACAACCGTAAAACAAATAATCGCTGCGTTTTGAAAATCCTATTTTAACGATGATAACAATTTTGTTGAAAAAAAATTTTGTCGTGATTTCTAAATCCGCTAATTAACGAGTTATGTCAATTTATTTTTCTGTTACTTTAATTATAGCGCCTGAAAGATAAAATCAAAACCACTAAACCTAACCAACATGATATCACTTTATTTAAACCTCAATGCTTTTCTTTATTTCTTATTTAGTATTTGGTGCTTTATTAAGTTTTCGGGAACCTCCCGATTTTTAGGTTATGATTTTTTAAATAACTCCGGCAAAGTTGAATACCTAACTATATACACCGGATTGCAAATGGGTTTCGCTATATTTTTAGGTATAAGCGGGTATTTTCAGAGTTTAAGGCTTTCTGGTTTACTATTTTGCGTAGCAATATATATTTGTATAATTGTTACAAGAACAGCATCGGCCTTATACTATGGTAATTTAACAAGAGCTACTTATTTAGTAGGAGCCTTGGAATACAGTTTAGCAATATGGGGAAGCATTCTTCTTTTTAACCATTTAAAACTAATAAATTAATGATAACAATTTATAGAAAATTTACCCAAAAACATGGTTGTCTTTAAAGCTGAAAATAATATCACAGAAGCAGCTTTTAACGATACTGTTATGCCACATGTAAAACGCTTTATTTAAGAAAAAAATAAGTTAAATCATTTACTCGTACTCGACACTTCAATTAAAAATTTTAGTGCTGGAGAATGGTTTAAGGATGCTATGATAGGTTTTAAACATTTAATAAAATGGGATCTCGCAGCGATTGCATCTGATTTATAAGCGGAATCAGAATATTTACAGAAATCTTCAGTATATTAATATCGGGCGAATATAGAGGATTTGAGCTTAAAGATCTTCAATCTGCCATTGATTGGGTTTCAGAAAAAACAAGTGTTTAATATAGAAAAATATACTTTATGTTTATCAGCCTCAAGAATGGTGAAGTTTTAAAATGCAACTACATTAAGATTCAGAATCAACCAAACTTTGAATTTACATTACATGCAGGTTGTCCAAAGTATCTTTCGTGTAAAAGAAATTAATAAAATTTAACACGCTAAAGTGAGGAATGGAGGTAGCTCCACGGTATGAAGTAGTTGATTTTACAACTCTCTCAGCAACGATTTTGGATTTTTCAGGTTGAGCTTTTACAATTTGAGGGTGTTTCACACAATCTTTAGGTTGCTGTTGAACCTTAAGGTGTGGCTGTGTTGCTTGCATTTTAAACAAACACACAAATAAGAAAAAGTAAATAAAAACAACTGCTTTCATTTGTTATAATTTTAGCTAATCAAAAATAAACCTTTTTTTGGAATAAACAAATATCCAAAAATACTGATTTATACGTTGGCATTATCCTATTTTACTCCAGGAAGATCTTGTTTTACCCTGATACTGAAGCTGATTAATCAATAACTGGTTCTCCTGACCTGATAATTCAGGGTCTTCGTTTAAAATAGCTTGCGCTGAGGAGCGCGCCAATTGTAAAATCTGTCCATCCTGCGCCAGATCAGCAATTTTAAGATCCATTACCCCACTCTGCTGCGTTCCGTCAAGATCTCCCGGACCTCTTAATTTCAAATCCACTTCACTGATCTCAAAACCATCATTGGTCCTTACCATGGTTTCCATCCGCAATTTACTATCTGCTCCCAGTTTATAGGAAGTCATTAAAATACAATAGGATTTATCAGCTCCACGCCCTACTCTGCCTCTTAATTGATGTAATTGAGAAAGTCCGAAACGCTCAGCACTCTCAATTACCATCATTGTTGCATTTGGAATATTGACCCCAACCTCTATTACTGTGGTAGCAACCATAATCTGGGTTTCTTTTTTTATAAAACGCTGCATTTCAAACTCCTTTTCCGCCGGTTTTAATTTTCCATGTACAATACTGATTTGATACTGCGGTGGTTTAAAATCATCCAATAAAGCTTCATAACCATGCTGAAGATTCTGGTAATCCATTTTTTCACTTTCTTGTATCAAAGGGAAAACAATATAAACCTGTCTACTCAAAGCAATTTGCTCTTTCATAAAACCAATAAGGCGCAAGCGCTGGCTTTCCATAAAATGCATCGTAGTAATTGGCTTTCTTCCGGGCGGCAATTCATCAATCACAGAAGTATCCAAATCACCATACAAAGTCATTGCTAACGTTCTAGGAATTGGCGTAGCCGTCATAATTAAAACATGAGGAGGCTGTGTGTTTTTTTTATGCATTTTTCCGCGCTGAGCTACCCCAAAACGGTGTTGCTCATCAATAACAACTAATCCAAGGTTTTTAAATACAACCACATCTTCAATTAAGGCATGCGTCCCTATTAAAATATGAATTGCTCCTGATTGCAAATCGAGGTGCAACTCTCGCCTGGCTTTTGTTTTAGTTGAACCTGTTAAAATAGCCACCTTTAAACCCATTGGCTCTAATAATTCTGAAATGGTTACGAAATGTTGCTTTGCTAATATTTCCGTAGGAGCCATTAAGCAGGCTTGAAATCCATTATCAATGGCCAACAGCATACTTAACAAAGCCACCAATGTTTTACCACTTCCTACATCGCCTTGCACTAACCTGCTCATTTGCTTTCCCGAGCCCATGTCAATGCGTATTTCTTTCACAACTCTTTTTTGAGCATTGGTTAATTGAAAAGGCAAATGATGATTGTAAAAATTATTAAACGCATCACCCACTTTATTAAATACAAAGCCCTGAACCGTTTGATGCCTTACTAAATTACTTCTTAATAGTTTTAACTGAACATAAAACAATTCTTCAAACTTTAACCGAAATTTTGCTCGCTCCAATTTTTCTTTTGAATCGGGAAAATGAATTTGTTTTAAAGCTTCCAACCTTGAGAGTAAATTAGAATCACTGATAATAGTTGGTGTAAGTGATTCTATGATATTCTGATCATTCAATTGTATGGTCAGTATCCGTAAACATTTTCTGAGTCCATCACTATCCAGGTTTCTGAATTTTAATTTTTCGGTGCTATTGTAAACCGATTGAAACGAAGACTGATTAGCTAACAGTTCAGGAGTTACCACATCAATTTCCGGATGCGCCATATTGAAACGACCCATAAAAGATGTTGCTTTCCCGTAAACAATATACTCCGTATTAGATTTCAGTTTTTCAGCCATCCATTTTGCTCCCTGAAACCAAACCAGTTCAATGATTCCTGAACTGTCCCGCAATTTTGCTACAAGCCTTCTGGTACGTTTTTCTCCAACAAAATCAATTTCCACAATTAAACCTCTTAACTGATAATAAACCGAATCTTCGGTAACGTCTCTGATGCTTTGAAAATGTGTCCTATCAACATACCTGAAAGGATAATGAGTAATCAAATCTTTATAATTGAAAATAAACAATTCCTTTTGCAATACTTCCGCACGCTGCGGACCAATACCTTTAAGGTATCCGATGGGTGTATCTAAAAAAGAATTATTCATAAAGCCCCACAAAATTACTACACACAGACTGTTAATACAATTTTGTATGCCTGATTTATAAACAATCAATACAAGCTATTTTTGTAAAGTGAAGATTCGTATCATCATATTATTACTTTTTGTTTGCTTTTCAATGAAAGGCCAATTTTTAGATACATTCAAAGTTTTTTTACGTTCGAAGCCAAGTATTGATGCACGTTTAGAATCACGTTATTCATTTTTAAACAATTCTCCAACTAAAGTTACCGGTGTTAGATTAGGTTTAAGTTTTAGAAGAAAATTACGCGTTGGCATAGGATACAGTTGGTTAAGCACGGATGTGGTAGACAAAAAACTGATCACAGATGCCTATGGGAAGATTAGATATGCAGATGATTATTTCAAATTCGGGTACTTTTGTTACTATGCCGATTTTGTATTTCATAAAACAAAACGCTGGCAACTGAGTGTTCCTATACAGGTTGGTACCGGAATGTACTGGACGCAATATAACGACGGACTTAAAAACATTAAATCTAAAAAGCGACTTTTACTGTTTTACGAACCCGGAATTACAGTTCAGTTTAAAATCACCAAATGGTGTGGTGTAGGATTGGATGTTTGTGCAAGGCTTGCTTTAAGAAATACCAATTATGTTGGAGAAAAATTAAATTCATTTGTATTAGCCCCAAAACTGATGATCTGGTTTGATCAGATCTTTTATATGTCCGTGCCAAAATCCAAGCTCGCCAAAAAATACGGTCCTGCTTATTGGTAAAATACATTTTTTAATTTGGGCGTACCCGGCGGTGGCCGGGGCAGGCTGTCACTTCAAGCTTTTACGCACTGCGTTTGTAAAAGGCTTTACGTTTGCATCCTTCACGCACATTATTTCTTGTGCAAGAACATAAATTTCTCAATGGTAAATTAATTAGCGTGAAGGATTGAAGTGTAAATCCTTTTTGCCTGCCTTTTGCAAAAAGATTGGAACGTAAAGCCGGACCTCGCCGCCTCTTTGCGAGGACACGCCCAAATGATCTTAATTACGAATGCTACAATTTATAGCATTTAACTAAGCCGAAATAGCGTATTTTTACAATACTAAAACAGTAAAGTAATGAACGAAAATTTAGACGCTAATAATGAAAAACAAAGCGGCACTGACAGGGAATACGAAAAAGCCCTGCGTCCCGTTGAGTTTAATGATTTTAGCGGTCAGGAATCCGTTGTAGATAATTTACTGGTATTTGTTCAGGCAGCAAAAAAAAGAGAAGAAGCATTGGATCATGTTTTATTGCATGGCCCTCCCGGCTTAGGGAAAACCACCTTAGCGCATATCATATCAAACGATCTTGGGGTTAATTTAAGAGTTACCAGCGGACCTGTGTTGGATAAACCGGGCGATTTAGCAGGGCTTTTAACTAATTTGGAACCTTTTGATGTGTTGTTTATAGATGAGATTCATCGTTTGAGCCCCATTGTAGAAGAGTATTTATATTCTGCTATGGAAGATTATAAAATCGATATTATGATTGATAGTGGGCCAAATGCAAGAACAGTTCAAATCAAGTTAAACCCATTTACCTTAGTAGGCGCAACCACGCGAAGCGGTTTACTCACCGCGCCTTTAAGAGCACGATTTGGAATTACAGCACGTTTAAATTATTATGACAGTAAAGTATTAACCGGAATTGTACAGCGCAGCTCGGCTATTTTAGGAGTTGAAATTGCAGACGAAGCCGCCTTTGAAATTGCCCGCAGAAGCCGTGGAACTCCAAGGATAGCAAATGCATTATTAAGACGTATGAGGGATTTTGCCCAAATAAAAGGAGATGGTACCATTACGATTGATATTGCCACCTATGGATTGAAAGCATTAAATGTTGATAAGCATGGCCTGGATGAAATGGATATTCGCATTTTATCAGCCATCATCGATAAATTTAAAGGCGGGCCTGTTGGTATTACCACTATCAGTACAGCTGTTGGTGAAGAATCAGGAACAATCGAAGAAGTGTATGAACCGTTTCTGATACAAGAAGGTTATTTGGCAAGAACCCCAAGGGGCCGTGAAGCAACCGAAAAAGCATACAAGCATTTAGGGAAATCGCACAGAGGTAGATTGGGTGGCTTATTTGAAGATTAATCCTTCATCTCTTTTTTAATAAAATATTTATCAATAAACCGTTTACTGTAAACTAATGGCAATCCCATTTCCAAAACATTTTCTTTGGTTTTTATTTCTGGAGTAAGATTATGATAATCTGCATAATATATCTTCAACAAAATCATGAAATACGAAATTAATAATGGCCCAAAAATGAGGCCGGTTATTCCCAAATATTCCAATCCTAAAATAATACCTAACACCGTAACAACAGGATGAACATCGGCCATTCTTTTGGCCAGTAAAAAACGGATTACATTATCCATACTTCCCATAATAACAACGCTCCATGCTACAACTATAAATCCCTGCATGGTATGGCCGGTTATAAACAAATAAATACAAACAGGCAACCAAATAATACCAGTTCCAACAATAGGAATAATAGAAGCAAAACCAGTTAAAATAGCCCAAAAACCAGCTTCAGGAACTCCAGTCATTAAATAAATAAAGTAGGCAAAAAAGCCCTGAACCACTGCAATAAGCGGAATACCTATCGCGTTACTGAATGTTTGTGCTTTGAGTTCTTCCCCAAACATTTTGATTTTACTTTTTTTAAATGGAAGTGACAATATAATTGAAGCTTCCATTCGGTTAAAATTGATCAGCATAAAATATAAAAAGAAATAAAGCATCACAATAGAAGAGAAAAAAGCGAGTCCCTGGTTCAATGCTCCTGAAAATACTTTTGTACTTTCTGCTTTTACCATATCAATATTTTTAACTGTCATTATTTTAATCCCATACTTGTGCTGTAAAGTCGAATCCATTTGATGTACATAAGGCATTAAAGCATCAGGATTGGACGCTACCGGAATTACCTTATTATACACCATAGAAACAAAAAAGGTGATTGGCAATAAGATAATAAAAAAAGATACAAGGTTAATTAAAATAGCAGCATAACTTTTTTTCCACTTTTTTTCATTCACTAATTTATGCATCCACCCCTTAAATAAAACGTAGAATATTATGCTACCCAAAAAAGCGGTAAAGTATTCTTTTAATGAAAATAAAAGCAATAATCCAAATAAAATAATAATGATTGTAAAAATGCTTTTATTAAAATTAAATACCGGTTTTGTTTCTTCCATAGTGTAATAGTATAGTTTAATTGTGTATGTGGCAACTTTTCAGTAAATTAGTATAAATTTTTAACAACACAAAATCATGGGTGATAAAACAAAAATAATGGGAGCCTTAGTTCTAGGTGCCATTGCAGGTGCGGCTATTGTTAAATTACTTGACACTGAAAAAGGAAAAGAATTTATAGAAAGTGCAAAAGAAAAAGCACAATCTACTGCCGATAATATAAAAGCCCGAATAAACAGCCTTGAATCCGAACTAGCAGAATTATTGAACGGAGAAAAAGAATCTAATACAGACAATCACGCCTGATAGTTATGGAAAATAAACCCGATACTTATTTTGATGAAACCTATGAACTGTTAAAAAAATACACAGATGACAGGATGTTATTATTAAAGATTCAGACTGCGAAAAAATCGGCAATAATTACAAGTAAAATCATTTATATTTTCATTGCCTCAATCCTTTTATTTTTTGTTTTGATGTTCTTAGGCTTAATGCTGTCTTACTATTTCTCTGAAAAGATGAACAGTAATTTTTATGGCTTTACCATTGTGGCCGGTATTTACCTTTTCCTCTTTTTATTATTTACTGTTTTATATCAAACCTGGTTTTCCGGAAAGATCATGAATATGATTACCGCTGTATTTTTTGAAAATGAATCTTACGATAACGATGATGACGATGAGAACTAATCATATGATAACAAGTTTTGCAGATTTAGATCGCGAAGAAATTCGCGTGAAAAAACGGGTACTAAAACAGGAAGAAGAAATTAAACTAAAATTTAAAACACTGCCCGAGGAAATAATAACCACCGGTGTTACAAAAATTATCTCCGGAACTTTAAACGGCGATTTATTCAAATCAACTTTTTCTATTATAAAAACAGTTGGAAAATTACTTTCCGGCGGAAAAAATGATGATTCCAGTTCCGGAAATGGTATTATGAGTATTATAAAAAATATTGTAAGAGCTAAATTATCGGACTAAACAATTTTGCCCTCAAAATTAAAGATTGTACCTTTATTATATGAATTATTCTGAACATATTTCTATAAATTCATCGATTCGGTTTGGTAACCCCTGCATTAAAGGGACCAGGATTACTGTTTATGATGTGTTAGGATGGCTAGCATCAGGCATGACCTTTTCTCAAATTCTTGCTGATTATCATGAACTAAACGACGAGCAACTAAAAGCATGTCTTGGCTTTGCAGCTGACAAAGAACATAAATTCAGAATTGCTTCATGAGTCGATTGCTCCTAAATCAAAATCTTTCATTTAAAATTTCAAAAGGAATTAAAGATATTTTCCCTGACACAAACCATGTATCAGATTTAAACTTAAATGGCTGTAATGATTTGGATATATTGAATTTCGCTAGAAATAACAATTATTGTATACTGACCTTCAATTCTGATTTTATTGATATTTCAGTTTTAAATGGATTCCCTCCTAAAATCATTTGGTTACGAATTGGCAATTCATCAACAGAAACAATTATACAACTATTAAAGCACAACCATTCCACTATTAAAGAATTTCCTTTAAGTATGGAAAATGCTTATTTAGAAATCAACTAAAATTTCTAATTGGAAGCCTTTAAATCACAATATTCATCTATTATAAAAAAGGAAGCTCGACGACTTGGCTTCGATTTTTGCGGCATTAGTAAAGCAGAATTTTTAACAGAAGAAGCACCACGATTAGAAAAGTGGTTAAACTCTTCGATGCATGGCAAAATGGAATACATGGAAAACCATTTTGACAAGCGCCTTGACCCTACTTTGTTGGTTGATAATGCCCGGTCAGTAATTTCATTATTATACAACTATTATCCTGCGCAAACTCAAAATCCGGAAGCGCCAAAAATTTCAAAGTATGCTTACGGGCAGGATTATCATGATATTATTAAAGAAAAACTTAAAGAATTTTTAAATACACTAAAAGAACAAATTGGAGAAATAAATGGCCGGGCTTTTGTAGACAGCGCTCCAGTGCTGGATAAAGCTTGGGCGAAAAAAAGTGGTTTGGGTTGGATCGGTAAAAACGCAAACCTAATCAACAAAGACAAGGGCTCATTTTTTTTTATTGCAGAATTAATTATTGATCTTGATCTTGAATATGATGGCCCCATACAGGATTATTGCGGCACCTGCACGCGCTGCATTGATGCCTGTCCTACGGAGGCAATTGTTGGCCCCTATATTGTTGACGGCAGCAAATGTATAAGCTATTTGACCATTGAATTAAAAGATGCCATACCTCAAGAGTTCAAAAATAAAATGGATAATTGGGTATTTGGCTGCGATGTATGCCAGGACGTTTGCCCATGGAACAGATTTAGTGAAATTCATCATGAACCTCAATTAAAAAACACAAACGGTCTTTTAAATTATTCCTCCGATGAATGGAATGAATTAAGTGAAGAATTATTTTCAAACGTATTTAAAGGAAGTGCCGTTAAACGCACCAAATATAAAGGATTGAAAAGAAATTTAGAGTTTATAAAACCTATATAATAATCCTGATTTTTTTATTGCGCGCCAAACCTGAAACCCAAAGTTGATCGTTCCGATTGGCCTACAACCAGGTGTTTCACATCATCAAATGTTAAGTGCAAAAGATCATCAGCTTTACGATCAGCACTGGCAATAGAGGCCATTCGTAAATTCTGTTTCATCACACATTCACTTACCGTTTGTCTAACGGTTCTGGCATTGCCAAAATATTTATCTTTTTTATCAATTAATGAACTAAAATAAGAATTTAAATGATCTAACGCTTCCTGTGTTGGCGTTAACCCTTCTTTTTTAAACAGCTGGCTTGCAATGGTTAGTAATTGTTCAATGGAATAATCCTGAAAAGAATAGGTTTTATCAAATCGTGATTTTAAACCAGGATTCATTTCAACAAACCGATGCATATTTTCAGGATACCCAGCTACGATAACCCCAAACTGCCCGCGTTTATCTTCCATGCGTTTGAGGATAACTTCAATGGCTTCTTTTCCGAAACCGGTTGGCCCATCTTCAGATAAGGCGTAAGCTTCATCAATAAATAATACTCCGCCCATAGCCTCTTCCACTTTTTCTTTTGTTTTAATGGCAGTTTGACCACTATATCCGGCTACTAAGCCTTCTCTATCAACTTCAACAACATGGCCACGTTCCAATAAACCCAAAGATTTATAGATCTTGGCAATGATGCGCGCTAATGTGGTTTTACCTGTTCCAGGATTCCCGGTAAACACTGAATGAAGTGAAAATTTGTTGACCACATCTTTCCCGGTTTCATTATAAAAACGGATCAGCTTTACCAATTCACTCACATCCTGTTTAATATTATCCATGCCTACCAGTTCATTTAACTCTCCTAAGGCAAGGTTTAGTTCTTTTTCGTTAACCGATAATTTTAATTTTTTCTTTTCGCTTAATACAAAAACATTTTTTAGATCTTCCAACTTTATTGTTGAGAGATCTTCTTTTGTTAAAGCATCCATATTCTCCGATTTCATTAAACGAAGGCCCATATCCTGCTTGGCTTCTTCAATAACAGCGTGCACAAAACGAGCATTACCAAAACTGTTATCACGTTTACGATAAGCCTCTGTTAATTGCTCCAGTAAATAAAATTGTCCTTCCTCTGTTATTGTTAATTGTTTTTGCTCGGAAGCATACATGGCAATCTGAAATAATTCATCGGGCATGTAATCCTCGAAATGAAAATAATCTGAAAAACGCGATTTTAATCCGGGATTGCTATCAATAAAAACATTCATCTCTTTAGGATAACCTGCAACAATAATGGCGATGTCACCTTTACCATCACTCATCTCTTTTAATAGGATCTCAATCACTTCTTTTCCGAAATCCTTACTATCTTCTCCCGAACGGGCAAGCGCGTATGCTTCATCAATAAATAAAATGCCTCCACGGGCTTCATCAATCGCTTTTTTTACTTTGGGTGCTGTCTGTCCAATGTATTCTCCAACTAAAACAGAACGATCAACTTCATATACATGACCTTTACTGAGCAATCCCATTTTTTGATAGATTTTACCTAATTTCTTTACAATTGTTGTTTTTCCTGTTCCCGGATTACCAGTGAATACGGAATGCAAAGAAAGAACAGAGCCGTCATCAAACCCTTTTTCTTTACGGAGCTTTGTGAATTTCAAATAGGTGATATTCTCATGTATACTTTTCTTTACACTTTCCAAACCTATTAAAGAATCGACTTCTTTTAATAATTCATCCAAAGTTTTTTCCGCCGGGTCAATGGTATTTCCGGCAATATTGGATGAGCTACCGGCATTAATTGCAATTGTTTGATCAATACTACTGATTAACTGAGTATCGCCTTCTTCTTCAACATCCTTACATTCAAAAGTTACTGCGCCAATTAAAACATCCATGAACACAAGTTCCAGCACATATTTATCATCTTTCCATGAACCGGGAATTATATTTCCCCAGCCCAAATCCAATGTGTATGAATGATCTTTTTTATCTTCGTCTATGTAACCTGATTTTATTTGGTGTGCTTTATGCTGTCCGGCATCATCTACATAATTTAAAAACAGTTCATAATTGAAGGCAGCATTTGTTTGTGTTTTTATTTTTATTTCAGCCCACACATATTGAGTTTGTTCCTTATTAAAAGCTTTAAGGTATTTACGCTGGTGTTGATTCCATCCATCAACATCACCATGAAACAATTTTACATGTTCGATAGAAAAATAAGGGTTCGTGTTTTTTGTAACCATGCCAACATCTTCTACAAAAAAACGCTGCGAACCAACCAAGATTCCATCGATGAGGGCTACCCATTGGTAAATTCCTTTTTTCCAGAATGACCCTAAATTAAGGGTTCCCCAACCATCCCTGACATAAAAAATATTCTCCTCTTTACTCACTTTCAATTCAGAATCAAGTGTGCAAATATTTACGTTACCCGTTGCAAGCAACTGTTCACATCGAACAGAAACTTTTGCAGACCAATCCTCTTCATCAAACAATTTATTATATAAAGCCAGTTCAAAACGGAGGTAAGATGTTTCTGCTCTATCAAATATAGTTCGATATCTTTTGGTAGAATTAGCCATCCACTCGTCTGATGAATAGGCTGAGAGACTTTTAAATTTAAAACGTTTGTCCATTTTTTTAATTTTTATTTTTCTCCCAGGTGCAGTTGCCATTTCCAGGCACTCAACATCATTTCATCCAGATTATATTTTGGAGACCAGTTCAATTCCTTTTTTACTAGATCGTTATTCGCATAAATACTAATGACATCTCCGGCTCTGCGTGGTCCGATTTCATAATTCAATTTTTTCTCAGCTACTTTTTCAAAAGAATGAATGGCTTCTAAAACGCTTACACCATTTCCTGTACCGAGATTAAAAACAGTACTTGCTTTTTTCTGTTTGTTTTCAATTAAATAATTTAAAGCTTTCACATGAGCATCAGCAATATCACTCACATGAATATAGTCGCGGATGCAGGAACCATCTCTTGTATCATAATTATCGCCAAACACCGTTAGTTTTTGCAATATACCGGCAGCAGTTTGAGTGATGTATGGCACAAGATTATCTGGTCTGCCTCGTGGGAATTCTCCATTAAAACCGGTAGGGTGGGCGCCAACAGGATTAAAATACCTTAATAAAACCGCTTTAAAATCGGAAACGCTTTTAGTATAATTTAAAACAATGTCTTCACCCATTTGCTTGCTTTGTCCGTAAGGCGATTCAGCAGGAGAAAACGGAGTTTCTTCAGTAACCGGTAATTTTTCAACATTACCATAGACAGAACAGGAAGAAGAAAAAATAAAATTAGAAATCTTTAATTGTTTACAGATCTTTAAAATATTGACCAATGAACCTAAATTATTATGATAATATAATAACGGATCGGCCACTGATTGAGGAACAGACTTGAACGCTGCAAAATGAATAATACCAATGGGGTTTTTAACTTTAGCGATAGCTAATTCCAAAGCTTCCAGATTACAAATATCTACATTCAAGTTCTTAACCTGCTTTCCGGTAATTTTTTCAATGCGCTCAAAAGTAGCTGCATTTGAATTAGAGAAATTATCAATCGAAACAATGTTATAATCTGTTTGCTGTAATAATTCAATGATGGTGTGTGAGCCAATATAACCGGCACCACCGGTGACTATGATTGTTGATGTGTTTTGATTTGACATATTTTATTTTAAATAAATGAATTATATACTGCGGCATACTTTTCAACTCCTTCTTTCAGCGAAAAATACAAATTTGCTGTTGAAACCGTGTTATTCAAATACAAGTTACGGTTTTCCAATAAATTTGAAATAGCTTGTTGATATTCTTTTTTGTTAAAAGCAGAAATAACGATACCGCAATTGGTTTCATGAATGATTTTGTCGACATCGCCAACACCTGAATTTGTAATAACCGGTATGCCCATTGACAGTAATTCTCCCATTTTTGTTGGGGAAGAAGCCGATTTAGAGAAAGAAGGCCTTATGAAAAATAAAGAAGCAGCAGATAAAGAAATGTAATATGGCATGTCGGCCCGGGAGGAAGAGACAATGGTTAATTTGTCAAATGAAACATCATGTTTTTTAGCATATTTATGCAACAATTCTTTGCTGTCTTTTGTGATAATTAAAAAATGAGCGTCAGTTTTTTGTGACAGTACTTTAAAGCATTCAAGCATTTCATCAGCCATATACCAGGTTCCTAAAGAACCAACGTAACTTAAAACAAATTTATTTTGTAATTGCGGATAATTGCTTTGAAGTAAAGTTAATTTATCTTTATCAAGATTACTCTCCGAGAAATGATTTAAATCAGCACAACAAGGAATCACCGTTATTTTTGTTTCAGCAATTCCAATATTCCAGTCCAATATAATTGTTTTTGCTTTGTGAGTTAATGTGATGATCGCATCTGAATGGATCAGCATTTCTTTTTCTTTCTTTTTAAAATAAGAATATAAAAAAGAACCGATTGGGTTGGTTTTGCTCCAGATTTTTCCATCTATTCTTTCATCTGCCCAAAAGCCACGCATATCGAAAATAAAACCTGAATTAAATTTCCTTTTACAATACAAACCAATGAGCCCTGCTAAATAACTTCTGCAGTGCAGTATAGTTTGGGTGACTTCGGTAACTGAACTTGCTGAAGTTGTTGATGCCACTTTTGAAACAACAATTTTTTTGAGAGCCAAATAATTTTGTAGTTGAGACAGGAAAGGTTTACCTGTTTTATAAAAACAATAATCCCATGAGATTCCTGCTTCTGATACGATGGATTCAATGGTTTTATGATGCTGATTCCAGTTCTCTTTTTTTTCGCAGCTCACTATGCTAATCTTGTTTCCTTTTTTTGCCAAACCAAGCAAATATGGTAATACCTGTGACTGACCTAAGGGGTCGGTCATCCCATCAATAGAAACAAATATAAAGGTTTTGGTATGAGACATAAATTAATTAAAAGTAGTATTATAAATATACTGCGAGGTGTTAAATAAATTTTAATAAATCTGCAATTTGTAAAAAATAATTAGTTGACCAGATATCAAGGGATTTTTTTTCTTTTATGAAATTTATCACATCCGCTTTCGCTAAATCAATATCTGTTGAATTTACCTTGTTTTTCAATAATGTAACAAATTCATTTTTTGTGATTGTTTGATTTGGCAGATGCTTGCTTTGAAAAGCTCTTTCAGAAAAATGATTCAAATTTAACTTGACATTGTTTTTAATATACCATTCAAAATCAAACCAATCCCTACCCTTTACTCTATTTCTCCAACTTCTGAATAATAAAGCATGCATTTTACCAGCAAATAAATCGGGTAATGAATAGGTATTGACGAAATAAGAAAATGGTTGTAATAATAATTTATTTTCTGTTTCAAATCCCAAAGGTGGATTCGTATCTATTTCAAATTTTATTTTTATGTTTTTATTTTTATCAAAATTAATATGGTAAATTGGTATTGTTTGTTTTAAAAATGCTGACTCTATGGAAGTGTGAGTTGATTTGTTTTTTTCTATAATTTCTATCTCAATTCCTAATGCGTTAAATTCAGTTTCAATGGCTTTAAAGTATGGTTGTAATGAAAAAGCTCTATTTGGAATAAGAAGTGAAAAATCTAAATCTTCCGAAAATCTTTCTAGCCCGTAAAATATTCTTAAACATGTTCCTCCATAAAATGCAGCTACATCAAAAAAACCACCTCTATATAAACCAGCCAATGCAATCTCTTGCATCACTTCTCTAGTTGCATTAGTATAATCAGTAGTTGTCTCAATAGTATATTTAGACAACATTTTATCAAATAAATCCATTTTTTAATATTTAATTATTTTCATAAGTAACTCGAGTTCTTTTTGTTTATAGCCAACATTTATACAATTTTGAATTATTGTTACGTTCAGTTGTTTAATGAGCTTAAGTTCAATTCTTAAATCATCTACTAAAAAGGAATTCATACTCTTTTCATTTTTTAAATGAACATTTTTCGTAAAAACAATTTTATCACATAATGCTTTTTCGGGAGTAGCTATTAAAAAATTAAATTGATTATTTATACTTTGTTGAGTGATACCTATAGGATAGTAATGAAGCGAAGCATGCGTATAACTAAAATCACAAAAACAAGTACTGAAATTTATGGCACGCTTCGTTGTAATAGATGTTACTACAGTTACCTTTTCGGGAACTAATCCATAATAAGATAAAGCAAAATCAAGTGAAATATAGGATGGACCGTATATTACATTTGCTAATAATTCGGTACTAATTTTTTGGTTTCTATAGTCATTTGATGTTACATACATTCCTTTTTTTATTTGTATAATATCACCCGAATTCATCATACTCGAAATTTTATCGTTCGGTGATTTATAATTAACTAACATAGATTTTAGAATTTTGTTAGAAAAGGGGATAATTCCAAATTGATTAAGTTGTTTCATTTATACATTTTATTTTTTAATAATTTTAAGGTAAAGTCAATTTATCTTCATTTTGTTATTTTCGCAAATATGTCCATTTCATTGTCACTAAAATAAGAAATTTACATAGATAATCGAAATTTATTCGATTATCTATGTAAATATATAGAATTGATTGTTTGGGTATGTCTATTATAATTTCATTATTCTATAAAATTAGAACTTGTTTATCCTACTAGTTCCATTTTCTCGTTTCAAATAATTGAAACAATTACACCTTTTTAGTTAAACCACACATATACGGCAAAACCTGTGACTGACCTAAGGGGTCGGTCATCCCATCAATAGAAACAAATATAAAGGTTTTGGTATTAGACATAAATTGATTAAAAATAGTATTTTTATACTTGAATGAACCCTCTTCTTAGCATTTTTGATCTTTTATTAACGCCTTTTTATATAATTGGTGCCTATGCATACGCTAATTGGGTTACTAAAAAAAATATTAGTGAAAAACCAGAATACGCCTATTTTACAAAAGGTTTAATGGTTCGCATTTTTGGTGCCATTGCTATAGGTTTAGTTTATTTTTTTTATTATAATGGGGGAGATACAACTAATTATTTTCAAACATCATCAGCTTATGCTAAATTAATGCTCACAGAACAGGATGATTTTTGGATTGGATGGTTGGGCGATGGTAGCAAACATTATTTTACTTTTAATGAAACGACAGGCTTTCCGGTATATTCACCACGAGACAGTCATTCCTTTTTTGTTGTGCGTTTATTAATTCCAATAGTTACGCTTGGGCTTCATTCCTATTTTGCAACTGCAGTTTTGGTAGCCTGTTTTACCTACGGAGGTATGTGGAAATTATATCAGACTTTTTTACATGAATTCCCTGATTTGAAAAAAGAAATTGCCATTGCCTGCTTGTTTATCCCTTCCTGTGTATTCTGGGGTTCTGGTTTAATGAAAGATTCATTTACAATTTCCGCAGTAGGATGGTTTACCTATGCTTTTTATCATTTGTTTATCAAAAAACAACGCAAGTTTTCTTATGGATTTTATCTGTTTGTTTCTGCCTTTATTATCCTTGCCATAAAACCCTATATCTTTTTCGCATTATTACCCGGATCAATTTTATGGCTAAGTAATAACATGGTTAAAAAAATAAATCATGGTTTTGTTCGAATGCTTGCAACACCTATAGTTCTAAGTTTGGGGGCTATCGTCGGATATTTTGCGTTAGATCAAATGGGTGAAAACTTAGGGCAGTATCAATTGGATAATGTGTTAGACAAAGCTGTAGTAACGCAAAAAGATATGAAAGCCGACTATTATGGCGGCAAAACCTATGACATAGGTGAATTTGATGCAAGCTTAAGTGGTATTATATTAAAAGCCCCTGTAGCTATTTTTTCAGGAATTTTTAGGCCGGGAATATGGGATGTCAGAAACGTTGTGATGTTAATTTCATCATTGGAAAACACCTACCTTTTAATTTTAACTGTTTTTTTACTTATTAAATTAAAAGTTTTTGGTTTCTTTTCTTTAATTCGCAAAAATCCCATGCTTTTATTTTGCATGCTATTTTCTCTATTTTTCGCATTTTCAGTTGGTTTAACCGTTGCCAATTTTGGATCACTCGTTCGTTTACGTATTCCTGAATTACCTTTTTTTGTGGCGGGAATTTTTATGCTCAGGCATTTGTATGAAAAGCAAAGTGGTATAAAGATGAAGTTTTAAATTCACTTCATCCATTTTTCAAACCAGCCTTTGCCTATTTGACAATTATTGATTTGAGAAACTACTCATACCACTTCAATTTGAATCAAGATGATACAGAGAATCCGTCATTTTTTTCAATACTTCCAGAGAAGATTGCGGATAAAAAATACAAAATAGGATATGCTAAACATAGTGCATTGAGTTAATTCTATTACTTTTATTTAAATTTCAACTTCGATGCTGCTTTTTGAATAATCTTATTAGGTACTTTTTGTTTAAAAAGCGCAAATAAAATTAAAATGCCTAAAAAAATTGGTATTAAATAGGTAATAATTTTTGTGGCGCGATGAAACAACAGCATGTTCTTAGCAGGAAATTCATTTGCATTACCATATTTAACTTTCTCCATAAATTTATCATACTGCAATCTTGAAAGTATCCCTTCATAGGCTAAAAAAAGGGAATCTGGATGTTGTCTATAATAAGCAACACTTTCATGATCATGAGTGATTTTTTTCCACTTAGGTTCCATATCTACATCGTACATGTGCCATTTACCTTGATAATATATTTCAGCTAAAAAATGACCAGGGCCTTCTTTATAACCAAGTCCAACCCATCTAGTCGTGATTCCTTTGCGTTTTAAAATCTCTAAAAACACAATAGTCTGTTGACTGCAAAGCCCTTCCGTATAATCCAAAATATCATCAGGATCAACAATGGCTATTAGATGTTTCCAGAAAAAATGCCCACCTATATAAGTAATCCAATTATCTTTAAGTGTATATTCCGATAAGCCATGGTAAAATCGTTTTTTAACAATATCGCTGGTCGCTTTAACATAAGCCAAAGTGTCAATTTGTGATGAAGTGTGGGTAGCCGAATAAATACCATCAATATGGGCTGTAATATCCACAATGCTATTAAACCGTGATAGTTCAATATTAAACAACTCTTTATGACTATACGTTCTTTTTAAACTAGAAACTGTAGAGAATACAATTGGTGCCAAGCTAATTGATAATAATACCAAATAGACTAGTAACCTGATTTTATAAGATTTAAGAAGAACCAAAACGATATATTCACATCAATAAGAGAAGTGAATATATCAATTATTTACTTTAAAACCAAATGTTTTAGAATGGCTAAAGTTCTAATTTTTAACAGTTCAATGGGGCTATATCTTAAACCTTTAAAAAATAATTTAATAGCCTTATATTTATTAATTGAAAGTAACAGATGAAGAGAGGAATAAGTAAGCATGTGTCCATAAATTTTATTAATCACTTTCTCACCATATCTTTCAACAAATACTTTATCCTCACTCAATTTATTAACTAATAAATTAGTCCGTGACAACAATTTATCCTCATTAAAACTTAATACACTCCTTTCATCATGCTGAACCATACAACCAGATACCTGAGATTGAAAATGTATTTTATAACGAGCAGATACTTTTAGCCATAACAACCAATCCTCTGAGCCACTTAATTCTCTACATTCTTCAAATTTCAACTCATTAAAAATAGTTGATTTTAAAAACATCCCGAAACAACTAAATACATTTCCTTTTAAAATGGCATCATTTAAATTCCCATTTTTAGGGTAAATAACTTTTCTAATGACTTCATTTTTTTGATTTCTAAATTCATAAGCACTGTGAAAAACGCTTACATTAGTATTCTTAAATATAAAATCTGATGCCAAATCCAAATGATTGGGGTAGAACAGATCATCTGAATCTAAAAAAGTAATCCATTCACCGCTCGCCCTCTTTGTACCATAATTCCTAGCGGCACCTCTTTCCGAATTTTTAATAAAAAAATAAAAAAAATTAGTTAAAGTATAAAGTTTAATAAAATGAAGAACAACTTTTTTTGTATCATCTGCACTGCCATCATCTATAATTATTACTTCGTAATTTTTATTAGAAAGATTTATGACACTTATTAATGTATTAAGAATAATATGAGATCGATTGTATGTTGGAATTATTATTGAAAAAGTTAAATTATTACTCATGATAATGTTTCTTTTATATATTGATCAATAACATTATTTGAATTAGAGAACTTTTTGAAAACATCTCTTCTTAGTTTAGCTCCCATTTCTTGAATTCTAAATTTGCGCATATTCCTGTCTTCGTGATCTACCACAGAAGCTGATGTCTTATCTAACAAATGAATATTAAATCTAACAGCTAATTTTATAAAAAAATCCGAATCCTCGGCAAACATTAATTCCTTCGACTCATTGAATAAATTTTGCCTTGCAATTTCAGCATTAATAAAAACACAATTAACATGTAAGGAACAATTTTTAAAAATATCCTCCGGTAAAGCTTTAGGCAAATGATTTTTTTGGCTGTTGGATCGATCCTCCATTCCCCATAAAAAATTAAGATGAACAACCTCAGGTGAATTTTTAAGTTGAATAAAATCGTAAGCAATTTGCAAATGATCGGATTTAAGCAAATCATCTGAATCAAGAAATCCTACATAATTTCCTTTTGCCTGTTTGATCCCAAAATTTCTAGCATGTGCTACACCATAATTCTCGGTTTTAAAGTATTTAATAGCTGGGTTTTTATACAAATCTACCACTCTTTCAGTATCATCCTTACTACCATCATCTACAATTACAATTTCAAAGTCGCTAAATGTTTGACTTAGTAAACTATTAATTGCTCGCGAAATGATCTTCTCGCGATTATAAGTTGGTATAACAATACTAAAAAACATACAAGTAAATATAGCTTTTGAATTTGAGTGTAACGAGAATAAAATAAATTGTTACGCTAAATCAGCAGCAGAGTTAATGACAATATTAGTTCCATTGATCTGTTGATTGGCGCCTACTAAAAATAACACTGATTCAGCTGTTTCATGTATAGTCAACAATTTTTTTAAGGGGTGTTTTAATTTCATATCATCCACTAAACGTTCGTCCATTTCTATATTAAGATCAGTAAGCATAAATCCCGGCGAAACACAATTTGAAGTAATATTGAAACTCGCGTTCTCTGTAGCTATTGATTTACTTAAGGAAAGAAGATAGTTTTTTTCAGCAACATACCCACTCCATCCAATTGGTGGCTTATTAATGATAGCTGAAGAAAGTATAGTTACCATTTTTCCGAATTTAGCTTTTCTGAAAATCTCCACAGCCTTTTGACTAACTCTGATAACTGGTAAAACATTAGCCTGAAAAGATGACAAAAAATTAGTTGAATCAGCTTTATGAAAGTGTGATATTGATACTCCTGACAATGCATTATTGATCAATACTTCAGGCTTCAACTCTTCCATTTGCTTTAACAAAGCGGTTACAGATTCATCACTTGTAAAATCGCAATGCACAGCTTTTACATTAGAATGCTCCTGTTCAAGATTAGCAGCCTGCTGTTTAGATCTAAAATAGGTAAAGTGAACCTCGTGATCTCTATTCGCCGCTAATGCCTTTGTAACAGCTTCACCAAGCCCTGAGGCTCCTCCAGTAATCAAAATTCTCATATGATGCCAATATTAATTTTACCTGTTGCGACTTTTACTTCGTTATCTTTTTTAAAAACAAATTTTATCTCCACCATTTTTACTGAATCGAAAACATCCATTACTTCTGCTTGAAACAACAGATCATCATTTAGATAAGTTGGTTTGAAAAATTTTATTTCCTGTGTTTGAATAACAACATTCTTAATAGGCAAACACTCACCGATGAAATAAGAAATGAAACCATTTAAAATATTGCCATGCATCACTTTCGATTGAAATCCTTTTTCAATGGCAAAAGCACTACTAGTATGCAAAGGATTTTTATCATTAAAAACTGAAATGAACCCACGATAGGTTTCCTCCGTAATTTTAAATCTCAGGTCAAATTTATCACCCTTTTGCATAACTATGATGCTATTTTGATCTTGATGGCTACGCACATTTCCCCTACATTATTAAAGTTTACAATTTCAGCGGCAGTAAATCGAATCTTAAAATGTTTTTCGATCGCTACCACCAATTGTATATGATTTAAAGAATCCCATTCTTCTATCTCGTCACTTATTGTTTCATGCTGAACAACAATCTCATCATTATCTAAAACATCAATAAAAATGCTGTTTACTTCCTTTATTATTTCTTCTATACTCATTTATTTTTATTCTTTATCAATATACATTTTATGCTCCTCAAAGCTCTCAACGTCTAGTTCCCAATACTCTCCTGCTTTTTCAAATCCAAGATCCTTGTAATGGTTTGCAACAATATTATTCTTTGAAGTTGGAATGTATTCTCCAATCACTTTTTTACAACATAATTGCTTTGCTCTGCCAACAATTCTATTTAGCACAAAACCCTCCATTCCTCTTTTCAAAACCCTGCAGCTCATTAACCAGGTATCAATAAACAGTTCATTTGAACTTTTCAGTTCACCAATGACAACAGCAATTAAACCATGATCACCAAATTTATCATTTAGTGCGAACAACAAGCAAACATGTTTTTCTGAATTTGAAAATTTCTCAATCTCCTTTTCAGTGTAGCGTTTTGCACGAAGATTAAATTGATTAGAACGCTGCGTAAGTTGCGAAATACGAGGAATATTAAATTTATTGAAGCCCTCGATCTTTGCAACCATGGTCAACCCCGATAAATACTCTCCTTCATTAGCAAAATGTTTTCTATAAACAATTCGTTTTGCCTCATCCTGATATTGATTTGTTCTTACTGAATCTCCTTCGGTAAAAGAAGCCGTTTCAAATAAATTCAAACTTCTTAAAAAAGATAAATAATCTGCAGGATCTTCTGGCATATCAGGAACAGTGATGCCTTCAATATTTTCAGCTACCAAATTTCTTTCAAAAGGATTATCATCCACAAAAACCATTGAATCAAATCCAATGTTTAAAACCGATTGAATGTGTTTAATATTATCCACTTTATTTTCCCAATTAGCTACAAAAACAGCAATATCATCTAACTTCAGGATCATATCAGGGTGTATATTAAAAGGCTCTTTAGCAATATCATCTGTGTTCTTACTACAAACAGCCAAAATAATACCTCGCTCTTTCAGTTGCTTTGCCCATAGTTGCAATTCCGTAAATGCTTTTCCTACTCCAAGATCACCAATTTGTATCCCTTCTACTCCATCGTCACCAATGACACCACCCCACAATGTATTATCCAAATCAAGAATCAAACACTTTTTAATTTTACCGTCAACACTCTTTACAACATCAAGCAGATTTTTAGCAACATGAGGTAAAAAATCAATGCTAAACGTGATATCAGAATTTACATAAAATTTGTTGTCAATAATAAATGGTGTTCCAAATTGTATTTGAAGAGACAACAAATCATTAATGAATACATTAGGAGTCTTTTGAGCCAATCGCATCAACTCAAAATTAATTTTTCTTAATTGAAACAAAAAAGATGCTTCAACTTTAGAAGAATAATTACCAAATACACCATCATTGATCTCCAAAAAATTACAAAAGATAATTTTAGCATCAGACCTTTCATCCAAAGTCTGGGTTAAACTCTCGATATACAACAAATGACCATCAGCAAAAGTGATTCTTTCTGCATGTGATCTTGAATAAAATTTCTTCAGTAATTTTTGAGTTGATGGAACGATAACAACAAAATCTGATGGGAAAGAATGCAATTGAGAATTTGGTTCGAACACCTGCAAATTAACTTCATTATAACCACATTCATTAATTTCAATATTATACCCAAGCTCGAACCCATAACCTTTAATTGCCTGAACCAATAATTGGCTTGAGTCTTCTGCTAAAATCGATACTCTGATCTTTTTAAATGTATTGAAATCTTTTTTTAAGTTTCTTTTTAATTGATTAAATGAGAGCATTATTTTATGTTAAATTTGCTTACCTAACGAAAGTAGTAAATTAATATTAATTTTTGGCAATAAAGTACTATTTTTCATGGTTTGGGAACGTAAGCACCACAATTTTAAGCATCAATAATCATATGTTAACTATAAGGCCTTATTACACCGAAGATCATACAAAGTTATTGCCTTTGCTTAAAAACTTTGACCCTGCGATCACCGATACTATCTGGCAAAAATTACTTGATTATAAATGGGAAAATAAACTCGGATACAGGGGAATGTTGTTAGAGAATGAAGGCAGCATTGTTGGTTTTTTATCTTACATATTATATCAAAAAGAAGTTAAGAGTTTAGAAACAACATTTTGCAATATTTCTACATGGATCGTTAATCCCGAATTTCGATCCAAAAGTTTGCAATTATTATCACCTTTATTTAAGATCAAAAACATAGTTATACTCAACTTATCTCCGCATGAAAACACATTATCCGTTTTTAATGCTTTACGATTTGATATGTTATCAGAGTATGAATATTTGATCAACCCTTATAAACTAAAACTTTCATTTCTATTTATAAAAAATAAAGCTTCTGTTAATTACCAAAGCCTTAACGAACAAAACATTAATAAATGTGATATTGATGATAAAACTAAACAACTCATAAAAGATCATAGCCAGTATAAGAATATTCAATTCTACCGTTTTATAATATCTAAAAACGGGAACGAAAACACTTTAATCCTGGCTTTTAATCAAAAGGAAATAAAACCTGAAGTAACAAGAGATAAAGTAAAAGAATTACCTTACAAATTACTGAATAGAATCGACAAACTAGAATTACTATACTCCAGTTCAGCAGACTTTCTAATTCAATATTTTATTGAAGTAATGCATAGCCTGATCTTCAACACAAAAGCAAGAAGCATTAACATCAGTGAACATTTTACGAATAAAACGAATTTAAATGTAGACTATGTCGCAAAAAATAAAAAAGACAGATCCTGGTTCTTTTATTCGGAAAATGAAATTGAGCTTGCCGAAATTAATCTATTGTATACCGAAAAAGTGCTGTTAAATTTTTAATATGAAACAAATTCTTGTAAACCTGTTTTTTTTATTTCTTAAACTTACTAAAGGGTGGCCTATTAGTAACAAGTTTTCTGGCAAAGTACAAGTATTGATGTTTCATAGAGTATTGTCTGATATAGGCACCAACAGAATAAATAATGATGGAATGGAAGTGACGGAAGAGTATTTAGAATTTCTAATCAAATTCTATATAAACAATGGCTTCACCCCGATTGCAATGGCTGATCTTACAAAGGCCATCAACGAAAAAAACAAAAAACGATATGTGGCCTTTACTTTTGATGATGGTTATCTCGACAACTACCAAAAGGCTCTACCTATATTTGAGAAATACAAAGTTCCATTTGCAGTTTATATTACTTTAGATTTTATTACCAGAAAACAATTTGCCTGGTGGTATTTTATAGAAGACCTTATCAGAAACAACAATGAAATAATCTATTTAGCTAATGGATCAGAAAAAATCGCAAGCATTGAAAGTACACCCAAAAAAGATTCTTTTTTTATTCAGTTAAGGTCAATGATTCAAAAGGATACACAAATACTTGATGTGTTAATTACACGATATAAACCTGATCTCAATTTATATTATGATCTGTTTTTAAATATGGAGCAATTATGTGCCTTTGCAAAACATCCACTGGTTACTATTGGCTCTCACTCTATTACTCACCCAAGTTTAGCAAAAATAAGCGATCAGGATTCTTTAGAAGAAATAACAAAATCTAAACTTGAATTAGAGAAGATCCTTAATAAAACAGTTGAGCATTTTTCTTACCCTTTTGGAACACCGAATGATGTGAGTGAACGCGAAATAAAAAATGTAGAAAAAGAAGGATATTTAACAGCGTTAACAACAACCTATGGAGATGTATACCAAAACGAAAGCAGCTTATTCGCATTACCAAGAATATGGACTGCCAATAACATGCGAGAGATAGAACGTTTAAAAATTGTATTTGGAATTAATGCGTACAACCTAAAAAAGAGTGCTAAGTAATAAGTTCACAAACTTATTTGTTCTGTAACTCTTCATATTGCTTACCAACCAATTCAATATCAAACTCAGCCAGAATAGAGTTCTTAAGTTTTGCACCAATACCTTTCAAAAGCTCTTTATTTGTATAAACGCTCTCTATTAATTTAATGAATTCAGATAGTGGATCTTCTTTTGAAAGTAAAAATCCATTTTGGCCATTTACAATATAATCACTAAAGTCTCCAACATTTTCGCAAACGATAACAGGCTTTTCAAAATAACCTGCTTCCTTAACTATATTACTGCTGGCTTCAGATTCCGACAAGAGCACAACAATATCCGAGGCTTTTAAATAATCTGATATATTAGGAATATATCCTAACAAATGAACCCACTCCTCAATACCTGTTTGTTTTATAAATGTTTCAATACTCTTATGCTCCGGCCCTTCTCCTAAAATCAATAATTGCGCATCATATCCTTTTAATTGCAATTCTTTAATACCCTTAATTGTAATTTCATGCCTTTTAGTTTTGATCAACCTTCCTGGCGATACAATTAAAAGTCTACAATGATACTTTGCTTTGATCTTCAAATATTCATTTTCATTAATGCTTAAATTTTCATAGTCAGAAAACCTATATCCATTATTAATGCGATATATTTTTTTAGAATTCACCCCTTCTTTATCAATTAGCTGTGTTTTCACCTTATCCGAAATAGCAATAATATGATCGCTTAATCTGTTGATCACCTTTTCAATAACTTTTTCTTTCGAGGATCCACCTAATTCTATTACATCAGAATTATGTCTAACATTAAAAACTTTGGCTTTTATAAAAAATCTGGAGATACTTGATACTAAATTAGGGACCTGCAAATGCGAATGAATAACTCCAATGTTATTTTTTTTAGAATACCTGATCAAAAAAAGGATCATCTTAATATAGTAAATCAAGCTAAATGATTTCGATATTTTAATTTCATCCGCTCTAACTCCTTTTGCTTTTAGTTCCTCATGAATTGAACCCCATTGGCAAGTAGTAAGAAAGAAAACACGATAACCTCTATTCTTAAAATACATGGCAGAGGATTCCATATGAATAGAACGTTCGTTAAAGCAGGTGAAAAATAAAATATTTTTTGGTTGCATTTCTATTACTTTGTTTCCTGAATGAATTTATCAAAGATGCTAATGTAATGTTGAACTGCTGTAGCTTCGCTGTAATTTTTCGCTATACTTCTGAACTTATCAGAATACTGACTTTTTTCAACTAATGGCAAATTAAAGTACCAGCTAATTTTATCTGCAATTTCATTCTCATCCAGTTTAGTAATAAATTGATCGGATATCTTTTCAATAATTTCTTTAGTACCAGTCCATTCAGAAACTATAGTTGGTAAGCCAGCTACCATAGCTTCTATGGTAGATGTAGGAAAGGCATCACCTCTTGAACAATGAAGATACAAAGAAGACTCTGCAAAATACTTTTCGATGTTATCTACATTACCAGTAAAAATTATAGCCTGCCCAACTTCTTTAGAATATTGAGACACCAATTTTTTTCTTTGTTCATCTTCCCAATGACCTAGAATATAAAAACACAAATCAGCATCTTTAGCAAAGGCCATTGAAAATGCTTTGATCATCAGATCCAGCCCCTTATAATATATCCTGAAATCTGAACTGCCACCAGCAATTACAATAATGTTTTTAGTGTTGAGATCTGTTTTTAAACTCAATAAAACAGGAAAACGCTCGGTAGTAGGACCCAAAAATGTAGTGTATAATTTAGGATGCTTATCTGTCATTTTCATAACCAGATCAGCAGCCATTTGTCCTTCACAAAAAAATGCGTCATAGTTGCGAAACAACCATTTATGCATGGCAATATTAAATGATGAATACTGGTTGGCATACATAAAATACAATGTGTGACTTCCCATGTGGGCTACAATTTTTCTGTTTCTTTTTATGATCCCAAGTTTGCGCATAAGTATGGGAGTAAAATGCAATCCATCAACCCAAACTATATCATAACTACGTACATTTTTGACCGAAAAAATATTGATAAACCAGGCAAATAATTTAACAAAGGCCCCATAGTTTTTATCCTGCCATCTAAATAGGCTGTCAATATAGTGAAAGCGAGCATTCAAGCTTCTTGCAAAACTTGCATGAAGTGGGTGAGCAGAAGGCCTCCCATGTAAATACAAAATTTTATACTTCTTAAATAAATCTAAACCCATATGACCTTATGTTTTTTAATGTTTCGCTTTTACTTTCCAGCCAATTTAAATTTCAAAAAATGTTTTACAATATTTATCCAATTCTTAAAATTACTTTTAAGATCTATCTTAAATATCAATGGATACTTTAAGATAACAAAAAAATTATTTTCAACCTCTTCCAAACTATCCAAATACCAAAGCTTCATCACAGTTTTCTTAAGTTTTAAAACATCAAAGTGCTTTTTTTCTTCATTAATCTTAAAAATAGTTTTAATGGCATTCACTCTGGCAGATGAAATTTTACCTGTAAAATCAACTGCCGTTTTTAAATCATTTTCGAGACTAAAAGTTGTTTTTACATACTCCAATCTGATCCTGTTTCTGGTTTCACGTTGAATCAATTTATGTTTAGAAGAAACAGAATTGGCATGAGATCGATATTTCACTAAATACAGATTCAAATTAGCGGCCTTGGTAACCGACATCCAGTTCGTCCAACATTTAAAATCTTCGGCATGAAAATAACCTAAAGGAAAAAATAACTGATTCTTTTCAAAAATAACTCTCCTGAACATAACCACGTTATTTCCAAAGCAAGATGATATAAATAGTTTCAATCTAATATCATCATGAGTTAGTGGATAATTCATAAAGCCGTCATGACTTCCAAAAACAATCAGTTGCGCTCCACTAATTCCAATTTCGGGATTAGCTTCCATAAATTCAATTTGCTTCTCTAGTCGCTCCGGCATGCATAAATCATCAGAGTCCATTCTGGCAATATATTTTCCTTTGGCAAGATTGAGACCTATATTTAAACTATCTATTAATTTAAGATTATGTTCATTCTTAACATACTTTATTCGATCATCAGAAAAGGATAAAATGATGCTTTCGGTTTGATCGATCGATCCATCGTTTACGATAATAAATTCAAAATCAGTATAGGTTTGAGCAAGCACACTCTCTATTGCTTCTTTTATGTATAACTCCTCGTTATAAGCAGTCATAATAATACTAACGAGTGGATTATTCATGTTTGTCCTTTTCTGTACTTGCAGTTTTTACTACACTAAAGCGTTCTTTAATTTTCAAAAACCATTTTTCGAAAAACTCATAAGACATATAAGCAAACAGTATTGTTAAACCAATGACACCAATAAAAATTACTGGATACTTAAATATTGTATCAATAGTTAGCTCATTTAATGCTCTTGCAAAATAAAATATCACAAGCTGGTGTATCACATACATTCCGTATGAGATCTTCCCCAGGAAGTCAAAAATAGGGTAATCAAGACTGATGATTGTTTTATGATTAAAACTCAAATTGATTATTAAGAAGACAGTAATAATTGCCACAATTTCCTGATCAATAACCGAAGCAATTCCATACTGATTAAACATCAAAAGAAAAATAACGGTCCATGAAATAAGTTGGGTTATGATATGCTTGGAGATCTTTCTAAATACAAAATTCTTTTCATGCCACAATATGCCCCCTATACCGCCAATAGCCATACAATCGAATCTAGTGACATGAATAATGGTATATGGCAGGGAATACCCAAATTTATATTCAATTAATCTAAATAATAAACGAAGAAAGAAAAAAGTAATTGTGAATATAACAACAAATTTTAATGGATTTTTTCTGTTTCTAAATATCCAAGGCCAAAATAAATAAAATTGCTCCTCAACCCCTAGAGACCAATAATGGCCTAAAAATGGCAATGCGTTTTCAAATATAAAAGGAATATTTGCTGCGAGCAATATATAAAACGGTAATGAGCCTGGAAGATTTCCAAGATGATAAATATGTGCAGTTACAATACTTAAGATTAAAACTAGAAAATAAAGGGGCCATATTCTCAATACTCTTCTAATGTAGAATTTTGTAATACTTATATTGGCTTTCTCTTTTTCTTTTAACATTAAAAAAGTAATTAAAAAACCACTAATAGCAAAAAAAATAGTTACTCCATATCCAGCAAGATCAATGGAGCCTAAATTATTCAAATTAAATTGAACAAGTGAAAGGTTAATATGGGATACAACAACACTTATAGCTGAAATTGCTCTTAGCCCATTAATTCCTTTTAAATAAATTCTTCCTCTCATACTGCCTTAACCTCTCGCCATACATATAATCTTAATCAAATTAACTGCGATTAAATAATCGATTATAAATAAAGCTCAATCTTGTTCTTAAACGCATTTTACTTTTTATCTTTCCCAACTTGGTATAATAAAACAATTCCTTTTTATATTTTTTGACTGTTTGTTTTATAACCTTAGAATACTTATGATCAAGGAATTCATTTGTGTATGTTAAGCGTAGAATATGATTTTCATTCATTGAAATGCCCTCATCAACTCTTACGCTTGAAATACCAGATCCATGTTTCCGATACACACTCATTGTTTCGGGCAAATATTTTATATCACCTAGTCTTGCTATAATGGTAAATAATAGCATGTCGCCGCTCCTAACTTCCCCTATCCACGAAGGAAATGCTAAAGCTTCTCTTCTGAACACAAATGATGAAGTATGAAAAAGAGAAATATTACCAAGGGTATCCTCGATAGTATATCGATCACGATCATAATCTCTATAAATTATAGTCTCATTATTTTCTTTAAGTACCATAGTGTTATGAAAACAAGAACTAAAAGAATTATTAGCTTCTAAAAAATTAAACTGTTTCTGTAGTTTTAAGGGATCGGTCCAATAATCATCCCCTTCAAAGTAGGCAATATACTTTGAAATTGGTTCTGATAACAGTGTAATCCAGTTTCTTGCAGCACCAATATTATTTTCCTGAAGAATCAATGTAATAAGTTCGGGATATTTTTGTTTGTATTCCAATAAAATATCACGAGTTCCATCTTTTGAGCAATCATCTGCAATGATCAAATTCCAGGAGAAATCCACCTTTTGCATTAATACACTATCAATAGCCTGTCGTATATAATTGATGTGATTATATGTTATAATACAAACAGAAAGTAAAGGTGTATCGATTTGTTTTTGATCTTTCATACAAAACTATAATTGGAAATAAAACGTTATCAATACTATTGTTATTTGTAGCACAATGAGTAAACTATTTTCTAACAACATACAATACTGATCGTTTATGAAGGCCTAGTTTTTCAAAAACATTTTCACCAAAAAAGTTTATATCTAATTGTTCTACTTTAAAGCCAACACTTTGTAGTCTCTTAACAAAACCTTGTTTTGAATACATTCTCACATGATCTCCTTGCCCGAAGTGATGCCAGCGCTGAGCCTCGTCCTTAATACTTGGATTTTCATCGACTTCAGTAATACCAAGATTAATAGGAACCATTGCTATACCCCAGCCACTATTACTTAAAACGCGGTACAACTCTTTCATTGCAGCTATATCATTATCAACATGCTCTAATATGTGCGAACAAACAAATATATCAAATGATTGGTCCGAATAGGCGTTCATATTTTGAATATCTACCTTATCGTCAACATCAACACCATCAACAAACAGATCGGCTGTACGAAATGTTGCTCCATAGCTCGTCACATTTTTTTTCAACGATCTTGCAGGAGCAAAATTCAGTACTTTTTTTCCTTTTAATTGATCCTTATTTAATTCAAAATATAAAGCGTATAAGCGGTCTCTATCTGTAGCGCCACATTTAGGACAATTGTAATTAAATAGGTTTAATGTTTCTCCCTGAAAGATAGAATACTTAAATGTATTGGTGTCGAGATCATTTAAAAACTCCAAAGGCAAAGGATTAAAATCTTTAAATGTTGAAAAACAAACTGAGCAATATCTATCTGGCTTACTACTAATATTTCTATCTAAACTTCCAAACACAAGGTATTTAAGGGAGTTTTTAATTCTTTGCAACATATGATATAATTTTTAATCAAATTAATTTTTTAAACTAAAATTAAGCTGAGGCCGAACAACGCCTAGCCATTTACCGTACCAATTTCCATCTCTTGGAAGATCTTTAACTTCAATCTGTATGGTACTCTCATTTTTAACAAGCACAACAGATGAATCCTTCACCAAATACACATCCATAATATAGATCTCGTCATTTAATAAATTAGCAGGAATTTCCAGACAACAGGTTATCTTTCCTTTATTTACAGTTTTAGCCTCTGTTGAAACATTAAATACCAATATCTGATTTATAGTGTTTAAAACAATACTCAAATTAAAAACTAAAGGTTTTTCCAGTAGGTACTCAAGTTCAAACTCAATTTTAATTGGAGTATTTATGTATATGTGGCCATCGTGACTATCGTAAATCGTCGTTATACGAGTTAGTTTTAAGAAGTCGTTACCAATAGCTAAGTTAAGATCTGTTGCGAAATAATTTTCGCTACCACTAACTTTTGAAAGATATAAGTTAATTATCTCATCAATTTTACCGGTTTGCTTCACTACTCCTTTTTCAATTAAAACTCCCTTAGAACAAAGTGATTTTACACCAACCATGTTATGACTAACAAATAAAATAGTTCTACCACTATTAGAAATGTCGCCCATTTTACCCATACATTTTTTTTGAAACTCTGCATCACCAACTGCTAATACTTCGTCGATAATTAATATCTCGTTTTCTAAGAACGCTGCAACGGCAAATGCAAGGCGAAGCTGCATTCCACTGCTATAATGTTTTAAAGGCGTATCAATAAACTTCTCTACATCCGCAAAATCTACGATAGCATCAAAATTTCGTAGGATCTCCGTTCGGCGCATTCCAAGTATTGAACCATTCATGAAGATATTTTCTCTACCACTTAACTCAGGATGAAACCCTGTCCCAACTTCCAACAAGCTTGCAACACGACCACGACCAATAATTCTTCCGGTACTTGGAGGAGTTATTTTAGATAAAATTTTCAATAAGGTGGACTTACCTGCTCCATTTTTACCAATAATACCAACTGTATCGCCAGGCATAACCTCAAAACTAACATCTTTTAAGGCAAAAAATTCTTCGGTAGAGTTCCTGCTTTTAAAAATGTTAGAAATAGAATCCCTTAAACTCAAATAAGCCTGTTGTTCATGATTGATCATGAACTTTTTACTTATATTTTGTACTTCTAAAATAGGTTTCATCAGGCTAAATCAGCAAAATAACTTTCTGTTTTTCTAAAATAAATAACTCCAACAACAAATAGAAAAATTGATGAAGCCAAACTCATCAAAACTGTTTCCATGTTGATGGAATAACCTGAAAACAATCCCCTCATCAATTCTAAGGCTCCCGATAAAGGATTTAACTTTAAAATCAATTGAACAGTTTTACTATCAGAAATTCCTACAGGATACATTACCGGTGTTAAAAATAATAAACCCTGAACTAAAAAAGGAATTATATACCGCACATCCCTATATTTAACGTTTAATGCAGCAAGTAACACACCACAGCCCATTGATGCTAAACATGTAATTAGTATACTAACGGGCAAAAGAAACAGAACTGAAAGCTCAATTTCAACTTTATAAATAAAAAGTACAACGATAAAAACAACAAAGGCAACAAAAAAATCGATCAGCGCAACCAATATCGCAGAAATTGGTATTATTAAACGAGGGAAATATATTTTTTTGATAATATTAGCATTATTAACCATGCTATTAGCTGCATTACTCATTCCTCCGCTAAAGATGCCCCATAATAACATACCACTCAGGGCAAAAACAGGGTAAGGAATTAGCAGGTTTGTTTTTTGCGAAATAGAATCTCCAAAAAAAACAGTAAATACTACCGTCATAAATAAGGGTTGGATAATTGCCCACAAAAAACCCAAAACCGTTTGCTTATATTTTACTTTCACATCACGCCAAGTAAAGAAATAAAACAACTCCCGATAGTCCCATAATTCTTTAATCCCTAAACTAAACTTTCGCTGAGGCTTTATTTCAAATTCCATATCGTGAAACACATAAAGTTAATGATTAATAATTAAACGTTTTGAAAAGCATTCTTTTCATTTTTTTCACACATTAAAAAAATGCTGCTGCATAAATCAGGGTATTGTTGTCCTAACTGGTAACAACCTTCTAAATATTCAGGCGAAATAATATCTGTTGCTAACAATTTATCCCATTGAAAATTTGCGAGCGCTTTGAAAAAAATACCAGAGCGATAAACAACATTTAAACCAGCTGCCTTAGCATCTCTTTCCAGTGTATCTAATGTATAAGTAATATTATGGCCATGTTCTTTTTCTGCAGGGGTTATGGCCGAGTTATGGCTAATTAAGCCCATTTTAACAGCAATTTGCCTAGATGGGGCATTAGCATTTGGGCACACCAAAAAGAATCTACCATTATCACTCAACCATTCATCATTAATTCTTCTTAAAACAGCAACCGGATTATCAATATGTTCTAAAACGTGTGTTAGGACTATATTATCATATTTTGTTGGCAATACTGCTGTTTCAAACATAGAGTTTATGAATTTAACTTTTGTTCCAAACTCCTTTTTTGCAATTTCAACAGCTTCATCAGATGCTTCAACACATGTTATATCGTCGAAATGAGGGAAAAAGCGACGAGTAAAATCTCCTTTAAAGCTCCCCAATTCCAAAAAATTACCATTTCTAAAAAATGGAAGGAATGATCTTAACATAAAAGGGTGCATGACATCAAAATCAAAACCATAAGCGTATTTGTGGCCTTTTGCATCTTTTAATTCTTCGTTGTAATCTCTTTTTGTACTCATGTATAATGATTTACTTGTTCTTTAAAATATACTTCATCATTAAAGAATCTTTATTTATGTCAATTTGTGTAAAGTTATATTTTTTATAGAAGTTTACAGCAGGTATGTTATCATTATTTACTTCCAGTTTTAATTCATCATAATGATGTTTTGCAGCATATTCCACGCACATTTCTAAAAGTTTAGAGGCAATACCTACTCCTGAATACTCTTTTGCCAGACTCACACTAGTAATAAATCCAAAATTATCCTCTTTATTAAAATAGGTGGCAATTAAACCTATTAATCTTTGATCATGCCAGGCTTCAAAAGTAACAGCATTATTATAGATCTTTTTTGAATATTCTTTAAGATCAACTCTTGTATTTAATGGAGGAATAAAAGAATTATTACAATAATTTAAATGCAAAAAAACCTCATTTTCATTACCGCATTGTGTTTTATATGTAATGTTTTGTATATGCACTAACTAATTATCAATAAATTTAAGAAATTATTCTTCCAATACTGCGATTCCAAAGCCATATCTTCCAAATTCATTGCCATTATATAGTAAATACACTTTTTCTTCGCATTTAAAAATGTGAGGATAGCACATCATCTCCGAATCCCAACCTTCGTCCGAAAAATTGATACCTACATTCACTTCGTCTCGTGTCCATCTTTTTAAATCATCTGAATAAGCGTAACCAAGCCTGTATCCTCTTGTTTTGTCTTTTCTAAAACCTGTTGCCTCTCTATAACAAAAATACATGTGATATCTATTATTATGATAAATTATTGTTGGTAAGGCCTGACATTCATCAGAGTTTAAAAAATCTGAGATTATTTGCTTTCCTTCTTCTTTTATCCAGTTTATTCCATCTGGCGACGTTGCTTGTCCGATCTTATATACACGCGCAGGCTCTTCTTCACTTGTATTTATCCACTTGGTTCCGAATATATAAAGCATATGATACATTTCATCAAACGCAGTAACAAAACTGTCTCCAACTAAAAATGGTTCATTAGGTGATGAAGTCAACACTGGACCATGCCCGATTTTATTAAACGTTAAACCATTATCATTGCTAATTGCCAGCCCTGTCGATGTTTCAACAGACACTGCCACTCTGCGGCTCCAGCCACAAGTATAAGCCAATATTCTGTTCTTATCCTTAACAACGTTTATTGGAAAAATACCATGCTCATCAAATGTACCGAGCTCACCTAATTTTATTACTACTTTTTCTGAAATATTAAGTACTGTCCTAAAATCCATTGTCATATCAACAAATGAAATGTGGCTCAAGAATTTGCCGTTTTTCTTATCTGTTTCTCTTGTAGAAAAATAGATTCTCACAAAACCATCACATATTAAAGTTTGAGGTGATTGAGCAAATTCTACGCAATTATTAGCTAATTTGTAATCAATAGGATTAAATATTCTTCCTAGTTTTTTCCACTTCATGATCAATTTCTTATTATTTTAATTCGCCTTCTAATTCAGCAATCCCAAACCCTTCTTTGCCTACCTGATTTCCTAAATACATCATGTAAATTCTTCCATCCAACTCAAATACATGAGGGTAGCTTATCATTTCAGAATCCCATCCTTCTTCAGATACATCTATACCCGCTTTAGAATCATCACGTTCCCAGTTTACTAAATCAACAGAATAGGCATAACCAATACGATAACCTTTCGCTTTACCCCTGAAATCCAACCCGTAACGATAACAAAAAAACATATGGTATTTATTGTTATGGTAAAAAACATCAGGGCTTGCCTGAGCTTCATTTTCTTCCAATTTAGATTCGATTAAATCTTTGTCTTCTTTAATCCAATTTAACCCATTATTTGAATGAGCCATTCTGATTTTATATACCGGTTCAGGTTTACCTTCATTTTCAATCCATTTTCGTCCGGCAATATAAAACAAGTAATATGTACCATTGAATTGCCTGATTTTTGGGCCACTTAATACAAATGGTTCATTAATACTGTATGACAATACAGGTCCACCGCTCCCTATTTTTTCAAAAGTTTCTCCATTATTTTTACTGATTGCAGCGCCAATGGCAACATTAAATGGCACAGATTCACAACGGGTCCAACCCGCGTAATAAGCCATTACATCATTCCCTTTCCAAATTACAGATGTTGGATAAGTACCAAACTCGTCAAAAGTCCCTTTTGCTCCAAGTTTAAATATTGGCTCCTTAGCGATGTTCATAATTTCAAATAAATTTTTCCTATTTAAATCTAAATATGCTGAGTAACTCACATATTGTCCCTTTTCGTCGGGATTAGGCCTACAAGAAAAATATACACGGATAAAATCATCAAACTTCAATATTGCCGGCGCCTGGGCAAAACTTTTAAGCCAATCAATATTCGTTATTTCCTGAGGTATAAATATCCTACCTTTTTTTCTCCAAGTAAACATTCTAAATTATTTTATTTACTGCAAAGTAAACGACGATTGCAAATGACGCCTGATCTCCTCCTTTGAATTAAACATCATAACATCAATAATTGAAAGGAAAGGAATAAACTCATTTTCCACTTGAGGATAAACTATATTATTGGTTTTCAAAAACTTCAATTCAATTCCTTCATTTTTAAACTCTTCCTTATCATATAATTCAAAACCTCCAATTGGATTAATATATACATCTGCATGCCGGGCTTTACAAATTGCCATGACTTTTTTCCCGGATTTTAAATCATGGTTAATGTCAATAGAGGAGGATATAACTATCGGTGTTTTAATATCAAGGTAATGATTTATTTGTCTTAAAGAATTTAAAATAAATTGAAATAAATTTTTGCTTTCAAATTCAACAATCCCTTCTAACACAGCAAAAACTGCAGCGAAATGTGGTGTTTTCCGATACGATTCTGTAATTCGATTTAATATTTTTTTCCTTTCCATACCCCAATCATCAGATAAATACCTGTCTTTTACATCAAGGTAATCGGAATCCTTTTTTAAAGGAAAAGTTATATACGCATCAGCCCCATTAATTAAAATGCGGTTTCGGTTTATCCATCCCTTTTTCGTATATTGAATATTGTCATAAATAATAAATTCATGAACCGCATTCATTAATTGAAAATAACCAATATAAGGAAATAAATATGGTTGCATGACAGCTACTTTCATCTATACTATTGAATTAATAATCTTACTTATCTTTTCTATGTGGAATTCTTCAAGATCAAAATACATTGGCAAGCACAGAACACGCTTCGAGATATCATCAGAAATAGGACAAGAATAATGTTCTGTCAAAAATGGCAAATTATTTAATGAAGGATAAAAATAGCGACGTGTATTGAATTCATTTTTCAAAAAAGTTTCTTTTGCTTTCAATAAAATGGATTCACTTTCGAACACCACAGGGTAATATGCATAATTATATTTTGTCGATTCAGGCATTCCTGGGCGTGTAATTGCCGCTTTGGATAATATTGATGAATAGAGATCTGAACGTTTTGCTCTCGCTTCTATTAATAGATCAAGCATCGGCAAATTGCATAAGCCCATTGCCGCGTGAAATTCGCAATTTTTACCATTTATGCCCATTGTAAAATAGTCATCACCAATATGACCAAATGAATGATACAGATTTATCAATTTTAAAACCTCAGTATCTTTAGCGGTGACTGAACCACCTTCAATTGTATGGAATAGTTTTGTGGCATGAAAACTACATGTACTTACATCACCATAATTAAAAATACTTTGGCCTTTGTATTCAACACCAAAAGCATGTGCAGCATCATATATTACTTTTAAACTATGCTTTAATGCAATTTTCTCGATTTGCTCAACGTCACAAGGTATTCCGTATACATGAGTTGCTAAAATAGCTGTAGTTCTAGGAGTAATTAAAGCTTCAATTTTACTACTGTCAATACAAAAGGTTTCACTCGAAATATCGCAAAACACAGGCTTACAGCCCTCCCAAAGTAATGAATTTGTGGTAGCAACATAAGAAAAGGGAGTTGTTATAACTTCTCCAATAATATTTAATGCCTTAATAGCCAATTGCATAGCTATAGTACCATTAGAAACAAATAGTAGATTTTCAAGTCCTAATTTTTTACAAATATCATTTTCTAATTTTTGTACTAAAGGGCCTCTATTAGTTAAATGATGATTTTGCCATATACTATCAATGATTCGATTATAATCTGATTGGGGGGGTAAATAGGATTTAGTTACATTTATCATAAAATAATATTGGCATTAACTTTATAAATGTAATTAAGTTTCAAGCATTTGCCAATTCTTATTAAGAATAAATTATCAAATAAGATCTGTGATTATTTAATTTTCAAAAAAATATGAAGCATAAACAAAAAATAGTCAAATATCAATCTTTTCTATGCCACAAGGAGTTTATTTACTATAATACAATCTAAATGTCTGTAAAATTCAGGTTGGTTTTACTATATTTGTAATAGTCAATAACATATACCGTAAATTGCTATATAAAAAATTCATTTATAAGAATAGTAAATCAATAAAAAAAGCAGTAGTTCATTGTTCTTTTTTATGTATAATTTTATGTCTAAATTATAGTTCTTTGATTGGACAATCAATACCTAATAATAATTTAAAATTATGGTTAAAGGCCGATTCCGGAATAGTTAAAAACTCTTCAAATAAAGTTTTAACCTGGTCTGACATAAGTGGAAACAACAACAACTTACATTCTTTACCCGGGTCTGAACCACTAATCCAGAATTCTATTGAAATTAATAATTTGCCAACTATACAATTCAGTGGCACAAGTTCATTAATATTCGATGCGACATTTTCAATTGATAGCTTTACTGTATTTTACATAGCAAAAAAAAATGCAGCAGCTAACAGATTAATAATATTTGGCGATATTACAACACAAACCGGTATTTTCAACTGGGATGATGGTTTTACCTATATTCAAACTCCCTCTACTTATGCCGGTTTGAACACGGGTGCTCAAACCGATTATTCAGCATATTTAATTAAATTTAATAAACTGACTGCAAGTGTATTCAAAGATGGGTCACAAACTGCCACTACTACTCCTTTTGTATATAACGGATTATTTAATTTTAATCAATTAGGGGAAAGTAATTTTTATAGCTCGGGGACTGTCGGCGAAATTGCCGAGATCATTGTATATAATGGCATTTTAAAAGTTTCAGAAATAAATCAAATAGAACAATATATTTTTAATAAATATGCTCCACCGATATCCCTTCCAAATAATATTACTGTAGCTAATTCCTATTGTGATACAATAATTAGTCCGATAGGTTACTTTACTAACTATGCCTGGTCAACCGGCGCAACGACTCCAAGCATCGCAGTAAATAAATCAGGTAAGTATTGGGTTAATGCTACCAATATTTTCGGGAAACTTTCTTCCGATACCATTTTGGTCACCTACCCCAATTACCATCAGCCTTTGCAAAATGTGATCTGTGCCAACAAGAATCTGGCATGGGATACAGAGCTCCCAAAAAGTTCCTTTTCATTTCAATGGCAGGATAATTCACCTGATTCAGTTTTTGCAATTACCCAGGCCGGTAATTATTATGTAAAAATTACAGATTCTTTGGGTTGCTCAATCACATCTGATACCCTCAAAATAACCGTAGATACATTTGCCAATACCATGTCTTTAGGAAATGACACTTTTCTCTGTTCCGGCAACTTAATTACCCTAACCAGCGGCGCTTCTCCTTCACTCACCTACACCTGGAGCACAGGATCCAATAATGATTCCTTACTAATTACTACCACAGGGCAATATTCTGTTGTAGTAACAAACACCAATAACTGTGTGGCAAGAGATACTATTATTGTAAACATTAGTGGTCAAGCTCCTGTCGCTAATTTCAGTACAAGCATTGGTTGTCAAAATACTGCCGTTAGTTTCACCAATTTATCCAGTGCTGTTGCTGGAAATACAATTATTGCTACTAATTGGAATTTTGGGGATGTTGCTTCCGGAACATTCAGTACCTCAGCAGCAACCAATCCTTTTCATACCTTTTCAGACACTGGCACCTATACTATTCGTTTAAAGGTAATCACCAATGCGGGTTGCGAACAATCAATAACCAAAACAATTCATATTGCCCCAAAGCCAACCGTAAATTTTTCGATAGGCAATTCCTGCCAAAATGATAGCACTTCTTTTTCTAACCTCAGCACAAGCAATGCCGGTTATCCTCTTTCCTCTTTAAACTGGAATTTTGGAGATTCCTCAAGTGGTTTAGCTAATAATTCCAATTCGCAAAATCCAAAACATCTGTTCTCAACTCAATCCAATTATACTATCAAATTAGTGGCTACCAATAATGCCGGTTGTAAAGATTCACTGATAAACATTATCACAGTAAAAGCACAGGTAAAAGCAGGTTTTACCTATAGCACGCCTTGTACCAATACCACGACTGTTTTTCAGGATAATTCCATTGCATCCTCTACAGCTCCATCTACCCGCTTATGGAACTTTGGCAACAGCACTTCGGCAGGTTTAACTGTCGCTAAAGCCTATGCAACTTCCGGTGTGTACTCAGTTTCTTTAACAGTTACCGTAAACGGTTGTACCTCAAACATCAGTAAGATTATTACTATATTTTCTCCCCCGGTTCCAAATTTTACTATTCCTGCATCCTGCTTAAAAGATACCATCACAGCCATCAACTCTTCTATGGCACAAAGCGGTGTCATTTCATCATACAATTGGAAATTAAATAATCTACCTTTTTCAGCTGTTCAAAATCCCACTCTTAGTCTAAGCAGCGCGGGAAGTTACCCGGTTCGGTTAACCGTTGTAAATTCTTTCGGTTGTAAAGATTCTATAACAAAAACAATCACCGTTTATCCTTTACCAATCGTCGATTTCACCACTAACCCCGCTACCTATTATTACATCAACTCACCTGTAAATTTTATTCCTTCTATTTTAAATGCCAGTTCATATGTATGGTCCGGAAGCAGCATTTCTACATCAACTGTTCAAAGCCCTTCCTACACATTTAATGCACAAGGAACATATACCGTAACACTTAATTTAAAAGATCTGCAAGGATGCCGTAATTTAAAAACAAAAACTCTTTTAGTTTCAAAACCTTATCTTGATGTTGCTATTTTAAATGTAACCACCATTAAAGATGATGATGGCTTTATGACCGTGAAAACGGATCTCGCTAATTACGGAACAATACCAGTTTCGGCCATTGATCTTCAATACCAGATAAGCGATGGCGGAAACAATAAAGAAACTTGGGCCGGTACGCTTATTCCAAACGCTTTTTTCACCTATACTTTTAACTCAAAGAGTGCTTCCCAGGCAAATAGTACAAATAATATTACCTGTGTTGATATTAAAAAAGTAAATGGCATTAATGATGACAACCAAACTAACAATAACCTATGTAGCACGTTAAGTTATAATGAGATTGCTGTTTCAAACCCAATCCCTAATCCTGCTGAAGGAGATATAACTTTACCGGTAATCCTGAATAAAAATATTGAAATAAATATTACTATCTATAATTCAAATGGCCAGCTACTATATGAAGCAGCCCCACAGAGAGGGATTGAAGGATTAAATTTAATTATTTTACCCACTTCTTCTTATTCAAGAGGATGTTATATAATAAAGACCGTTATTGATGATAAGGTGTTCATCAAAAAATTTATTAAAATAAGCAATAAGTAATTTTAACTAATTATAAAATCGAATAACTGAGTTTATAACATGCGTTTGTTCCTTACTTGCCAAATCATAAAATAAAGGAAGTCTCAATAAACGTTCTGTATAACGATCCGCATTGGTTAACTCTCTGTTATCTTTTAAAGCACTATAAAAAGGACTTTTATGCAAAGAGATGTAATGAAAAACTGCCAAAATTCCATCATCCTGTAAATGGCTAATAAGTGCTACTCTCTCATCGTTAGAACGACAAATAAGATAAAAGATATGTGCATTATTTGTAGCGTACTCGGGTATTTTAGGTAATTTAATTTTTTTAGAAGTCTCTAATGATTTAAATGCATCATAATAACAATTCCAAATTTTCATTCGTTTTTTTTGAATCACCTCAAGTTTCTCTAATTGCGCGAATAAAAAGGCCGCAATGATATCTGATGGAAGAAAAGAAGACCCAATATCAACCCAATCGTATTGAGCTAAACCACCCCTAAAGAACTGAGAACGATTTGTTCCTTTTTCACGAATAATTTCTGCCCGATCAATAAATTTTTCGTCATTAATAACTAACATTCCACCTTCACCAGACATAATATTTTTTGTTTCGTGAAATGAAAAGGTTGCTAAATGACCGATACTTCCTAAAGGTTTATTTTTATAAAAACTATCAATGGATTGTGCAGCATCCTCAATAACAAACAACTTATATTTTTCCGCCAAATGAAGGATTACATCCATATCGCAGGCAATTCCCGCGTAATGAACCACTACAATTGCCTTGGTTTTGGAAGTGATCAATGGTTCAATCTCTGCAGGATCAATATTTGGATTCTCTGAATTACTGTCACAGAAAACTAACTTCGCCCCGCGCAATACAAACGCATTGGCGGTTGAAACAAAAGTATAAGAAGGCATAATAACTTCATCACCCAATTTAATATCAATTAAAATGGCAGCCATTTCCAGTGCAGTTGTACAAGAAGTCGTTAATAATACTTTTTTAAATCCGTACTTTTTCTCAAAAAAATCATGGCATTTATTTGTGAATAAACCATCTCCTGATATTTTGCCCAATTTTACAGCTTGGGAAATATATTCTAGTTCATTACCAATGAAAAAAGGTTTATTGAATGGTACCTTCATAAATTAAATTATCCTAATTTTAAATTTACTAATTATCCTTCAACAAAACTAAACAGAATTTTAAAAAGTATTTATTTTCTAATGCAACTGATTTTCGCCACTCATAACATAAACAAATTAAAAGACGTCAGGAGCCTTATTCCTGATCCGATCGACCTACTTAGCCTGGATGAAGTTCATTTCAAAAAAGACATCGAAGAAACCGAAACAACTATTGAAGGCAATGCTTTATTGAAAGCCAAAACGATTTATGAAAAAACTGGCATTAATTGCTTTGCTGATGACAGCTATTGATGAAAAATATTCATACAGAACTTTCTTGAACTTGATATTAAATAATGCTCGTAAAAGTTATTTTAAAGCTTTATTTTTTAAAAACTCAATACTAATATGCGTTAAATACTTTTTTATTTCTTCATTAGTAGGCTGCATTGAACTAACATAAGTCACCTCTTCTTCATAACTCACATCATCGTAATACATTAACTGCTCCATAAAGTTTCTGTAATTAAATAACGTTGCAGTACTTGAATTAAATAATAAGCCTGCCTTGATAATAATTTCATCTAATGAAACGCCTTGATTTAAAATAAAATATAAATCAAAATAATCTTTCCATTTAGCCCTTCCTCCTAATGCAAATGCTTTCATGGCGGCTAATGTCAAAAGATTTGGCATTCTAACACCATCAAACACTTTGTTTACAGGAATTGTATGTGGGAAATTAAAAAAAGTAATTTTTACGCCATTTAAAATAAAATGCGCTTGATCTTTCCCTTCAAATATAGATATAATATTATCCGATGTCTTAGATTGAAGTTTAGCCTTTGCGTTTAATTGGTTTTTGTTTTTAAATGTAAATAAATCGAAATCGATAGACTCCCGATGACCTAATAATAGTTCAATAGCAGTTTCGCCAGCTAAGTAATAATCGGTTTTAAATTGACTGATTAAAGGCAATAAATCTTTTTGACTTTGATTAAGAATATTTAAGTAAACCTTTTGACTCAAAATATTTTCCAAACATATTTAAAATTGATAATCTGTAATTTTGTCGTTTTTTCTCCTTTACCTTAACAATATTATTTTCAACTATCTTGGCTACTTTTTGTTCACCTACTATTTTAAATAGTTCTTTAATCTGCGGTAAATCTGCGTAACTCAGTATAAATTCAACTAATACTTCATCACTGATCGCATGGAGTTTGTCTTTTTTTATGTACCAAAATAAGACTGCGTTTTCATCTATAAATTGCTCTCTTGTTTTCATTTTTTAACAAATACAAAACTATTTTTAAGCTTTATAAATCCATATTAAATTTACGAATTTAAAACTCAAAACATCAAACTATTTTCTTAAAATTACATATATTTTAAATTTGCAAGTCCATTATATGCAACTGATTTTCGCAACCCACAACCAAAATAAACTGAAAGAAGTCAGGAGCCTAATTCCTGATTCGATCAACCTACTTAGCCTGGATGAAGTTCATTTCAAAAAAGACATTGAAGAAACCGAAACAACCATTGAAGGCAATGCTATATTGAAAGCCAAAACGATTTATGAAGAAACTGGCATTAATTGCTTTGCTGATGACAGCGGATTATTGGTTGATGCATTAAATGGCGCTCCGGGCGTTTATTCTGCCAGGTATGCGGGAGAACAAAAAAGTGATCGTGATAATATGGAAAAGTTATTGCAAGAATTGCAGGGCAAACAAGAAAGGTCAGCGTATTTTAAAACAGTGATGGCTTTGATTATTAATGACAAAAAATATCTTTTTGAAGGAATTATAAAGGGAAAAATAATGCCAGAAAAAGCCGGCACAAATGGATTTGGGTACGATCCTGTTTTTATGCCGGATGGTTATAATCAAACATTTGCTCAAATGGATCAGGAAACAAAAAATTCAATTTCACACAGAGGTATTGCTTTAAAGAAAATGGTTGAATTTTTAACATCCTTCGGGTTAAGGGCGCATTCTTCAAAGGAGTAATAAAATTACATCCATTTTTCATACCACATTTGGAACATCAATACATACCATAATTTTTGTGCCAGTTCTTTTTTTCCGGAATAAAAATCACGTTTCAGTTTCTGAATAAAATCAACCTTAAAAATTCCCTGTTCCTTGATTTTATCATCATTTAAATAGTACAGCACTTTCTCTTTCAAATCATGTGCCAGCCAGTTTTCAATGGGGATCGCAAAACCCTGTTTAGGCCTGTCCATTAATTTTTTTGGAATATATTGATGAGTAATCTCTTTGAGAATATATTTTTTACAGCCTTTATAATATTTAAAATCGTCCGGCAATTGAGCAGCCCATTCAATGATCCGATGGTCTAAAAATGGCTCCCTTCCTTCCAGGCTGGCTGTCATGGTTGCCCGATCTACTTTTTGTAAAATATCATCTACAAGATATGTTTGGTAATCAACCGCCATCATGTATGACAAAGGAGAATAAAATTCTTTCTTTAAATCCTGACTTAAATAAGAAGTATTCAGTTTTTTAAATTTAAATGCTAACACATCTTTTAACTGCTCATCATCATATTGCCGACTTAAATTCAACATCAGGTTTTGGGAAGAAGGATCATTCAACAAGCCTTTTAGTTTTTCGTAACGGTTATGAAAATTATATTTATTTTTCATAACAGGAATTTTCTCTGCTGGAATCCAGTTCATCACTCCAACTGCCAAGTGCCTTGCAAAACCAGGGATTTTGTTCAGTTTTTTTCCAAAGCGCATTAAGTAATCATAACGGTTATAGCCGGCAAAAATTTCATCTCCACCGTCAGCACTCAAAGCAACCGTCACCTGCTTCTTTGCCATTTTAGAAACGAGTGTTGTAGGAATGGCACTGCTATCGGCAAACGGTTCATCGTAATAATGCGGAATATCATCAATCAATTCGATGGCTTCTTTTTGTGAACAGGTAAATTCATAATGCTCGGTGCCCAAATGTTTTGCCACATCTTTAGCGTACTCTGCCTCATTCAATCCTATATCAGGAACACCAATCGTAAACGTTTTTAATTTCTCTGATTTGTCTTTTTGCAATAAAGCCGTTAATAAAGAACTATCATAACCTCCGCTTAAAAACACACCTACCGGAACGTCTGAAACCATTCTATAATCAAAAGCTGATTTCATGATCTTCTCCGTTTCTGTTTTAGCTTCTGCAAAAGAAATATCAAGTTTTGGTTTATTATAAGCGTCGTAAACATCCCAATACTTTATCTCCTTCAGTTCTTTTGTTTTTAAATTGAAGCTGATGTAATGGCCTGGCTTTAACTTATAGCAATGATTAAAAATACAATGGGGTGCAGGAATATTTCCAAACTGCATAAAAGCACCCACGGCATCCGAATTAATTTCTTTTTTAAAATCCGGATGATAATTAAAGGATTTCAATTCTGATGCAAATAAAAACAAGTTCTGATTCCAATAATAAAAAAACGGCTTCACTCCTGCTCTATCCCTCACACAGATTACTTCTTCCTTTACCTGATCATAAATAACAAAGGAAAACATGCCTATAAAACGATCAACGCATTTTATTCCCCACTCACAAAAGGCATGTAAAATAACTTCAGTATCCGAATGTCCTATAAACTGATGTCCTGATTTTTCAAGTTCTGCTTTTATTTCCCTGAAGTTATAGATCTCACCATTAAATGTGATCCACAAATCTCCAAACTGCATCGGTTGTTTACCGGTTTCAGACAAATCAATGATTGCTAATCTCCTGTGACCAAGGCCAACAGAATAGCCCGAGTGTTTAAAGAATTCATAACCACTTCCATCAGGGCCTCTGTGAATCAAAGCGTCTGTCATTTTTTGGAGAACTTCTTTAGTAGAAGTTTCACTAAAATCTATAAACCCTGATATCCCACACATAATACAAAATATTATTTATATATATTTATTTTAATATTAAGCCCCTACGGGGCTTCATTCTTTCGTTTGTTGTATTTCTATTAACATTTGACTCCTATGGAGTCCCAGAAGGACTCAATACAATTAATATTCTCTTAATATTTGATTCCTGCGCGGTTTCGAAGCAACTCAATATAAATGTTTTTTAACATTTGACTCCTACGGAGTCCCGGAGGGACTTAATATTAATAGTAAATAATTGCAGCATCATAAAAAGCCCTGTAGGGGCTTAATGTTTTTATTCTGTGTTTTTTTCTTGTTTGGATGCTTTTTTAGATCCTCCATACATTTCGTACTTCAGTAATTTACATTCCAGTGAGGCATTGAACAACGTCATTTTTTTACTTGGGTGAAGGCCAATCGATTTGATGGCTTCCATATTTGAAGAAATGATCCAGCAGGTCCAGCCGCCGAAATCTTTCTTTAACTTATCTCCTATTTGTTTATAGAAAGCATTCGTATCTTCCATTTTTAGACGTTCATCGTATGGCGGATTTAATAAAATAGTCCCGTGGGGTTTATCAGGCATTAAATCAAAAAAAGAAATATGTTTGTATTGAATGACATCATCTACTTTTGCCACGGCACCATTACGCTTAGCCATTTCTAAAGGCACAATATCAATGTCGCTGGAAATAATATTAGGCATATCGTCTTTAATCCGGTTGATGGTACTTTCATAGATTGTATCCCACAACTCTTTATCATAATCATGCCATTTCATAAAACCAAACTCTTCCCTGAAAACCCCCGGCGGAATATTATTGGCAAATAATGCCGCTTCTATTCCCAATGTACCGCTTCCACACATCCCATCAATAAAAGGTAAATGAGGCTGCCAGTTAGATAATAAAATCATTCCGGCTGCCAGCACTTCTTTCATTGGTGCCGTATCAATATCAACACGGTAACCACGTTTAAATAATGAATCTCCGCTGCTATCGAGACTCACATTAACCTGGTTTCTGAAAATGTGCACATAAATTCTGACAGTTGGCCTGTCTAAATCAACATTAGGTCTTACATTAAATTTATCTACAAAACGATCACAAATAGCATCTTTTGTTTTTTGAGAAACATATAAACTATGATCAAACTCATCTGAATTAACAGTTGCATTAATGGCTAAAGTATCATCCGTATTCATTAATTCTTCCCACTCATACTCTTTCATTTTATCGTACAACTCGTGTTCATTCGCCGCCGTAAACGAATAAATCGGAACCAAAACTTTTAATGCGGATCGCAAACATAAATTAGCTTTATACATAAAACCTTTATCTCCTGTAAATGATACACCACGCTTAAACGGAACAATATCTCTTGCTCCTAATTTCATCAACTCGTTTACTAGTACATCTTCTAAGCCATGAAAGGTTGTCGCTTTCATTTCAAAATCATGGTCGGTATTTTTTTTATCTTTCAATGTTTATTAATTTATTTTAAAATGTATTATCCCCATTGTTGTTTAACCTTGTACTTCTTAAATTCTTTGTCTTTTGTAATGATTATTAATTTTTCAGCAATAGCCTGAGCAATAATTAATCGATCAAAAGGATCATTATGAATTAATCCTAGTTTTAATAAAGCCAAAAGATGCTTTTCATTTATGCTGATTACTTCAATTTGATTTACTTCAGCGAATCGATAGAGTTCTTCTAAACCAATATCAAGTTTAAGTTTTCCAATTTGGATTTTTATTGCGATTTCCCAGAAACTTCCAATACTAATATAACACGGGGTTGATATATCTGCAATTTTTTCAACAACAGTTTTAGGTAATTGTTTGTCGCCGGAAATAAACCACAAAAAAGTATGTGTATCTAAAAGATATGCCATTAAATATAATCTTTAAACATATCAAGCGGCTTATCAAAATCTTTAGCAAGTTCAATTTTACCTTTTGCGTAACCAAATTCGCGCTTTTTTAACTTTGAATTAATTACTTTTTTTGTTTTCAAAAATTCAACAAAATCAGCAACCTCCTGCCTTAAATTAATTGGCAATGAGTTAATTTCTATTTGCAAAGCCGTGGTTGTCATGCTATAAATTTAAATATTTAAAGTCATCTTTCAAAATTCAGTTTTTTCATCATCCCAATTTTTATGATAAAGATTATTTGTTTTTTACAACATTAAATACTTCTTTCATAAAACCTGATGCAAATACAAAATCAACTAACTCAGGATTTGTGGTTTTTAAAATTTCCTGGCTGTTTCCTGTCCACCAATGCTTTCCTTTATAAATGTATAATATCTTTTGCCCTATCTCAACAACAGAATTCATATCGTGTGTAATTACAATAGTGGTGATATTAAATTCGTGTGTTAAGCTTTGAATTAAATTATCTATGACAATAGAAGTTTTAGGATCTAAACCTGAATTGGGTTCGTCACAAAATAAATACTGCGGACTGTTGGCGATCGCTCTTGCAAGTGCAGCGCGTTTTTTCATTCCCCCTGATAATTCACCAGGGTATAATTTGTTTTTATTGGTTAACTGAACTTTTTCCAAACAAAAATTTACCCGCTCCAGTTTCTCTTCTTTGCTCATGGTGGTAAACATATCTAAAGGAAACTGAATGTTTTCTTCTAATGTTTGAGAATCAAATAAGGCGCCTCCCTGAAATAACATGCCTATTTTTTTTCTTACTTCCTGTTTTTCTTTAACGCCTAGCGCAGGAAAATTTAATCCATCATATAAAATCTCTCCGCTATCAATTTCATGTAAACCAACCATTAACTTCATGATGGTGGTTTTTCCACTTCCACTTTCTCCAATAATTAAATTTGTTTTACCTTGTTCAAAAACAAACGAAACATCATCAATTACTTTATTTTCACCGAAGCTTTTTGAAATATTTTTAATTTCAATCATGTAAAAAATAACTGAGTTAAAATGAAATTGAATATTAAAATAAGGATGCTACTATATACAACGGCAGCCGTGCTGCTTTTTCCAACCTCTAAAGCACCGCCATGAGTATAATAACCAAAATAAGAGGAAATAGAAGTAATTAAAAAAGCAAAGGTTATTACTTTTGAAAAAGAATACCACAATTTCCAGGGTTCAAAAAAAGCCTGTATCCCAAAAATAAATTCATAAGATGAACATGCCCCTGTTGCAATACCCATTACATAACCACCAAAAATTCCCAAAAACATACTAATAGCAATTAAAAAAGGAAGTATTAAAATTCCCGCTGCAATTTTAGGAAGTATTAAATATCCAGCCGAATTTATGCCCATAATTTCAAGGGCATCAATTTGCTCCGTTATTCTCATAGATCCAATTTCGGAGGCAATATTAGATCCTATTTTACCGGCTAATATTAAACAGACAATGGTAGGCGAAAATTCAAGTAACATTGATTCTCTGGTTGTAAATCCAAGTGCATATAAAGGAATTATTGGACTGGTAAAACCGAAAGCTGCCTGAATGGTGATAACACCTCCCATAAAAAAAGAGATGATCGCAATAATGGGAAGTGAACTGATACCAATATTATCAATTTCATGAATAATTTGCCTCATATAAACGGATAGCTTTTCAGGCTTACTAAACACACGTTTAATAAGAATAAAATACCTGCCTAAATGGAAAAATAAATTCATGATTTTTGAATGGCTAATATACGACTAAGTGTTTAATTTATTAAGAGATGGTTTAAATAAAAAACGCTATGAATCAATTGACTCATAGCGTTTTTTATTTTTTAGAAAACAAAATTACATTCCTGTACCAAAACTATTTAAACTTACTTTTTTAGTTGGATTAATAGTCATAACCGGTAAATTACTGATATCTACTACTTTTTGAGCTTCTGTTCCACTAAAAAATTCTTTAATACTTAATGTTGGTTTATTCATGATCACAATAAGATCAGATTCAATTTTATTAGCATATTCAACAATAGTATCAGCAAGACTATCACTTGCTAAAGATTTGTTTGAGCAGGAAATGCCTTTGCCTTTAATGTATTGTTTTACCTGGTGAGAATAAGCTAGTAATTGATTTTCATAAGCCGCATCTGATAAACTAAACACACCTAAAATACGGATAGAGGCTCCGAAATAATGCGCAAACTGTACGGCTACATCCACTTTTTCACGCGATTCACGTGATAAATCCAATGGTAATAAAATATTCTCACAACCATCTTTATGATCTTTTCCTCTTATAGAAATTACCGGGCAAGCACATTCTCTGATCATCTTGGAAGCACTGGAACCTACAATATTTTTTGTACTCATGTGACTTTCCAATCCAACCATCACCAAAGTAGCTTTAATTTCTTCTGCCACTCTGGGAACTTCAATATAAATATTCCCTTTCACATTCATGAATTCAGTAGGAACGCCGCTTTCCGATTCTGTCTGCTTGGTTAAAGCCTTCAGTTCCTCGTATTTTTCTTCACCCACTTTTTCATAAGAATGCAATAAAACAATTTTTGAATGGGTATATTTAGCAAGGTTATAAGCCTGTTTAATCGCTAAAAGTGATTGTTCTGTAAAATCGATAGGGATTAATAGGGTGCCACGTTCTTGTAATTTCATGTAGATATATTTATAGTTTCGTTTAAAATGGATTTTAACTCACAAAACTAGTCAAATTAATGATATCTAAGCATTTATAAAAATAATTATCAAAAAAACGATGTTAATTAAATTAAATTGTCGATATTTGCAGCCCAAACTTTAAAAAAAATAAAATGGCAGTAAAGATTAGACTACAAAGACACGGAAAGAAAGACGCAGCGTTTTTCCACGTGGTAGCAGCGGATGGTCGTGCACCAAGAGATGGAGCTTTTATAGAAAAATTAGGAACTTACAATCCTAATACGAACCCGGCAACTATTGATTTAAATTTCGAAAATACCTTAAAATGGTTACAAGACGGTGCTGTACCAACAGATACCTGTAAAGCTATTTTATCTTACAAAGGTATTTTAATGAAAAAACACTTATTAGACGGTGTTAAAAAAGGTGCTTTAACAGAGGCACAGGTTGAAGAGCGTTTTTCTAAATGGTTAGACCAGAAAGCAAACAAGATCAGTACCAAAAAAGATGACTTGTCATCTGCTGAGAAAAAAGCAATTTCCGATAAATTTAAAGCAGAAACTGCATCTAAAGATGCAAGAGCAGCAAAAATTGCAGCAAAAACTGCAGTTGTTGAAGCAGCTCCTGAAGTTGAAGCAACTCCTGAAGTTGAAGAAACATCAGCGCCTGAAACAGATGCTCCGGCACCTGAAAACACAGAAGCATAGTTTTAAAATTATACATTATAAAAAATCCCCGGTAAGATATCTTATCGGGGATTTTTGTTTTGGCAAAATGTATTTAGTTATCGTGAATAATGAACCTGTTACTTTTATTCACTACTACACTCGAATTAACATTAATCCGTCACCCTGAACTTGTTTCAGGGTCTGCCCTAATTTTAAGTCTAAATGGCAAAAAACAGATGCTGAAACAAGTTCAGCATGACTTCAACATTTTAACTTTTCACCGACTTACTTCCCTAAAGAATTCAAACCATCAACCGCTGGTTCATAGTTTGGTTTTAATTGCAAACACATATTATAATCAGCAAGGGCATTGGGTTTGTCTTTTAACTCCTGGTAACATGCTCCTCGTGCAAAATACGCTTCTGCATATTTGGGATTCACATTAATAGCACTTGTAAAATAATCAATGGCTTTTTGCGGATTTTTATTGATGCCAAACTCAATGGCTCCTAAATTATACATGGAAAATACATGAGTGGCATTTGTTTTCAAAATCTGATTATAAAGCAAAACTGCCTCTTTGATCTGGCCAAAATCCTGTTGCAATTTTGCTTTGGCATACAAAGCTTCAATACTTAATGGATTAATAGAAAGTGCGTTATTATAATATTCAAAAGCCAACGCATTTTTTTTTGCCGCATAAATTAATCCAAGGTCAAGGAAAGCACCGAAGTTCTTGTTATCCTGTTCAATAGCAGTTTCAAGACTGGAGACAGCCTTGCTGGTATCGCCCATTTCTTTATAAATACTTCCTTTCAGGTAATAGGCCTTTGCAAGGTTTTCATTTATTTTTAAAGCCTGATTTATTTTCACAAAAGCATTTTCATATTGTTTAACAAAATAATACAACTCTCCTAATTTCAATAATCCATCCGTATTTTCGGGAAATTTTTTTACAACCTTTTCCAAAACATCTTTTGCATTTCTTGTTTCATTAGCTGCAAAAAAAACATCAGCCTCCGTTAAATAATAAGCTGCATTGGTGCTATCCATTCTTAACGAACGCTTTGAATCATTAATGGCTTCTTCGAACTGACGGAACTGCATATAGATTCTCGCACGCTCGTTATAGAGGTTTGCATCACCCGGTTCATTCAGGATTTTTTTATTTACAGCAGCTAATTCAGGCGAATTGATCACTTTTAATAAGGAATCGGTGCGTTGTGAATTTTCAATAACTGTTTCAGCAGCGGGCTTACAAGAAAACAGAACAACGGAAAGAATAAAAAGAACTACTATTTTTTTCATAGATAAGAATTATAAATCATTGGCGTTCGCAATTAATTCTGCAACATCCATTACTTTGGTTTTATCTTCTTTATTAAAATGTTTAACGCCATCTGTCATCATGGTATTACAAAACGGACAACCAACCGCAATAATATCAGGGTTGTGAGATAAGGCTTCTTCGGTGCGTTCAACATTTACTTCTTTGTTTCCTTTTTCTGCTTCCTTAAACATTTGTGCTCCACCTGCACCACAGCATAAACCATTTGCTTTACTGCGTTTCATTTCAACCAATTCGGCATCCAATTTAGAAATCACATCACGCGGTGCTTCGTATACATTATTTCCTCTTCCTAAATAACAAGGGTCGTGAAAAACTATTTTTTTTCCTTTAAAAGCTCCACCCTGAACTTTTAGTTTCCCTTCATCAATCAATTGCTGAACTAATTGTGTATGATGGATCACTTCATATTTCCCTCCTAATTCAGGGTACTCATTCTTAATGATATTAAAACAATGCGGACAACCTGTTACGATTTTTTTCACATCATAACCATTTAAAACAGTAATATTTTGCATGGCTTGCATTTGAAACAAAAACTCATTACCGGCGCGTTTTGCGGGATCTCCGGTGCAAGATTCTTCAACACCCAATACGGCAAAATTTGCACCTACATGATTTAAAATACGAACAATGGCTTTGGTAATTTTTTTTGCTCTATCGTCAAAACTACCAGCGCAACCAACCCAAAATAAAATATCGGGAGTTTCGCCTTTGGCAATTTTTTCCTGCATTGTTGGAACTTTGATCGTTGTGTTACTCATAATTTCTTAATTTTCGTTTATCCAATTAGCACGGTCAGCAGGACTAAATTGCCATGGTGCACCATTATTTTCAAGGTTAGAAAACATGCCATTTAATTCGTTAGGCGCAGAACTTTGTTCCAGCACCAATTGCTGACGCAGACCCATAATGATTGCCAATGGATCAATATTAACCGGGCATTCCTGAACACAGGCATTACAAGTGTTGCAAGCCCAAATTTCTTCATGTTTGATATAATCTCCTAATAATGTTTTTCCGTCATCTACAAAAGTTCCGCCATTTTTATCCATGCTCTTTCCAACATCTTCCATACGGTCCCGTGTATCCATCATAATCTTTCGAGGAGACAAGGCCTTGCCCGTTATGCTCTGAGGGCAGGCGGCAGTGCAACGACCACACTCTGTGCATGAATAAGCATCCAATAAATTTTTCCAATTAAGATCAGTGATATCTTTTACTCCAAATTTAATTACCGCATTTGGATCAAGCACCGGCTGATAAGCAGGATCAAAATTGGGTTTCACCACATCAGTCACTTCAAATAAATTATCGAATTGTCCTTTTAATTTTAAATTGGAAAAATAGGTATTAGGAAATGCTAACAGGATGTGCAAATGCTTGGAAAACGGCAGATAATTCAGGAAGCTAAACACCATAATGATGTGTCCCCACCAGCCAATACGTTCAATAACATGTAAACCGGCATCAGGCATGTTTCCATAAATCAATGGACCTAAATAGCTACTAATAGCAAGCCCAAAAGTACGGTCTCCTAAATTCTCTGCATGCGACTGGCCTCTTGAATACAAAACTTCATCAGCGCCATTCATCATAAAAATAAAAGAAATTAAAATTATTTCCATGATCAGGATAATATTGGCATCTAACTTTGGCCATCCATTCAATTCGCTTTTAACCAAACGTGGTACTTTTAATAAATTTCTTCTGGCTAAAAATGCGATCGTACCGATGAAAGCCAAGACAGATAGTATTTCAATAAAGCTAACTATGAATGTATAAAAGCCACCTAAGGATGGCCTGAAAGCACGATGTTGTCCGGTAACGCCATCAAATACAATTTCAATTAACTCTATTTGCGTGATCACAAAAGCCGCATATAAAAATAAATGAAGAATTGCCGGGATTGGCCGTGTGAACATTTTCTTCTGACCCAAAGCCACCAATATCATCGTTTTTAAACGCTCTCCTTTGTTATCAGTAATGGAAATATCTTTTCCTAAGAGAATATTACGGCGGATTTTTTTAGAATTCAGATAAAAAAATATACTTGATCCAAGAAAAAGAACAATAAAGATGATTGATGAAATCATAAAGAAAATGAATTATAATTTTGGTTTATTTTTATCTTTTTTGCCAAACACCGAAAAATGAATATAACGTTCCGGGTTTATACGCAGGTCTTTCATTAATTTATCCAGGTCATCACTAGCCTTATTCAGGTTATTGTATAAGGAATCATTTTTAGCCAGTTTACCAAGGGTTCCCTGCCCTGAATTAATTTGAGCTACCAACTTGTTCAACTCTGTCAGGGTTTTATCAGCTTCCTCAATAGCACTCTTTAAATTCGATTTAGCAAGGCTGTCGGATAAAGTGCTAAAATTACCAATGATGTTATCGATCTTGCCTGTATTTTTCTCTAACATTCCGGCAAGGCTGTTTAGCTTAGTGAGAATAGAAGAAATCTTTGCTTTTTCAGAAGCCACAAGATCATCTAATTTATAAGCAGTTTGTTCTAAACTTTGAATCGCCAACTTAATACTTTCAAACGACTTGCTTAAATTTTCGCGGGTCTTATCATTTAATACCACCTGAACAACTGTCATCACTGAATCTACTGAAGATAATAAACCTTCAATCTTTTTTTGAAGGGGTGCTAATTGCTTGCTGACAGCGGTTTTTAATCCCTCTTCTGTTTCAGCGATTAGTGTATCTCCAGATTTAACAAATTCAGTTTCATTGCTATAAATGATCTCAACAGCTTTTGAACCTAAAAGATCTGAGCTTATAGCACGCGCAATAGAATGTTTAGGAATTTGAACAACCTCAGTTAATAAAAATTTAACAAGTACACCGTATTTCCCCTTTTCATCTTGTAGTAATGAAATTTTATTAATTTGACCAACCTTAAATCCATTAACTAAAAGTGGATTAGCCTCTATTAAGCCATCGATTTTAGGATAAACCGCATATAATTCATACTTATCACTAAACAGGTTACGACCTTTCAGAAAATTAATTCCCCAAATAAATAAGCCTATAGCTGCCGTAATTACAATGCCTATTTTTAACTCTTTAGAAATCTTCACAAATGAAATTTTGAACCCTCTAATATACAGATTTTTATTTAATTGAATACCTGAAAAAAAGCCGCAAAATCCCTATTTCTTAACAGGTAAAATGGCTCTAAAAATGCCTTGAAATGATGTAATATTCAGTGGGAATTCTAAAAAGACATGCAAAAAACTTAAAAAATACAAGGCTTTTAACCCGATATTATAATCAACAACATATAACGCCATAGAAAAGATCCAGATCGAAAGGGTGATCAGCAATGTTCTTTTTGGAACTTTATGCCATTGAATGATTGATGTTTTTGAGAACCAGTTCAGGTAATGATATGTATAGGAAAAAGCAATAAAACGCATAATGATAAAACCGGCATTGGTATTATAAACGATCGTTGCAGAATCTTTTGAATTGGTTGACAATCCGAAAAAATCAATCAAAAATGTATTCAACAAATAAAACAGATCATAGCTTTTTGTAACATAAGACGATACCTGGTATTGCAAACCCGGAGCTTTGATAAGGAAGAAAGACATGGCAATGAGCCCCAAAGCAGCCACAGATAAATAGCCCGAAAATGATTTATTTTTGATCACACCATACAACATAAAAGCCCAAGTGAAAACAAATACATGAATGATAGTTGGCAGGAATACACCAACCCAAACAAAGTACATCATACCTGTGCTGGCCATCGCTATTCCGATCAGGGCGAGCAACGATAAAACAATCCTGTATAAGTTATCTTTTATCAACACAAATATGAGTGATAAAAGAAGTCCAAACAAGATGATGTTAGGGATTTGTGAATCATTTTTTGCGGGTTGAATAAACGAGAAATAAAAAACCAACGCACACAATACGGACAGAAACACAAAATCATATTTCCCTTTGGTGAAATAATTTTTTTTATGCAGCCAACCGATTTCCGTCAGGTAATGCAATGGCCCGAGTATAGCATAAGAAAAAAGAAACAACTCAAATGGCAGAACAAAAGCAAGGATTGCAGAAAATATCATCAATCCAATATTGGCATAATTTATTTGATCATTATTTAAGGCTGACAGTTTTAACAAAATAACAGGGATTAGAAAGCATCCAAATATCTTAATTTTAATCGGATTGTAAAAGCATTGAAATCTGGATCAGGATTTTTTCTCATTCTCAAATTGTCCTGTTTTTTTATTGTATCCGTAAGGGCAATGTTTGCAACCATTTTTACAACAGTAACCGCGCTTTAAGTGATATATATCCGTGAAAACAAGATAACCTTCAGGGCTATAATAAAAATCTTCAGGATCTAATTCTTTGTTAAACATGTGGTGTAAAGATATTGTATTCTAAATCATTTTTTAATTATAAATTTGAAAATATAATCCCTTATTTCAGTGATCTCATATACCCCTGTCATCAACCAAATTTCATACAACGGTTACCATATTGGTGTGCTGAGACTTGATTTGATTCATCCGGAAATTTCAGGAAATAAGTGGTTTAAATTAAAATACAATTTAGAACAGGCAGTAAAAGAAAATAAAAACACCATCATAACTTTTGGTGGAGCATTCTCCAATCATATTGCAGCCACATCCATTGCCTGTAAATTAGCCGGTTTAAAAAGTTTTGGTATTATTCGTGGAGAAGAAACTTCAGCCAACAACCCTACCCTATCCTTTGCTAATAAAAATGGGATGGAATTGTTATTTGTAAGCAGGGATGAATACTCACAAAAAAAAGACAGTGGTTATTTACAAAGATTGCGGTATATGTATCCTGAAGCTTACATTATCCCTGAAGGTGGCGATAATCAATTAGGACAAAAAGGCTGCGAAGAAATTTTGACAAAAAAGATGTCGGATTATACAACTATTTTTTGCGCGCACGGAACAGGAACTACTTATAAAGGCATTTCAAAATCATTATTACCGGAACAGAATATAGTAGCGATTAATGTGTTGAATTTTGAAGCCAAGGCAGAAGAAGCGCAAACCGAAATATTAAATAACTACCATTTTGGAGGATACGCTAAGCACACTAAAGAATTGCTGGATTTTAAATCCTGGTTTGAAGAAACATATTCCATACCGTTGGATTATGTGTACACAAGTAAATTATTTTTTGCTGTTTTTGATCTGTTGAAGCAAAACAAATTAAATCAAGAGCAGAAAATTTTAATCATTCATTCCGGTGGATTACAGGGAAATGCTGGCTATGAACAACGTTATAACCTGAATCCTAAACGCCATGTAAATGATGCCCAGGGATAAACCTGTTTAGTGTCAAAAGCACCACTGTTGGCATATTTTACAGAAAGTTTAAAGAAGCCAACGCCAAACCCCAGAGTGCTGGTCATTTTTCTTCCACGGCTCCTGAAAATACCATTTTGTAGCTGAAAAGTTAAGCCTTCAATCCCACCCAGCGTCATATCGGTTCCATACCTTATCCGTGGACCAAAATAATATTTTAATTTAGGCTTTAAGTCATAGTAATAACTCACATCAATTCCTGTAATAAAACCTGTTCCAACATTTCGTTTAACATTTGAATTAGTACTGTTGTTATTTGAAGAGGAGGAATTGGAATAAGACGAACTGGAATTAGTATTAGTAGAGGAGGAATTAGTGTTAGAAGAATTTTCAGCTAAAAATCCAAGCCCGTCGTATGTTAAACTAAGCGGAATTTTTATACCCATGGATTTATTGGCTAGTAACCGCTCATAGGAAATTGTTAAACGTCCTAAAACTATTTCCGGAATATAAAACCCCAGGATATTATTTCCCAATAAAGCTTCTTCTTTTTTCCATTCCGCCATTTTTCTGTCTTTGCGCTGCTGCCTAGTTTCATTAAGTTCGGGAGAGGCATTATAATTCACCTCATTATTCATTACTTTAAAATCTGTAGCGGCTTGTTCCTTACTAAACATATAAACGGAGCCTGACTGATATTCAGCCAACAAAACATCATTTTTTAATATGGTGATTAAGGGTGCAGTTGCCGAATCCTTATAACTGATTGTTTTTTCAGAGATCGCCATGATCTTGCAAGGAATAATTTTTCCGTTTCTCAAAAAAACTTTATCCTGAGCCAAAACACTTATAGCCACAAAAAATGACATCATAAGAAAAATATGTGCTTTATATTTCATTGTAATTTAAAAACGGTATCCAAAACAATAACCTAAATAAACTTTTGGAACTCCCATATATTGAGGCTTTAATTCCACAGAATTTACGGGGGCACCAATAGAGCCAAATAATTTAAAATTAAAATTAGGGGATACTTTAAACACCCAACCATTCGAGATCATGATGGCTAACTGGTATGCGCTGGCATTATCATATTTCTTTTGGTTATTGGCTATATCCACTACATTACGATAATCATAACTCATATACTTTGCAAACAATCCAATAAAATACTGAACACGCTTTGTATTTCTCGGCATAAAATTTATTCCAAAACCGGCGTCATATTTTTTCTTCGCATTATCCTTTGAATCTGCAATAAATAAGTTTAACCCACCCATTCGTGAATTAAAACTGTAGCCTCCTAAAAAGCTTAATGATAAATGATTTTTACAAAAATCTCTGTCATACATCAAGGTTACATCACCATTAGCGAGAGCCAAAGCATTAATAGACAGCATATTATTATTCAAATAATATAAATTGAATTCTTTTTTTTCTGCAGGTTTACCTTTTTCCGATGGTTTTGTATTATCAGATGGCCTCACATAAGATACTGTCGGCTCCGTTTTTGGCGCAATAGTATTCGGGTTAGAATTTATCACATCAGTTGAGCCATTTGAATACTGAATCAATACCACATCCGTTTTTGCAATAACATACGTAGGACCTTCCAGGTTATTAAAATCTTTATACTTGATTTCTTTCGTATTTATTTCTGAAACTTTCCCCTGTATTTTATTGCCTGATGTTGTATACAAAACATCCTGACTAATTCCCTGAGATAGAGAAAGTAATGCGACAAAAAGTGTAAAAACCAGGATTCTCATTTGTTTATTAATAACAAGGTTAAAAATATACAATAAATATGATAAAAACACTTTTATTCCGGATTGATTAGCTTGCATAATTATATAATAATTGAGGCAATTTCATTACTTTAGTAAACTTAAAGAACCTCATGTTTAAACTTAAAAATTACATCAATGGCGAGCTAGCAGAACCTGCCTCCAACCAGTATATCGATAATTACGATCCTTCACGTGGAGTGGTTTATTCCCTGATACCGGATAGTGATGAGCGTGATGCTGAAAAAGCAATAGCCGCTGCTAAAGAAGCTTTTAAAACATGGAGTGTAACTCCTAAAGAAACACGCTCAAAATACTTATTAAAAATAGCTTCCCTGATTGAAGACCAGTTAAATGACTTAGCTGTAGCAGAAAGTTTAGATAACGGCAAACCTTTGCATTTGGCTAAAACAGTAGACATACCACGAGCAGCAGCAAATTTTCATTTTTACGGAACCGGTATTTTACATTATGCGGCCAATGCCCATAGCATGGAAGACACTGCCATTAATTATACCATACGACAACCTGTTGGTGTGGCAGGCTGCATCTCTCCCTGGAATTTACCTTTGTATTTATTTAGTTGGAAAATTGCTCCGGCCTTAGCTGCAGGTTGTACCGTTGTGGCCAAGCCTTCTGAAATAACACCTATGACGGCTTATTTGTTATCAGAGATTTGTATTAAAGCAGGCTTGCCTAAAGGTGTTTTAAATATAATACATGGTTACGGACATAAAGTTGGTAATGCAATAGTAAGTAGCAAAGACGTACCATTAATTTCTTTTACCGGAGGAACTAAAACCGGTGCAGGTATTGCCAGTATTGCCGCTCCTATGTTTAAAAAATTATCATTAGAGTTAGGTGGTAAAAATCCTAATATCATTTTTGCAGATTGCGATTATGAAAAAATGCTGTCTACAACAATGCTTTCATCTTTCGCCAACCAGGGTCAGATTTGTTTGTGCGGTTCACGGATTTTTGTAGAACGTTCCATTTACGAAAAATTCAAAACCGATTTTGTAGCGAAGACTCAAAAATTATTAGTGGGCGCTCCCTTAGATGAAAAAACAAAAATTGGTGCTGTTGTTTCGAAATCGCATATGGAAAAAATTCTTTCCTATGTTGATTTAGCTAAAGAGGAAGGTGGCACTGTGTTATGCGGAGGAAAACAAGCCAAAGTAAGCGGGGAATTTGAGAATGGTTATTACTTAGAACCAACCATCATAGAAGGATTAAGTTATGATTGCAGAACCAACCAGGAAGAAATATTTGGGCCGGTTGTAACGATCATGCCTTTTGATACAGAAGAAGAAGTGCTGAAATATGCTAACTCTACTCAGTATGGTTTAGCCTCTGTTTTATGGACGCAGGACATTACTAAAGCCAACCGTGTAGCACTAGATTTGCACACAGGAATTGTGTGGATTAACTGCTGGTTATTGCGTGATCTCCGAACGCCATTTGGCGGAGTTAAATCATCAGGTGTAGGAAGAGAAGGTGGCTTTGAAGCCCTTGATTTTTTTACAGAACCTAAGAATGTATGTGTGAAATTAAAGTAGGAGGATAATAGACTAAAGACACAAGATAAAAGATTGGTTATAATTTAAACAAAAACTTATATGTCCTTTTATGACTTATATGGTTCAATAAATCAACATGCTAGAAAATAAAGAAAGAACAGAATTAACAACGCTTGGAGAATTTGGATTAATCAAACACTTAACTGAACATGTTGAGATCCACAATGAATCATCCGTTAAAGGAATTGGCGATGATGCGGCTGTTATAAAATATGATAATGAAAAACATACGTTGGTCTCAACCGATATGTTGGTTGAAGGCGTGCATTTCGATCTGACTTATGTTCCATTAAAACATTTAGGTTATAAAGCGATTACCGTAAACCTGTCTGATATTTGTGCGATGAACGGCTCACCGAAGCAGGTGACAGTAAGCATTGCAGCATCCAATCGTTTTTCGGTAGAAGCACTGGAAGAATTATATGCAGGAATGTTATTTGCCTGCAATAAATATAAAGTAGATCTGATTGGTGGTGATACAACCTCTACCACCAGTGGTTTGGTTATCAGTATTACAGTGATAGGGGAAGCAGATAAAGATGCAATTGTTTACAGGAATGGTGCTAAAGAAAAAGACTTGTTATGTGTGAGCGGAGATTTGGGCGGAGCTTATATGGGTCTTCAGGTTTTAGAAAGAGAAAAATTTGTTTTTAAAGACAATCCGGGCATTCAACCAGACCTGGTAGGTAACGACTATATTTTAGAACGCCAGTTAAAACCCGAAGCCAGAGTTGATATTATTGATTTGTTAAAAGGTTTAGGTGTAAAACCAACAAGCATGATCGATGTGAGCGATGGACTTGCTTCCGAGTTGATGCATATTTGCACACAATCAGAATTAGGATGTGAATTGTACGAAGATAAAATTCCGTTAGATCCTCAAACATTTGACAGGGCACGTGAATTTAATTTAGATCCAACGGTTTGCGCACTAAGTGGTGGCGAAGACTATGAATTATTATTTACTGTACCCATGGCAGATTATGATAAAATAAAACACTTGCCTGATTTTACAATCATCGGACACATGACTGCTAAAGAAAGTGGTGTAAACTTAATTGCCAAAGCAGGAACAGTTCATCCGATTACAGCTCAAGGCTGGAACGCATTTAAATAATCGAACCATGAAAAAAATTATTTTTATACTATTAACGAGTCTTGCATGTTTGGCTTGCGATTCCAAAAAGACCAGCATTGCGGGAACAGTTGTGGACAAAGCAACCGGCGAGGGCGTTGCTAATGTTTTGGTAAGCTATATTCAATGTAAAGAAAATGGCGAAGATTGCACTGAAATGATCATAGGGCAAATGTACACCTTACAAGATGGCAGTTTTAAGATCGATCAGAAACGTGCCAACAAATCAAAAACAAGATGGGTAACGGTGCATAATGGCACTAAAAAAATAGCACAGATTGATAACGTTAGTTTAATGGATAAAAGCATCAGAATAGAAGTAACACTTTAATATTAATTTTTAAGTTTAAAACATGAGCAAAGACAATTCAATCGAATCATCCAAAGCACCGGAGCCGGTAGGTTTATACCCTCACGCACGCCGGGTTGGCAATTTACTGTTTTTAAGTGGTGTTGGTCCCCGTGAACGAGGCATAAAAAAAATACCGGGTGTTGAATTGGATGAAAATGGAAAAATCACTTCTTATGATATCGAAGCACAATGCCATTCTGTTTTCAGAAACATAAAATACATTTTAGAAGATTCAGGCAGCAGCTGGGATAAAATTGTGGACGTGCAGGTTTTTTTAACCAACATGAAAGACGATTTTCCGAAATACAATAAACTGTGGGCTGAATATTTTAAAGAGAATCCTCCATGCCGCACGACTATTGAGATCAATTGTCTGCCTACACCTATTGCTATAGAGCTGAAAGTGATTGCGACTGTTGAATAATTAGACTATTATTTTAAGTATAGAATGTATGAAAGAAGAATTACCAAAGTTTCATGAAACCTTCAATCCAATATTAGAGATATTGAAGGATGGAAAAATTATACATGTAAGAGAATTACAGAAAAAAGTAATTGAAAAATATTATTCAAAACTACCTCAGCATTTATTAGATGAAAAAACTAAATCTGGTGATATACTTATATTTAATAGAATTGCATGGGGTAAATCTTATCTAAAAAAAGGCGGATACATCCATTTTCCTGAAAGAGGCATGGTTCAGATAACTGAAAAAGGAAAATCCCAGAAAAAAGAACTTAAACTTAATGAAATTGAAAATTCAAATTTTTTAGAATTTTACGCGGATGAAAAAACAAAAGGTGTAACGAACAATACTGAAATTAAAAATTCAACGCCACAAGATTTAATAGATACTGGTTTTTCTGAGATTGACACTCAAGTTAAAAATGAATTACTAGATAAATTAAAAAATATTGACCCATATTACTTCGAAAAAGTAATATTAATTTTATTAAAAAAAATGGGTTACGGAGATTTTATTGAAACAGCAAAATCAGGTGATGGCGGAATTGACGGAATTATAAATGAAGATAAATTAGGGTTGGATAAAATCTATATACAAGCTAAAAGATACGGGGAAAATAAGGTAAGAGAAAAAGAAATCCGAAATTTCATAGGCGCAATGAGCGGAGATACAAGCAAAGGCGTATTCGTTACAACTTCTGTTTTTGATATTGGCGCAGTTAAAAAAGCCCATGATGCACATCATACAATTATTTTAATAGATGGAAAGAAATTAGTTGATTTGATGCATCAATATAATGTTGGTATTCAAATAAAAGCAACATACGAAATAAAAGAATTAGACGAAGATTTTTTTGAAGGTCAGTAATTGCATTAACCACTCCCAATAACTCAGACAACATCGAAATACTCCTAATTATTATCGCAAAAATTGATTGATAGCATTGATATTTATGGTCTTTCAATGAATAAAGCAATAGTCATTTTTATATCCTTATTTTTCCACAATTTATCTAAATTCCTATCTCTAAAGATGATATAATCATTATCTTTAACGTTCAAAAAAATAAATAAAGATTAAACACAATATGGAAAAAGTATTAAAAGCATTAGGAATTAAAGATGTAAATAATGGCTGCTCAACGGGCAAAAATTATTTTGCCAGCGGTGACGTCATAGAATCATATAGCCCGGTTGATGGGAAATTAATTGCAAAAGTGAAAGTTGCCAACGAAGCCGATTATGAAAAAGTTGTGCAAATTGCTTCGGAAGCATTTAAAGTATGGCGTAATATTCCGGCTCCAAAACGCGGCGAAATAGTTCGTCAGTATGGAGAGAAATTACGCGCTAAGAAAAACGAATTAGGACAACTCGTTTCTTATGAAATGGGAAAATCGTTACAGGAAGGTTTAGGTGAAGTGCAGGAAATGATTGACATTTGCGATTTCGCGGTTGGTGTTTCTCGTCAGTTATACGGTTTAACCATGCATTCTGAAAGAGAAAGTCACCGCATGTACGAGCAATGGCATCCATTAGGAATTGTAGGAATTATTTCTGCTTTTAACTTCCCGGTAGCTGTATGGAACTGGAATACTGCTTTAGCCTGGATTTGTGGAGATGTTTGCATTTGGAAACCATCCAGTAAAGTTCCTTTATGTGCAGTAGCCTGTCACAATATCTGGAATGAAGTGGCAGAAGCGAACAATATACCGGAAGGAGTTTCCTGCTTATTAGTAAGCCCGGGATCAATCGGCGAAAAAATGTGTGAAGATGCTCGCGTACCGTTAGTATCTGCAACAGGGTCAACAAGAGTTGGACGCATTGTAGGAACTAAAGTAGCAAGCCGTTTTGGCCGTTCTATTTTAGAATTAGGTGGAAACAATGCCGTTATTATTACCCCTAACGCTGATATTAAAGCTTGTTTACCGGGCATCGTATTTGGTGCTGTTGGAACTGCAGGACAGCGTTGTACCTCAACACGTCGTTTAATTATTCATGAAGATATTTATGAAGACGTAAAACAAAAACTAATTAGTGCTTACAAGCAATTAGTAATCGGTGATCCGTTAAATGAAAAAAATCATGTAGGCCCGTTAATTGATAAAGGTGCTGTGAAAGATTATATGGCATCCATAGAAAGAGTGATTTCAGAAGGCGGAAAAATACTAGTACCAGGCGGTGTATTGGAAGGAAAAGGATATGAAAGCGGATGTTATGTAAAACCTTGTATAGCCGAAGCAAAGAATGAATTTGCGATTGTGCAACACGAAACTTTTGCTCCTATTTTATACATTATGAAATACAAAACGATTGAAGAAGCGATTGCTTTACAAAATGGCGTTCCTCAGGGATTATCATCTTCTATCATGACATTAAACATGCGTGAGGCAGAACAATTTTTATCAACCAATGGCAGCGATTGTGGAATAGCAAATGTAAACATTGGAACAAGTGGCGCTGAAATTGGCGGTGCTTTTGGTGGAGAGAAAGAAACTGGTGGAGGCCGTGAAAGTGGTTCTGACAGCTGGAAAGCATACATGCGTCGCCAGACCAACACCATTAACTACGGAACTAAATTAACCTTATCACAAGGTATTAAATTTGATTTTTAAAACTATTTCCCGCGGATCTCGCTAATCCTGCGGAAAGGAATTTGCAATAGCACGTTTCTCAACACTAAATTTTAATCTGTGGAATTAGCGAAATCTGCGGGCAAAAAACAAAATAAAACAATGACGATCAATCAAAACAAAGTGGTATCGGTAAATTATCATTTATCATCTCACATCGAAAACGAAGTTCCTGAATTAGTTGAGCAAACAAGTAAAGAACAACCTTTCACATTTATATTTGGAGTTGGGCAGTTAATACCGGACTTTGAAAAAAATTTATTGGATAAAAAAACAGGAGATAAATTTGATTTTAAAGTGACACCTGAAAATGGTTACGGTTTATCGGATGAAACAATGATGCCGAAAATACCAAAGGAAGCGTTTAATGTAGACGGCGTTTTTGACGCTGAACGTGTTAAAGAAGGGGAAGAACTCATGATGAATGATGCGGATGGAAATGAATTAATGGGCTTTGTTCAGGAAATTGGAGATGATTATGTGATTATGGATTTTAATCATCCCTTAGCTGATCATAACCTTCATTTTGTTGGAGAAGTTTTAGACGTGAGAGAAGCGACTGCCGAAGAACTAGATCATGGACATGTTCATGGGCCAGGTGGACATCATCATCACTAAAAAATTTAAGCTGCTCAATTTGAGCAGCTTTTTTTGTGTAAATTAATTTTCATTGCCACCAATCGCGGAGCATAAAGGTTTTAAACATAACGATTATGAAAGAAATTTAAAAATAAAATAAATACATATTACGTTTACAATAACCAAAATAGGAATACCAAATTTAAAAGAAGTTTTGGAAGCCTTATGATAAATAGGGTATTTTGTTCCGAAGTAAATACCGGGAGCACCCAAAATAAAAGCAAATAAAAATAATTTATTTTCGGAAATACGATTCCCTTTTTTCTTGGATTGATATTTATCAAAACACATGATTATATACGCAATACCATTTATTGCAATAATACTAGTAATTAATATAAATCGGTAAGATGTAATCATTAGTACATAAAAAAAACCTTTCAATGTGTGAAAGGTTTTTTTTAATAAAACACTTTTTTACTTTTTCAATGAATCTCTGATTTCTACTAATAACTTTTCCATTACAGTTAGTTCAGCTATTACTACAGGAGCCGGATCTGCATTTTTTTTCGTAGAATTAATTCCCTTTATAATTAAAAATAATACAAATGCAATCACTACAAACGAAATAACGGCAGCAATAAATTTTCCCACCAACATGCCCCCTGGTGCCCATTGCTCAATATTTGCAGCTCCTGCCGCATCTAAGGCTGGTTTTAATAAAATTGGTGTTATAATATCTTCAACTAAAGAAGATACAATTTTACCAAAAGCAGCGCCAATAATAACACCAATTGCAAGATCAACAACGTTGCCGCGCATTATAAATTCTTTAAACTCTTTTATCATTGCCATATAGATTTATTTTTAATTAATAATTTATAAGAAAGGTTTTTTAATTTAGTTACTTCCTAATACTTTTAATAATTCATCCAATTTAGGTGTCAAAATAATTTCTGTTCTTCGGTTCTTCTTTCTTGCTTCAGGCGTTTTAGCCGGATCTAACGGAAAAAATTCTCCTCTGCCTGCTGAAGTAATACGTGTTGGATCCGTTTTAGAATTCTGCAAGATAATTTTTGTTACAGATGTTGCTCTGATAACGCTCAAATCCCAGTTATCTTTTATTTCTCCTTTTCCCATCATTGGAACATCGTCTGTATGCCCTTCAATCAAAACATTGATATCAGAATTCTGTTCCAACACTTTCGCTACATTTTTTAGAGCCTCAATACCTTTAGGCTGAACAGCAGTTTTACCACTTTCAAACAACAAGGATTCATCCATACTCACATATACTTTTCCGTTTTTTTGAGTAATGGTTAAACCTTTGCCTTCAAAGCCCATTAAAGCATCCTGCAATTTCTTTTTAAGGTCAGCTGCTGCCTGGTCTTTATTTTTTAAGATGGATTCTAATTCATTGACACGTGCCTCGCGTTTTTTCAATTCAGCAGAAAGCGCGTCAAGATCCTGTTGTTGCTTATTTAAGCGTGCCTCCAGGGCTTTTAACTCATCCTCTTTTTTTAATAATTGTTCCTGAGTCATCTGTAGTTGCCCACTTAGTTTAGCATTATCTTTTTCTGAACCAACCAACATACGGTTATATTTATCCAGAAGTTGATCATTCACTGAATTCAATTTATCATATTTATTTTGCAGTAAACGCAGGTTAGTAGCCATGATGGAAGTATCGCGCTGTAGTCCGGCCATTTCTTTTCCTTCTTTGGTGAGCTTTTCAGTTAGTTCAGATAACTTTGCTTCCTGCTCCTGATTGGATTTTTTTAATGAAGCTGATTCAGTTTCACAAGTTGTTAATTTACTCTTTGTTTCTTCCATTAACCGCTGAGGAACGCAGGAGGTTAAAAAGAACAAAGTAACACAGATAGGTAAAAAGTTGGTTTTCATTTTTATTTTATTATGAAACAAAAATAATCCTATTATTGAGGGTTCTTCAGAGGTATAGTTCTATTTATTAACAAAAGATATTTGTTAATTTTTGATTATTTAACCACAAGGGATTTTTCGATCCGGGCAGCAACTATATCCGCTAACTGCGAGAAATAGGTGCCAATGATTTTGGAAGGATTATTAACGTTTACAGGCAGATTAACCTCTGCTATTCCGGAATTAATTTCTTTGGCATCCAAGGTATAAATTGTATAATGCAGGATGATTTTACGAGTTGGATTACTGTTTAAATCTCCAGGCATGCCGTTCAGAGATTTTATATCAAGCTCATTAATAAACAGGAACAAATCAGTTTTATACTTTCCGCCTAAAGAAGGCACCAATGTGGCATTCTTTAATTTGGCATTCATAAAGCGAACTTCGCTGTTACTTTCAACCGATAACTGTCCTTTGGCAATGGCGTTTTCCTCTTTTTCTTTAACCGGCGGTTTATAATTGTCCTGGTTAGGAACCTTCATATACTGATACGATAAATACTGGTAAATATTTTCAAGGTCTTTTTTAGTCTTCGTGGTATCCTCCAATAAATCCACAACTGGCATTTTAGGCTTCAGTTTTTTATAGAACTGGTCGTTTAAACCATCTCTCATAATGGCTTTGATCTGCTTTGCATTCAACTTCGTTTCCTTGTTGATCATGAAATCGATCTCGCTTAAATACATTCGGTTCTCAAACGGGATCAGCATGATCTTATGTTTAGAAATAGCTTCTTTTGCTGATGGTTTATTACCAGAACTAATTGTTTTATCCTGTGCTTTGAGATTAGGACAAATGAAGCAAGATAAAAGATATAAGATTGCTGTTGTTTTATATATTGAATAAATCCTCATCGCTAATCTTTTATAACTCAGAAATCAAAAAAGGTTACTTGAAAAAATGAACAAAATCATTTAAGTTGGCATACAACATTAAAAATAACAAGATAGCCATTCCAAAATATTGTGCATAAGTTAATACTTTAACGCTCGGAGCTCTTCTTGTGATCATTTCATAAAGCGTAAACACCACGTGACCGCCATCCAAAGCAGGAATTGGCAATAAATTCATAAAGGCCAATACCACAGAAAGAAACGCCGTACGAGACCAGAAATCTTCCCAAATCCACTCTTCACCAAACATTTTAGACATCGATTTAAAACCACCAATATGCTTGTAACCACCGGTACTAGGCGTAAAAATCATTTTAAACTGGCGAACGTAAAAGTTTAATTTATCAAAGGTCATCATAACACCGGCAGGGAATGATTCGAAGAAACCATATTTTCTTCTCTCATAGGTAAAACCACCAAAGGCTTCAATGTCGTCGTACTTATTGGCAAAGAAAATTTCCATCTTTCCATTATCAGAAACTTTAATTGGAATCTTCACTTCCTGCCCTTTTCTCAAAACATTTAAAGTGATGTTTTCGCTCCTGTGATTTTTCATTTCAGTTACTAATTCATCATGGTAACGCAATTGAACGGTATCATTTATTCCAATAACTTTATCTCCTAAAACTAATCCTGCCTTTTTGTTTAAAGAGGAATCCGGGAAGCCCAGGAAATAGGGCGGCATGCGGCTTGAAATAAAGCCGAAGTTTTCTGTCTGAGCAATCTGGTCAACAAAATTCTTAGGCAAAACAATTTCTACTTTCTTACCATTTCTATCAATCTCAACAGTATGACCCAATAAAATCTCGATTCTTAAATCATCAAAATATACTATTGGTTTGCCATCAACTGCTACAATTTTATCTCCTGTTTTAAATCCGATACATGTGCCCAAGGAATCCATACAGGAAATTCCATCTTTTAATTCAGACATTGGAATTTTTTTCTCGCCCCATGTAAACAGAATCATGGCATAAATTAAGAACGCCAATAATACATTGACAATGATACCGCCTAACATCACAATTAAACGCTGCCATGCCGGGTGTGCCCTGAATTCCCATGGTTCTGCCGGCTTTTTCATTTGCTCAGTATCCAAACTCTCATCAATCATTCCCGCAATCTGAACATAACCGCCCATAGGAAACCAACCAATACCATATTCAGTATCACCAATTTTCTTTTTAAATAAAGCAAAATTCAGAACACCCGGTAATGGAAATAAGAAATCGAAAAACAGGTAAAACTTATCTACACGTATTTTAAACATACGTGCTGTAATAAAATGTCCGAACTCATGCAACAAAATCAGTAAGCCAAGGCTCGTGATAAATTGCGCTATATTAATGAAAGTACCCATATTTAAAAAGTGCTTAGTTTTTAGTTGTTAGTTTTGAGTTAATTAACTCTTTAGTAAGTAATCGTGTTTCTTTATCGCACTGAATATAATCTTCAATTCCGGGAGATTTTATCATCGGCATTTTATCTAAAGCATTTGCAATGATATCACTCATCTGTAAAAAACCGATCTTATCTTCTAAAAAAGCCTGGACTACAATTTCATTTGCAGCGTTTAAGACGCAAGGCATATTACCACCTTTTTCCATAGCTTTATAAGCTAGGGCTAAATTACTAAAGGTTTCTGTATCCGGCTTCTCAAATGTGAGCTGAGGATAGTTAAAAAAATCAAAACGAGGAAAATTTGATTTAACACGCTCCGGATAAGTAAACGCATAATGTATCGGCAATTTCATATCAGGAAGCCCCATTTGAGCCTTCATGCTGCCATCCGTAAACTGAACTATGCTGTGAATAATGCTTTGAGGATGCACAATAACATCAATTTGTTCGGGTTTTAAATTAAAGAGCCATTTCGCCTCAATTACTTCGAGTCCTTTATTCATTAAACTGGCCGAATCAATGGTAATTTTTGCTCCCATTACCCAATTAGGATGTTTTAATGCCTGTTCTTTTTTTACTGATTTTAAAAACTCTTTATCTTTTCCTCTGAACGGACCACCGGAAGCTGTTAGATAGATCTTTTCAATTTGATTATCAAACTCGCCCACCAAACATTGAAAAATTGCCGAATGTTCAGAATCTACCGGGTACAAATTAACCGCATTTTCATAGGCTAATTTAGTAACCAAATCTCCGGCAACAACCAGGGTTTCTTTATTAGCCAAAGCAATGGCTTTTTTATATTTAATGGCATTTATTGTTGAAGCAAGCCCGGCATAACCAACAATAGCTGCTAAAACCATGTCAACGGTTTCCATCTCCACAATTTGTTCCATTGATTTTAAGCCGGCAAACACTTTTACATCATGCGTAAACAAAGCATCTTTTACTTGTTGATACTTGCTCTCGTCACCAATTACAACTGCGTTTGGCTTGAACTCAATGGCCTGTTTAATTAATAAATCAGCATTGGTATTTGCCACTAAAACCTCGACTTCAAAATGAGCAGGATTATTTTTGATCACCTCCAAAGCCTGTGTTCCAATACTACCCGTGCTGCCCATAATGGCAATTCGTTTAGGAGCTTTATCTGGCGTTTGGTTTGGATTCATTTAGTCAGCAAAAATGGCGAAAATTTTAGGATTACGGAAATAAGTTTTTCACCACGGAGAAACAGAGACACTGAGCAAAAAAAGGAAAATATCTAAACTAATATTCATTAAATTTGTTACCTCACACATACATCACTCCTTTTTCTCTGTGTCTCTGTGGTGAAGCAATACTATGAAACAAAAAACAGCCATATTACTTTTACAATTAGGTACGCCTGACAGTCCAAAAAAATCAGACGTTCGCAAATATTTAACTCAGTTTTTAAATGACCCGCGTGTCATTGATATTCCATGGCTGGCGCGCACATTATTAGTGAATGGGATTATAGTTCCTTTTCGTTCAGGCAATTCTTCAAAGCTTTACAAAGCAATCTGGGATGAAAAAACAGGATCTCCACTATTGAAACATACACTCGACCTGCAAAAAAAATTACAGGCTGCAGTTGGCGAAGATGTTAAAGTAGAAATGGCCATGCGTTACCAAAGCCCCGGTATGGAAAATGTTATGGAGCGAATGAAAAAAGAAGGTTATCATAAAATTATTATATTTCCTTTATTCCCACAATATGCCTCCAGCAGCACCGGAAGCGCCTTACAGGAGTTTATGCGAATTGTGAGCAAATGGTGGGTTATTCCTGAATTAAAGATCATTAGCCAGTATTATGATAACGAAGATTATATCAATTGTATCGTTAACAGAGCAAAAGCTCATGATTTTTCCAAATACGATCATATTATTTTCAGTTATCACGGTTTACCTGAAAGACAAGTTGATAAAGTATACGAAGATGGTTATTTGTGTAAAGACCATCATTGCGAAACTGAATTAACAGACGTTAATTACTACTGTTATAAAGCAGGCTGCTACCAAACAACTAATACTTTGGTTAAAAAACTAAATATCCCTGAAGATAAATACACCGTAAGTTTTCAAAGCAGATTAGATAATAAATGGTTAACGCCCTTTAGTGATAAAGTGGTTGAAGAACTGGCAAAAAAAGGCGCAAAAAATTTACTCGTATTTTCTCCTGCATTCACCGCTGATTGTTTGGAAACCATTTATGAAATAGGAACAGAATACCAGGAAATTTTTCATGAACATGGTGGCGAAAAAATTCAGCTTGTTGAGAGTTTAAACAGTGGCGATGATTGGGTGGAAACGATTAAGAAAATTGCATTAAACTAAAAGGTCGCTAAAAGATATATTCTTTATTATTCATAAATATCTTTTCGATGACCTAATTTTTGAATATCAATTATTTTTATGACATCATCTATTAAGTAAATTACTCGATAATCTCCAATTCTAATACGCCATAAATCAAGATCAGTTCCTTTTAATTTCTTACAACCATGGGGACGCGGAGTTTCGGCCAGTTACAATATACCTTTGGTAATTAGAACAACTATTTTTTTCGGCAAAGAATCTAATTCTTTAGCTGCCGTTTTTTTAATAGTTATTTTATACATCCTAAAGTTTACCTTTTTTCTTTAATTGATTCATCACTTTTTCAAAAGGAACACTTTCTTCCTCCTGCCTTGCTTCAGCAATTATCGTATCTAAGATATCTTCTAATGCTTCCGTGTGTTTTTTAAAAAAGCTATAATCTATGATGACTGCCGTCTTTTTATTATGATTATCGGTAATATAACTTATGCCTTTCATTTGATTAATTTATTGTTATCCAAATTTACAAAAAAATTGTCAGTCCTTTAAACGCTATTTTCAGGAAATACTTACATGAAATATTGAACAAATTGCCTTGAAACAATTTACGAGATTGGAATTGAATACCAGGAAATTTTTCACAAGCATGGTGCCGAAAAAATTCAACTGCTTGGGAGTTTAAACAATGGTGATGATTGGGTGGAGACGATTCTAAAACTTACGAGGTTTTTTTATAGAATCAAAATAGGCATAAACTATTATTGAAAATTGCTTTTAGTGATTGATTAATGCCTTTTCAAAATTTGCTGGTGTCAATATTATTGCTGTTTTGAAGGGGTTATGAATTACCAAATCTTTGTCGCCGGTAACCAAATAATTTGCTTTTAAAAAGTCTATTAAATCTAATAAAAAATTATCTTTTGGGTCACGATTAATAAAATGTTTTGGTTTTATTTCTACTTTTTCAGCAATAGTTTCTAAGAGTTCAATTAATTCAGCAACACTTTCTTTAGGGAAATATTTTTTTAGTTTTTCTCTTCTCGTAACTTCCTTTATTTCATTCAAAAGTTGTTGTGTAACAACAATTTTAATTTCTCCATTTGAAATATGCTTTTTGATAATAGACAAACCTTTTCCAATAAGAAAACTAATCCAAACATTAGTATCAAAAATGACTTTAATGCTTTTTACTTTCATATATTCGCTGTCTTACGATTTCAACTTCTTTATTAATTACATCTAAGCTTAGTTCTTTAGTTTTGAAAGTTTTTAGCAAACTTAATAATTTGGATTCAATACCTTCTTTCTCAAGCTCTTTTGTTAACTTAATTTTTTCTTGTTTTGGTAATTGCTTAACTAATGCTAATACTTGGTCAAATGTAATATCTACTTGCAGTGCGGTTCTCATATTCTTTTCTTTAAACAAATGTAAGGAAAAAACCCCTATAGAACATAGTTTCAAAAGTTTAAAGCAAAACTACTATTTCCAATACTTATAAAAATCTTGAATAGCTGTTATGAATGTTTATATCAAAAACTATTTTTTGTAGTTTAGACTTTATATAAGTTAATTTGCTAATACCTATTTATCCGTCATTGCGATCCGCCAGACTTCGGCGTGAGCTTAGTCGAACGCTGGCGGAGAAGCAATCTACAACATAGTTTAATAAATTTTTTTTAAAAGAATAAAAGGAGTTCAAAAGGACTTGTTTGAGATTGCTTTCCCGAATCGAGTTCAGGACAGGCTGTGCCTCGCAATGACGAACTATAGCGGTGATGATTGGGTAGAAACGATTAAGAAAATTGTAACTAATTATTTTTTCATTTTCAAATATTGTTCTGCCGTCATAACAGGAATTTGAGCTGTTTTATAATCTTTAAGATTTCTTGTTAGCAATATTTTAATATTATTTTCTATGGCTGTAAAGTATTGTATACCATCTTCAAAGTCCTTAAAATCTGATGTTAACGCTAGTTCAATAATTTTATCGCTAACATCCATCACTGAAACTAATGTTTTAAACTGCAACAGTTTTTTCCTTACCTGATTTGCGGAAAATTGTCTAGATAAAATATAGTTAATGTTTGAGAAGGACAATGGAGAAACAAATAGATGAATTTTTCCTTTATCAGCCATGGAAAATAAAGATGCCGAAGCTTCATAAAAGGGCTCTCTATAAGCTAATAAATCAATAATGATATCAGTATCTAAAAATAATTTTTCCATCATTTATATTTTTCTAATAAATGACTGGTATAATCTCTTTTATGATCAAACTCTTTAGGTAATTTAAGAATACCTGACAAACTCTTTACTAAAGGAGTGATTTTTTCTTCTGACTCATTTTCTGAAGTCAATCTTAATAAATAGTTTTCTATTAAACTTGAAAGGCTTGTATGTTTGGCTTTGGCAAATGTTTTAGCTTTTCCAATAACATCCTCATTTAGTTTTAATGTTAATTTCGAATTCATAATACTAATTTTATACGTACAAATATAATACAATTATACGTACATACCTAATTAAAAAATCGCTTCAAACTGTTTTTTACCTTAAATTTTAAACGGTTACCTATTTTTCCATAAACATGGCGGGGAAAAATTCAGCTGGTTGAGAGTTTTAACAGCGGCGATGATTGGGTGGAGACGATGAAGAAAATTGCATTGAAATAAATTAAATACTAGTCTTCTTTGGCTTGCTTTAATGCTTGCATCTTAATTTCTTCAGTTAACCTGAAATTAGTTTGATTTAATTTCTCTAAAATTGGCTTAATGGACGGAATGATTCCAGTGAGTTTAGCTTTAATAATAACTCCAATTGTACCCGTATATAATATCCCAAGTTCAAGAGCAATTTTCCTTGCTTTATAGTCATCTAAAATTACAATACAGTCAGAAATTTCAAGAGCTAAGGCCAACGCACTTGATTCTCCACGATCTATCTGAGTTTCTAAAATTTGCTGATAATGCTTGTCTTTTACAGACTCAATCACAACCCAATCAGGTAAAATTTCACCATATTCCTGCGCTATTTCGATTGTTGTAACAATCTTTCCATAAACATTACAAAGCAAATCAAGTTCATTGATATTTTTCAGAATGATAAAACAACTGGTATCGGAAATAATTGTTTTAGGCATTATTTACATCGTTTGATAAGTCAGACGGAGGAAAGTTGAAAATTGAAACATTGAAATTGCCCAGCAGTTCGGCAAATGTACGCTTGGTTAAGCCGGCCACCTCAGCGGCCTGACCTAAGGATAACTTACCTTGCTCATAAAGTTTAGTCGCCACCAGCATGCTCAGATATTTACTATCAATATCCAAAGCATCAGGTAATTTAACGGTGAAAGTTTTCATATGTAGCTATTATTGTTTTTAGTTGTCATAACTCGTGCCGAGTTACGCGGTATGGTTTACCCTGTTTAATCAATTGTGTTTATGGTTGGCAAACACGGGTATTTCATATAATAAATTTACGAAAAAAATAATCTTGAACAAAGGTTAAAATATCAAAACAGTCATCACTATTTTTCAATTTGTTTTAATAAATCCTACGCTTTAGTTAATTTGTCTTTTACTTTATCGTCTTCTGCTTTAAAATAAATACTTCATAATTTGCGGAGAATAACTCATTTATTAACCGCAAATATGAGGAGAATAAATTTTGGGATAAGCACTTTAACACAGCTATAAATGAAAGGCAGCGTTTAATAATTAATAAATTATTTGATGGTTTTGACGGAAAATTAAACTCATCAAAATGGGCAAAGATTGCAAAGTGTTCTGCTGATATAGCTTTACGTGATATACAGGATTTAATCAGTAAAAATATAATTGTGAAAAGCTCCGCCGGAGACCGCAGTACCAGTTATGATTTAAAAGGGTAACTTATTTCCATCATCATGGCGGAGAAAAAACTCAATTGATAGAAAGCTTAAAGAGCGATGATGATTGGGTAGAGACGATTAAGAGGATTTCTTTAAAATAAAAAGAGCGGCTGATTAGCCGCTCTTTACTACTTTATTAATAAACGTTTTGTTTGTACCATTTGATCGCTTACTATTTTTATAATATAAACTCCTCTTGCAAAATTAGTTGGTATTAAATAGGCGTTAGTATCAGACAATTTTTTAGTTTCCTCAAAAACAACAACCCCATTAATATCATAAATAATAACATTCACAGCTTTTTTAGGAATTTGATTAAATATTATTTGAGATTCAACATTTTCAATATTAGGATTTGGTATAATATTAAACTCTAAATTTAAATCCGTTTTACTGTCAACACTTATAACATTAAAATATGTTACTTCTCCATTTGTGTTCGTTTCTTTTAATCGATAATAGGTAACCTCATCAAACGGATGCTCATCAATAGTAGAATATTTATGCATATCTAAACTTGTACCTGATCCGCTAATTTCAATTAAAGTTTCAAATAAAACGCCATCTTTAGATTTCTCAACAGAGAATGACTTGCAGTTTTTTTCAGTTGCCGTAATCCAATCAATATTTACAACATCTTCATGTTTAAAGGCATTGAAAGAAATTAATTCAACTGGCAAAAGCAAACAGGAACTGGTTGCTAAACTCACCGCAAAATTACACACAGCACCAGCATGACCATCTAATTCAATATACACGCAATTTACAGTGCTAGTAACATTTATAACTACCGTTGTTGTACCATTCAAACTCTGAACGCAACTTTGTCCTTGAGTAGCCTGACAGGTACTGGCATAAAATCGGGTTGCCAGGTTTGTAGGAACACCTTGAAAAATGGCCAACTGGTAACCACCAGAATTACTACAAGAACTACCTGTAACACTAACTGTCCAGTTTCCAGTGGTGGTTGGACAGAATTTATACCAAATATCATCTTCAATCGACCATGGAACATCATTACCAGCAGAGCCTGTAGGTGTGGTACTAGTATTACAATCTACATTTGCAAAGGATGTTCCACATCCTGATTGAGTGGTACTATAAGCACTTCCCGCTCCTGAATTTGTTGTATTAAAACTAGTACCACAAGAGCTAATTTGGGTAGCATAATTTATATAATTATTGGCATTAGCGAGGCAAACTCCATTATCGCATGGTTGACCAGTTGGACAAGTTGTGCTGGAAACACAAACTGATGGGCATGCTGCACAACTAACATTAGCTTGCCAGCCAGCGTATCCACTCAGCGTTGAAGAGTATGGAGTAACTGAAACAGTAATACATCCTGTTGTATTGGTAGGGGTTGTACTTATCTGACCAGGATTATTGCTTCCAGTGTAAAGCGGCCCTAAAGTTGGCGAACTTACACTTGTACCGTTAAAAAAGGACATATTTTGTATTGTTGCGCCATTATATAAATCAAAAGTAGAAAAAGAAATAGTTACACAACTCCCTGTAGAAGACGAACAGAAAGTTTTAATATACGAAGAACCACCAGGGAAATCACCGCCTAAGTCTCCTGCATCCGTCCATATTATACCACATGACGTTACGGTTGCAGTTGTTGCGGAAGTATTACAAGCACCCGCTGTAACATTATAGGTAATTTTTATTTGGCCAGCCCCTCCAGCACCACCATTGGTATTACCTCCACTTTTACCGCCGCCGCCGCCGCCACCGCTTCCAGGTGCCCCTCCAGAAGTACCATTATTACCAACAGTTGCTCCTGTTCCAATCGTTCCACCACTTGCCGCTGCGCCACCATTTCCTCCTGTGGTTCCAGTATTCGCCACACCATTCCCTCCATTCGTTCCTGTGCCACCTCCGCTCGTAGTACCGCCGGTTCCGGCAGCTCCACCATTATCAACGCCGCCAGTTCCACCGTTGGCTATAATTCCATTTATGGTTGAAATCCCTCCATTTGTCCCGCTTCCTGTGCTTCCTGAGCCTCCTGTACCAACAGAATAAGTAAAAGCGTCGCCACTTAAAACAGATAAAGTAAACGTGTTATAACCTCCGGCACCACCCCCAGCGCCAGCTGCACTAGCAGTAGATCCGCCACCAGCACCACCAGCACCCCAAACCTGCACAGTTATTGACGATACTCCACAAGGCACTACAAAAGTGCCTGAAGCTGTAGGGCCAACTGTAAAAGTAGTTTGAGAAACTAAAATGTTACTTAACCCGAAAACTACAAGAAGTATAATTAAATATTTTTTCATTTTACTGTTTATTGAAGTTGGTAATTATTTGAAGAGGCGTTATAATTAAATTTTTCTGCCGTTTCCAGCCCCGTTAAAGAAGCGACATAAAACTTTTCTGATATTACACCAAATCCCTTTAAAACATCAATATCAATAGTATTTAAAAAAATAAAAAATTTATTTTTATCTTCAAATAACAGGCATTTACTTTCTCCATCAAAAAAAATTAAACCTAAATTAGGTGCTACTAAAAAATCCGTTGATTTAATTTTTTCTGCCGATAAAGGCTTTAAACTTATTGTTGAAGGCTTATTACTTTGAGCCAACATTGTATTCTGAAAAATACATATGACAATAAATAAGATTACTTTTTTTATCGTATTCATTTTTTTTAATTTTTGAGAAAGCTGTAGATTAACACTAATAATCAAATATACAAAAATTCTTACAGATGTTAGGAAAATCACTTACACATTTTTAATAAAATGAGAATCCTAATTACTGTATTATACTATTGCAAATACAATAAGTTATGAATCCATGTAAAATAAAGCATTGGTGAAGGTGAATTAAAATAAATCAGTACTTTTATTTACGGTAAATTTTATTCCTTTAATAAGCAAACTACATTATTCACTCACTCGTTACATATTTAAAAACCCATCGGTACGTTGTTTTATTTTCCTCAAACGGCATTAAACAGGCCTTGAGAATAAAGTTCTTGATTCTAACCAAAACTCATTTACTCATTATCACATTTCAAATGCTAAAATTTGCTTTTGAACTCATGATTTGAAGGATGAATTTGAGGTTTTTCTGAAAAAGAAAACAACCCTCTTAAATTCCCTAATTATTTATTGAATTTGAAGAAACAATTTTGTTAGATGAATGGATATTTGATAGCATTGGGCATATACTAAAAAACATTTAAAAGTAACCAAATTGGTAACTTTTGCATTATATTTGTTGTAGAATATAAATTAAAGAATGAATATATATAATAAGGGAACTATTGTAGAGTATTATACTAATCATCCAGACTGTAAGAATACATTAGAAAAATGGTATCATGATGTTTTAACGAAGGAATGGAAGAAACCAAATAGTGTAACTAAAGATTTTAATAAAGCCAGAACAATAAAAAATAACAGGGCTATTTTTGAAATTAATGGCAATGATTATAGATTGATAGCAGAATTAAATTATGAAAAAGGCTGGGTTTTTATAAAGTTTATAGGCACTCACGCTGAATATGATAAAGTAGATTCGGAAACGATAGATTTATATAAAAAGAAGAAAAAATAAGCTAAAAAATTAAAGAAGTAAAAAAATTGAAAATGGAACTTAAAATCATTAAAACAAAAAAAGACTACCATAAATCTTTAGCAAGATTTGCAGAAATTTTTTCGGCAAAGCATGGCTCTAAAGAAAGTAATGAAGCAGATATTTTAGCTTTATTAATTAAAGATTATGAAAACAAACATTTTGTTATTGATGCTCCAACTCCAATAGAGGCTATTAAATATAGAATGGAACAACAAGGATTATCGAATCAGGATTTAGCAAAAATTCTTGGCTATAAAAGTAGAGTAAGTGATATTTTTCATAATACACGAAAACTGAATTTGAAAATGATTCGCAAACTATATGAAACACTACATATTCCTTTAGAAACCTTAGTAAAGGAGTACTAATAGGAGAATATAAATTTTATATCGATTGGAAACACGAACATTTTACCCTGATTTTGTATTCAAATATTAAATACATTACCCTAATTTTGTATTAGTTTATTGAATAATTTACCCCAATTTTGAGGAATGTTGAAACGTACCGTGGTTAAATAGGGCTCACTCAATAAGTCAATTTTACTTTTTACTTTCTTTTTGCTTGGCCCTTCGACTGCGCTCAGGATAAACTGCAAAGAAACAATCACGCCTTGGCGTGACAAGGCGAAAGACCAACTCCCATTTTTTATCGCACAAAATGTCTCCGCAGTGCCGCCTAAAAAATCGTAGTTCGCTCTCTTTATTCATGTTGTTATTATTATGCTTTAGGAATAAATGAGTGCTCCGCAATTCGCCAAAAACAGCCGCACTCAAGCCATGG
>JACMNO010000078.1 GCA_014378485.1 Bacteroidia bacterium
AGACATCTACCATAACCTGATCGGCATTTTCAATTTTGTTTAATCTGGCATTGTATTAGTATTAGAAGTTTAAATAAAAAGACACAAACTTATGCTAGAAGAGCAATTAATTACAAAATACGATCAAGAATTAGCGTCCATTCTAAATTCTGACTTACAAAAACATTTTTTTGACATTGAAAGCAAGGCCATATTGTTTTTAACCAAAAAATTTGATGAGCAATTGGCCGAAATTTTAACAGAAGACGTACAGAATTTAAAAATTCGGAGTTTATTGTATAACAATTCATCAAAAATCAGTGCGTAAATCTCTAAGATAAATTTGCTTTATCGTAATTATCAATTGATTTAAAATTCTGCGTTTTTTGGAAACCGCGGAAAAGGGATCACGTCTCTAATGTTTGTCATTCCAGTAACAAACAGAACCAATCTCTCAAAACCTAATCCAAAGCCGGCGTGTGGTGCAGTTCCAAATTTTCTCAGGTCAATATACCAATACAGTTCTTCCTGTGGAATGTTCATTTCTTCCATCCTTTTGGTGAGGTAATCTAATCTTTCCTCTCTTTGAGAGCCTCCAATAATTTCTCCAATACCCGGAAAAAGTATATCCATAGCTCTCACTGTTTTACCATCTTCATTCTGTCGCATATAGAAAGATTTAATTTCTTTCGGATAATCAGTTAAGATTACTGGCTTCTTAAAATGTTTTTCTACTAAAAAACGTTCATGTTCGCTCTGCAAATCGGCGCCCCAGCCTTCAATTATATATTTGAATTGTTTTTTTTGATTGGGCTTTGAAGCTTTTAATATATCGATAGCTTCTGTGTAAGTCAATCTTTCAAATTCATTATTTAAACAAAATTCTAATTTTTCCAATAAATCAAGTTCGCTGCGTTCTGCCAGAGGTTTGTTTTTTTCTTCCTCTAATAATCTACTTTTCAAGAATTGTAATTCTTCGGGGCAATTGTTTAAAGCATATTTTATCACGTATTTAAGTAAAGCTTCTGCCAAGTTCATATTGTCCTCCAAATCGGCGAAAGCCACTTCGGGTTCAATCATCCAAAATTCTGCAAGGTGACGTGTGGTGTTAGAATTTTCGGCTCTAAATGTAGGGCCAAAAGTATAAACTTCACCCAATGCCATCGCACCCAACTCCGCTTCTAACTGACCTGATACAGTTAAATTGGCAGCTTTTCCAAAAAAATCATCCCTGAAATCAACTTCCCCGTCATCAGTGCGTGGTATATTATCAAAATCTATAGTGGTCACCTTAAACATTTCCCCTGCACCTTCCGCATCGGATGCAGTTACAATTGGCGTGTGCATGTACACAAAACCACGTTCGTTAAAAAAGGAGTGAACTGCAAAAGCTAAGGCGTGTCTTATCTTAAACACAGCATTGAAAGTATTGGTTCTAAAACGTAAATGTGCAATTTCCCTTAAAAATTCTAAACTGTGTTTTTTGGGCTGCAGCGGAAATTTTTCAGGATCGCTATCGCCTATAATGTCAATATTTTCAGCATTAATTTCAACCGATTGGCCCTTACCCACAGATTCCACCAAAGTTCCATTTGCACTGATACACGCACCAGTGGTAATTCTTTTTAACAAAATATCGGGCAGGTTTTCGTAATCAAGAACAACTTGTATGGTTTGAATGCAACTTCCATCGCTTAACGCAACAAAGCGATTGTTCCTAAATGTTCGCACCCAACCCATCACCGTAACTTGCTTACCAAAATTTCGATCTGCCAATAAATCCTTTATTTTATTTCTCGTAATCATATTAAGTGTACCAATCGTCAAATGGCAAAAGTACAAACCTTTCTGTTAAAACATGAATTTGGTGGCGATGTTTTATTTTATGGAATTTTGTTGATGCTTTAAATCTTGTGTGTTATTCTTATGATATGGTCTTCGATAAAAGGCAGAAGACGGATTTTTGCCCAACACCTGAGTAACTTTAATTACTTTTTAAAATACTATAAATCTGCTCCATCCTCAACGCAATTGAACAATCTTCGGTAATTTCGGAAGTTATTGATGTTTTGAAAACTAATTACAATTATGATAAATATGAAATTTAACACCAATTTTTCAGATATTTTAAATAATAGGTAATAATTTACTATTTCGTTTCACTGTTAAGAATTTACTTGTACAGTATTAAATTCAACTAGTTTTGTAAAACAATTGCCGATAAAAATCAATTATTAAATATTGTAGAAATAATTTGTTTAAACAGGTAATTAAAATCTATATTTGTAATGCCCTCTCAAAGGGCATGTTTTTCATAGGTAGATGTAGGGTCGAATACTTGTTATTCGGCCCTTTTTTTTAAATTTAGAATTAACCTTTTGTATTTATATCCCATGAAAAAAAAAATTGTAGTGGCCATTACTGGTGCAAGTGGTGCCATATATGCAAAACTATTGTTAAACAAGTTGCATCTATTGGAGAGCCAAATAGAAGAAGTAGGCATAATTATGTCTGATAATGCAAAAGAAGTTTGGCAATTTGAGCTGGGCGACAAAAGCTATGAGCAAATTAATTTTACCTTTTACGGGAAAAGCAACTTTATGGCGCCTTTTGCATCCGGTTCGGCCAAATTTGATACCATGATTGTGATCCCATGTTCAATGGGCACTTTGGGTAGAATAGCCAGCGGTTTGTCCGATGATTTGCTGACCCGAGCAGCAGATGTAGTTTTAAAGGAAAGACGAAAGTTGATTTTGGTTACTAGAGAAACTCCTTTAAACCTCATACACATAAATAATATGAAAACTGTTACGGAGGCGGGGGGTATTATTTGTCCCGCTTCACCTTCTTTTTACAATAAGCCACAAACCATTGAAGAGGTGGCAGAAACGGTTGTAAATCGAGTATTAGATTTGGCAGAATTACAAAATGATAGTTACAGATGGGGTAAATAGATAATATAAAAAGTTAGTGATTTTACAATTAATTAAATTTTGTAATGAAAGTTTAATTTCAGTATTGTTAAAGTTAAATGAAACTTTTTTTTGTTTTTTTTGTATAAATTTCTAAAAGCCAATTTTTAATTAAGCCAATTCACTTTAAGTTCTTCACTCATATTTTATATGTTGGGATGGATACATATTTTATAAACTATGAAGATTATTTATTGTAGATTCCTTATACCTTTATTCTTAATCTTATCGCATTTAACAGCAAATTCTGCTGCTTCTGCTCTTAAATCAAAAAACCTAATAGGCGTAATCATATCAGGTAACGTAATTCGTGATGGTAATGGATTGGTAGATAATCAGATTTCAGGAACTGGAACCGGTAATACTGACGGTATTCCCTTGATTGCCTATTTAGTTGATGCCAATAATAATATAATTGATAAAACAAATGTTTTGGCAGGCGGGAGTTTTACATTTAATCAAGTGCCCAATGGTTCTTTCACAGTAGCCATTTCAACTAATAATGTAACACTTGGTTCAAACTTGTCCACCATTCCTGCTAATATTCCTGCTGGATGGAACGCTGTGGGCGAATCTTATGGTATTGGTAATAGTCAAAACGGATTTGAAATAGGTGTTCCAAATTTGCGAATTGCTGTTGTTGTTACAAATCCTAATAAAAACATATTAGCGGTTAATTTTGCTTTAGATCAAAGTCCAATTGTTTCAAATGATTTTTTTACAACCTTTATAGATACAAATTTTGACATACCAGTATTAGCAAATGATACTGATCCAAATGGAAATACAACTATCAATAAAACCACATTACTTTTATTTGATCCCGTAGATAACTTTAAAAAATCAACTGTTACAGTTGTTGGTCAAGGTATATACACAATCAACCCTACAACAGGAAATGTAAACTTTAACCCCGAGCCGACTTACATTGGTGCTGCAACAAAAATAAAATATACTGTCAAAGATGATGCGGGCATAGAGAGTAATGAAGGTGTAATAAGTCTTTTGGTTAAACCAGTGGGTGTAAATGATGCTGGTATAACGGCTATAGATGTACCTATAATAACAATTGTAAAAGCCAATGACGGTAACAGTGCAATAGGAACAACTGTAAGCATTGCCATTCCTCCTGCAACTGGAAGTGTAGTGGTTAATCCGGATGGGTCCATAACTTACACTCCTGTACCTGGCGATAAAGGAATCTATACTTATACTTATTTACTTAATACCGTCGATGGTGTGACATCAGACCCTGTTACAGTTACTGTTGCTGTTGGGATAAACCCCGCAATATCACTATTAAAAACCAATGTATTCAATGACACGAATGGAGACGGTGCAGCCCAAGTTGGTGAGACCATAACCTATGCATTTACGGTAACAAACACGGGAGATGTTGCAGTAACAGGTACTACTATTACAGATCCTAAAGTTAGTTTTGTAAATGTAGCCTTAGTTCCAGCAAATCTAGGACAGGGCGAAACGGGCACTTTATCTGCCGTATACACTATTACTCAGTCAGATATTGATGCAGGAAGTGTCAGCAACACTGCCGTTGCTACGGCAAAAGATCCAATAGATTTGCCTGTTACGGATGTATCCGGGACCACAAACAATAATAACACGCCAACGGTTATAGTCGTGAGCCAAAATCCTTCGATCTCGCTGTTGAAAACAAGCGTGTTAA
>JACMNO010000079.1 GCA_014378485.1 Bacteroidia bacterium
CAAAGGTAACCCAATTAACCTGATTGCGCTTTACTATATATGCACTTGTAAGACCTGCAAACATCATTACAATACTTGCCAACCCAACCCACAAAGTAAACTTGTGCGGATGTATTCTTTTTTTTTGTTCTATAACCAGTGCACTCATTAAACTATATTTTGTTATCCTGACAAACAACTTTTTAAAGTAAAAAATGAACAATCAAGATACTAATTTATTTATTTTATAAACTTAATGTACTCTTCCAACAAACAATGCCAACAAAACGATCATTAAATAAAAATAAGAACTGAACATTACTTTTCTTGCACTTTTCAATTCCATTGATATAAATAATAAAATACTAACATATACCATCCACATATTGCAAATAAAAAGAATTCCTGTAGTTATTAACCCTCTTGTTCCGGTATCAACAATTCCGGTAAAATATGGTAATAAGCCAAAAGGTATCATCATTGCACTATAAATTATACATTGTAGCGCTGTAAATTTCGTAGGTCCTTTATCACCTGGTAAAAGTTTAAAACCAGCTGTAGAATAGTCTTCATGTGCCAACCAGGCTATTGCCCAAAAATGTGGAAATTGCCATAGAAATTGAATACCAAATAAAACCCATCCACCGATACTAAACTCGCCCGTAGCAGCTACCCACCCAATTAAACAAGGCAACGCACCAGGTACTGCACCTACCAATACTGCTACAGAATTAACTTTTTTAAGGGGCGTATAAACAAACCCATACAATAAAAGACTAAATAATCCAACCAGGGCACTAACAACATTAAACCAATATGCCAAAATAAATATACCTAATAAACCAGTGATAATTGCAAAAATAGTAGCTTCATTAGCACTCATCCTACCACTAGCTACCGGTCTTTTCGCGGTACGTTTCATCAATGCATCTGTATCTTTTTCCCAAACCTGATTTATAGCATTAGCAGATCCTGTTATAAACATTCCACCCACAAAAAGTAAAAGAACTGATATTACTTTTGATCTTACATAATGTAATTCATTAGGAGCGATCAAGAAACTTACAACAGTACTAAATACCACCATAAAACTTAATGTGAATTTGATTAATTGGAAATAATCTTTCACTTTGGCCGCTAAAACAAATGAATTTGAATTAGCTATGATGGTTCTATCTGGTTGCATTATATTAGGCATAAAAGTTATTAGTGCTTGATGTTAAGCGCTATTAACCAAAAAACACACTATTCACTTAAATAACTATAAAAATGATTGTGCTATGCCTGGTCAATATCTTTTAAACCAATGGTATATAAATAATTATAAGAATTTAATGATTTAATTATTTGAAAAATTAATAAGAAAACAAGACTAAAAACTTGTAATCTTATTAACACATTTGATCAAATTTTAATGATGACTTTCATCTGCTCCTACCGCCTCAGTTTGTGGAATAAAATCTCTACCATCTTTACCGTAATCATAAGCACCACGATGCACTTCAGGAATTTCTCCAACCCAATTTCCATGTCCCGGGTTGATTGGAGTTGTCCATTCAAGGGTATTAGATAACCAAGGATTTTCAGTAGTTACTCTTCTTCCTTTAAAAATACTGTAGAAGAAATTAAACACAAATAGCAATTGCGCAGCAAAAACTAATATTGATACGAAACTAATAAATTCATTTAACCCGCCAAACATTTTAAATGATTCCCAATTAGAAAAATCATAATAACGACGAGGCATACCGGCTAAACCTTCATAGTGCATAGGCCAGAATATTAAGTAAGCACCGATCAATGTAACCCAGAAATGTATGTATCCTAAAGTATTATTTAAAAAACGGCCATACATTTTCGGAAACCAATGATAAACACCTGCAAACATTCCAAAGAATCCAGCAACACCCATAACGATATGGAAATGCGCAATTATAAAATAAGTATCATGCAAGTGAATATCCAAAGATGAATTACCTAAGAAAATACCAGTTAATCCTCCTGAAATAAACATACTTACAAAACCAATGGAAAA
>JACMNO010000080.1 GCA_014378485.1 Bacteroidia bacterium
AAAATAATATTACTTGGATAAGAACTAAACTAGCTGAAGCAAAGCCAACAGGGACGAAGTGCATTGCAGCTCCGTCAACTAACCCGTGTAGTGATTGGCTGGGACGCAACCCTGTGAACATGATTATTTTAATTACAGATGGAATAGAGGAATGTGAAGGTGATCCCTGTAAAGCCCGCCAGAAATTAATGGAAAAGGGAATTGTTTTTAAACCGTTTATTATTGGGATAGGATTAACACCCGAACAAATTAAAACATTTGAATGTGTGGGAGATTATTATGATTTTGATAATGCAAATTTGGTAAGTAATATAAGTTCAATCATTTCTAAACAAAAATTAAATAAAACTACCTCTCAGGTCAATCTATTAGATTCAAAATCTCAGCCCGCAGAAACAAATGTGAACATGACTTTTTACAATACCACAACGGGGAATTATGTTTACAATTACCTACATACTTTAAATCAAAAAAACAATCCGGATACCTTGTATTTAGATGATTATCCTGTTTACAAAGTCATTGCCCATACCATTCCACCAACAGAAAGTAAAGAGGTTAAATTATCACAGGGGAAGCATACTATTATTCCCATTGATGCTCCCCAGGGATTTATAGAGCTACGTAGGCCAATGGGCGTTTATAATTTTAATGAGAAAATAAAAAGTATTGTGCGAAAATCAAACAGTAACATGCAAACATTGAATGTGCAGCAAATGAATACGACTGAAAAATACATTACCGGTAATTATGATTTGGAGATACTTACTTTACCAAGAACCTATATCAATGCTGTGTCGGTAACTCAATCGCAAACCAAACTCATTGAATTACCTAATGCCGGAATGTTAACGGTAAAGGCTTTGGATAATGGTGATGGTAGTATATATAAAGACACAAAAAAACTGGAATGGGTTTGTAATTTAAATACTACAACATTTCAAACCTATTATTTGCAACCGGGTAATTACAGGATCGAGTGGAGGGCAGCAAGCCTGAAAGGATCTATATATACAATTGAAAAAAAATTTACAGTAAAGTCGGATGTAGAGACGAAAGTGGAGTTGTATAGGTAGATTCTTTATTATTAAAATTTTGGGTACCTCCCCGTAAAGAGACGGCGGGGTCTGGCTTTTTGTTTCTCACGCTATAGCGTGATTTGCAAAGTTCAAGCAAAAAAGGATTTACCTTCAATCTCTGGCGCAGAGTTAAAAGGTAACAACTATAATCTTATGAGATAAATAATGGTATTATAAATTACATTTTACTCCTAATGTAAAATCTTAAAAATAAGCTCTTTCATTAATTCTCCGTTATTAACGCCACTATTATCAACACCTTTGGTTTTAAGATCATATTCTTTTAAGTAAGAGAAAATGGCTTTTAATTTTCCGGTACCATAATTCTGTGCGGCCTTTACATAGCCTTCCACAAAAAAAGGATTAACTCCTAAGGTTTGTGCCACGGCAAACTTTGATTTATCCGGAGCAAAATGATAGACTAATATTTTTGAAAAATAACCGTACAATGTACTTAGTGTCATGACAGCAGGATGTTCTTTTTCGTTGGCAGAAAAGTAGTTAATGATACGGTTTGCCTTTAAAATATCTTTTTTAGCCAAGGCATCCTGTAATTCAAATACATTAAACTCTTTACTGATCCCGATATTATCCTGAACCGCATCAGAAGTTATTTCTTCGCCCTCTTTTAAATTAATGAATAATTTTGCGACCTCATTCGTGATTTTTGACAAGTCATTACCAAGGAACTCTGCCAATAAAAATGATGCTTTCGGGCCAATCTTAAATTTTTTATCCTGCACAAAACCTGTGATCCATTCAGGAACCTGGTTATCGTACATTTTTTTTGTCTCTAAAACAACATGGTTCTTTTGTAAGGATTTATAAACCGTACTTCTTTTATCCAGTGTTTTATATTTATAACAAAATACTAAAATTGTTGAGGATTGTGGCTGCTGCAAATAACCGGTCAAGGCATTTGAAGTGGCTGCTGTTTTTTTTGCAGGAACATCATCATCGTCATCATCTCCGCCTGATGTTTTGCCTAATTCCTTTAAGTTTTGAGCTTCTTTAACAATAACGACCTGGTATTCACTCATCATCGGAAAGCGTTTGGCAGTTGAAATGATGGCGTTCATGTCAGCGTCCTTACCGTATAAAATAGTTTGGTTAAATTCCTGCTCACTTTCGTCCAGTACATTTTTTTCAATGTAGTCGCTGATCAGGTCAATATAATAAGCTTCCTCACCGCTTAAAAAATAAACAGGTTTAAAGATCTTTCGTTTCAGATCGGTGAGTATTTGATTCACTTCTTTCACTTGGCTAATTTACCTTTTAAATCATTAAAATATAGTTAAATATTATTCACATATATCCAACAAATAAAGGTTTAATAGTATTTGCTGCCCAGTAATATATTTATTTAAATGACCGTTAAATGAAAGTTAAACTGTAGTATTACGGTAATTGTTTGTATATTCGTGTTATGATAAATCGTTTAAAAGAGCAAGAAATCAGCCGATACATGAAACAATTTCCTGTTGTTGCTATTATTGGGCCAAGGCAATGCGGTAAAACCACCATTGCCAAGCAATTATATTTATCAAAAAAAAATGACAGTTATTATTTTGACTTGGAAAGTCCGGCGGATAAAAGCAAGTTTAAAGATTCTGAATTTTTTCTTTCATCATTAGAAGCAAAAACAATTATTATTGATGAGGTTCAACGATTGCCAGAGTTGTTTGAATTATTACGTTCGTTAGTTGATAAAAATAAAAAAGCAGGCAAATATTTATTGTTAGGTTCTGCCAGTCCGTATTTAATACAAGGTGTTTCTGAAACCTTAGCAGGAAGAATTGCTTACTCTGAAGTTTGCCCGTTTAATTTATTGGAAATTTACAAAAAACAAACTGATATTAATAAACATTGGTTCAGAGGAGGTTTTCCAGACGCTTGGCTCAGTAAAAATGATAAAGATTGCAATGATTGGATGAACCATTTTTTTAGAACATTTATTGAAAGAGATTTGAACACCTTATTTGGTGTCACTTTTTCTGCAGAATTAATGTTTAAACTATGGAAGATGTTAGGTCATTTTAATGGAAGTGTATGGAATGCCCAATCGTTTGCGAAAGGTTTAGATGTGAGTTCTGTTACGGTTAATCGTTACATTGAGTATTTGGAAGGCGCTTTTATGTTACGAAAATTGCCTGCCTATTTTACAAGTACTAAAAAACGTTTGATTAAAAGTCCTAAAATTTATATCAGAGATAGCGGTTTATTACATTATTTATCAGACATACATTCATCCAAGGAATTATTATTTAATCCAAATGTGGGTAATGCCTGGGAAGGTTATGTGATTGAGCAAATCACACAGCTATTGCCTTATCATATTAAACCTTATTATTATCGTACGCATGATGGTAGTGAAATGGACCTTGTATTAGTCAAAGGTTTAAAACCTATTGCTTGTATTGAAATTAAAACAAGCAATAATCCCGTTTTATCAAGAGGGTTTTATGAGTCATTAAAAGATTTAAAATGTAATAATGGCTTTGTGGTTACACCTTACCAACAAGTTACTTATAAAATGAGTGAAACTGTTACTGTATGTGGTATTTATGAGTTTTTAAAAACGATTTTACCGAAACTTATAAAATAAAAATGACCGTTAATCTAAAGTTAAACTTTAGATTAACGGTCATTTAATAAGTTGATTATTTATTTTTATCAATTAATTTTTCTAAAATGTCAATTGCTGAAATACTGATTACCGTACCCGGGCCAAAAACTCCTGAGACACCTGCCTTATATAGAAAATCATAATCCTGTTGAGGAATTACGCCACCGGCAATCACCATGATATCTTCCCTGCCATATTTTTTCAGTTCTTCTATTACCTGTGGGATTAATGTTTTATGACCTGCTGCTAAAGAGGACACACCCAAAACATGTACATCATTTTCAACTGCTTGTTTAGCAGCTTCGGCAGGTGTTTGAAATAGAGGGCCGATGTCAACATCAAATCCCATATCGGCAAAGCTAGTAGATATGACTTTTGCACCACGGTCGTGCCCGTCTTGTCCCATTTTGGCAATCATGATTCTTGGACGACGGCCATCCAGTTCAGCAAACTGATCGGCCAGTTCTTTTGCTTTTTTAAAATGTTTATCCATACTGATCTCTTTACTATACACACCGGCAATGCTTCGAATATGTGCCTTATAACGGCCAAATACTTTTTCAAGTGCAAAGGATATTTCGCCAAGACTGCAACGCACACGAGCAGCGTTGATAGCCAGTTCCAATAGGTTACCTTTTCCAGTTTTTGCAGATTCTGTCAAAGCGTTTAATGCTTCTTCCACTTCTTTAGGGTTTCTTTCAGCTTTTAATTTTGCAAGGCGTTCTAACTGTTGCGTTCTAACTTTTTCATTATCAACGTCTAAAATTTCAATGTGTGTTTTTTCATCTGTTTGGTATTGATTCACACCTACAATAATATCTTTTCCGCCATCAATTCTCGCTTGCTTACGTGCAGCTGCTTCTTCAATGCGCATTTTAGGAATGCCTGTTTCAATGGCTTTTGCCATTCCGCCCAGTTTTTCTACTTCTTCAATTAATTCCCAAGCTTTGTGAGTTAACTCATGTGTTAATGTTTCCACATAATAAGAACCTGCCCACGGATCAACTACTTTGCAAATATTGGTTTCCTGTTGTAAATATATCTGAGTGTTACGGGCAATACGCGCACTAAAATCTGTTGGCAAAGCAATGGCTTCATCCAATGCGTTGGTATGTAAACTTTGTGTATGCCCCATCACTGCCGCCAAAGCTTCCACGCAAGTACGCGTCACATTATTATACGGATCCTGTTCGGTTAAACTCCAACCACTAGTTTGGCAATGTGTCCGCAAAGCCATACTTTTTTCTTTTTTAGGATTGAATTCTTTTACCATTTTAGCCCACAGCATTCGTGCCGCGCGCATTTTAGCAATCTCCATAAAGTGGTTCATTCCAATGGCCCAGAAAAACGAGAGGCGGGGCGCAAAGTCATCAATGTTCAATCCTGCTTTGATACCGGTGCGTATGTATTCCAAACCATCTGCTAACGTGTACGCTAATTCAATATCCGCGGTAGCTCCGGCTTCCTGCATGTGGTAACCACTTATGGAAATAGAATTGAACTTTGGCATTTTCTGAGAAGTGAATTCAAAAATGTCGGCGATGATCTTCATCGATTGCTCTGGAGGATAAATATATGTGTTCCGTACCATAAACTCTTTTAATATATCGTTCTGGATCGTACCGCTTAATTTATCCATACTTACTCCTTGTTCCTCGGCAGCAACAATATAAAAGGCGAGGATCGGCAATACAGCACCATTCATCGTCATACTCACACTCATTTGATCAAGTGGGATCTGATCGAATAATACTTTCATATCCAGAATGGAATCAATCGCAACCCCTGCTTTACCCACATCACCCACCACGCGCTCATGATCACTGTCATAACCACGGTGAGTAGCCAAATCGAATGCAACCGATAATCCTTTTTGTCCTCCAGCTAAATTTCTTCTGTAAAAGGCATTACTTTCTTCAGCTGTACTAAACCCTGCATATTGCCTGATGGTCCAGGGATTCTGTACATACATACTGGTGTAAGGCCCACGCAAATAAGGTGGAATCCCGGCTGCGAAATCAAGGTGTTCAAATTCTTTTGTATCGTTGGCAGTGTAGGTGGTTTTAACTTCAATTTGTTCAGGAGTTAAATGTGTTTCAGGTTTTATGTTTATTGTCTGCGCTTCGACTCCCCGCCGGTTGTTGGTCGCAGCGCTCAGAGTGACAGAACTTGAATATTTTATATTAGAAAAATCTTTGCGCATGTTTTATGATTTAGCATTAATAGGTTCCGGAACAAAACTTTCGGCTAAGTGAATTGCCTTGATCGGTTCGAATAATTTACCGGGTGTATTTTCGTGTTTTGATTTTGCAGCAGAGGATTGATCTTTTGCATTGATGTATTTATTAACACCAATAATTACGAGTTCACCTGATGCTGTTTTTTCTTTTAATTTTTCGGCTTGTTGATTTATTTCTTTTTGAATAATGCCTTGTTCGAGGCAAGCAATAAATCCGCCTTTGCCTTCCCATGCTTTAAATAATTCAAAAGCATTTGTTGCTAATTGTTCCGTTAAAGATTCGATATAATAAGAACCAGCACCAATATCTGACGCTTTGTTCAGATAACTTTCTTCTTTTAAAATGATCTGTTGGTTGCGCGCCATACGAACCGATAAATTGCGATCTTTTGAATCCAACAACTCATCAAACTGTGTCACATATAACGCACTGCAACCTCCAATAACAGCGCTCATGGCTTCGGTTGTGCTGCGCAGTAAATTCGTATGCACATCTTTTGCAGCTAAAGTCAATTGAGATGTAGTACAGGAAAGAAATACAGGTGCAACTAAATTATAAGTAGAGTTTACCAATGCTATTAACTTTTGAAGGGCTCTTAATTTTGCTATCTCTCCAAAAAAATCGGAACCTACTGAAACATTTATCTGAACACCATTTTTTAATTGAGCGAAATCAAATTTTGTTGCTGTGAGGTAATTTAAATATTCGTTATAATGACTTAAGATCAACGCCAGTTCAGTTACCTGGTTGGCACCGGAGTTTTGGTATAGCGTTCCATCAACTACTAATTTGTAAGTATTGAAAGACAGTTTCGCAACTTTTACAATTTCATTTAGATCATCTCCTTTATTGGCTAACCAACTTCCTTGTTCTGCTAAATGAGCAAGTACATCATAATTGATTACACTATTTAAAGAATCAGAATTTAATTTTCTTTCAACAATTATGGCATTGAGTTGCTTTTCAAAAGCATCAATATTATTATTCAATATAAACTGAACAGCAATGTGTTCAATCAAAATATCTTTTAATAAAACAGATAAATTTTTTGTTCCATCCAGACAAAAGCTTAAACAAGACACACCGCCATTCAATGCTTCTAAAGCTATTTGATTGGCTGTTTTTTCATCGGTGACCTTTATATTAAATCCAATGTTCCAATCGCTGTGTGTAAATACAGGTGCTTGTTCAGTTTGAAGATCTTCTTTTGTATAGAACGGATTAATGTCAAGGCCGTTATCGGTATGCCAGATTAATTGCTTAAAGTCAACTCCTTTCAGGTCTTTTACTAATTGCTCTTTCCATTGAGTTGCTGTGGTAGACTTAAATTCGGTAAATAATTTTTGCATTAGTATTTTTTGTATTATTTAATTCTCGTTTTCTTAAGTAATCTATATCCATTATGGACAGTTAAAACATCTATTCTATTTTTACTAACTATCTTATAAATAATCCTATAATTGCCGGAATTTAACTCTCTGATTTTTGTTTTATTTATCTCCGGTTTAATTTTTCCAGCCATCGGCATTTTTTAAGATATGTGTGCGCTCGAAGAATAATTCGACCTGAATATTAGCGTACTTTATAGAATCCTTAGCAATGAACTCTGCTATATTATTGATGTCATCTAAAGATTGTTCAGTCCAGTTTATTTCAACCATTTTTTTAATCTTTTTCTTGCGTCTGTTTCTGATACTACTTTCCCAATTTTAGATTGTTCCAAACCCATATCTATTTTTTGCAACACTATTATTTTATCAATAATTTCTTCAGCTGAAAAACTTTCAGGAAGTTCTTTCATACTACTTAATAGTTGTTTTTTGGTAATCATTTTTATAACAATTAAAACGTTTGAGCAATTTCTTTTTTGATGTAATCTATAGCAACATCATTTGGCAATTTCTTGCCTAAATTGGCTGTAATATTAAGGACCATCATGGCCAGTTCTGAACTGTTGGCATCATGTGCTACTTTAGAAGAAGAAATGTTAACTAGTTGAATAATTTCCTCTTTGGAAGTTTTTACCAATTCCCAGGCACCGGCAGATATATAGATTTGTTGCGATAAATTATGTTCATACTCTGATTTTACAGATGCAATCAGCTCCTGGTGAAGTTGGCGGGCAGACATTCCATTTTTATTTACCCGAATCACAAGGCTGTTTGGATTGATGCGTTCCAGTAAAATAATGATGCGCTCATAAGCCTGTATCTTTAGTGGTGTAACGGTACCCAGTGCTGTTTTTTTTAATTCATATTCCCGTCTTTTTTGATCATTCTCTAAAAAACGGTTAACTAAAAAGTACGCTACAGCAAATACGGCAGCGGCAGGAATCAGGATTTTTAAAATTTCAATTAATGCGTTCATGTGGTTTTGTTTTAGAGTTTCTAATATCGGGATTTTTACTGTATAATTAATATTTTGTAAAAAAATACAAGAAATTTATCCACCTGCTTTTTTTGCTTTATAATTAGATTTAGTCAACAAATCCAATAGTTTATCACGGTTATCTCCCTGTATAAGGATATTACCATCCTTTGCATTTCCTCCAACCCCACATTTTTGTTTTAATGTTTTTGTGAGTTCATTCAGGTCAGCCTCTGTTCCTATAAAACCACTGATTCGGGTTACCATTTTTCCACCACCAATCCTGTCTAAAAATAGTTTAAGGTTTTGTTGTTGAGGAGGAAGGGTTTCCTGGTTTTCATTCTCATCATTTTGGTAATTAAAGTCCGGATTAGTTGAATATACAACATTAACTCTGTTTTTTTCTTTTTTACTCATCTTTTATAGCGTATTAATAACAGTGGCAATCCCACTATCATAATTAATAATATAAACAGAAACGAGATATTACCTGTTTGACTTGTTTCATATTCTGCCTTTTGAATAGTAACGGGGTCGTTTAAAAAGTCAGGGTCTTCATTTTCATTTTCTATTTTATGTAAACTGTCTTTTAAAACAACATATTTTTTTAACCATGAATTGGCTTGCTTAAAATCCTCTTGTGCTTCAAAAAATAAAGAACGGGTATGAAAAAGTTCCAATAATGCTTCACTATAATTATACTTTTTACAAATCTCATCTGCCAGTAAAATATAATTAGAAGCCTGGTTAAAGTTTTTCTGTATAATATACACGTTAGCAATATTGTTATAGCTGTCAGCCTTTTCCAGTTCATTATCTGTCAGCTGTCTTATTTTTAAACCTTCCTCAAGGTATATCAATGCACTGTCAGATTTTCCCTGTTCTCTTAATATGGTTCCAATATTATTATAGCAGGATGCTATCAAATCATAATCACCAATCTGATTAGCATAATTTAGGGCCTGTTCAAATTGTTTGACTGCTGCATGGAATTGTTTTTGGTTATATTTTAATACACCAATATTGATAAGGCTTCTTGCTATATGCAGTATATCATTTGTTTTATTATAAGATTTTAATGCTTGTAAATAGCATTGTTCAGCCAATTGCAAATAATTAATATCACTATAAATATTTCCAAGATTTGTATGATTAATGGCAATACCTGTTTCGTTGTTAACGGATTGATTTAATGCGAGTGATTGTTTTTGAAAATGCAGTGCCTTTGAAAAATTTCCTTTTTTATAATATAAAATTCCTGTTAGATTATAGCTTTTAGCAAGGTGTTTTGGCGATTTGCTTTTTAGTGCAGCCTTCTCACAGGCCATCGCTATTTCGTATGAAGATTCCGGTTCTGTATTCCTTAGATCAAATCCTGTTTTATAAAGTTGGTTAACTCTTTCAGTGTCGTTTTCAATTTGGTTAAGTTGGTATAATAACGAATCGTTTACCTGCGCAGGGCAGGTGATTGCAATAAAAACAAATATGATGGTCAGCTTCATTATTACCGTAAATATAATTTGTTTTTAGTTATGCTTTATATAATTTAGAACCTAAATTTTTTATATGATCCACTACAATTTATACCTTAAAAATCCTCAGTCTCATTACATCTACGTGGATCTCACTATAGATTCCATATTTTCTCCCACCATTGAATTGCAATTATCTGCTTGGCGGCCTGGTAGGTATGAGTTAGGTAATTTTGCAAAAAACATCAAAAAGGTTGAAGCGTGGGATGAAAAAGGACAGCCTTTAAATTATTCAAAATTAAATAAGGATCTATGGCTTATTGAAACTAACGGAGCAAAAAAAATAAAAGTCACTTATAGTTACCATACAACGGAGATCAATGCAGGGAATTGTTACGCTGATGAAACACAATTATATGTAAACCCTGTTCATTTATGTATGTATATTCCTGATCGCATGCAGGATGAACATACGGTTGAATTGGATATTCCGGATAACTATAAAATAGCGACTTCATTAAAAACTGTTGGAAAAATACTGACCGCTTCAAATTTTGATGAATTGGCGGATAGTCCGATTATGGCAAGCGCTCAACTTCAATCAGATTTTTACGAAGTGCATGGCATTAGGTTTTGGTTGCATTTTGTTGGAGAATGTAAACCTGATTTTGAAAAATTTAAAATAGATTTCGTAAAGTTTACTTCCACCCAATTGAATTTTTGGGGAGGTTTTCCGGTGAATGAATATCATTTCATGTTCCAGATTCTGCCATTTAAATTTTACCATGGCGTCGAACATCAAAAGTCAACCGTTATTTCCATTGGCCCAGGTTATGCTTTAAATAAAGGAAAAACTTATGAGGATGTGCTGGGTGTTTCATGCCACGAGTTATTTCACACCTGGAATATTAAATACATTCGCCCGGCTGAAATGCTGCCCTACGATTTTACTAAAGAAAATTATGCCCGCACCGGTTATGTTTATGAAGGGTTTACCACTTATTACGGTGACCTGTTATTATTAACCAGTGGCGTATTTAATACAGAAGAATATTTTGGCACACTTGAAGAACGATTACTGAAACATTTTCATAATTATGGGCGTTTTAATTTATCGGTAGCTCATTCTAGTTGGGATACATGGCTGGATGGTTATGTTCCGGGAGCACCTTATCGTAAAACTTCCATTTATGATGAAGGAAATTTAGTGGCATTTATGCTTGATGTTCAGATTATGAAATATACTAATAATCTAAAAAGTTTAAAGGATGTTTGCAGAGAGTTATATAATGAGTACGGCAAAAAAAACAAAGGATATACCGAGCAGGATATTATTTCCATTTGTGAAAAAACAGCTGGTGTTTCTTTCAAATCATTCTTTGATAAATATGTGTATGGAACAGAAGATTTTGAAATTCCGTTAACAGAATGTTTCTCATACCTTGACATAGATTTCGTGAAAACGCCCGCTACATTCATTTGCGAAGCTTATTATGGTTTTAAAACCGTTGACTTTGGAAATAATCGAAAAATTTCTCTGATCGCGCCATACTCGCCGGCATGGAATGCAGGGTTAAGCGTTGGAGATGAGATCTTATCTGTGAACGGATACACGCTTAGAAATGACTTTAATGACTGGATGAATTATTTTAAAGAAAACGAAATTGAACTGATGGTTACTTCAAATCAACAATTGAAAGAAATCAAATTGATAAGGTCATCTAGTGGTAAGAGCTATTTTGATATTATGAAATTAAAGCAAAATAAAGAACAATCAACAAATTTTTCTTCCTGGCTCTCTTTTAATTCTTAGATGAATCATGTTTTTATATTTACAAAATCAGCTTTTCATACGATTAATGTTAATAACTATCAAAGCTTAATTAGTTTTCAAAACAAAATTGTTCTTTTTTTGTATAATTAAACTTTAACTAAAAAAACAAAAATGATGGAAGAAACTACAACAACAACAACAACAACGACCACTTCTCAACAGCCTCAGGGTAAAGGAATGGCAATTGCCGGGTTTGTTATAGCATTAGTAGCATTGGTATTTTATGTATTCGTTGCAGCTGCAGTTACATTTGCAGCAGCTTTGGGAGGCGGATATGGTTTAGGTATTTTCTGGTTGGTATTGTCATTAGTTGGAACAGGATTATGTGTAATGGGAATGATGAAATTAGGTAAAACCGGTGGAAAAAAAGGATTGGCTATTGCTGGTTTGATCATTGGACTAATTGCTGTTATCCTTACTGCCATGTTGGTGATGAGTATTGGTAAGATCCAGTCCGCAGGTGGTGAATTGGGTGATAAATTCAAGGAAGAAATGGAACATGCTGCTTTTCAAATGAAAGAAGATATGAATCAGACAATTGATTCAGTTCAGCAGGAATCAGGGCACTAATTTAAATTAATATTAGAAAATAGCTTTTATGGGAACGTAAAAGCTATTTTTGTTTAAAAAAATAAAATTATGGAAAGTAATATTTTAATGGAAAATCAAACACCAGTTAATGAGGCTCCAAAAAGGCCACAGTTTTTAACGGTATTATGTATATTGAGTTATATATGGAGCGGTTTTGCGTTAATATGTTTGTTTCTTTGCCTCATCTTTAATGGAGCAATTTTCAGTACAATAGAAAATTTATTGAACGGAAAAAATGGCATGCCTACTATTGATGGACCCCAAAGAACAGCTCTTGAAAATTTAGTGAACATGGGGCCTCAAAAATTTCTAATCGGAATTTCGATTGCCATTATCGTTTACATGACATCGCTTTTGGGAGTTGTTAAAATGTGGAAACTTCAGAAAATTGGTTTCTATTTTTATGCTGCAATTAATGGTTTGAGTTTGGTTTATGATATTTATTCTGGTTCCTATTTTATGGTCATCATATCTCTTGCCTTTATTGGAATGTATTTTTCAAACCTGAAATTTATGAGATAAGAGATTATTCTGTATAATTTCTTTCCCCAAAAATACTGCTACCAATACGTATCATAGTAGAGCCTTCTTCAATAGCTATTTGATAATCGCTGCTCATTCCAAAACTTAAAATATTAAATTCAGAGTACTGGTTACTGAATTCTTTTAAGGATTTGAATTCATTTTTAATTTGTTTCTCATTGCTGGTATTGGAAGCCATGGCCATAAAACCTTTAACCGTTATATTTTTTAATTCTTTAAATTCACTCGATCTTAAAATTTCAGAAGCTTCCATAAAATCCAGGCCGAACTTTGTTTCTTCTTTTGCAATGTAAATCTGCAATAAACAATCAATTACACGATTATTTTTTTGTGCTTGTTTATTGATTTCCTTTAATAAATTAAAACTATCCACACCATGAATCAAATAAACAAACGGAGCAATGTATTTTACTTTGTTGCTTTGTAAATGACCGATAAAATGCCAATGAATATCTTTTGGTAACACAGCCTCTTTATCTACTAATTCCTGTACATAATTTTCACCAAAGTCTCGGTGTCCAGCATTATATGCTTCCATGAGCATTTCGTTGGGCTTGGTTTTAGACACGGCTACCAAGGTGATCTGCGAAGGCAAAGAATCTTTTATATATTTTATGTTTTCGGTGATCGACATATTTTAATTTATTTTTAACTCCATTAAAATGTCAGTTTGTTTGTCATTGCCCAATTTAAATAAATGGTGGTCAAATTGTGTAAAGCCTTGTCTGGTATAAAAAGCAATAGCTTTCGTATTTTTCTCCCACACACCCAACCAAATTGTTTTATATTGTTTTTCCAGGGCAATTGATTTAGCTTTTTCAAAAAGAATTTTTCCGATTTGTTTGCCATGAAATGCTTTCAGAACATAAATGCGTTCTATTTCAAAACCATCTTCTGAGTGATGCTCTGTTTGTGCCTTTGCCGTATTTAATTTTAAATAACCGATGATTTGTTGTCCTAATAAAGCGAAGTAAAATGAGGAGCCGATGGTTTGAAGTTCCTGTTTTAATTTATCAGTGTTAAGACATTCTGTTATGTATTCTTTCATATTGCTTTCTGTATTATGTTCAGAAAACGTTTCTGTAAAGGTTTGAATACTGATTTGTCTTAGTGATTCAAGATCATTCAGTTCAACTTCACGTATGATTAAGCTATCAATTTGCACTAGATTATTGTTATTGTAATTATTCTTCCAGACTATAAATAACCAGCCCGCTGCGCATTTTTGGTTCCACCCAGGTAGATTTTGGAGGCATAATATTATTAGTGTCTGCGATCCATTTTAAATGTTCCATTGTTACAGGATATAAACCAAAAGCAATAGACGCTTTTCCTTCATCCACTTGTTTTTTGAGTTCTTTGCTTCCACGTACACCCGGAATAAATCCAATACGTTTGTCTGTTTTTAAATCATGTATATCAAGGATGGGTGATAAAATGTATTTGGTTAAAATTGCAGCATCCAGACTATCAATGGGATCATTAGGGTTATAAATAGTATTCCTTACTTTTAATGAGTACCATTTATGATCTACATACATTGAAATTTCATGCTTTTGCGTTGGCTTGTAATCATTGAATTTTATTTCAGTAATTGTAAAGTTGGTTTTTAGGTTGTACATCAACTCATTTACCGATAAATTATTCAGATCTTTTATGATGCGATTGTAATCATATATTTTTAAATGTGATTCAGGAAAGAACACCCCTAAATAGTAGTTAAAGGCTTCGTTGCCCGTGTAGGATTTTAAAGTACTTCGTCTCAGTTTTCCTAAAAGAGTGGCTGAGGCGGAACGGTGATGTCCATCAGCAATATAAATATTGGGAATGGCTGAAAATCGTTCGGCTATCTGTTTCACCGTTTTTCTACTATCAATTACCCAAACAGTATGCCTTACTTTATCAGTAGTAGTAAAATCATAATCAGGCCTTGTTTTAGAAACTTCCGTGGATATCTCATCAATCGTTTCATCATTGGGATAACAGAACAGAACTGGCTCCGCATTAAACTCACATACATCCAGGTAATCTTTTAATTTCTCTTCACGTGATGTCAATGTTTGCTCATGAATCTTGATCACACCATTCATGTAATCATCAATACTGGTGCAGGCAATAATCCCTACAAATTCATTTCCTTCCTTTATCTGTCTGTATAAATAGTAACAGGGATTTTCATCTCTTAAAAATATTTTTTCGCGGACAAATTTTTTAAAATGCCCTTTTACTTTTTCCAGGCGTTCTTTTGAGCCTGGTCTGGTTTTTATACCATCTTCAAAATCAGGATTTATAACGTGTAAAAAGGAGTAGGGGTTACCTGAAAGCTTTTCTCTCAATTCAGCAGAATTATATCCGTCTACTGACCGAGATGCAACAAGATGAACTTTGTCAGTTTCAGGACGTATTGCTTTAAACGGAATAACTTTGGCCATGTGTATCGAAATCGTTATCGTTTTTAAATATACAGATTTTAGGATGAGTATGTCATTTTTGAACATAAAAAAACCTCCTGAACATTCAGGAGGTTTTTATCAATATAATTTACTAATTAGTTAGCAATTGCTTTGAAATCAGCATTCTCACGTAATTTAATGAATTCTGCATCATCCTTAGCAGCTGATTTTAACGAACCATCTTTTTCGATTGCAGTTTTTAAGTTAGAGATTACATCAGCAGTATTATTGTTACGTGCTGCTGCAACTGCTTTTAAATAATAAGAAAGAGCCATATCTTTTTCATTGCTACCATCTATAGTAGAAGCAACTGCACCTGCGTTACCGTTTAATAACTCAGCCAATGCTTTGTTAAATCCTTTGTAAGATCCAAAGTTTCCAACTGCATCAGCGTATTTACCATCACGTACATTTAAGATACCTTTGTTATAATTAACTTCCGGACCAGCGCCATTAGCTTTGTCATAATATTCCATTGCTTTTTTACGGTCACCCGCTTTAGCAGCAACAATTCCTAAGTGGTTCATTACGATTGGATTTCCGTTAGCTGTCTTTTCGGCACGTTGAAAAGCAACGGTAGCATCAGCTACTTTATTCTGCATTAATAATGCAACACCCAAATTGTTAGATGTTCTCCAGTCGCTACCATAATTCTTTTCAGCAGCTGTATAAATCTGTACTTTAGTATTTACATCATTTGTTAAGTTAGCGCCGTATAACATTTCTTCTGCTGATAATGAATCAGGGTAAGTTGTTGTTAATTTTGTGATCTGCTCATCAGTACGTGATTTTTTATCAACGTTAATAGTTAAAACCGAACGACGTAATTTTGGTAAAATTTTATCTGCTACTTCAGTATATGTTTTAGATAAATTTTTGATTTCTTTCTCACGTTGCTCACCATCATTGTACATTGTTAAAACACGTAAGATTAAATCTTTATCAGTTATTGTAGATTGTTCCATTAATTTTTTGAAACCATCCCAGTCTTCAGCGGTAGTTTGCGTTTTGAAGTTAGCCTCATCTTTACCAAATTTCTGATCTTTATTTTTGTTCTTTTTAAATTCTCCCATGATCGCTTTTGTACCTGATTTAGCGCGGTCTTTTGCTAAATTTTCGTTTAAGGTTAACTCACCATCCGGAGATGCATAAGCAGATACATTAATATCTTTAAATTCGTACCAAGGGCTATTGATGTTTGAAGTTATGAATTTATCTAAATTCTTTACTTCGTCACTTTTCATTTCGCTGGCACGAACATCAGATTTATTAATTAAGTAATAAATATTTGCTGTTTGATTGGCAGGAGTTGATTTAACAAAAGCATCTTTTGCATAAATCCCTTTTTCATCATTACGAACCAGTAAAGGAGTAATAATTGTTCCGTCACCTAATTTAACTGGTGTGAAATCTTTTGTTTTTTTCTTTACTTTTCCTTGAGCACGTAATTCTACTGTAGCTACTTTCATTGCCGGTTCGTAGGCAAATTTTTCAGATGTATAACTAAATGTACCACCTTTTTCATAGCTGATTTTCTGACCCGGGTCAGTTGCTTTTTCTCCAACTAAAATAACAGGTTTCAAAGCCTTTTCGCCGCCAGCATATTTTACTACCGGAGTTAAAGTTACTGTAGCTTTTTTAGCAAAAATTTTAGCAGGATACTTTCCTGTAACTGTAAAACCAACGCTATCTCCATGCATTTCTAATGGATTAGGTTTCATGTCATAAGAAAAAGTAGATTGTTTTTTTACCATTTTTCCCAAACCATTGCAACCAACTAATAGAGCAGTTGTACCGACAGCAAGACTTAAGTTTCGTAAAGTTTTAGTATTCATATAAATTTTAGTTATGGTTTTGTAATTTCGACAAAATTATAAAATAATTAATAAAAGCCTAATTATTTTAGAATTTTATTTAAAAATTTGCAATAAAAAAACCCACACACATATTTAGTGGATGGGTTTTTGAATTATTTCTGTATAAAATTATTTCGCGATCGCGTTTACTGTTTTGGTCAATTTTGATTTTAAGTTAGATGCTTTGTTTTTATGAATAACGCTTTTCTTAGCTAATTTATCCAACATTGCAACTACTTTTGGCAATAATTCAGCAGCTTCTTTCTTAGTGGCTGTTTCACGTAGCTTTTTTACAGCGTTACGGGTAGTTTTTGCATAATAACGGTTTTGTAAACGTTTTGCGTCGTTTGATCTGATTCTTTTTATTGCTGACTTATGATTTGCCATTCTATTTAGGTATTAATCTGTTTTTTTAAATTGGATTGCAAATATACACTTTTTTTTAGAATAACAAATGTTCATAACAAATATTTATAGAATATAGTCTAAAACTTACATTTGCCGCCATAAATGAATTTGAAAAAAGCATATTTATTTGCCTTATTTACAATCTCTCAGACTGTTTTTTCGCAACAAGCCGCAGAGATTGTTAAAAATATAATTCCTAACGGTAGTTTTGAGAATTATCGAAAAAAATCAGGTAGTATTAAACAGGCAATACCATGGCAACAGATTGCCAGCGTTGATTTTTACCAGGAACCATTAAGTAATGATACTTCTTCGCAAAAAGGGGCACGAACAGGTAAATGTTATGCAGGCCTAAGGTTTCAAAAAAAATATAAAGAGTTTTTGCAGGTAAAACTAGCCGAGCCGCTTCATAGGGGAACCACTTATGAGTTTGAAATGTATGTGCGCCTGGGTTTCTGGAGTAATGCCAGCTTAAAATCGATTGGTGCTTTATTTACGAAAGTAGGATATAAAGGAAAATCTGATGTGGTGAGATCTGCATTAATTGACACAGTAAGTAAAAAAGGCAGTTTTATAAACGGTTACCAGTGGTTTAAAATTGCTGGAAAATACCTGGCCGATGGTGGTGAAAAGTACGTTACCATTGGCAATTTTTCTCCGAATGTAAAAAAAGACATGGTGAGGATAAATATATTTAAACTTGGTTTTAAAGAAGCTTATTATTTTGTTGATGATATTTCTATGGTTAAGGCAAAAGAAGTAGTTGAAAAAGTGAAAGTTGAGATCGTTGGCTCTTTTAATTTAGATGCGCAGGATTCTGTTTTAGAAGTAAAAAATAATATTAAAGTAGGGGAGAAAGTTCAGTTGAAAAACATTTTTTTTGAAAACGGACGTTATTACTTATTACCTGAGTCTTATGCCGAATTAAATAAATTGGCCCAATACCTTTTAAGAAATCCTCTAATGGAGATACAAATCAACGGACATTCAGATAATTCAGGCTCTAAAAGTAAAAATCAGAAAATATCTGAACAACGGGCGCGTGAGGTGTTTGAGTACCTGATCAAAAAAGGGGTTCAAAATAAAATGTACTTTAAAGGTTACGGGAGCACTTTACCTGTTGCTGGAAACGACAATGATATTGAAAGGGCAAAGAACCGAAGGGTAGAATTTGAGATTATAAAGAATTAGATAAGTACGAATATAAAAAAATAAGTACGTAGCATAATACGAAAATACGAATCTATGTGCACACAGCTTAAACCCAGATTCGTATATTCGTATCAGATTCCTAATCTTAGAAAACTAAACTAATTATATATGAATTTAATAGAAAAAGATAACGCTAAAACTATCAGGGCATGGTCGTTTTATGATTGGGCTAATTCGGTGTTCCCGTTAGTAATTACCTCAGCCATCTTTCCTAATTTTTACGATTATGTAACAACCCATGATGAAGCAAAAAAATTTATCGGGCATACAATAAATTTCGTAGGAATTGAATTTGAGAATCAGAATATTTATTCGTTTGTATATGCCTTCGCCCTATCTATTGTAGTAATCATTACCCCAATTTTAAGCGGTGTAGCAGATTACCTGGGTAATAAAAAACGGTTTCTGCAATTCTTTTGCTACCTGGGCTCTCTTTCCTGCATGTGTTTATTTTTCTTTAACCGTCATCATCTCGAACTGAGTTTTATTCCATTTATAACTGCCACAATAGGTTTTTGGGGAAGTTTGGTTTATTATAATTCTTATTTACCACAAATTGCTTCAGAACAAAATCAGGATAAGGTAAGCGCCAGAGGTTTTGCCCTGGGTTATTTTGGCAGCTCTTTGTTATTGATCATTTGCCTCATTATGATTATGGTGTTTCATGTTCCTGCAAAATATAGTTTCTTATTAGTTGGCCTTTGGTGGATAGGATTCGCGCAATATACCTTCGCCAATCTTCCAAATAAAACACATGATAATAATATCGTTGATAGGAAAGGACTTTTATACAAAGGTTTCAGAGAATTAAAAGGAGTTGGAAACCAAATAAAATCTTTGCCAAAATTAAAGCAATTCCTTACAGGCTATTTCTTTTATAACATGGGTGTACAAACTATTATGGTGGTAGCTGTATTATTTGCCCGAAATGAGATTGATTGGGGAGTAGGTGAAACTGCCGAAAAAACAAAGACCAGTTCATTGATTATTAGTATTCTCATAATCCAATTTGTGGGAATTGCCGGTTCCTTTTTATTTTCCTGGTTATCCACTAAAATCGGGAATATCAGAGCATTAATGTCTTCTATTGCTATCTGGATATTTATTTGCGGATTTACTTATTTAATTGTCCGTACACCTTTCCAGTTTTATATCGTTGCCTTTTTGGTAGGTTTGGTAATGGGTGGCATTCAAGCGCTTTCTCGTAGTACTTACAGTAAATACTTGCCGGTAACAGAAGATCATACCAGTTTTTTTAGTTTTTATGATGTGATCGAAAAAATGGGAATGATTTTGGGAACAGTTTCATTTGGAGTCATAAGCCAGATCACAGGCGGAATGCGCAATTCAATCTTATCACTGATCATTTTTTTTATTATCGGAATGATCTCCCTGATTCCTTTGAGCAGGCAGCTTACTGCAAGCCTGAAACAACCTATTTGAGAATGAGACATTACGAGTTGAACTGATGGACAATAAAACACCAAAAGAAGTACTTCATCAGTTTTAGCTGGATAATAACTTGGAAGAAGACTGAGGACAAAAAAGCTCCAGTGTAAAAGTAAAACTTAATAAAAATTTTCATTTCTATTTTCCGAATTTTGCAGCCAGAAGAGAAGCAATCATTAAACATGACATTCATCATTTAGTTACCGGTTATTCAACCACGCTTATTGGTGAAAGCGAGATTAGTGCCTGGGGAATTGCATCAGGTTGTAAAAAGTACTGGTTTGCTTTTTTAATTGATACAAGTGGATTTATGCTGGGTCTTTCTTTAAATTTTTGGAGGGTTTTGAAAGCTTTTTCAAGATGGCGAAGAAGCAAAAATTTATATTCATACTTTATCTCTACAGAAGAAGCTTTAAATATGAAAATCGGGGAATTGCAAACTTACCTTGATTTAGATAATATTAATGCTGCCGCAAAACCTTCATTAGTTGATATTATTTTATTCGTTTTGTTTGCTCTATTTGGATTATTTTACTCGCTTCTTATTTTTCCGCTTCTCCCTTTTATAATAGTTTATTCAATTTACACAGAATTGAAAACCGAAAAAAGTTTGCTTAATAGTTTAATTTAATTTTACTAATTGCAACATCTTTGCATTTTAAACTTCTTATTAACGATTAATTAGTCTGCCTCAGCGAAAGTGAAGGCCAATGCCTATTTTATAAGGTAATTTTATAAAAATTATCAGTTTATTATCAGCTGGCTTTTGGCGATACAATGAAAACTCCATTAACAAGATCACAATATAATACGGACATACTAGCTAAAAGATATGCTGAAAAGGTCATTACCCTTAATCTGAAAATCATCGACTGCCTGGCAATTGAAGCGTATGAAGATGCTGCAAAACTAAGGGATGAGATCATGGATGATCTTGAAAAAACCGCACAATATATATCAGAGTTAACAGGTATTGAAGCTACATTTGTTAAAGAAATGCTGGTCAGGAACAATCAAAAAATTTTTGATACCCTGAAAGAGCATAATAAAGCATAAAGGATACTTCTAATAATTGAAAAATTTAAAACTGATTTGGACTATGCTTTTTTAGGAAACAGGGTTACTTTTGATTCCTGGCGTTTTAATAAACGGGAAATGTTCTTTTTGTGTGTCAAAATTAAAAGAACTGCCACAAATAATGAAAAAATCAAAAGCGTTTGGTTTTCGTTTTTCAGTACAATATTTAAAAAGAAAGGGAAGCTTAAGCCTGCCGTTATAGATGACAGGGAAACGTATCTGGTAGCTATTAAAACAATTAAAAACACACCTAATACCATCGTACTGGTAATTGGGGTCAGGCAAATTACGATTCCTAAAATGGTAGCCACTCCTTTTCCTCCTCTAAAGCCTGCAAAAACAGGAAATACATGCCCTACTAAAGCAGCAATTCCCAAACCTAATTCAAGATTCACAAATTCATTGGTATCAAAAACGTAGGGGGAGAAATGAGCTAACAGAACTGCTAAAGTTCCTTTAATAATATCCACAAATAAAACCGGAATTCCTGCTTTCTTTCCCAAAACCCTAAAGGTATTGGTGGCTCCGGCATTACCACTTCCAAATTCACGCACATCAATCCCGTAATAACGTTTACCCCACCAAACTGCAGTAGGTATTGAACCTAATAAATAAGCAGCAACCAAAAGTGAAATGATGAGTACAGTTTCCATGGTTAATTTTATAACACAAATGTAACGAAAAATATACGAACAAATCTCTCTAAACTTTTTAGCTCAATCAAAGATTTGAACAGGATTTTGTTAAATCAATGTTAAGCATATGAAATATGTTTACTAAACAATTTTTATCCTGCTTGGGCTTAATAAAAAAATTAAATAAATAACATTAAATCAGAAGATTAAATTGAGTAATTATTCTATTCTGTTACAAAAGTTTTGCTTATTTTCACACCTCTCTTATGATCAGTTACGTTAGCGGGCAAATAGCCGAACTTAATCCTGCTTTAGCAGTTATAGAAACCAATGGGGTTGGATATGGATTATTGATTTCCTTAACCACTTATAGCCAGATTCAGGGAAAACCTACAGCAAAATTATTTGTGGAAAGTGTTTATGTGAGGGATGATAATCCCCGCTACTTTGGATTTGCTGATGCTGAGGAACGTGACCTGTTCCGTAAGTTGATTTCCGTTTCCGGTGTTGGAGGAGGAAGCGCCATTTTGATGCTGTCCTCTTTAAGCGCCCCCGAAATTGCAGGAGCAATCAATACAGCCAATGTTGCTTTATTGAAAAGTATTAAAGGTATTGGTGAAAAAACAGCTCAGCGAATTGTGGTTGATCTGAAAGGAAAAATGGGTAAACACGAAGGTGGCATCTCTCAAATTTTAAATCCTTCATACAATAAAAACAGGGATGAAGCGTTAATGGCTCTGGTTACATTAGGATTTCCTAAGATGGTAGCCGAAAAATCAATTGAAAAAGCGATAAAACAACAAGGAATAGCTACAGATAATGTTGAACTGCTGATTAAATCGGCATTAAAAAATATGTAATTAAAGCGTGATAAAAGGAGTAGTAAAGTTTTTTATCGTAGGTTCTGTGTCGGTTGGCTTAATGAGCGTTGTGGTTGGTTCCAAAGCCAAAAACGCCCCTTTAAGCAAGCCTCATTACCTGTATACTTCTGTCCCTGTTCTAAATCCCGATTCCCCCATTGTAACCAAAGATGATCTGCCTTTTAAGTTCAATGACAATAATGGAGCCCAGCCAAATTATGATGACAAAAGCGGCTTATACCTGGAGAATCCTTCCAACATCAAAACAGAAACAAACTATAATCCGCAAACCGGGAACTATGATATTTCCCAAAAAATAGGCGATATGAATTACAGACCTGAAACTTATGTAGAGTTTCAGGATTATCAGGATGAGCTGTTTAAACAAGCCGTTAAAAATCACTGGAAATCAAAAATAAAAGCAGAAGATCTTCAAAACCAGTCAAAAAAAGGAACTCTTCCAAAATTAACTGTTGGCGGTGAGATCTTCGACCGAATTTTTGGTGGTAACCAGGTAGATATTAAACCCACAGGAACAGCTGAATTAATTTTTGCACTTAATCGAAATAAGACCTTGAACCCTGCCATTCCGCAACGTCAACAAAAAGTTACCAATTTTGATTTCAATATGCGAATCCAGTTAAATTTAATTGGTAAAATTGGAGATAAATTAAAGATCACTACTAGTTATAATACGGAAGCTTCATTTGATTGGGAAAATCAAATGAAATTGGAGTACACCGGTTATGAAGATGAGATCATCAAAAAAATTGAGGCAGGTAACGTGAGTATGCCATTAAACAGCACCTTGATCCAGGGAAGCCAGAGCTTATTTGGTGTGAAGACCCAATTGCAGTTCGGAAGGTTAACGGCCACAGCTTTATTTTCGCAGCAAAGAGGTAAGAAGCAAGAAGTATCCGTGCAGGGTGGGGCGCAAACCATGTACTTTAACGTGAATGCGGATAACTATGAAGTAAACAAACATTATTTCCTTGGTCATTATTTCCGCGACAATTATGATCAGTGGATGGGAACACTGCCGGTTGTTACAACCCCAATTATTATAACGAAAGTAGAAGTTTACATCACCAACCAAACAGGTAGCACAGAGCAGGTTCGAAGCATCGCGGCTTTTACGGACTTGGGAGAAGATTCAACTCATGTGAATCCTGCATTAAGAGGTGCCTTATGTCCTAAACCTGGTTTTGACATTTACGATAGTTTAGGACAGCAACCTCATAATGGAGCTAATAGTCTTTATCATATTCTAACGAATACTATTAGTGCAAATCAGATCATGCCTGCCCGTTCTAATGCAAGCGCCTCTTTAATTTATTCTGCTTTGGTAAGTTCTTCAATTGCACCAAATAATTGTAACAATAATAATTCATTTTTACAATCGGCACGGGATTTTGAGGTAGCCCAAAATTGCCGTAGGCTAAACGCATCAGAATTCACCTACAACAGCCGTTTAGGTTTTATATCCATTAATCAATCCATAAATAATGATCAAACTGTTGCAGTTGCCTATCAGTACACCTATAACGGTAAAGTTTACCAGGTTGGTGAATTCTCAGATCAGTATACTTCTGGCCCCTTATATTTAAAGTTATTAAAGAGTGGTTCTGTAACAAGCCCTAAATTCAGCACCTGGGATCTGATGATGAAGAACGTTTACTCTTTAGGTGCTTATAATTTAAACGCGGCTGATTTTAAATGCGATATCTATTATAATAATATTGAAACCGGCGTTGATATTCCTTACATACCTTATGGAAGTGTAAACGGTAAATTATTAGTGCAGGTAATGGGCCTTGATAAATTAAGTGTGAATGGTGATCCATACTCCGATGGTGTATATGATTTTATTAAAGATTATACCATTAACCCTAATAATGGGCGTATCTATTTATCTACCAAAGAACCTTTTGGTAATAACCTGAGAAGTAAGTTTGATGCCGGCGATTTTCCAACAGCCAATAAATATATTTTCCAGGAACTTTACGATTCCACAAGAACTACAGCCCAACAGCTGCCCGAAAAAAACAGGTTTAAAATTAAAGGACAATATAAGTCAGCCTCAGGTTCAGAGATTTCCCTTAATGCCCTTAACATTCCGCAAGGTGCAGTTGCTGTTACTGCCAACGGTCAAAAATTAACGGAAAATGTAGATTATACGGTTGATTATACCCTAGGACGCGTAAAGATTATTAATGAAAGTATTTTAAACTCAGGCGCCAACATCAAAGTTAGTACAGAAAGTAACTCTCTTTTTAATGTTCAGCAGAAAAGTCTCTTTGGTACCCGTTTAGATTTTAAGGTTAATAAAGATCTGACATTGGGAGGAACTTTACTTCATCTAAATGAAAAGCCTACTACTCAGAAAGTTAATATTGGAGATGAGCCTGTATCAAATACGATTTGGGGCACTGATTATAATTATAAAACAGATGTTCCTTTTTTAACGCGGTTAATTGATAAAATTCCTCTGATCAACACCAAGGAGATGAGCAGCATTGTAACTCGTGGAGAATTTGCACAGTTACTTCCCGGCAATGCAAAAGCAATTGGTAAGGATGGAAACTCTTATGTGGATGATTTTGAAGGAAGTATTTCTTTAATTGATCTTAAAAGCCCCAGTGCCTGGTCCCTGGCAAGTATCCCGCAAGGACAATCATCTTTATTTCCAGAAGCGGTAGAAAATGATAATATTAAAGCAGGTTTAAACCGTGCTCAGTTTAACTGGTATACCATTGACCCTTTGTTTTATGGACAAACAAATACAAGCACAAAACCGGGTAATATTCCTGAAACTACTTTTTCCAATAACTTTATGAGGCAGGTTTTGGAAACAGAATTATTTCCAAGTAAAACACCTCCGAATGGACAGCCTGTGGTAATGTCTGTTTTAGATCTTGCTTTTTATCCGGGGGAACGCGGGCCATATAATTATGATGTGGAACCTACTGGATATTCCAGCGGTATTATTAAAACAGGCAATGTAGGTAGGCTGGCTTCTCCAGAATCACGTTGGGGAGGTATTATGCGCCGTTTGGAAACCAATGATTTTCAGGCTGCTAATATTGAATATGTTCAGTTCTGGATGATGGATCCGTTCAACAGCGACTATAACCCAGGAACCTATCCTGATATGGATCAAAATAGTTTGCCAAGCGGTGAAATGTATATCAACTTAGGAAATATTAGTGAGGACATTGTGAAGGATGGCAAAATGTGTTATGAAAACGGTTTACCGGGTAAACCAGGTGGCGCCAGCGGTAATTTACCAACTATTGAATCCAATATAGGAAGAGTCCCGTTAATTAGTCCAATTTCCAATTCATTTGTGAATGATCCGGCAGACAGGCCTTATCAGGATGCTGGTTATGATGGATTAGTCGATTCGGCAGAAATAAGGAAATTCCCTCAGTTTATTTCAGCTTTATCAGGTTATTCAGGGCCTGATGTGCAGACTGCCTTAAATGATCCAAGTTCTGACCAATACCATTTTTTCAGGGGAAGTGATTATGACGGTTTATCTAACTCCGACGGAAATACTTTGCGTCGTTACAAAAAATACAATAATGCAGAAGGAAATTCGCCAACAGAGTCGCAGTACCCTGATGCAGGAATACCGAGCTCCGCTACCAATAATCCAAATATTGAGGATATTAATAAAGATAATACATTGAGTGAAACCGAAAACTACTATCAATACAGAATTAATATCTCCCCGCAGGATTTGAACCCTAATAATGTGGGGCATAATTTTATCGTGAATGTATTGGATGGATCAGCCACCATTGGTAGTACTCAAAAAAATGTAAAATGGTACCAGTTTAAAGTGCCGGTTACTGAGTTTGAAAAATCGGTTGGATCCATCGAAGGCTTTAACTCGATCCGTTTTATGCGTGTGGTGATGAAAGGTTTTGATAAGCCGGTTGTTTGCCGTATTGCCCGAATGGAATTGGTTAGAAGTGATTGGAGGCGATATGCATTTGATCTTCAGAAACCGGGAGAATATATTGCCAATGATGATAACACAACAACTTTTGACGTATCAGCAGTTAGTTTACAGGAAAACGGATCTAAGGTTCCTGTTAATTATGTGATTCCACCGGGCATTAACCAGCAACAAAATATTCAAACAACCAATACCGTTTTATTAAATGAGCAGGCCTTATCTTTAAGAGCCTGTAATTTGAAAGATGGCGACAGTAGGGCAATTACAAAAAGTACAGAGCTTGATGTTCGTTCGTTTGGAAAACTGAAACTGTTTATGCATGCTGAAAAATTGGGAATAGAGCCATTAAATGATGGAGATGTTACCGTATTTGTTCGTTTGGGATCAGATTTTAACAATAATTACTATGAATATGAGGTTCCTGTGAAATTAACCCAGCCAGGTTATTATGATCCTAATTCTGATGGTGATAGAGGCAATGTATGGCCAACTGATAATGAATTTGTAATTGATTTTGAAAAAATTACCTCGGCTAAAATTAAAAGGAATGCTGCAGTTGGAACAGATTTGTCAGCCATGCAAAAACCATTCACTCAAACGGATGGCTCCAGTAATATTACGGTGGTTGGAAATCCAAATCTGGCAAGTATTAAAAGCATCATGATTGGTATCCGAAATCCTAAAGACAATGGAAGTTTGCCAAAATGCGTGGAAGTATGGGTTAACGAGCTTCGTTTAACTGATTTTGTAAACAAAGGAGGGTGGGCAACTACTGGAAGTGTTCAGGCAAAATTAGCTGATTTAGGTCAGGTTTCTTTATCGGCAACTTACAGTAAACCATTCTTCGGTAGTATTGAAAAGAAGATCAGTGAAAGAAACAGGGAAACCAATTTCCAATGGGATGCCACTTCAACATTTCAAATGGGTAAATTCTTCCCAGTAAAATGGAAAGTAAATTTACCGGTGTATTACGCTTACGGTCAAACAAAGATTACGCCGCAGTATAGTCCATATGATCCGGATATTAAAATTGACAATCAAAATATACCTCCAGAGTTAAAAAAAGAAATTAAAAAGAATGCACAAGATGTAACAGTTCGTAAAGGGTACAATTTTTCAAATGTAAGAATTGATGGATTTAAAAAAGATGGTGCTAAACCAATGCCATGGGATGTATCTAATTTTTCTGTAACCTATGCCTACAATGAAACTACACGCAGAAATGTAAATATTGAGCATAGCATTATTAAAAGTTACCGTGGTGCCTTATCTTATAACTATGCTATTACTTCTAAAGCATGGACTCCATTTAAAAAAACCAAATCCAAGATCCTAAATAATAAGTGGATGGCGTTGGTAAAAGATATTAATGTGACCCCACTGCCAAGCAGGGTAGGATTTAATATTGATTTGAACAGAAGTTACAGCGAATTGTTGAACAGAGATATTACCAGTTTTTATACTGGTAGTTCTGATAACTTAACAAAACCCCAGTTTAATAAAACATTCAATATGACCCGTAATTATGACTTGCAGTGGAACTTTACTAAAAATCTGAAATTTGATTTTACCGCCAATAATGATGGACGTATACTTGAACCATTTGGTAAGATTGATACGAAAGAAGAAAAAGATACTATTCGTAAAAATATTGTTGGTTTAGGAACCACAACCGGTTACAGACACCAGTCTAATTTAAACTATCAAATTCCTATTAATAAAATACCAATTTTTGATTTTGTGAATGCGAGCGCAAAATATAGCACTTCCTATACTTGGACCAGAAGGCCTTTTGCTCAAGAGTCGGTTGGAAATACCATTCAAAATACAAATACCAAGAGTATTAATGGTACGTTTAATATGATGACTCTCTATAATAAAATTCCTTATTTCAGAAAAATAAATATTGGGGGAACTAAACCAAAATCAAATGCCAAGGGAGGAGAAAAAGGCAATACAGCAAAAGCAGATTCGGCTAAAAAAGCGGATCCTCAAAGTTTAAAAGATATTGGAGAGTTTTTAGCCAGAGGGATCATGATGATCAAACAGGTTTCAATGTCTTATCAGCAAACTAATGGAACAGGAATGCCCGGTTTTAAGCCAAGCTCTCAGTATTTAGGAATGGATCCAAGTAAAAATATGGCTCCGGGCCTTGGTTTTGTTAGTGGTTCAAACGATAGTATCTTAAGAAAATCAATTGAAAATGACTGGTTGATTAAAAATTCCAACCAAAGCCTGCCCTATACAACCACAAGCACCAAAAACATTACTTACCGGGCTAACATTGAACCGCATGGCAGTTTAAAAATAGAATTGAACGGTACCAAATCTTTCGGCAGAAACGAGTCCATGTTTGTGAGATATGATTCAACCAAATTAGATAATGGTAACAGAGGGTATTTGTTTGAAACACCAAATAATACAGGTAATTATAGTATCAGTGTATTTACATTAGGCAAATCTTTTAAAGATAAAGGAAATGTAAAAGACGGAACCTCTGCATTGTTTACAGAGTTTTTAGCAACAAGGCAGGATGTGGCAAAAGAACTTGCCTTGGCAAACAGCACCGGAATTGATGATCCGCTCATAGGACCGGATAAAAAAGAATATTATGATGGATATAGCAATACACAGCAGGATGTATTATTAGGCTCATTTTACCAAACCTATACCGGCAGAAAAGTGAAAGGCGTTGGCACTGATAAAATGTTTAAACAAATTCCTTTGCCAAACTGGACAGTAAGCTGGGATGGATTAGGTAAGCTGAAATTTATGAAAAAATTCTTCCAATCTGTAACACTTCGTCATGCTTACCGCTCAATATATACAATTGGTGGGTATGCGAATAACTTGCTTTTTGTAGACAGGGACCATGATCAATATTCAGAATCTAGAGTACCGGTTCAGAATTCCGTTTTTGGTGGCGTTCAGCAATCGGCTAACTTTAATCCTAAATACACTATCCAGGGAGCTACTATTACCGAATCTTTTAGTCCTTTAATTAAATTCGATTTTAAATTTAATAAGCCGGGGTTACTTGCTAATTTTGAAATCAAAAAAGATAAGACCGTTAACCTAAACATTACCGGACCACAGATCATTGAAACAAAAGGGCAGGAATATGTTATAGGAGTCGGTTATCGTATTCCGAATCTGGTAATTAAAGCTATCACTATTAAAGGCCAGCCTTTAAAAAGTGACCTGAATTTTAAACTGGACCTTTCTTACAGGAGAAACATGACCATTATCCGAAGAATTGTGGATGAGATCAGTACCCCAACCGGTGGGCAAAATATTATTACCTTAAAAACAGCTTTAGATTATCAATTAACGCAAGCTATTAATTTAAGGTTCTTTTATGACTGGATCAGGACAACGCCTCAAACATCCAATTCGTTCCCAACAGCTAATACTAATGCCGGCTTTAGTTTGAGATTTAATTTACAGTAATTTATTTTCTCGCAGATGCACGCAGGTCAGGCCGCAGATTTACTCAGATGTCTGTTAGTAACTAAAAAAGAACTCTGCGCCTTTTTATCTGTGAGCCTCAGCGATATCTGCGAGAAATAAAAACACACAAACATGAACGAAAAACTCAGCATGCAGGATTTAGGTCGCTTAAGTTCAGATGAATTTAAAACCACCAAAAAAAATAAGATCATTCTGGTTTTAGATAATATCAGGAGTTTAAATAATGTTGGTTCAGCTTTCAGGACTGCGGATGCTTTTTTGATTGAAGCTATTTATTTATGCGGAGTAACGGGTACACCGCCAAAACCTGAAATTGAAAAAACAGCTTTAGGAGCTACAGAAACTGTTACTTGGAAATATTTTAAAACTACTCAGGAAGCTATTTCAGCATTAAAAGCAGACTATTATTTCATTGCTTCCATTGAGCAGGCCAAAAATTCAATTATGCTTAACGGTTTTCAAAAGCCTGACCAGCCAATAGCGTTGGTGTTTGGTAATGAAGTGTATGGGGTAGAGCAGGCTATTATTGATCAAAGCGATGCCTGTATCGAAATTCCCCAGTTTGGGACAAAGCACTCTTTTAATGTTTCTGTTAGTATGGGAATTGTTTTATGGGAAATGCTGAGGTAAGACACTCAAAAGACTATTTGACAAATGTAATGCTATGTCTCTATTTTCTTTTCATCCCCTTCTGTCTCTTAAATCTCTTCAATCCTTTTTAATGATATTTATTAAACACATCCCAGCTTTCGGCGTATGCTTTTTTCAATAGATCTTTGTTGAGGTTCAAAGGAACTCTATAGGTATTAAAATAAACTTCCAGGTCTTCTGTGGCAAGGTTCCCGGTAAGATCATCTTTAGCCATAGGGCAGCCACCAAATCCATGAATGGCCACATCAAAGCGTTCGCAGCCATTTTTGTAGGCAGCTTCAATTTTCTCTAAAGAATTTTCTTTGGTAGAGTGGAGGTGGGCACCGATTTCAACGCCTTTGAACTCAGGGATCATGGTAGAGAATAATTGGGAAATATTTTCTTTATTAGAAACGCCAATGGTATCAGAAAGGGCAATGATCTTAATTCCCAGGTAACTTATTTTTTTTGCCCAATTGATCACGATCTCGTTGTTCCACTCATCACCATAAGGATTACCAAAAGCCATGGAAATATATACCACCAATTCTTTCTTATGTTTCACACACAGATTTTGTATTTCCTCCACGCGCACTAAAGATTCAATGATGCTGGAATTGGCATTACGCTGCTGGAAAGTTTCTGAAATAGAAAACGGAAAACCAAGATAACGGATCTCTTCAAAAGAACAGGCATCTTCGGCTCCGCGGGTATTGGCAATAATGGCTAATAATTTACTGGATGTTGGCGAAAGCTCGAGTCCTTGTAACACTTCCGCTGTGTCCCTCATCTGAGGAATCGCTTTAGGAGAAACAAAACTTCCAAAATCAATGGTATCAAATCCAATATTTAAAAGGGAATTGATGTATTTTGTTTTTACCTCGGTTGGGATAAATTCTTTAATGCCTTGCATGGCATCTCTTGGACATTCAATGATTTTCATGATTGAAATAGTTTTTGTTTGATAATTTCTTTATTGATCCTTTTAATTAAACCCGGTCCTTCATAAATAAACCCTGTATATAATTGTATGAGGTCGGCTCCTGCCTTTATTTTTTCGATGGCATCTTCCGGACTGTGAATTCCTCCAACGCCAATCACCGTAAAGGCATTATTGGATTTTGTTTTCAGATATGCAATCACTTCAGTACTTCGTTTTGTCAATGGTTTGCCACTTAAACCACCCATTCCAAAATTTTCTATTTCTGTTTTAGTATAGCTTAATGACTCACGCGCAATGGTTGTGTTAGTGGCAACAATCCCATCAATTTTTGTACTTGCAATAATATCAATAATATCATCTAACTGTGAGTTGGTTAAATCCGGTGCAATCTTTAATAAGATAGGTTTGCGTTTAGGTTTTAAATGGTTGATTTTTTGAAGATGATTTAATAAATGGGTCAAAGGTTCTTTATCCTGTAACTCTCTAAGATTAGGAGTGTTAGGCGAGCTTACATTAACCACAAAATAATCTACAACATCAAATAAAGCATTGAAGCAATATTCATAATCCTTGATTGCATCTTCATTTGTTGTGATTTTATTCTTTCCAATATTTCCTCCGATGATTGTATTGGTTTTCCTGTCTTTCAAACGGATGGCCGCTGCATCAACCCCTTCATTATTAAAACCCATTCGGTTAATTAAAGCCTGATCTTTAGGAAGCCTGAATAAACGCGGCTTCTCATTTCCCGGTTGAGGTTTTGGCGTTAAGGTTCCAATCTCAATAAACCCGAAACCAAGCGAAGAAAGCTCATTAAAAGCTTTGGCATCTTTATCCATGCCCGCAGCTAAACCAACCGGGTTTTCGAAAGTCAATCCAAACAATTGTTTTTTCAATTTTGGGTCACTGTATCCAAATAAAGAATTTCCAAAAAATCTTCCAAATTTATTCCCAAGACCAATTTTAAGAAAGTCAAGTGTTAAATAATGGGCCTTTTCAGGGTTTACTTTAAATAATAATGCTTTTAGAAACTGTTTGTACATACTTGACAAATGTACGGTTTATGATCTTTTGAACTATTTGAAATTGAGAATGTTGAAAAAAAAGAATTTTTTTTTTGTTTTTTTAACTCAAATTCAAAAAAACATGTATTTTTGCAAACAAATTAATAAAACCTAAACAAAACTTAAAATGAAAAAAGTATTATCAATCATTGCTGTAGCTGCATTATCAGTTGCATTTGTATCTTGTGGTCCTTCTAAAGAAGAAATTGAAGCAAAAGAAAAAGCTAAAGCTGATTCAGTTGCTGCTGTTGCTCAAGCACAAGCTGATTCATTAGCTAAAGTTGCTGAATCTGAAGCTGCTGCTGCTGCTGAAGCTATGGCTAAAATGTCTGCTGACTCTACAAGAATGGCTGACTCAGTTGCTGCTTCTTCTAAAGGTGGAAAAAAACACTAATATTTAGTAAGCTAAAAAATTAAAGCCCGTCTGTTAATTCAGTCGGGCTTTTTTTATGGTTAATTTCTTGAAAGGCGTTAAGGTTTTAGAAACCAATGATTATAGTCCCGTGTATTTTCTGAATAATTTAATGGCCAGTGCCAATAAGATGATTCCGAATACTTTTTTAAGAATGGCAATTCCACCCGGACCAATTATTTTCTCAACCCGGTCAATGTTTCGCAATACAAAATAAACGATAATAACATTTAAAAAGATGGCTGTAATAATAGAAACAATATTATATTCAGCACGAATTGATAAAAGAGTTGTTAAGGTTCCTGTTCCTGCAATTAAAGGAAAAGCTAAAGGAATCACTGAAGCTGTTGCGGGCATATTATCTTTGGAAATCTGAATACCAAGAATCATTTCAAAAGCCACAATAAAGATGAGCAGGGAACCGGCAATCGCAAAATCACCAATGGAAATTCCAATGATATTCAAAATGCTCTGGCCTACAAATAAAAACACAACCATAATCCCCAAAGAAGTCAAAGAAGCTTTGGAAGCATTAATCTCACCTGTTTTTTGCTTTAACCCAATAATAATCGGAATAGAACCAATAATATCAATTACTGCAAAAAGCACCATCGTCACTTTTAAGATCTCAATAATATCAAATTGTAAATCCATTTCTTCTCTGTAAATTTTAACAAATGTAGATTATTATTCGAGAATTATTAATCCATTCAACCTGAAAAATTTTGTAAGTTTATAAAATGAAAAAAATAATATTATCAGGGATAGTCGCATTTAGCCTTAACTCCTGCACACAGGTCAATTCAAATGGGGAAAAAACAATTACACAGGGAGAGGATACAGTTGCAGAAGTAGGTATTTCACTAAATAAATATGATGCCATCAGTGAACTCGCAGAAATTAAAGATCCGTCTGTGTTATTATTTAAGGCTAGCGGGACAGAACCAGGCTGGTTTGCCGAATTTTATAATGATAAATTACGTTTAATCGTGGACTATGGTAAGGATAGCATTTGGATCGATGATTCTTTTGAAAAAATAAGCGATGAAAAAGGATTTACTTATATGAAAACCATAAAGGAAAAATCAGTGACGATCAGTGTTGAAAATAAATCCTGTACTAGTGCTGCTGGTGAAAGTGCAGACAGGTCAATTATCGTAAAATTTAATAATAGTATTTATAAGGGTTGTGGAAGTTTTATCAAATAATTTTTGATCCGCATTAAACCTTTTCTTTTTTAGCTGGTCATAGATACAAATAAACATAAAACGTTAAAATATGAAAACCAGACAATTAACTTTAGGCATTGCTTTAGTAGCTATTGTAGGTGCCGGCCTTTTTTCATCATGTAAAAAGAAAGAAAAAGAAGAGGAGAAAGACAGTGATACAGCCGGCGCCGCTGATCAATCATTGGCATCAACTGCTGTAAATGATATGACCAGTATTTCTGATGAAGTAGGAAAAACTTACACAGTTTCAAGTTTTAGAACAGCTGATGCTAATGGATTGTTAGCAACATCCTGTGCAACTATTTCAGTTGATACTTTAGCTGCAGCAAAAACAATCACTGTTAATTTTGGTGCAACAAACTGTTACTGCAATGACGAACGCTATAGAAGAGGAGTTTTAATTATTTCATTTACAGGAAAATACAGAGATTCATTAACTGTGATTACGGTGACTCCTCAAAGTTATTATGTGAATGATAATCAGGTTATCGGTTCTAAAACCATTACCAATAAAGGGCACAATGCAGCACACCATTTGGCTTATGAAATTAATGCCAATATCCAGGTCATTAAAGCCAACAATGGTGGAACAATCTCATGGCAAGGCAATCGTCAGAGAGAATGGATCACGGGTGAAAATACCATGATGTGGTCAGATGATATTTATTCAATAACAGGTAGTTCTACGGGAACTTCCTCTAATGGAAACTCTTTCTCTTCAATTATCACTTCACCTTTAATCAGGAATATGAGCATTGGTTGCCGCCGTCATTTTACGCAGGGAAAAGTTGAACATACACCATTAGGAAAAGCAACCCGTTATATTGATTTTGGAAACGGTGCCTGCGATAATCAGGCTACAGTTACCATAAACGTAAATACCTACACAATCACACTTCCATAAACTCCAATTTTTTTAACATTTTTACTCAAAGGCTGAAGATTTCTTCAGCTTTTTTGTTGATAAGACAGTGATTTCTTCCATTTACAGCACTTCTAAAGTTTCTTAAAATGTTGTAAATTTGGAAATGCTTTACAATTGGAAAACTGCTTTTTTGGATAAACACTTCAGATCCCGGTTTATAATCTCCATAATCCTGGTAAGTTTCATCTTAACTGGTTTTGCTGCTTTATTAGCTTATATTGAAACAAGGCAGGGCCATACTTTTTATGACCCTATTCTGAATTTCATAAAACCACGTGATGTTTCTGATTTTATTTTTTTTGTGACTTATTTAACGGCTTTAGTAGGATTGATTTATGCATTTATTTCGCCCTACCGTTTTTTACATTTAATGCAAATGTATGGTAGCCTTACTTTATTAAGAGTAATCACACTATTTTTTGTTCCTCTTGACCCTCCAATGGCAATAATTCCATTGCGGGATGCATTTTTAACACATACATTTTATGCAGGAAATGAAAATTTGAAAGACCTGTTCTTTAGTGGACATGCGGCTACCTTATTTTTATTTTATTTCTTCGCTACTAATAAGCCATTAAAGTGGTTGTTTTTACTTTCTGCAATTGCTGTATCTATTGGAGTTGTTGTTCAGCATGTGCATTATAGTTATGATGTGTTGGCAGCCCCTATTTTTGCTTTTATTGCTTATAGGGTCATCACTAAGTTTTCAAAACATTATTACAGTGAAGTTTCACGAGAGGTTTAAACACCGACTTGTATAAAACATTTTCAGGGCAGCAAATTTTGGAGTTTAATTCTAGATAGTTTTATATGGTGCGAAACATATTAAAATATACTTCTTTATTCTTTTGTGGTTTTTGCTTGTTATCCTGTAAACATCAACAAACCGTTGCAAAAACAACTGAAAGATCAAAGACAAATAAAATCAGTTCGCGCTCTCTTCAAAAGCAATATTCTGACAGACTTGGGGTTTCAGAATCTGATATCAAAAATGAAAAATTGTATCAATTCATCAACGAATGGCAAGGGGTGGGTTATAAATATGGAGGGAAAGACAAAAATGGAATTGATTGTTCGGGTTTGACCTCTACTTTATACTCAAAGGTTTATAATAAAACAATTTCCTGTTCCACAAAATCATTAGTAGGGGAAGTCAAAAAAATAAAAGAATCAGATCTGAAAGAAGGCGACCTTGTTTTTTTTAATACCAATGGCAAAAGCATTTCTCATGTAGGGGTTTTTTTGCAAAATAATAAATTTGTCCATGCTTCAACAAAAAAGGGTGTGATGATCAGTGACATGACCGAGCCCTATTTTAAGAAAACCTATGTGATGTCAGGAAGGGTGAAGTAGTCCTGCACAATATATTGCTTGTAATTCAGTTATCGATATAAAAGTAAAATCATCAATTATGAACAGAACTATACTATTTACTTTGATATTTATTTATAGTGGCTTTGTTCATGGACAATCCTGGACGCAGTTAACTGATTTTCCGGGAACACAAAGAGATGACGGCTGTTCATTTACCATAAATAGCAAAGCCTTTTGCTTTAGTGGATTGGAAGTTGGCTGGCAATGCACCGGCAATGGTTTTGTATTTGATGGTGGTTCAGAAACCTGGTCATCCATGGCATCTTTACCTAACGGAAAAGAAAGACAGTATGCTACCGCTTTTTCCTATAATGGCAGTGGATACATGCTTGGCGGATTGTATTGTTCAAATGCCTGCATGAAAGATTTCTGGCAGTATTCTGTTTCAACAAATTCATGGACAGCTTTACCTGATTTTCCGGGAATAGGTAGGCAGGGAATGAGCAATTTTATCATTAAAAATAAGGTGTATGTTATTGGAGGCCGTGATCAAAGTAATACCACATTAAATGAAGTGTGGGAATATAATTTCTCAACAACAACATGGTCACAGAAAAACAATTTGCCATTTGCAGGAATGTGGCGGGGCGCAGCTTTTTCTATTGATACAACAGGATATGTTTGTTATGGTATGAACAGTAATGCAAATTCCTTTAACCATTCAATATACCAATATGATTATACAATAGATTCATGGACAATTGTTCCGAACATTACTTTACCTGCCAGAAATTATATTGCCTGCGCCGTAACTAATAAAAAAGCCTGTTTATATGGTGGACAGGATTCGTTGAATGTCATTACCAATGATGTAAAAGTATTTGATCCTTCAGACACAAGTCTGACAACACTCGCGGGTGTCCCAACCATTGGTAGAAAGGGAACCATGTTTTTTGCATTGAATGATGTATTTTATATATCTACCGGGTTGGATGCAACACAAAGCCGGATCAAAGAAACCTGGAAGAACACTGCTTTTGTTGGATTAAAAGAACAAACTGAATTATCAGTAAGTATATTTCCAAACCCTTCAAATGATAAACTATGCATCGAATTGATTTCATCTTCGAATGCCACTATTCAGTTATATAATTCTTTGGGAGCAGTAGTATTGGAATCCATAATAGCTACTAATAAAACAGAAGTAAATACCACGTTATATCCTGATGGTATTTATCTGTTATCTGTAAAAACAAAAACAGGTATCAGTTCTAAAAAGATCGTTATTCATCATTGATTCTTTTTTATTAAATTTGTAATAAATAATATTATATCATGGTAACCTCTGCTTTAAAAAAGAAAATTCACGAATATATTGATATAACAGATGAGAAAATTTTAAAAGCGGTTTACACCATTTTAGAAGCACATGTTAAGTCTTCGGAACCGGATTTTGAATTTAATCCGGAGCAAATTAAAGAATTAAATAAGCGCCGTAAAGCTCATTTAGAAGGTAAAAGTAAATCCTACTCGTTCGAAGAGATTAAAAAACAAATCGTTTTCAAGCCCAAAAAATGAAATATGATTTAATCATAAAGGAACCTGTAAACACTGAAATTACTGAAGCATATAATTATTACGAAGACAAACAAGAGAAACTGGGTCATGCTTTATTAGACGCATTAGAAGAAGCATTACAGGAACTTAAATCAAATCCATTAGGCTATCAGATTAAATATAATGTGTATCGTACAAAATTAGTCCGCCCATTTCCTTACATTTTAATTTATGAGATAAAAGGTAAAGAGATCATCGTTTATCAATTAATTAATGCAAAAAAAGCACCAATTAAACGGTTTAAGAAATAAAACCTGTTTTAATTTTAATTAACGCTTCTCTATCAATACCGGCCTGTTAAAAACAATCTCTTTTCGTAAATTTAAAAAGCACGAATGATTGTAATTTAACCACATGATTAAATTTTTTTATAGAACTCTTTTTGCTTTTTGTATAGTGTTGATCATGGCTTTCATGGTCAAAAAATCAAGCCCTGGCGTGACCAAAACCACCCCTGATTTTTTAAAATTAGAATCTCGCTGGGTGGATTCAGTGTTTGCCTCTTTGAACTCTGATCAGCGTTTAGCACAGTTATTTATGGTGGCAGCCTACAGTAATAAGGACATGAAACATGTGGCCGAGATCAGGGAACTGGTTGAAACCTACAATATAGGAGGATTGATCTTTATGCAGGGCGGTCCGTTACGAGAAGCAAAACTTAATAATTATTATCAAAGCAAAGCTAAAACTCCTTTACTGATTTCTATTGATGGCGAATGGGGATTAGCGATGAGGTTGGACAGTACTCCAAAATATCCAAGACAAATGACTTTAGGTGCTATAAAAAATGATTCATTGATTTATTACATGGGAAAACAAATTGCCCGCGAATGCAAACGAATGGGTATTCATGTCAATTTTGCACCGGTAGCTGATATTAATAACAATCCTTTGAATCCTGTAATTGGCATGAGAAGTTTCGGAGAAAATAAATACAATGTAGCTAACAAGGCAGTTATGTATATGAAAGGTTTGCAAGCTGAAGGTGTGATGGCAAACGGAAAACATTTTCCGGGGCATGGAGATACTGACAGTGATTCTCATAAAACATTACCTGTTATCATTGCCTGTAAGGAACGCATGGATACATTGGAGTTATATCCTTTCCAACAATTGTTTGATCATGGTTTATCAAGCATAATGGTGGCTCATTTATTTGTTCCATGTTATGACACCACAAAAAATACGGCCTCCACTTTATCACCTTACATTGTTCAAGATCTTTTAAAAAAGCAATTAGGATTCGAAGGATTAATATTTACAGATGCATTGAACATGAAAGGCGTGGCTAATTTTTATGAACCCGGAATGGTTGATTTAAAAGCGCTTCTGGCAGGTAATGATGTTTTGTTATTTGCCGAGAATGTTCCAAAAGCGATTGAACAAATTAAACTGGCTGTCAGTAAAGGACAAATCACTCAGGAAGAAATTGATGCCCGATGTAAAAAAATACTGAAAGCAAAATACTGGTGCGGCTTAAATAACAAACAATATGTGAACCCTAAAAATTTGTATGATGACCTGAATACGAAAGCTTCTTTTGTAATGAACACCAAACTGGCAGAGGCTTCAGTAACCTTATTGAAAAATGATAATTCATTGCTTCCCCTTCAACGTTTGGATACTTTAAAGATCGTTGAGGTTTCTGTGGGTGATTCTAAAGAGAATTTATTTTCAACTACACTAAATAAGTATTCAAAGATCTCTCATTTTGGAATTGACCACGATGCAAGTAAAAAAGAAAGAGATACTTTATTTGCCAGGTTAAAAAATTATGACCTCGTGATCTTACAAATTAATAAAACATCCTATAAACCTGAAAAAGATTTTGGTTGTTCGGATGGAAGTCTTGAAATTATATCAAAGATCTGTGAGAAAAAAAACACGATCACTTGTTTATTTTCTAATCCTTATCTCATTAATAAATTAGAAAACATAAATAAGTCTTTAAGTATTCTTGAAGTTTATGAGAATAATCTGTTTAGCCAAAAAGCTGCTGCAGATGCCATTATGGGAGCTATTATCGTAAACGGTACTTTGCCGGTTTCCACTAATTTATTTAAAGCAGGAACAGGAATTGAAATCAGCAAATCAGTAAGAGTTCAATATGTTATACCGGAGCAAATTGGGATTAACAGTAATAAATTGCAACAGGTAGATTCCATTGCCCGTTATGGCATTAAAGAAAATGCTTATCCGGGTTGCCAGGTTATCGCTATTAAAGATGGAAAAGTATTTTACCAGAAAAATTTCGGTAAGCAAACTTATGAATCATCTGCAGAAAAAGTAAATGATAATACCATTTATGATTTGGCTTCCCTTACCAAGATCTTATCATCTTCCCTGGCTTTAATGAAATTAACGGAAGAAAATAAATTCGATTACAACGAACATCTGGAATATTATTTTCCGGAATTAAAAGGAACCAATAAGTCAACCATCAACTATAAGGATATGCTTACTCATCAATCAGGATTACCTGCCTGGTTACCGTTCTGGCAAAAAACAGTGGATAAAAAAAGTGTGTATAAGGCAGGATTTTATAGTGATGAATATTCAGAACATTTTCCTGTTCAGGTAGCCAAAGGTTTATATGTAGTAAAAGATTTTAATGATACAATTTATAACCAGATCATGAGTTGTAAAATGGAAGAGACCTGTAAGTATGTTTACAGCGACATTGGTTATTATTTTTCTAAAATATTAATCGAGAGGTTGAGTAAAACCACTTTAGACGCTTATGTGTTATCACAATTTTACAAACCTTTGAACCTGGGGCTAAGGTATAATCCGCTTTCTGTTTATCCACCCTCACAAATTGCCCCTACAGAAAACGACTTGAAATTCAGGAAACAACTGGTGAGAGGTTACGTTCATGATCAGGGTGCAGCCTTAATGGGTGGAGTAGGAGGGCATGCCGGATTATTTGGTAATGCCAATGATGTGGCATTAATTATGCAGATGCTTTTGAATCATGGAAATTATTCAGGCCAACATATACTGGATAGCGCAATTATCAGACAATACACAAGTTCACATTTTTCTGATAACAGAAGAGGATTGTGTTTTGATAAACCGGAACCTGATGATAAAAAAGAAAGTCCGGTTACGAAAGAATGCAGTTTACAAAGTTTTGGCCACAGTGGTTTTACCGGCACTTTTGCCTGGGCTGATCCGGCTAACGGATTAATATTTGTTTTCCTATCTAACAGGGTTTACCCGAGTGCAGATGAAAATAAATTGGCAAAACTTGGTATCAGAGGTAAGATCCATAAAGTTTTAAATGAAGTTGTAAACCAGCCGGGCTTTCCTTTAAATTAACTATTTTTTGATTATATTTATTAAACTATTATTATTCCATATTCAAGATGAGCCATGATGTAAATACTCAAAAAGAGCAGATTATAAAGTTGTTAAAAGAAAAATCGGTTATGAAACAGGATGTTTTCAGGAATACGATTGCTTCATTCGCTTTATTAAAAGAATGTGTGAGGGAGATTGCTTCAGACCTGGCGAACGAAACACATGAGATCGATAAACGAATTATTGTTTCTGCTACTGAAACAAATGCTTATGCTACTCAATTAAGAGTTGCCGGAGATATGCTTGAATTTTTTATGCATACCAATGTATTTGAATTTGAGAAATCACACGCCATGTTCAGAACTGGATATATAAAGCAAAATGATTATAACTCTTATTGTGGGATCATCAATGTTTATAATTTTTTATCCGACTCGTTTAAATTCAATCGTTTAAATGATCTTGGTTATTTAGTGTGCCGCATATTTATTAACCGTGAAATGAAATTTTTTATTGAAGCCAAAGGGCCGGTAGGTGTTAAATATTCTTCTTTTTCCAACGAGCCCATGGGTAAAGAACAAGTATGTGAAATTATTAATGATTTGGTCATTTATGCCATCACCTTTGATCTTTTTACGCCGCCTATTGAGCAGGTAAGAGAAGTATCTGTAAATGAAATACAGGAAAAAGTTAGTAGTATTAATTTAAGAACAGGTAAGCGTTTAGGTTATGGAACCAGCGCATCTTATGATGAAGACACCAATATGTATATTTAGCTTTTGATGTTAAGCAAAAATAAATTATACACCATTTCTTTTGCTGAGGGCGCATCTGTTATGGCTGCTGAAATTTGTGGTGCTAAATTACTGGCCCCTTTTTTTGGTAGTAGTTTATATGTATGGAGTTCTGTCATGGCGATCACATTGGGAGGCCTGGCAAGCGGTTATTTTATAGGAGGAAAATTAAGTAAAAGAGAAAATAAGGAGAAAACCTTATTGTATATTTTAGTCGCGGCAGTTTGTTGTTTATGCTTAATGCCTTTTTTATCTTCCTTATTTCTGATCGCGGCTTCAGGTTTATCCTTGATTCCGGCAGTGGTGATCAGTGTTTTTTTTCTGCTCTTTCCTACGATGTTAACCATGGGCGCAACCTCACCTTTAATCATTTCTATTTTAACTCAGGATGCTAGTCATAGTGGAGAGAATAGCGGAAGGGTTTATGCAATCTCAACTGTTGGTGGTATTGTAGCTACTTTTTTATGTGGTTTTTATTTAATTCCAAATCTAGGCGTTCAGTTTAGCCTTATAGGTTTTGCTATAGTTTTATCTGTAGTGAGTTTATTTTTAGTATTCAAAAAAAAAAGTAAGAACAGTGCTGTTATACTATTTTTTGTGATCTCAACAGCTTTATTTGGTTTTACGAATTCAGAAAAAAATATCTTCACCATTTATAAATCAGAAAGTGTTTTAGGAAAGCTGGAGATTAGGGATGAACCTTCGGAAAATAATGATGGGATAATCATTAGAAAATTATTGATTAATACAACGATACAGACAGAAATGAATATTAAATCTGGACAATCTGTTTCTGAATATGTTCGCCTTGTGGAGAAAAATGTTCCGTATTTTCCAAAAGGAAAAGTATTGGTATTAGGTCTCGGCGGAGGTGTGGTTGCTAACATGTTCCATAATTTTGATTATAAAGTTACAGCTGTTGAATTTGATGAACGTATTATTAAAATGGCGAAACAGTTTTTCTACCTAAATGATTCCGTCAAAACAGTCTGTGCTGATGCCCGTTACTTTATCAATCAGTCCAAAGAAAAATATGATCTTGTTTTGTTTGATGTGTTTAAGGCCGAAGAACAACCTTCACATGTGATCACCAAAGAAAGCCTTGTTAAATTAAAATCTATTTTAAATCCGGATGCTGTTATACTAATTAATACGCATGGTTATTTAAAAGGAAAATTAGGTTTAGGTACACAATGCATGATGGCTACTTTAAAAGATGCTGGCTTTGATCTTAAGATTTGTACTTTCAGTGAAGATGAAAATTATAGAAATTTATTGATTGTAGCTTCTTTGAAGCCTATGGACGTTACTTTAAATGATGAATTATATCCAATTATTATTTCTAATTCTGAGGTCATTAATACGGATAATAAACCCATCATGGAAGCTTTGAATGCACCGGCAAATCAAACGTTTCGAAGTCTATATCTGAAAAATTATATTCTGTGGAATTATTAATATGTATTTTATTGAGATTAAACCTCTTTAAAAGCCTTATTCAATCTTTTTAGTAAAGACATCATCACAATAAAAGCCAGCATCAATAAAGCAAAATTCAACCAAAAGAAATAAGCTTTGTTATCAAACTTATCCCAGTTTTTTGCAAGCACACCGCTTAGTTTATTTCCAATTGATGTGGCAAGACTCCACCCGCCCATCATTAAAGCAGTAAAACGTACCGGCGATAGTTTTGATACCATTGATAAACCCATTGGACTCAAACATAATTCACCGATTGTGATCACACCATAACTGGCTACCAGCCACCAGGCACTGGCTTTATTGATTCCATTGTTGCTATAATATACGGCAGTCACCATTACTAAAGTTGATAAGGCACTGATCAATAAGCCATAAGCAATTTTTGTAGCTGTTGTAGGTTCCTTTTTTCTTTTTCTTAAAAAACCAAAAAAGAGAACAACTACAGGTGTTAGTATAATTACAAAAAATGGGTTAATGGATTGAAATAATTCGGTTGGCATTAAAGTTAAATTATCACCTTTCTCCGGATATTCTTCTGGAGAAAGGTTTTTAAAATAGGAGGGATAGTCCATGCATTTAACGGCAGTGCCGCTCGCATTTTTTATTCTTCTGAAATGCTCATCTAATTGATAAACAGAATCATTTTCTGCCACTACAGATTTATCACATAAATAAAGTGAATCCGCTAATGGAACCATCGCCGTTGGCATAGCACGGTCAGTGTAGGAGTTGGCATAGGTGGTTAAAGCGGTGCCGTTTAATTTAAAGATTGCCCAGAAAATAATAACAATCCCAAAAATAGTGTACATGGTACCAACAGGTTGTTTTTCTTCGGTAGTACAGCTTTTATAAATGGTGGAATAAAAATAGACAACGGGGATGCAGGCACATAAAAACGCATCGGTACTATCACTTCCAAAAATTGAATCAGGTATAAACCAACCCAGTAAACCAAAACCTACGGCAATACCTAACACTTTTAAAAAACGCATGATGATTGGTTTATCTTCAGGTGTTGGAATTTTTCTGACATCTACATGTTTGTAATGTTTCATACCTATCCAAAATGTAATGACTCCTAAAAACATACCAATTCCTGCTGCAATAAAGGCCCAATTCCAGCCATATTTGATGCGCATAAATGCTGCAATAAAATTACACAGGAAAGCCCCAATATTAATACTCATATAAAACAGGTTATAACCGGTATCTTTATTGGCTTTGTACTTAGGATCATTATATAAATTACCTAAGAGTGTTGAAATGTTGGGTTTAAAAAATCCATTCCCAACAATCATGATAACTAATGCTGTATAAAATGCCCATTCTTCTCTGATTGATAAGAGGCAGTAACCAATCCCCATCATGATTCCACCTAAGGTGATAGCAAAGCGGTATCCTAATTTCATATCTGCTAATAAGCCGCCAATGAATGGGGTTAAATAGGCACAGGCTATAAAAGTTCCAAAAACATCCGATGCTTTTCCGCTTTCCCAGCCAAAACCACCGGTTTTAGTATCGGTCATGTATAAAAAGAAAATACCGATCATTAAGTAATAACCAAACCTTTCCCAAAATTCAGTAAAAGCTAAAAAAAGTAATCCTTTTGGATGTTTAGAGGTTAAACTCATATTATTGTTTTTTATAAATATAATGAAAGGTTTTATTTTACAATAAAATTGTTTTGCAGAATACGTTTTTGCGTGTGTGTATTGATAAACTCAATCGTTATAATTTTAGATGGAGGACAATTTCCTTCAACTAATGTTTGAAAAACACTATCCGGTTTTGAATGAGAATATTTCATACCTGGGACCGACCTTAGCCGGTAGATGGAATCTTTTTTTGTTTCAATGAACTGCCCGTTCTTAAGAAAGATTTGGATGTTGTTTTTTAGGCTATCGGGAAGTTTAATAAGAAATAAATCAGATTTGTTTTTAATGATCGTATCTGATTTTGTTCCCAGTTGAAAAAAAAGAAAACGGTTATCCTCTTTTTTTACTTTGATGGCATACTGAGCATTTGTTGAAAACGAAAAAAGTAGGAGTAGGGGACAAAGGAATTTCATTATAAATTCTTTTTAATTTTTGTCACATCGAGCGGAGTCGAGATGCTTTATTTAGGTTCTCGACTTCGCTCGAAGTGACAGTATCATAACGAAGCAAAAAGCAATCGTCTTATTTCAATGCATCAATTAATTTCTCAGCCAATTCCACGCCAATACGCTCCTGTGCTTCATTGGTAGCAGCACCAATGTGAGGCGTTAAAGAGATTTTAGAATGTTTTAATAAAGCTTCATTTGGAGTAGGTTCATTTTCAAACACGTCTAAACAAGCATGAGCAATCTTCCCTGAATTTAATCCATTGATCAAATCCGTTTCATCAATCACGCCACCACGGGAAGCATTAATTAAAATAACACCTTGTTTCATTTGAGCGATCTCTTTTTCAGTAATCATTTTACCACCCGGTACATGCATGGAGATCATATCTGAGTTGCAAATTAATTCTTCCAGGCTCACTGTATTAATTTTTACATCAATCCCTGAAGTTCCATGAATTTCTAATTTTAAAGTAGCTTCTTTTACAAAAGGATCGTAAGCCAATACTTTCATGCCACAACCTAAAGCGATTTTAGCAGTGTATTGCCCGATACGGCCAAAGCCAATGATACCTATTGTTTTATCCCTTAATTCAATTCCTTTGGAATAGTTTTTTTTGAGTTCATCAAATTTTGAATCGCCTATGTTTGGCATATTTCTGTTACTGTCATATACAAAACGAACAGCGTTGAATAAATGCGCAAAAACTAATTCCGCTACTGAGTTACTTGAAGCAGCCGGAGTATTGATCACCTGAATTCCTTTAGAACGGGCATAGTCCACATCAATATTATCCATACCAACACCACCACGGCCTATTACTTTTAAACCTGCACAGGCATCAATAACATCTTTACGAACTTTTGTAGCACTACGAACTGTTAAGGCAACGTAGCCTTTTTCATTGATTTCTTTTACTAAATTTTCCTGAGCTACTTTTTCTGTTACAACAGTGAAGCCTGCTTTTTCCAGTAAGCTTTTTCCTACCGCGTCAATGCCATCATTAGCTAAAATTAATTTGCTCATAAAAATGTTTTTTTAAAATTTACCGGACAAACCTGCCTGAATGAGCGGACCACCAATACCTCCTTCAATAGTGATTCCAAAGTTTTTTATAAAATAGTAACGCATTCCAATACCCATTCTGAATGAAACCGGTAAAATATTTAATGCATTATCCACCTCATTAACAGAAGCCTGATTATTAAGGTCATTAGAATAAACATTGGTTTGCTTGTAACCAATACCTGCATTTGCATATGGGTCAAGGAATTTTGAAGTTGCAAAATGTATGTTGATTTTTGCTAACAAGCGTTGTTTGTTAATTCCAACTTTATAATTAAAATTTTGATTATCATACTGGCCTGTATTAGAGTTGTACACTGAGTTACTTTCAACATAATTAGCAGTTACTGATGCATACGTGTATTCAATACCCAATCCAATCATTTTATTGATCATATATTCAAATTTACCTCCTAAATGATTAAGGTTGGTTACGTTAATATTTCCTGAACCTGATTGTGAAACAACAGTTTTAACGTATTTTCCAACCATATAAGGATAGCCATAAAATGCATCTATAATAAATTTCCCTTTACCTACACAGTTTTCGGAGTCTTCTTTTTTATCATTGTCCTGTGCCTTTAGGTTAAAACTAAAAAAAATAATTGAGGCTAAAATTAATGCACTGATTTTTTTCATAATATTTAATTTTAAAATTTATTTCAACTGATCTATAATTGCTTCAATGCTCATTCCATCTGCTTCCGCTTTATAGTTGCGGATAAGACGATGCCTTAAAATAGCATTGGCAACTGCTTTAACATCTTCAATATCCGGACTGTATTTGCCGTTAATAGCAGCATGACATTTTGCTCCAAGTACTAAAAATTGGGAAGCTCTCGGACCGGCACCCCAAGCTAAATATTTTTTAGTTATATCTGCACTGAATTCAGAATTTAATCGTGTTTTGTTTACCAGTTTAACGGCATACTCCAACACATTATCTGCTACCGGAATTTTACGGATCACACTTTGAAAATATAAAATTTCTTCTGCAGAAATAATTTTTCTCAACTCAGCTTTAATATCTGTTGTGGTTAATTTTACTACTTGTAATTCTTCCTGAAAACTAGGATAATCTAACCACACATTAAACATAAAACGGTCTAACTGTGCTTCGGGTAGGGGATAGGTGCCTTCCTGTTCAATAGGGTTTTGAGTTGCCAAAACAAAAAACGGATTTCCCAATTCATATTTTTTTCCTGCTGTAGTCACGCATTTTTCCTGCATAGCTTCTAATAATGCTGCCTGCGTTTTAGGAGGTGTTCTGTTAATTTCATCTGCCAAAACAATATTTGCAAATAAAGGCCCTTTTATAAATTTGAAATTGCGATGTTCATCCAGGATCTCTGAACCAATAATATCGCTTGGCATAAGGTCGGGAGTAAACTGAATGCGGTTGAAAGTTAATCCCAATACATCAGCAATAGTATTAACTAATAAGGTTTTCGCTAATCCCGGAACACCAACCAATAAACAATGTCCTTTGCAGAATATTGAAATTAAAACATTTTTTACGGTATCGTTTTGTCCAACAATCACTTTAGCTATTTCAGCATTAAGTTCTTTATATTTTACTACAAAAGCATCTAAAGCTTCTACGTCGTTTTTATAATTCATATTTGTTTTACCGATTTTTTAAATATTTCTCGAGTTCGCTCGAACAAACATTTATTTAATTATTGGGCAATTGTCCAGTTATATTCTAATTTGCAGGTATTGAATTCATTATCAATTTTTATATAAGTTGATTTTGATTTTTTAGTAATCCAATCTTTAACTGATTTTTTTTGTCTTTCAAAAGTGGCCATATTCAAAAGTTTAATATAATCATCCTGCATGTTAGCCTTGTGTGGTTCGGTTCTTGATTTTAAATAAACGATTCGCCAAGCTTGTTTTGCATCTGCTCCAACATGCTGTATCACCGGACTCACATCGCCCACTTTCATTTGATTTTCTAGCATGAAAACTAAATTCTGATCCATTTCACCGATTTCATCCAGTTCCCATTTTGTGCTGTTGGCATTAGGGTTTACTAATAGACCTCCGTTTTGTTTGGTGTCTTTATCTGTACTGAATCTTAATGCTGCATCTGCAAATTTGATCTGACCGCTTACGATTAATTCCCTGATGCTGTCTAATTCTTCTTTTGCTTTTAATACTTCCATTTGTGAGATCTTAGGCGACATTAACACATGTCTTACATCTACTGACTCTCCTTTACGGGCAACAACCTGCATAAAATGGTATCCATAAGATGTTTCAAAAATTTCTGATACTTCTCCGGCTTTCAACCTGAAAGCAACCGCTTCAAACTCCGGAACCATTTGCCCGCGCATCACGGATTCATAACGGCCACCGTTTTTTGCAGATCCCGGATCTTCACTATATAATGCTGCAATTACGCTCATGCTTTCACCATTTACCACACGCTGTCTGTATATTTCCAACTGCTCACGTACCGCTTTTTTTGCCGCGTCAGATATGGGTGGTTTTCTTACGATATGGCCGATCTCTAATTCTGAATTGATCAAAGGAAGGCTATCTAATGGTAAAGTGCCGTAAAAAGCTCTGACTTCGCTGGGAGTTAATTTTGCTTCACCGGTTACTTTTTGCTGCATTTTTTGAGCCAGTAACTGATTCTTCACATCATCTCTTAATTCGTCTTTAAAAACACTGATCCGTTTACCGTAAAATGCTTCAAATTTTTCCTCACTACCAAGCATGCCAACGTAATACTGAATCCTACGATTTAATTCACCTTCCACCTCGGCATCAGCTACAACAATACTATCTCTGTCAGCCTGTGATAATAATAATTTTTGAAATAAAAGATCTTCAAAGGTCTTGCACCTGTCTGCCTGTGTCAATTCTTTTTTTTCTTTTTGCTCTTTCTGTTGCAATAAATTAGTTTCAATTTCTGATAAAAGCAAAGGGTTTTTACCGATAATGGCTACTACTTTATCCAACACCTGTGGCTGAGCGTTGGTAATAATCACTAAAAATAGAAAGGCAATAACAAGTTTTAAGTTCATTTTACTAAGTTAATTATAAATTTCTAATTCTTTATTTGTTTTGGCTTTATCAAAAAAGTCTTTTTTGATGCTGTTGATCAATAATTGTTTCCGTTGATTGATCAGCATGTTTTTGATATTATTTTTTTCAAAATTTAAAGGGGATAATGTATTTTTTGATTTTACTTCAATGATCTTCAGGAAGTAAAAGCTCATAGCGTCGGTAAACTCAAATATTTTTCCGTTTTGAATATTATAGTCCGGTATTTCTTTTAACTGATTAATTTCTTTTTTCAGATCGTCATACATCAGCCATGTATTATCGTTCATGAAATAATTATTGGCATATTGAATGCACATACTTTTTAATTGTTCGGCGTCTTTTGGATTTGTTGAATAACATAATTTTTTAAGTTTGGAAAGATTAGGAATATTAGCAGGTGTTTTTACATAAAGCACTTTAACAATATTATTTTTCAGTAAAAAATTTTGAGAATTAGCATTATAATATGTCTCGATCTGATCATCAGTTATAGTAGTATCGAGTTTTTCATTAATAAGCCTTGCCTGGAATTTATAGGATAATAATTCTTTTTTGTAAGCGTCAAGCTCTTTAATGATGTCCAGTTCTTCCTCTGTTAAATAGTTAATTGCCTGCTGGTAAAAGGCTTCATTATACGCCCATTTATTAATATAATTTTGTATAAAAGCGGCACTGTCAGATTTAGATAAATCCTCTGGAACTAATTTCTTCAGGTCACTCATGAATAGTTGGCTAGTATTTACCTTAGCGATTACCTTTCCTTTATTTTCACTAACATCAGGCGCTTTATTGCAGGAAATTGCAAGGCATAGCTGTACCAGAAGAAAGAAAATAATTATTTTGGAAGTATGCAACAAGCCTTCTATAATACGAAAAGGCTGTATCCTATATAGCTACAGCCTTTTCTATTTTTTGATTTTAATATTATTTGACTGTACTTAAAACGTCTTCGTTTACTTTAACGGTGTATTTGTTTTTTAAGTAAGCCAACCATTCTTTTTCAAGGTAATTCTGATAATCCGCAGTGATCATTCCTTTTGCTTCAGCAATTGTTTTTGGTGTTTTCCCCATTAGTTTATTAACTACCAATACAGTTGTCTTATTTTCTTTGGTATCTTTGATGTCAGAAGAAGCAACTCCTTGTTTCCAATTGGCATCAACATCTTTATTTTCACCTTTTAAGTAAGTAATGTTTTCAACTGTTACGTTTAGCTGGGAAGTTTTGTTTACAGCATCCACTATTTCTTTTTCGGTTTTATTTTTCTTAAGCATTGCACGCACTTCTTTTGCTACTTTTTCATTAGCACATTTGTACATAGAAACTTCAGCACGCTCATCCCATAAATAATTATTTTTATGAGTTTCGTAAAACGCTTTTAAGCCGGCAGTATCCTTTACGGCTTTGCTCCATACCTTCTGATCAGTTAAGTCAAATAGTAAGATTCCGTCCCTGTATTCTTTTAGTAAATTTTTGAATTCAGGATATTTTGCTTCTAATCTTTCATCTTCATAATTGATCAGGGTTTCGTCAACATATTCCTTGTAGGATTGTTGCAGGAACATGTTATTATCCACTTTTGGCCTGGCTGTTTGATGTGTTTCAATGTATTTGGCAAAATCGTTTTGGCCATAAATGATAATTGTTTCTTTACCTTCTTTATCTTTGTTTGATAGTCTGAATATTTCTTTTTTACCTAACTTCTCAGCTTTTTTAGCTTCCCATTTCCCCTGGAAAACGGTTGAGTCCAGTACTTTCAAAAACTCCATTCTAGCGGCAGTGTTTTCTTTAAAATTATTTTCCTTTTTAATTTTCTCGATCAAAGAAGTTCGCCCAGCTTGAGTACGGCTGTCTTTCCCGATTTTTTGTTTAAGATCGCCTTTCATATCAGCAAAAGAAGCAAGACCTTTTTTGTCGATACGTTTTACAATATGCCAACCATAATTTGTTGTGAATGGTGCACTGTAATCTCCGTTGTTTGCTAGTGCAAAAGCCGCTTTTTCAAATTCAATTGGCATTCTGCTGCTTCCAAACCATTGTAGTTGCCCGCCTTTTTCAGCACTTGGTTTATCATCAGAAAACTGACGTGCAAGATCTTCAAATTTTTCCCCGGCTTTTAGTTTGCTATGTATTTCGTCAATTTTTGTTTTTAAATTTTCTTTTTCTTTTTCTCCCATGTCCTTGGCAAATTTCACCATGATATGAGCGGTTAAAATTTCTCCCTGGCTTGTACGTTTATCAGCAATTTTTAAGATGTGGTAACCAAAGCGTGTTCTTACAGGCATTGTAATTTCTCCTACATTTGTTTTATAAGCAGCATTTTCAAAAGGATAAACCATTTGCAGGGAAGTAAAATATCCAAGGTCACCGCCATTATCAGCAGCTGAAGGGTCTTCAGATGTTTTTTTGGCAGCTGCACCAAATTTATCACTACCGGTATTTATGGTTGATGAAATATTTTTGATGGCTGATAACTTCGTGTTATAATTTATAGAGTCAGCATGATGAGAAGTTTTAGTTAAGCCTGATGAGCTCTTCTTCAATAGGTTTTCGTATTCAGTCAATTTAGCAGGAGTAGGATTTTTTCCCATTAAGGCATCACGAATAATTATTAAACGCGTATAAGCTTCAATGGTATCTTTAGGCAGAGCATCTTCAGCAACACGAATTAAGATATGCGCTGCTTTAATTTCAGTTTTCATGCGATCGTATGCTTCCTGTAAAAGAGCATCATTCACGTTTTTGTCTGTTAAATAAGGTGCAGCTAATTGTTTGCGGTATCCTGCCAGTTCTGTTTTAAAAGCACTGTTTGTATCCAAACCGTTAGCTTCGGCTTCAAACACCTTCATTTTAAATGTAGAGAAAAGATCCACATATTCCTTTACTGATTTTTGTTCTTTGTTTACTTCTTTACCGCTGTTTTTTTTGTAAACATTTTCGAACTCACTTTTATAAACAGGCTTTCCGTTTATAGTCATGATCACTGGTTCGGTAGTTTGGGCCATTGCAGCAAAACCTATAGCCGTCAATACTAAAAATCCTGGAGTACGTTTCTTCATATGTATGTTTAATTTTTTTAAAGCGAACAAATTTATAATTTTTTTTAATTTATACGGCAGATACTGTTATTTAATCACTTCTTCTAATTTAGCATCCAAATCAGCACCTCTTAAGTTTTTGGCAATAATCTTTCCTTCTTTATCCAATAATAAATTTTGAGGAATACTAGTGATGCCGTATAATTTACCGGCTTCATTTCCCCAGCCTTTCAAGTCACTGATCTGCGTCCAAGTTAACTGATCTTTCTCAATAGCTTGAATCCACTTATCTTTTGCCTGATCAAATGAAACTCCTAAAACGGTGAATCCTTTATCTTTATATTTATTATAGGCCATTACAACATTGGGATTTTCTGCTCTGCACGGCCCGCACCAGCTTGCCCAAAAATCTACCAATACATATTTTCCTTTAAGATCGGTCAGGTTTACCATTTTTCCATTCGGATCAGCTTGTGAGAAATTAGCTGCAGGAAACCCAATAGTGGTGCCTCTCAACTGTATTAATTTTTCCTGGGCTAGTTTGCCGTATTTAGTTTTAAGGATACTTTTATCTAATAATCCAACGATTTTCTCCAGATCTTCAATGGTGGCATTTGAATTTTGATTGTTAAAATAGATAGCATAACCGCTCACGGCAGATTTAGGATGGGTTTTAATAAAATTTTCCATCGATGATTTTACATCCTTATCCAATGCCTGGTATTCAGCCACTTTTTCGTTCATTTTGGCAGCATCTCCTTTTGATTTCGCTTCATTGTAGGCATTTACCATTACCTGCTGTTTTAAACCAAAACCAGACATCAAGGCGTTATAATCACCATAATCTTTTTGGGTTTGACCGCCGGAAACTTTTGATTGCGGTAAACTGTCTATGTTGCCGACAATAGTAGTTTTACCTCCATCAACAAAAAAGATCAGATTAGGCTGCTCATTTATATTCCTGGATTTTGTCAGCCAGTACATATTAGGTTCAGTCACTTTTCCGTTAAAAGTGAATTTGCCCGATTTTATTTTGGCACTATCTGTGATATCTTTACCATCCCATTTGTGGTGAATGAATGTATACGAATTGTCTGGAGCACTTCTTAATGAACCGTTTATACTGAAATTATAAGAAGATTGAGCTGAAACAGAAAAGGCAAATGCTGAAAGACCAATAAAGAATAGTTTTGTCATTTTTTTGATGTTAACAGGCAAATGTAGTTTTTATTGTGAGTTTATAGAAGGTTGATTCGTTAAAAAATGAAAATATTACCTCATAAAGGGGGCTAATCTAATCTGTTTTAGAAAAAGTATATCTAATTAAGTAATTGTTAAATGTTTCTTATTTAATTATCATTTTTATTCACAATTGTTTGTGGGTAGCTCAAATTGTCTTATTTTTGCTTTGCTAAAATTGACCACCCTATAAGAGAAGTTCTATTCTGAACCCACCTTAAACCACTTTTAGAGAATAAATATTTAAACATCTAAAAATTATAACATGAAAAAAACTTTACTTAGTTTATCATTAATCACTGTTGCTTTAGTTGGTAAAGCGCAAAATTGTTCAGAATTATTTATTTCTGAATATGTTGAAGGAGCTGGAAATAATAAGGCAATGGAGTTTTATAATCCAACCGTTAATTCCATTAACATGAGTAATTATCGTTTAATTCGATACTCAAATGGATCTCCAAATGGTTCAGATAGCACTGATTTATCCGGGTCAATAGCCTCTTATTCAACTTTTGTTATTGTAAACGGACAAACTTCCGGCCCAGCTACATCACCAGCATGCAGCCCTATTCTTCAAGCTTTAGCTCAACAATTAGATCATGCCTATCCTGCACCTACATATGCAAACGGAGATGATGCTATGGTTTTAGCAAGAATTAATCCTTATGCACGCATTGATATTTTTGGAGAAATAGGAGTTCAGCCGGCACCAGCTTGGAGTGATTTACCTCCTTATGATGGTTCTGCGGGTAAATGGTGGACCAAAGACCATTCTTTACAAAGAAAATCTACTGTTAAAGCAGGTGTTATGACTAGTCCTTCTCCTTTTATTGTGACTTTAGAATGGGATTCACTACCAAAAGATAATTGGTCAAAATTAGGTAGTCATATTTGTGATTGTAATCTTGTTACTGGACTTAAATCCAATGTAAAATCAATTCATTTAAATATTTATCCGAACCCGGCTAATGGCAGTGAGATTGCTTTTGTAAGTAATACTGGTATAAAAGAAATCAATATTGTTAACGCTATCGGACAAACTGTATATACACACACAACTCTAGTTGTTGATAGCACCGTAGTTTTAAAAAACTTGGGAATTGCAAAAGGCATTTATTATGTGATAATTAAAAACGAATTAGGTACTAAAACTGAAAAGTTAATTATCCAGTAATTTAAATTAAATTAAACAAAATAGGGCTGATGAAATATTCAGCCCTTTACATTTATAATAGTGTATGTTAAAAAGTTGCCTATTTTTCGTTTTTGTTTTTTGTGCATTACTTGTAGGAGCACAAGATAGTACAAAAGTTATTTTATCAGGTTCTATAAAAGATTCTGAAACCGGTGAAGGTCTGATTGGGTCGACTATAATCGCTAAATCAGGAGTAGGAGCAATTGCAGACTTGGAAGGTAATTTTATTTTGAAATTGCCAAAAGGGGAGTATGTTATTGAAGTCTCAATGTTAGGTTATGGGAAATTTATTCAAAAAATTAAATTATATTCTAATAAAAAAATTGATGTTCAGCTAGAAAGTAATACCCTAGATGAAGTAGAAGTAGTTGCTAATGTTGCGCAGATAAGAGAAACACCAGTGGCATTCAGTTCAATTTCAGCTACTAAAATTCAGGAAGAATTGGGCGGAAAAGATATAAGCTTGATTGCGAATACTACTCCAGGTGCTTATGCTACATCGCAAGGTGGAGGTGCAGGCGATTCACGCGTTACCATTCGTGGGTTTGATCAACGGAATATTGGTGTTTTAGTGGATGGTATTCCTGTTAATGACATGGAAAGTGGCCAGGTTTATTGGAGTAATTGGGATGGCTTAAAAGATATTACCAAAAGTATGCAAATACAACGTGGTTTGGGGGCTTCAAAATTAGCTATATCATCCATAGGAGGTACCATGAATTTTATTACCACAGGTATTGAAGGAAAACAACAATTGGTAGTTAAAAAAGAGTGGGCTAATAACAGGGGTAATGTAATGAGTATGGCTTATAACTCAGGATTAATAAACAATAAATGGGGTTTTACATTGGCAGGAACATACAGAAATGGAGATGGTTGGGCTGAGCAAACATGGTATAGCGCCTATTCGTATTTTGCTAAAGTTCAATTCATGCCAAATCCACGTCATATTATTAGTGTTGGTGTAAATGGTGCACCACAATCTCACGGAAGTAGAAGTTCAAAAGTTCCAATTGCAGTTTATGATAGAGCCTATGCTGAAAAATTAGGAGTTGCCCAAGATACTACATTATGGAAAAATGGTATTACACCTTTAGGTTATACAACAGAATACCAAGGAGATAGAAGCTTACGTTGGAGTGCTGATCAAGGTGTTTTAGATAAAACAACTGGGTTTAATGACAAAACAAATGTATTTCATAAACCTTTATTTAATATTAATCATTTTTGGAAAATTAGCGAAAAAACAACAATTTCAACGGTTGCATATGCTTCATTAGGAACAGGTGGAGGCACAGGGTTCTTTTCATCATTTACTACCAGAGATACTTTAACAGGTTATTATATTAGAACGTCTCCACCCGCTAATTTACCTACAGCGGCTTATAATCCTGGAGAGAGAAGGGCAACCAACTTTATAAGAATGCAAAATAATGACCACAAATGGTTTGGTGTTTTGTCAACAGCTACGAGTAAATTAAATAAACTATTTACTTTAACTTATGGTATTGATTTAAGGTATTATGTAGGACATCACTATAATACGGTATATAATTTATTAGGTGGAGATTATTATGAGGAAAGTGGAACTAATAAAAACCCCAACGTTGATTATCTTGACAAAAAACTACATTTTAAACGAAAAAATGATTTGTATGGTGCAAATTGGAACAGCACTGTAAAATGGGGTGGTTTATTTAGTCAGGTTGAATTTAAAAAAGGTAAATGGTCTGCATTTTTTACCGCTACTGGTTCAAAATCGGCATACAACCGCATAGATTATTATAAGAAAAAAGATTTAGTGATTAACGGTCAAAAATTTGATCAAGCAATTCAATTCGGAGAAACCTTTTATTATAATGGCTCAGATCAAATAACTGCTGTAAGAGGTGCAACTGTAACATCTAATGGAGATACCACTTTTATTAAAAACCCTGGATTAACTAAAGTTTCAATTTTAAATGCAACTGGTTATGATATTGATTCAAAAGAGGCTAGAGCATCTAACACTGGCTGGGTTTGGCAATTAGGTTATACCGTAAAAGGAGGAGCAAACTATAATATCAATGACCATCATAATGTATTTGTGAATATTGGGGTAATGCAAATTCCTCAACGTTTAGATAATACATTTACTTTTGGAAATAGAATAATTAATGGGTTTAAACCTCAATATATTCAGTCTTATGAAATGGGTTATGGATTAAAATATAGTAGGTTTTATGGTAGTTTTAATACCTATTACACTGCATGGCAAAATCAACCTCAATTCTCTAAAACGGATCCTATTACAGGCGCTTTATATGTATCAAATGGAATTGATGTTATTTATAAAGGAGTAGAGTTTGAAGGGACTTATAAACCAATAAAACAAATTGAAATTGAAGGTGTTTTATCTTTTGGAGATTGGAGATATAATTCAGGTAGTGAAATTTATGGATATAATTCTGATAATGTAATAGTCACTTCATTAACATATGATGCAAAGGGAGTTCACGTAGGTAATGCTGCGCAAAATCAAATGGGCTTAGCTATTCGATATATGCCTTTTAAAGGGCTTTATATTAAGCCTAGAGTAACTCGATTTGACAAAAATTATGCAGGTATAAATGCAATTGATTTGAATAATAAACCAGATGTCACCGGAAAAATTATTGACAATCGTGGTAAGGAAAGTTGGAGACTACCGGCATATTATTTATTTGATTTAAGTGCAGGGTACGAATTGCCGTTTAAAGCATTTAAAGTAAATATTTACGGTACAATAAATAATGTTTTAAATTTCAGATACATTACTGATGCTCAAAATAATGGAGCTTATCAAAATTCAAACGGATTTAATGCGGCTTCAGCTTCTGTATTTTTTGGTGTAGGTCGTACATATACTTTTGGAACCAAATTAACTTTCTAAGAATAATATTGAAATAAAAACTATGAGTAAAGAATATATAATAATTTAAAAAAACAATCATGAAAAAAATTAAACTATTTGCAGCACTATTAGGCTTAAGTTTTGCAAATGCACACGCACAGGCACCATTACCTACTGGGTATGATTTTAATAACTTTGTATCGGCGGCAAATTTGCCAGTTGGCTGGTCTACAAATATATCAGGAACATTTACCTATGCTTCCGGTCAGGTTGGTACTGCTGCTAAAATCGATTTATCAGGTGAAAATGTTTCTGTATTTACAGCGGATCAAATGGGTCTGGTAACATATTTCTTAAAGGGTTATAGTACCGGAAGTGCTTGGTCTGGAGTATTTAAAGTTGAAGAATCAACTAATGGATCTGCTTGGACAGCTTTAGCTACATATTCAAATAACTTAAATGGTACTGCTTATGTTTCCTATTCAATAACACCAAATGCTAATTCAAGATATTTGCGTTGGATTTTATCAACTAAAGTATCTGGTTTTAATGCGAGTGTGGATGAAATTAATATTGTGGCAGCTCCGGTAACAGCTCAGGAAATTAATGTGAAACAAGCCGGTAACACTATTTTAACCGGTGGTAACTCAGCTTTATTTAATTCGGCCGTTGGAACACCAACAAATGTGAGTTTTACCATTGAAAATTTAGGAAGTGTTTCTCCTTTAACAATCACTTCTTTTGCTTTAACCGGTCCCGCATCAGCAGAATATACTTTAACGGCACCAACGGCACCGTCCACTGTAAATCCATCTTCAAATACTCCATTAACATTATCTTTTAATCCGTCGGTAGCAGGAACTCGTTCTGCTGTCTTAACGATTAATAATAATGATGCTAATGAAGGTAACTATGTGATTAATTTAAATGGAATTGGCGGTAATTTTGCTTCAATGCCAACTTCACAACCCACTGCTTTAACGTTCTCCAACATTAAATCTTATCGTGCAAAGGCACTATTTACTGCTGCTTCAGGTAGTCCGGATGGTTATTTAATATTAAAAAAAGAAAGTGCATCCATTATTACTGATGTCCCTGTGAGTGGAGTATCTTATAAAGTAGGTGATGCAATAGGTTCTTCCAAAGTAATTTATTCCGGTAACGCTGCAAATATTGGTTTAGGTAATATTTATGCCGGTAAACAATATCAGTTGGCTTTATATGCTTACAATGGTTCCGGTACATTTATTAACTATAACTCTGCCGCACCTTTAACAGGAAATTTCAATGCGAGCGGTTCAATGCAACCTGCTATGAAGTATAACAGCATTAACACTGTCAATAATACATTTTTAACGGATTTAAGTGCTTTAATTTATCCTCATCAATCCGTTTTTTATGGTAATTATGATGAAACAATGATTAAATTGTTTACTGCCCGTGACACTACAAATGGAGATAAAGTTGTAACCTGCGTTTACAGCAGCGAAAATTACGTATATACTGAGCCATTTGTATGGGGATATATGAGCCGTGAACATAGTTACTGTCATAACTGGATGCCTACTAACCCAGCTGATGGTTCTGGCGCTGCGCCAAACAATGTGGAAAGAAAAGAATATAATGATCAGCACCATTTATTTCCAACAAATCAAAATGATGCCAATGCTGTACGAAGTAATTTTCCTGAAGGGGAAGTAGTAACATTACAAGGTTCATATATGGGTTGTAAATATGGAAATGATATTAATGGAAAACATGTGTTCGAACCAAGAAATCAGCACAAAGGAGATTTTGCAAGAGCCATCATGTATATGTCAACTGCTTATAATGGACAAAATAATGCAGCGGGAGTTCCTCAAAACTGGAAATTAAGAAATCCTATCAGTGGAACGATCGCCTATGGCCAGGATCAAAATATCTTAAAAAAATGGCATTTTCAGGATTTACCGGATTCCTGGGAAATTTCCCGTAATGACTTTTTAGATTCATTGCAAGGAAATCGTAATCCTTTTGTAGATAGCGTTCGTTATGCCTGTTATATTGATTTTAGTAATATGAC
>JACMNO010000081.1 GCA_014378485.1 Bacteroidia bacterium
GTTTTAAAAATAACATCGCTTGCATTCGTTGTTCCCAAAAAATTGAGTGCTGTAATATTTGAATTGCCTGTAATTTCCCAATTTAATGTAGATGGCATTACTAAGCTATCATAAATACGGCCATTTGGTGAAGCAAACAAATTTCGAACTCCCGCACCAATTAATGTGTCACTTCTAATCGTTCCTGCTACATGGAGTTTTGAAAAGGGATTATTTGTTCCAATACCAACATTTTGTCCTTTTACAAAAATTGTAATCGTAAAAAATAAAAGAAAAAGTAAAGTTTTATTCATAAAAAAAACATTAATAGTATTTTATAAATATACATTATAAATACCTAAAACACTTTTAGAAATGAGTAAAACTAGCCCCTGAATGAGCCCTTGATAATTAAAAAGATTATTTGCCTTTAATATCTGTTTCAATATATGAAGCCACTGCTTCAATTTGTTCCGCTGATAAGGTTGATTTGTAAGAAGCCATCGTGTTTTTCCCCACTGTAACAATGGTCACAATACCGGCATGATCTAATTGTGTCACCGAAAGATCTTTTGAGCCACTCATTCCTAATTTACCATCACCACCATGGCACAATGTGCATTTTTCTTCAAAAATTTCTTTTCCGCTCATTGCCAATATAGTTCCTCCTGCTTTTTCCTTTTTTACTTTCTGAGCAATGCCAAATGACACAACGATTAAGAAAAAAGACAATGTTGCCAATACTTTATTTTTCTTTTTATATCCCACAACAGCTAATGGAATTGATAACACCACCAGCCCTATTTTTACATACATTAAAGTTGGTATGTGTGGCATTTGGAACATTAAAAAAACACCGGTTGCTAAAAAACCAAAACTCACGATAATTTCAAGAACTTTGGTTTTCTTTTTAAATTTTTCTAAGAGCTCGTCCCTATCACTTAAAAGCAATATTGTTTTTATCAGATAAATTAATGTAAAAAGTACTACAAATAAATAGTGGGAATGTAACATGCCTGTTGCCATAGTTGAAGTTTAGTGTGTCTCAAAATTAACAAATAATATCTAAGTTAAATGCGACAAACTAATTTTTATAGATACGTGTTAATGTTATATTTGTTTACTTAACAATATACTATGCGCACATTCATTTACTTTCTGTTTCCAATTTTTATGATTGCAACCAGTTTGGTTAGCCAAACTACTTTTCCTGTGAACGGCGCTGCAAACTCCATTCATACCATTTATGCCTTTACTAACTGCGTGCTGCATGTTAATGCTGATGTAACAATCACCAATGCGGCAATCCTTGTGCAGGATGGTAAAATTTTACGTGCCGGCGAAAAGCTTGAAATACCCAAAGATGCTATAACAACTGATTTGAAAGGGAAACATATTTATCCTGCATTTATTGATTTATACTCTGATTATGGAATGCCGGAAGTGAAAAGAACAGATTTTACCGATGCTCCAAAAAAAGGTGCATTTGGTTGGAACCAGGCCATTAAAAGTGAAGCGGAAGCACACAAACTATTTTTACATAACCAGCAAAAAGCAGATGAACTAAGAAAAATAGGTTTTGGGTCTGTAGTTACTATACAAAAAGATGGCATTGTAAGAGGAAGCGGAGCATTTGTAAATCTTTCCAATGCGAAGGAAAATGAAAGTGTGATCAAAGACAGGGCTGCCGCTTTTTATTCATTCAATAAAGGAAGCTCACCGCAGGATTATCCATCCTCCCTTATGGGCGCTGTAGCTTTATTACGTCAGACTTATTATGACGCAGCATGGTATAAAACCAATCAATCAAAAACAGAATACAATATTACTCTGGATGCTTTTAATAAATTGCAGGAACTCCCTGCTGTTTTTGAAGGCAATGATAAATTCAATGATCTTCGTGCTAAAAAAATTGGGGATGAATTCAAAATCAAATACATTATTAAGGGCGGTGGTAATGAGTATCAGCGCCTATACGATATTCAAAATAGCAATGCAAAATTTATTATCCCTATTAATTTCCCTGAAGCTATTGATGTAGAAGATCCTTATGATGCTGAACAGGCATCCTTAACAGATTTAAAACATTGGGAAATGGCCCCTGCTAATTTAGCAGAACTTGAAAAAAACAATGTTCAGTTTTGTATCACGAGTTCTGATCTGAAAGACAAAGCACTTTTTTTAAAGAATCTTCGTAAAGCAGTAAAACATGGCCTCTCAGAAAAAATGGCATTACGAGCGTTGACCTTTAATCCCGCCAGCTTTATTGGTGTTCAGGATAAAACAGGAAGTTTAAAACAAGGCATGTACGCCAATTTCTTTATTGCTTCCAAATCCATATTTGAAGAAGACGCGATCATTTATGAAACATGGAGTAACGGCATCAAGCATGTTTATAATGACATTTCAATGCCTGAAATTGATGGCATCTATCAGCTATCTTATAATTCTAATAACTATAAATTAACCATTAGTAAAGACCAGGAGAACTATAGCGGCATTGTTATTTTAAAAGACAGCATGAAAGCAAAAGTGAGTCTGACATTTAGAAATAACCTAATTACGATGAGTTTCCCTTACGACTCTACTTTTGCTCTTCGACTATCAGGTATCTACAATGAAAAAACAAAAGGCTTTGCCGGCGAAGGACAATATACAGATGGCTCATGGCTGAGCTTCAAGTTAAATTATATCAGTAAAAATGATACAGCCAAATCAAAAACACCGAAAGTAGAACCAAAAATAACTTATGGTAAAGTATATTATCCCTTTATTGCTTATGGTGAGCCTTTAGCAAGCGAGGGTTTAATTAAGGATACCTGGCCAAAGTTTAAAAACACTTATGATGGCATCCTTATTAAGCAGGCGACAATCTGGACAAACGAACCGGACTCTTTGTTAAAAGATCAAGACGTTTATGTGGTAAATGGTAAAATAGAAAAAATTGGAGCCAACATCGAAGTTCCTAAAACAGGTAATATAAAAATTATTGATGGTAAGGGAATGCATTTAACTCCAGGCATTGTTGATGAACACTCTCACATTGCATTATTTAGCGTGAATGAAGGGGCAGATGCCAGTTCGGCAGAAGTAAGAATGGGAGATGTGATAAACCCTGATGATATTAATATTTACCGCCAGCTTTCGGGAGGTGTTACAACAGCGCAGTTATTACACGGTTCCGCAAATCCTATTGGAGGACAAAACTGTTTGATAAAATTACGCTGGGGAAAAAACCCTGAAGAATTCAAATATGATAAAGCTCCTGCCTTCATCAAATTTGCGTTAGGAGAAAATGTAAAACACTCTAACGGTTTAAACCCTGACCAGCTAAGATTTCCTCAAACCCGAATGGGAGTAGAGCAATTGTATTACGATTATTTTACCAGGGCAACAGCTTACAAAAAACAAATGTCGGATTTTGGAAAACAGACGCCTAAACAAAATGCAGCTAGCAAAACCGCATCTCCAAGAAGAGATTTAGATTTAGAAGCTTTAGCTGAAATTTTAGATAACAAACGTTTCATAACCTGCCACAGTTATGTTCAAAGCGAAGTGTTAATGCTTATGAATGTGGCAGACAGTATGAAGTTTAAAGTCAATACCTTCACCCATATTTTAGAGGGTTATAAAGTTGCTGATAAACTAAAAGCACATGGCGCCAATGCCTCTACCTTTGCAGATTGGTGGGCATATAAATTAGAGGTAATGGATGCCATTCCTTATAATGCTGCGATGTTAATGAAAGCAGGAGTAAATACTGCAATCAATTCGGATGATGGAGAAATGGGAAGACGATTAAACCAGGAAGCTGCCAAATCAATTAAATATGGCGGCTTAACAGAAGTTCAGGCATTAAAATTAGTGACTTTAAATCCTGCAAAAATGCTGCACATTGATGATCAGGTAGGAAGTATTAAAGTTGGTAAGGTTGCCGACCTAGTTTTATGGACTGATAATCCTTTAAGTATTTATGCAAAAGTGAGTAAGACCATTATTGATGGGCAAATTTATTACGATACAGAAGCTGATGCGAAATTAAGGGAAGATATTAAAAAAGAACGCGCCCGAATCATTGCTAAACTGATCATTGAAAAAAACAAAGGCGCGAAAGTGATCAAACCTCAGCCCAGGAAACAAAACCGCTTTCATTGCGATACAGAAGATAGTGGGTTTTAAAAAAGAGAGATTTCTTTAATAAAAATTAAAACTCACGACCAGATCCCGATGGCCTGTTTGGTTATGACAACTGATGCAGCCGGCTCCCGCATCTTTATTGACACTGTATGCTACTGATCCATCTGCATTAATTTCAGCCCACAACCATGATCCTGCTCTTTTATACATTAGGGCAAACTGACCACTAGATTGAACTTCTTTTACAATCATAGACCCATCGGGAAATGCTTTACCTACAGGTAATTTTCCATTGTCAATTAATGCTGTTAGTGCAACTTTGTTAAACTTTAATTTGAAAGGGCCATGGGGCCCATTGGAACCGGAATAAACAGTTGCAGGACTATTTTTATAATACGTAAATGCAGCCTCGTTTCTGCAACTATCAAACAGGGCTTTATCACTAAAAGCAATTAAAGGATTGATTCCAATATCTTTGGTGCAGGAGTAAAAAATACAAGTAACAACAGTTATAGAAAATATAATAACTAGCACTTGTTTTTTCATTTTTGAGTTTTGATTAAGCGTTTATGTATTTTGCCAGCCACGTTTTTTGCAATGGTTGTTTCCAGTTATTCACTAGATCCGATGATTGAGAAATTGTATTATTGAATATTAACGTGTCTTCATTTATTTTTCCGGAGGAGAGTAACTCACCTATTTGTGATTGCTTTACTACTTCAATAGTGCTATTGTCTTCATAAGCCACTAAAAACCTGTTCAATAATTCTAACGAGAAAACCTGTTCCATTTCTTTTACGAACCTCACTTGTTTATCTATGCTGCAGCCGCTCGCGTTATATTTATCTTCATTTACTTTAAAGATCAATAAACGGTTTTGATACAATTCAAAAGAAGCATCGAGACTCGCATCGTGTGCCGTCCAGCCACTTACAAAGTTCTGGCAACGGTTTTTAAAATCAATTAATTGATCGGCAGTTAATTCTTTACTTAAAGTGTAGATCCAGATGCGTTCGTTCATAAAAATAAAAATACAAAATCTTTTAATGCAATTCTATGTATAATAGTTTTTTTGTAACACCGTTTTGCAACATTTCAATGATGCCAATTCCGCGTGCAACAATGACAACTTTGTTCTCTGATGGAAAATAAAACTTATAACAATTCACATACTTTTTTTGATCCTGTTTGTAAGAGGCCATAAAACTAGTTTCAACACGAGTAACTGCACAACTTCCATGAAAAAAAGGGTAATAAGAATCTTTAGTTTCAAAGTATAGTGGCTTATAAGTATGGTTTTGAAATTCCATTGGATTACGATAAAAAACACTATCATTTTTTAAATAATATACTATTCCATTATTTAAATTAAAAATCTTGTAGCCTTTCTCTAAAGATTTATTAAGAACGATCACTGTATCGTAACCACTAATATTATTTTTTTTATTCTTTGACTTTATAGAATATATGTATTTATTTCCAACCGCTAATGGAAAGAACTCTTTTTTGATAGGTTTAATAATAGTGTCAGATTTCTGTCCGAAGACAAATCGTGTAAAGAAAACGAAAAATATTATAACCTTTATTTTCATTCTCTTAATTGAACAATTTATTTTTTAAATAAATTTACATTTCCTGCTGGCAAAAGCACACATCCTTAACAAAATCAACCCGTGTTTAAAACGAGAAATATTAGTGCTTCCGTATGTCCTCTCTCGGTAACGAATAGGGATCTCAACGATTTTTAAATTCAGTTTATGAGCGCCAAATAACAAATCAAAATCCCCAAAAGGATCAAACTCGCCAAAATATTTTCGGTTTTTAGTCAGTTTAATATAATCTTCCCTGAACATCACTTTTGTTCCGCACAATGTATCTTTAAAGCGCTGGTCTAGCAACCAGGTAAATGCCCAACTGAAAAAATGGTTACCTAAATAATTTAAAAAACGCATCGCTTCTTTATCCATTGGATACACTAAACGGGTGCCATTTATAAAGTCGCCTTTGCTTCCGGCAATCGCATCATAAAATTTAGGAATATCTTCAGGGGGTACGGTTAAGTCCGCATCCAAAATCATCAGGATATCGCCTGTTGCAATTTTATAGCCTTCACGAACTGCGTCTGCTTTTCCTTTTCCTTTTTGTTGACCAACTTTTATATCATGTGTAGCAGCATATTTTTGTTGAATTTCCTGGATCTTTTGCCAGGTATCATCCGTACTGTTTCCTTCAATAAAAATGATCTCAACATGCTTTCCAAATTTTGGCAAACGGGTAATCGCATTTTCAATATTGCCGCTTTCATTCCTAGCTGGGATAACAACCGTGGTTGAATATTTCATTTTATAATCTTCCACGTTGCTCAACGGAAATGGTTTGGCAAACGAATAGGTGTTTAAACTAAAAAAGCGGAAGGGCGGAAATTTCGCTAATACGAGGTTAAATAATTCAGCAACTAACGGAATGTAAAATGGAAATATAAAACGCTTACTGTTCCGGTAAACATCAAAGCCTGAAACAAATAATAAATTATTTACGTCCTTTGTATTCAACCAATTTTGAGTGGGCGTTTTAGTTTTTAAGCCTAATAACTCAGCAAACTTTAAAACAGGTTCCCATAGGGAATTGTAGTATTGAACAATGATTTTGGTATTGGGATGAGACACTTTTTTAACTTGTTCAAATACAGATTGTATGTCGTCCAAAAACCCGATCACGTTACTGATCACAATAAAATCATAGGTCCCTGTAAGTGTCATATTATTCGCGTCCATTAAAAGGAACTCGATATTTTTGTTGACATGTTTCTCTTTTGCCCAGGCAATTTGCCCTTCACTAAAATCAATGCCGGTTTTTTTACTACCGGCAATTCCAGCTAAAAGATCACCGCTTCCGCAGCCAACTTCAAGCACTGAACTATCTTCATGAGAAAAATAATTACAATAATCTGTTATTTCTTTCCAGTAATAATTAGTAATTCCCCTGCCTTTTCTTTTAGACGCCAGGATATTAAAATATTCTTTAATGTTTTGCAAATTGTCAATTTTATGAAAGGCTAATTTACAAGTTTAATTTTAATTTTTTAGGTAAAAATAACTGCGAGAATGAGGGGATCACCCCGAAAAGGCAAAGAAACTGATGCTAGCAATTACAGTACAGAATTTAATTTATCAGCCAAAAATTTTCCCATACTAAAACAGGCTTGTAACAAATAACCACCTGTTGGCGCATCCCAGTCGAGCATTTCACCAATACAATAATGATTTGGTAATTTAAGTAGTTCTAAATTCTCATTGATTTCGTTGAGAGGTATTCCACCAACTGTTGAAATAGCATCATCTATTGGAGCAAAATCAATAATGCTTATAGGATAGTTTTTAATCAAATTACTTAAAAAATCAACATCGTTATATTGTTCCTTATCAGAAGCTGTTTTTATTAAAGCTATTTGAACAGCAGATAAATGTAACTTTTTTTCAAGCACATCTTTAATGGATAATTTTCCCCGATTCTCCAATTGCACTTTGATAAGTTCTAATGACAAGTCGGGTTTAAAATCAATGAATATTTCAGCCGCCTTGTTATTAATAAGTTGTTTTCTGATTTCAGGACTCAAAGGATAAATCCCACTTCCTTCAATTCCAAATTGAGTGATGATCGCTTCGCCCTTTTTCCTGATACTTCCGCAGGTAAATTCACAATTTTTTAAAGCGCTACCATGATGCGCTTTTATAAAATCAATGTTCCATTTAATTTGATATGCGCAGTTGGAAGGATAAAACGGCGTTGTTTTAATCCCTTTACTATTAAAATATTCTGTCCAGTTTCCATCACTACCGGTTACTTTCCAGCTGGCACCTCCAAGAGCAAAAACTGTAATATCCGTTTTAATGTTTATTGAATCGTTATTCACTGAAAACAATAAATCTGTGCCCTGCCAACCTTGCCATAAGTGATTGGAAAACAATTGTACCTGATTTTTATGCAGCTCTTCTTCTATGGCTTTTAAAACTTCTATCGGTTTAATTCCTTTTACAGGAAAAACACGTTTACTGGTGCCTACATAGGTTTCGATACCGATAGACTTTAACCAATTCCTAAAATCAGTATTTGAAAAACGATTTAAAAATGGTTCAATAAAAATTTTTGGATAGTAACGGTCTGCAAATTGTTGAATGTTTTCGGAATGAGTTAAATTAAATCCTCCTTTACCGGCTACTAAAAACTTTCGTCCCAGGGCTGCATTTTTTTCGTAAATAGAAATATTAAATTTATTTGCATCCAACGAACAGGCCAGCATCAATGATGCTGGCCCGCCACCTATAATTGCTACATTTTTTTTAAGCAAAACTAAGCCGTAAAATATTTATAGAACAACGGAATGGTTTCTATGCCTTTGTAATAATTAAATAACCCGTAATGTTCGTTTGGAGAATGCAAAGCGTCGCTATCCAAACCAAATCCAAATAATATACTATCCATTCCTAATTCTTTTTTAAATAAAGCCACAATTGGAATACTTCCGCCACTGCGAGTTGGAATTGGTTTCTTACCATACGTTTCTTCCATTGCTTTGCTGGCTGATATAAATCCTTTAGAAGTTATTGGTACCACAACCGGTTCACCGCCATGATGGGCTGTTACTTTTACCTTCACTGATTTTGGAGCAATACTTTCAAAATATTTTTTAAATAATTCACTGATCTCCACTGAACCCTGGTCAGGTACTAACCGCATCGAGATCTTTGCAAACGCCTTAGATGGCAATACCGTTTTTGCGCCTTCACCTGTATAACCTCCCCAAATACCATTGACATCCAACGTAGGGCGTATGCCGGTTCTTTCATTTGTGGTATATCCTTTTTCTCCTCGTTCCTCAACTACATTCAAATCTTTTTTAAAATCTTCAAGATTAAACGGTGCTTTTGCCATTTCTGTCCTTTCTTCAGAATTCAACTCTTGTACTTTATCATAAAATCCGGGAATAGTAATGTGATTGTTTTCATCATGACAAGACGCAATCAGTTTGCATAAAATATTAATTGGGTTTGCAACGGCGCCTCCATAAACACCACTATGCAAATCCCGGTTAGGGCCGGTTACTTCAACTTCCATATACGCTAAACCTCTTAATCCTGCATCAATGCTCGGAATATCATTCGCAATAATGGAAGTATCTGAAATTAAAATGATATCACCTTTTAGTTTTTCTTTATTTTCAATGATCCACGGACCTAAGCTTGGTGAACCAACTTCTTCTTCACCTTCAATCATGAATTTTACATTACATGGCAGCGTGTTTGTTTTCATCATAACCTCAAAGGCTTTCACATGCATATACATTTGACCTTTATCGTCGCAACTACCGCGTGCAAAGATTGCTCCATCCGGATGAGCGGTTGTTTTTTTTATAACCGGTTCAAAGGGAGGTGAATCCCACAGTTCAACAGGATCAGCAGGTTGAACATCATAGTGTCCGTATACCACAACAGTTGGTTTGGATGGATCAATTATTTTTTCCCCATAAACAACAGGATAGCCTTTTGTTTGGCAAATTTCAACATTATCCGCTCCTGCTTCAACTAATCTTAATTTGACGGCTTCTGCTGTTTTTTCCATATCCTGTTTATGTTCCGGCTTGGCACTGATGGATGGGATTTTCAACAATTCTAAAAGTTCATTTAAAAACCTGTCTTTATTGTTATTTACGTAAGATTGAATTTGATTGCGTTCCATTATTGTAGAATTTTGGTACTAATGTACTTTTTTTATTTAAAAGGCACTTTCACTGATTGAAAAAATTGTTAATTAGTTGTTTATAGCTTATTTTTATCACATGAGACTATTATTTACAATTACAACTGCTTGTGTATTTTTTGTTAGTTCACTAAAAGCACAAATTATAACTTCAACATTAACTCCAACACAGTATGTTCAAAACGTATTGCTCGGGGGAGGAGTAACAGCCAGTAATGTTACGTTTACTGGTTTGCCGAGAATGATAGCAAGTTTTACGGCGCCTGCAATTACTAATTTAGGGTTAAATAGAGGGGTATACTTAACGACCGGTTCAAATGGTAAGATTTCTACTGAACAAGGGGCTGACGGTCCAAGTTCTCTTTTTCAAAGCGTTGATCAAAACCAACCTGGCGATGCCTCTCTGGATTTATTAACAACTGCAGGGACTCAGGATGCAGCTATATTAGAATTTGATTTTATACCTCAATCTGACACTGTAAAATTCAGATATGTGTTTGGTTCAGAGGAGTACAATGAATTTGTTAACACAACTTATAACGATGTTTTTGCCTTTATTCTAAGCGGCATCAGTACCACTTTAGTGCCTACAAATATTGCATTAATCCCTGGAAGCACTACTCCAATAACTATTAATAATGTAAATAATGGGAACTCTAACGGTGCATCAACAGGACCATGCTCAAATTGCACATATTACAGAGACAATGATGGAGGATCAATAGATTGTGTTTATGATGGATTAACGATTGTTTTAACTGCTAAAAAGAAAGTTATATGTGGAGAGACATATCATATAAAAATAGCGATTGCCGATGCAGGTGATGGCGCATATGATTCTGGCGTGTTTTTAGAAGCCGGTTCTTTTAGCAGTGTGCCACCATTAAATGTTTACACGATCAATTCAAACTCAAACATTCCGGATTCCGTTTTAGTGGAAGGTTGTAATACGTATTGCGCTTATTTTATCAGGAATGGAAATATTTCTAATGTTGATTCTTTTAATTTGCAGATAGCCGGGAACGCATTACTGGGTACAGATTATATTCAATCAGGAAATCCGGGGTTTACCTGGCCAAATATATTGGTTTTTGCGGCAAACCAGGATACTATTAAAATTTGTAACATCATTGCCTTGCAGGATAATGTTACTGAGGGATCGGACACACTCAAATTTGAAATGTCGAGTTTTGCTACAAGTAGTGTATCATGTTTAGCTTCTAATTCAATAAAGTTTAATCTTTACATTAAAGATTACATCCCTATTTCAATCGGTCAAAATAATGTTACGATATGCAGCGGCGCTTCCACAATATTAAATGCAGGTGCAGGTTTTGGTTACCCCGCTTATACATACACCTTATCATCTCCATCCGTAAATACTCCTACGTTAAACACCGGGCCAATAAATTCAACTACAGTATTTACAATTACAGTAAATGACATATGTAATAATCCGGTTACAAAACAAATAACAGTTACGCCTGTAGCCATACCAACGGTTACTGTAAACGATACGATTTTATGTTATGGTAACAGTGGAATCTTAACGGCTTCCGGAGCTTCTACATATAGCTGGAATTCGGGCCCTATTACCGTTTCAATAACTGTTACGCCTACCGTGACAACTAATTATACGGTTGTTGGATCTGTTGGTACCTGTACTAACTCAGCAGTTTCAACTGTTACTGTTATAGGACAGGTTATATCAATTAGTGGCATCAATACAATTTGCAACGGGCAAAGCACCACCTTAACAGCTTCCGGTGGTTCTTCATATAACTGGGATAACGGAGCTACTACTAATACAATTATTGTCACACCAACAAACGCTACTACTTATACCGTTACATCTGTTGCTGCGTCCTGCACAAATATGGCCGTATATACAGTGAGTGTCGTGCCAATACCAACAGTAAGTGTTACAGGAAGTATTTCTTGTCCCGGGCAAAATAATGTACTTATTGCTTCCGGAGCTTCATCTTATGTATGGAGCACAGGATCAACAATCAGTAGTACTGTTGTAAACCCTACAACAAACGCAACCTATACAGTAATTGGAACCGTGGCTTCCTGCACAAATATGGCAGTATATACTGTGACCGTTATTCCTACTCCCAGCATCTCAGTTAATAATGGCACCATTTGTATCGGCGACAGTGTTGTTTTAAGTCCGTCCGGCGGCTCGTCTTATACCTGGTCGACGGGTTCATTTTCTTCATCAATTACTGTAAGCCCTGCCACTACAACAAACTATACTGTTGTTGGCACAGTAGGTTCCTGCACAAGCATGGCTGTTGCAACAGTTAGTGTGGCTAGTCCTGCGGTTTCAGTTTCAGGAAATAATAATATTTGTATCGGGCAAAGTTCAGTATTATCAGCATCTGGTGGTTCTGTATATTCGTGGAACACCGGCGCCGGAACACCCGCAATTACTGTGACACCAACGGTTAATACAAGTTACACTGTTTCTACGATAATTGCTTCCTGCACAAACACAGCTATTTTTACTGTTAGCGTAACTCCTAAACCAATTATCAATGTAGTCGGAACAACAATTTGTCCCGGTCAAAACGGAACTATTACAGCTACCGGTGCAATAACATATACCTGGAGCACAGGAGCAAATACCGGTTTTATTAATGTGAACCCAATAGTCAATACTACTTACACCGTAACGGGAACAACAATACCTGCCTGCACAGATACTGCAGTTTATACGGTAAACGTTATCACTTCACAACCTGATCTGCAATCTATCACTCCCAATATATTTTGCCTAGATTCTATTGGAAAAATCCGTGTACTTATAACGAACGGGAATCCCCCTTATTTTGTAAGTTGGTTAATTCCGGGTAATGGCATTATTCCTTTTGATACGATAAATAACGTTTATTATTTTACACAATCCGGAAATTCGTCAAACGAAAATTACACAATCATTGCTGTTGATCAATGTTTATTCAGCGATACTATTACTGTTAATATTCAAACAGTTGACTGTGATATTTCTATCCCTAATGTTGTTACGGTTAATGGAGATGGCGTTAATGATTATTTCAGGATAAATGGTTTAGAGAATTTTCCCGGTTCTGTTTTAATGGCTTTTAACAGATGGGGTAATAAAATATACAGTAGCGACGATTATAAAAACGACTGGAAACCTGAAATGAATAGCGGCACCTATTTTTATATCCTCAACATTAAAGATGGGAGAAAATTCAATGGATTTTTCCAGGTATTTAAAGATTAAGAACAATCAAAAAAATTAAAACATATTTAGTCATTTTATTTTTATTCTTCTGCAAGTTAGCTGAAGCAACTCACATTGTTGGGGGTGAAATTTATTATGATGATTTAGGCGGCGGTAATTATAAAATACACATGAAAGTGTATAGAGATTGTTTAAACGGTATTCCTCCGTTTGATGGTTTTCCTGATGGTAACGGAAATATTAATCCGGCCTATTTTACAATCTATGATGTGTTTGATAACCCTATCGTTTTTAGCAGTTTCACTCCGCTTTCTTTTTCAACAGTTCCGCCAACTAATAACAGCCCGTGTGCGCCCGCTAGTGCAGGCAATGCGTGTGTGCAAGAAGCCTTATATGAAACTATAGTAAATTTACCGCCATCTGCCGGAGGTTATTATGTGGTTTACCAAAGGTGTTGCAGAAATTCAACCATTTTAAATTTAGTAAATCCTGGAAATGTTGGCGCTTCATATTGGCAACATATTCCGGGGCCAGAAGTTGTTTCTAGCAATAGCAGTCCTCGTTTTACAAATAGGCCGCCTATCTACATTTGTAAAGGAGTTCCAATTGCTTTCGATCATATCGCATCTGATCCTGACGGCGATTCATTGGTTTATAGTTTGTGTACTCCATTTAATGGCCTTGATGCCTGTTGTCCGGTTATTGGAACTTCCCCTCCATTATTGCCCGCCGGCCAATGTTCCAATCCTCCCTCTTCCTGTCCAAGTAATAATACACCACAACCATATTTAAGCGTTCCATTTACTTCTCCCTATTCTTCAAGTTATCCAATGGCTTCTAGTCCTGCTGTTAATATCGACCCAAACACTGGGTTTTTAACAGGTGTGCCAACCATTATAGGCCAATGGGTTGTTGGTGTATGCGTTAGTGAATACCGTAACGGGCAATTAATTGCTGTTCACCACCGCGATTTTCAATTTAATGTGATCAACTGTCCGTATGTTGTTGTAGCAGATATCGTTTCGCAAACAACTACCAATAACGGTCAGGGAACTGGCTATTGCAACGGGTTTACCATCTCCATTTCAAATAATAGTTTTAATGGAACAAATTACCATTGGGATTTTGGAGTGCCGGGAACGTTGTCAGACACTTCTAATATATATAATCCAACCTACACTTTCCCAGCCCCGGGAGATTATACTGTGACATTGTATGTTAATCCAAATACACCATGCGGAGATACATCCATTGAGGTGGTTCATGCGCATCCTTTGTTATTGCCTGATTATATTGTGCCAAATGCACAGTGCTTCAACGGTAACCAATTTGATTTCAATGGATTAGGCTCATTTCAAGGAAATGGGTTGTTCAACTGGAGTTTTGGCACAAACGCAACACCGTCCTCTGCCAATACTTTATCAGTTAGTAATGTTACTTATAACACTCCGGGGGTTTACCCAGTTACCTTTACCGTGAGCGAAAACGGATGTACAGCAACCGTTACAAAAACAATCGAAGTCTGGCAAAGCCCAAATGCCTCTATCGGCACTTATCCGTCGGTAGGCTGCAATCCTGTTGTTGTTACTTTTAGTAATACAAGTACTGCTGGAACACCTATGACTTATTTATGGCAATTTAGTGATGGTACTTCATCTTCTGCTCAGAATCCAACTCATATTTTTTCGCCACCTGGTGTATATGGCTTTTCTCTTTATGTAAGTACAAATCAAAATTGTATTGACACCAGTAAAATTCTTGCTGTGAATAGTATTACCGTTATTACAACTCCAATTGCAGACTTCAGTTATGTTTCGACTTCAGGAATGTGCTTTAATTCAAACAATTTTTCTTTTACCAATACATCACAGCTACTTGGCCCCGGTGGAGTTTTAAACTGGAACTTCGGCAGTAACGCATCAACTCAATCTTCAAGCAGCCAGGTAGTACCTAATATTACTTATAGTGCTTCTGGACTGTATCCGACAACACTAATTGTCTCAGAGAATAATTGTTCAGATACCACAACCAAAATTATTGAAATTTATCAAAACCCAGTTGCGTCTATTATTCCTATTTCACCTTTAGGCTGTGACCCTATGTCGGTTGGGTTTTCAAACACCAGTACATCTGATTCTCCGCTCACCTATTTATGGAGTTTCAGCGATGGAACAAGCGCAGCAACTGCAAATCCTACTCACATATTTACTCCGCCAGGAATTTATACATATACGCTGACCGTTATAACAACCAATAAATGTATAGATACTAGTCAAATCACTTCTGTAGCCAGCATCACGGTAAATCCATCACCGGTTGCAAACTTTGTAGCGTCGCCAGTGGTCACCTCTATTTTTGAGCCTGATATTTTCTTTTTCAATACTTCCGGTACACCGGGTACAATGAATTATTATTATGATTTTGCTGATGGGTCAGGTTCAAACGAAGTAAACCCCATGCATACTTTTACTGCCTGGGGAGATTATTATGTAACACAAACAGTTACAAACGCCTCCAACTGTCCAAATACAATCGGCATATTAATTCGCGTGTTGCCGGAATTCAGATTCTGGATTCCCAATGCTTTTACACCAGGAAATAAGGATAATTTAAACGATGTTTTTAAACCCCTTGTAATAGGGGTGGAGAATTATACGTTTATGATTTTTAACCGTTGGGGAGAATTAATTTACAAAACAAATGATACGGAAGCAGGATGGAACGGCACATATAAAGGCGCAAGCAGTCCTCTGGATGTTTATGTCTGGAAATGTGAATTCAGAAATATTGTATCCAAGGAAAATGAGTCACGCGTTGGACACGTCACATTGGTAAGGTAATAACGTAAATTCATAGGCACATGTTCATAAACCATATTTCTTTCCGGAATTTAATCTCTAAAAATTGCTTCTTTTGTTAAGTGAATAATCTGTTTACTAAAATAAGAGATAAACATGCGCTTTGGTATAAAGGCATTGTGTTTGCTGTTTGTGTTACATTCTGCGTATACCTGTTGCCAAAACATAGTTCCATTCAGATAAATAATATTAATGAGGGAGATGTATGGTTAAATCCAGATCTTATTTCCCCTTTTGATTTCCTGGTAAAAAAAACCCCGAAAGAATTAGCACAGGAAAAAAAAGAATTTCAAAAACAGATTGGTTATTTTAAAAAAATAAATGTCAGCACAGCCGTTCTTTTCTCAAAACTACCGGAATTATCCAACGGTCAAAAATTTACCATTAAATTTTGTTTAGACAGTATTTATCAAGCTGGGCTAAGCTTTGCAACAACTCCATCTCCCTACATTGATTCAATTTTATACATTGTGGATAACAATGAAGTGACATATACCCCCAGACAGAGTTTATTTAATTATGAAAAGACTAAAATATTTTTAACTCAAAAAATAAATGATGAAAGAATTGTAAACAAAATTCTATCCTTTATAAAGCCAAATATTGTTTTTGACGAGGCCCTCTCAAATAATATGCTTACATCTGACCAAACAGAAGCTCAATATATTTATAAATCAAAAATAGAAAAAGGAGACGTTCTTGCGCATAAAAATGACGTCATTTCAAGGGAACAGAGTAATGTGTTGACTAGTTACATTGAAGAATTAGATGATCAGGAAACTAAAATTCCAAGATTTACCATTATTATTGGCCAGGTCTTAACCTGCGTTCTGATCCTCGGCATTATGATGTTGTTCCTGGCTTTTTTCCGTAAAGCGATCTTTAGCCAAAACACACAGGTGACATTTATTTTTCTAAATATCATTCTAATTGTTTTTGTTACCAGTATTGTTATTAAATATAACGTTAATTATGCTTATGCTGTACCTTTTTGCCTGGTTCCAATTCTTATCCGCGTATTTTTTGATAGCAGAACCTCACTTTTTAATTTTTTAAATATTATTCTTATCTGCGCCTTTTTTATACCAGATAAGTTTGAATTTGTATTTGTGCAATTAATTGCCGGCATCGGAACCATATTTAGTGTGGCCGACATGGGAAAACGTTCAAAACTATTTATGTCAGCTTTATTAACCTTTGTGTTTTATGTATTAGCATATGTTGCCTACCACTTAGTAAATAATACTTCACAGGCAATCAGTAATATCCAAAATTATATCCCCTTTTTAATAAGTAGTGTATGTGTTTTATTTTCTTTTCCATTAATATATTTATTTGAAAAGATATTTGGCTTTACCTCCGATTTCACCTTGCTGGAACTGTGTGATTTAAATTCACCACTACTTCGTCAACTTTCTCAAAAAATACCGGGAACATTTCAGCATTCTCTGCAGGTTGCAAACCTGGCCGAAGAGGCCTGTTATAAAATTGGCGGCAACCCGTTACTTGTTAGAACAGGTGCCATGTATCATGATATTGGCAAAATGATCAATCCCCGTTTTTTTATAGAAAACCAGGTTGGAGAAGTAAGCCCGCACGAAGACCTAGCGTCAGAAGAAAGCGCTCAGGTTATAATTAACCACGTCATCAAAGGAGTAGAAATTGCGAAAGAAAATAAACTACCCGAAGCAGTGATTGATTTCATTCGAACACATCATGGCACCACAACGACACGCTATTTTTTATATAACTATAAAAAAGAACATGAAGGAGAAATAATCAATGAGGAGCTCTTCCGTTACTCTGGCCCAATTCCGTTTAGTAAAGAAACAGCTGTTCTCATGATGGCTGATGGTGTAGAAGCGTCATCACGTAGTTTAAAAAAGTATGATGCTATTGCCATTGATGAATTAGTGGATAGGATCATTAACCACCAAATTAATGAAAATCAATTTATGAATGCGGACATTACATTCAGAGACATTACTCAAATCAAGAAGATTTTTAAGAAGCGATTGATGAACATTTATCATGTAAGGATCGAATATCCGCGGTAACACTAATCATAGTGGCTTTTAAGCGTGGTAGTAATTTTTTTTAACGCCATAACATCAATGTCTTTTTCCGGATCAATACGGTAAATTTTAATTTGCTTCCGTCCTTCACTTTCCAAACCCTGAAATTCAATCTTATAGCCTTTCACAAAGCCAATGTAAATTTCATTTTTTCTCTTTTCACTGTAGGAAATATAACAAAACCACTTCTTCTTAAAATTATAAAAAGGAGTGTTAAATTTCATATGCTCCTCTAGGCCAATTTCATTAACAAAAAAATGCCGTAAGTATAACAATGTTGACCGCTGAGGCTCAGGGATCTTTAAAAAGAAATCATCACTCCCTTGAATCATTTTGCATTAAAAATCTTTGTAAAACTGGTGAATACTTGTCTTAAATCCAAGATAGATATAAGGTGACTGTAAACGATAAGAGCGATCGTCACTAATACTTCTTTGAATATATCCTAATTCCATTCGCAAATTCATTTGTGGAATAAGATAGTAGGTGAATTTTATATCACTCTGCACTAGTTGTCTTTTATTTCCCTGAGTTGTTTTATGGCCATACTCACGAGGTCTTGTTGTATAGCTTGCAAATATGTTCTGGCCCATATTTACGCCTAAGCTGTCCATGCCAATCTCGGCTAATAATCCTTGAAAACTTAACATCCAGCGGTTTGCCCTATAACTAACAAAACCTAAATATTCCTTAAAATTCGCTCCAAAGGGGTGCGCCATAGCTTGGCCATAGTTAGCGTAGTTTTGCTGAACACTTCCATGCGTATATGTATAAGGCCTTACCTGATTATACTCTACTTGCAAGGTCAGTCCTTTAACTTTAAATGCATTGATGTACTTAGCGCCAAATTGCCATCCTTGTTTATTTGCCCACCAGCCTCTACGTGCTCTAATTTCTTTTAAAAAAAACTCGTCCGCTACTGCTTGTGCGTATATCTTCAGACTACCAAACAATTTAGCAGAAGCATTAAGCCCCATCATGGAATTATCTGCAGAACCAACAGAGTATTCCTGGGGTCGGTAAAAAACAATCGGGTTTAAATAATTCACATCAAATGTACGCACTCTGTTTGTGTCGGTTCCTTGCCATACAACATTTTCAAAAAAAGAAATATTAAATTCTTTTAATGCATTAAAACTTAAGTAATGAAAAGTTCCGTATTTATTTTGAAGGCTTTTTTGAGAACCATCATACCTGGAGAAATCCTGCATCCATGAATACCAGACATTGTATTGAATGCGCCAGATATTGGCATTAATACCGAAGTAAGGATTGTTATTAGAAAAATCAGATAATAATAATGATCGGTAACCATCACCAATAAAATGCTTGTCCTTACCAAGTTGAAAATTAAATATTTTGTTAGGACTGTAGGACAAATAACCGGTCAGATTTGAAAAACTATAGCTGCCATCATTATTTTTAAAGCCTCTTCCCAGCCCCGGAATAATGATGCCGTTTGTTTGAATGCTTGTGTCAATAAAGCCCGGGTAGCTAACACGCCCTCCTAAAGCTGTTAAAGCAAATGTAAAATCATTATTGACGTTTAGTTTTACATGGGCACCACCAAAAGTCTCTGTTATTACTTTAGAAGAAAGCATATCATATCCAAGCTGCAAGTCAATAATCGGCAAGACTTGAAAATTGTATTGGTTATGTTTATCCGGGCCTTCGTTAAATGTTTTGCTTAAAAAAAAATTCTTAACGGGATGGTGTAAAAAATGAATGGAGGAATCTGAAAAATCTTGTATGGTTGAAGAAAGATAGGGTTTAAAAGAAGAATGAAAATCTTCGGTCGGCTCCTTTATATTCCATTGGTCCAAGCATTGCTGTGTTTCCTGGTTAATAAATAGGTTTTGTGCCTGTGGGATGTTTTGCGCCAGCCCAGACAAAGTGCAAATACACAGTGGTAAACAAATACTCCGAAACAAAAAGTTTGATCTTATTAATGAATTGGTTTTCACTACTATTTATTTTTTTTTCTTTGCGCAGCCTGATAAGAAAAATGCACAAAGAGAATGAATAACGCGCTGCAGCCTAATATCGCAACTAATGAAAGGCTTGGGCTTAAGAAACAACTTAATAAGGAACAGGCTACAGCAAACACACTGTACACATATATAATAATCACGGTTTTAACGTGCGAATATCCACAGTCGAGTAAGCGATGGTGTAAATGGTTTCTGTCTGCCGCAAAGGGGGATTGGCCTTTGGCAGCTCTGATAATAAATATTCTTAGGGTGTCAGTTAAGGGATAAATCAAAGCGGCTATTACAATTATTGGATTAGATATTTGGATCCAAAAATCATCCAAACGCGACAACGGATACTCGATTAATTTAATACTTAACACACAAATAAACATACCAATGATCAGTGAACCACTATCGCCCATAAATATTTTAGCAGGTGAAAAATTAAAAATTAAAAATCCTAATAGCGCTCCGGACAAAGAAAAAGAAAGAGAGGCTAAGGTATATTCATTGGCAAAAATAAACCAAGTGCCAAACACCGAAGCAGCGATGAAACCAACACCTGCAGCCAAGCCATCAATTCCATCAATTAAATTCATGGCATTTACAACAACTATATAGGTAAAGAGGGACAAGAAAACACTTCCCCATTGCGGGATTTCATTAATTCCGAAAACTCCGTGCAAGCCTGTAATTCGTATATCCCCCATTAAAACTAAAATTAATCCCACTAAAATATTGGCAAACAATTTTTTTACCGGAGAAGTTCCAATGATATCATCTTTTACGCCAACAAAAAACAAAACCAAACTGGTAGCCACTAATATTTTAAATTCCTTTACGGATTCATAAATCTGATCATACTCGTGTAAATCATCGATATTATACCAGAGTGAAAATGAAAATAAAGTGGCTGCATAAATAATAATACCTCCGATTGTTGGAACGGCTCGCTTATGAACCTTCCTGTCCTCTGTCGGCAAATCAATCAACCGTTTTAATACGGCTACTTTTATCAATGCCGGTGTGGAGTAAAGTACTACAGCAAAAGCAGTGATAAATACTAAAATTAACATCGCCATAGTTTATATTTTAAAAATCATAATAAGTATTAAATAAATTTGATTTTAAGCTAATGGTATAAAAAGTTGTTTTATTGTTGGATGCCTCAAACCCTAAAAAATCCTGGAACCGATAATTATAACCTAAAGATACATTAAAATTATACGCCGGATTAATGGTATAACCTAATTGAATTTTAGTAATTGTATTATTATAAAGTGCATACTTGTTTAAAGTCATCCATTGAAGATTCAGTTTTGCATTTAAAAAGGCACGGCGGTATTTTATATCGCCCAACAATACCAGTTCCTTTCCGTAACCCGGAGTATATGCCAGGTTTTGGCTATAATGAGAAAAACTTTGGTTACTATAGGTTCCAAAAGGACTATTATAAGATCCCTCGGCAACATCGTTATATTCTGCCTGAAGCATCAGGTTCTTTAATCCAAAAGCATCAAAATATTTAGCACCGGCCTGGTACCCGAAAGCATTTCCCAATGCGTACATATTACTAAAATCATCACCCATAAACTGCCCATACAATGAAATCTTATTGGTAATTTTTATATTTGTCGTAGCCCCTATAAGTATATTATTTTTATTACTTAATCCGTAAAACCCAAGATTCGTAAAAATAACAGGGTTAAAATATTGCCATTCCACATGTTGCCGGTTCATACTATCTGCAGCATTCCAGATCATTCCCTGAAACAATCCAATATTTATCCTCTTGCTTAAATTGTAACTCAAATATTGAAGAGATACTGCCTTTTTTTGAAACAAGGGTTCTGTAAATTTAGGGGTAAGAGCGCCGCCCGTTGTCAAATTCATCAAAACCGCGTAAATGTTTGTGTATTGAAGTTTTCCTTTCAGCCACTCAGACGTAAGCCGCAAATACGGGTAATTAAAAGCGTTATCACTTAATAACAAGGAACGGTATCCGTTTCCAATTTTCTGTTTACCGTGGCCTACCTGAATATTTAATTTTTTTATAGGTTGATAAGAAATAAAACCTGAAGAAAAGGCGTAGTCATATCCAGTTGTTTTAAAGACTTTATAACGGCCCTGGCCAGGAACAATTTTTGTTTGATTATTAAAGTTAGAAATATAATAAGGGAATTCGCTTTGATTTTCTGAAAACATCGTTTCAAAATAAAAATCTTTTCCAATAATTCCGCTCGCAATAAAACCCCTGGTGTTCGTATAAATACGTTGGGTTATAGTAGTATCGTAATAAGCTTTTCCTGTTTCAATATTTAACAAGGGATCAACTTTAAACTCATATTTTCCTGACTTTGGTTTAATATGAATTAAATGATCAAAAAAAACTTTTTGAACGACAGGATCATCCGCAATAAATTTAAAAACAAGATCGCTGTCTCCGACAAATTCATATTTTTTATTGAAAAAAGGAATGTAAGGTTGAATACCTGAATGGATTTGTTCAGAATCAACCCGGGCCATTTTTTTTTGGGAAATAGCAGAAAAAAAATACTCGTTCGGTAAATTATAAAATTGCGCTCTTAATGAACCGGATAGAATATAAAGCACAAAAGATAAAAGACATTTATATCTGATGAATATTATTCCGGTATTGTTGGAGATGATCACTTTTTGATGAGTCTTTATTTTATCATTAATCTTGTGCGACTACCATTCTTTGATTCCTTCTTTTTTCTTAAAATCATCATAAACCTGTTTGATCCCTTCCGGTAATTCAATTTTATGTTTCCAACCAAGAGAATGCAGATAAGATACATCCATCAATTTACGGGGCGTTCCATCAGGCTTAGAAAGATCGTGAACAATTTCACCTTCATAGCCTACAATATCTTTTATTAAAAGCGCAAGGTCTTTTATTGTCAAATCAGTGCCTGAACCTATGTTCACAAATTTTTCTCCATCATAGGTCTGCATTAAAAATACACAGGCATCACCCAGGTCATCGGCATGCAAAAATTCTCTCATTGGAGTACCTGTGCCCCACATTTCAACGGACTCTGCCTTGGTTTCCTTTGCATCATGAAATTTCCTAATCAATGCCGGCAACACATGAGAGTTATTCAAATTATAATTATCATTCGGCCCATACATATTTGTTGGCATTACCGAAATAAAATTACAGCCGTATTGACGTCTGTAACTCTCACACATTTTAATACCAGCAATTTTTGCAATGGCATATGGTTCATTTGTTTCTTCCAATAAGCCAGTGAGTAAATACTCTTCCTTTAATGGCTGAGGAGCCATTTTAGGATAAATGCAGGAACTGCCAAGGAACATTAATTTTTTTACACCATTTAAATATGAGTTATGAATAACATTGTTTTGAATCATTAAATTCTCATAAATAAAATCTGCCCTGAACATATTGTTTGCCTGTATGCCTCCAACCTTAGCCGCAGCTAAAAAAACATACTCAGGTTTTTCATTTGAAAAAAAATCGCCAACCGCTTGTGAATTGCGAAGATCCAACTCTTTCGAAGGCTTTGTAATGATATTTGTAAAACCTTTATTTTGAAGGTTTCGCATGATTGCAGAACCTACCATGCCTCGATGACCTGCAATATAAATTTTGGAATTCAGTTCCATATGTTGTTCTTTTAAAAAAACCTCCTGGTGATGGAGGTTTAAATTTATTCTTTATAATTTAAGATTTTATGTCCACCTTCCAGCAAATATTTATCTCTTTTAAATAACTCAACATCAGCAGCAACCATTTCTTTACATAAAGCCGCTACAGTATAGGTTGGTGTCCAGCCCATATTTGTTTTTGCCTTAGTGGCATCCCCAACTAACAAATCAACTTCAGCAGGACGGTAATATTTTGGGTCTATCTCCACTAACACTTTGCCTGTTGCTGCATCTGTTCCTTTTTCGTTTTCTGCTTTACCTTCCCATTTCAAGCTTATTCCAACCTCAGCAAAAGACATATTGATAAAGTCTCGTACTGATATTTTTATTCCAGTTGCTAAGACATAATCTTCTGCCACATCCTGTTGTAACATACGCCACATCCCTTCTACATAATCTTTGGCATGTCCCCAATCCCTTTCAGAGTCTATATTCCCCATAAATAACTTTTCCTGTAAACCAAGACTGATTTTTGCAACAGCGCGTGTTATTTTACGGGTCACAAACGTTTCTCCTCTTAATGGGCTCTCATGATTAAATAAAATGCCATTGCAGGCATACATTCCATAAGCTTCACGATAATTTTTAGTGATCCAAAAAGCATAAAGCTTTGCCACACCATAAGGACTGCGCGGGTAAAAAGGAGTAGTTTCTTTTTGAGGAATTTCCTGAACTAACCCATATAATTCAGAAGTAGAGGCCTGGTAAAAACGTGTTTTCTTCTCTAAACCTAGAATACGAATTGCTTCTAAAATTCTTAATGTTCCAATACCATCGGCATTAGCTGTGTATTCGGGTGTTTCGAAACTTACTTTCACATGCGACATCGCCGCTAAATTATAAATTTCATCAGGCTGAACTTCCTGTACAATTCTAATCAGATTTGTACTGTCAGTCAGGTCTCCATGATGCAACTTGAAATTGACATGTTTTTCATGTTGATCCTGGTATAAATGATCTATTCTATCGGTATTAAATAAAGAACTTCTTCGTTTAACGCCATGTACTGTATAGCCTTTACCTAATAGTAATTCAGATAGATAGGCTCCATCTTGGCCAGTTACTCCAGTTATTAATGCTACTTTACCCATAATTTAAATTAGAATAGCAATATTACGAAAAATTAACGAAAGCATTATGTGATTTTTACCTGATAATTCGTTTGTTAAATCAGGATTTTTAATAGCTTTGCTATCAAATTTTAGGTAATGAAAACAACTTTTGGCAAACAAAACTATCAGATCTTTATTGGAGGAATTGTATTGATCATACTGGGTTATTTATTAATGATCGGCGGTGGAAGTGAAGATCCAAATGTATTTAATCCTGCCATTTTTGATGCACAACGTATTACCATTGCTCCCATGGTTTGTTTATTGGGATTTGTAACTATTATTGTGGCCATTATGTGGCGTCCTAAAACTAAAAACGAAGAAGTTTAATTCTTTCTTTTTACCTTTTTTCATTATGACGTATTTCCAAGCATTTATTATTGCCATTATCGAAGGCTTAACGGAGTTTTTACCAATTTCTTCAACAGGGCACATGATGATTGGCACCGCACTATTGGGAATAAAAGCCACACCTTTTGTTAAATTGTTTACTATCGCTATTCAATTTGGCGCCATATTATCTGTGGTTGTCCTTTACTTTAAACGTTTTTTTAAATCCATTGACTTTTATGTTAAGCTTGTCGTTGCGTTTATTCCTGCAGCTATTTTTGGCATATTGTTAGGTGATTATATCGATGCTGCTTTAGAAAATTTAATTGGCGTTGCCATTGCATTATTCCTTGGCGGAATCGTATTGTTGTTTGTGGATAAATGGTATATTAAGAATATTCTGGATGAAGAAAAAGACATTACTTATCCGAAAGCCTTGAAAATAGGTTTGTTTCAGTGTCTTGCTATGTGGCCAGGTATGAGCAGAAGCGCCTGTACTATTATTGGAGGTATGACTCAAGGCTTAACCCGCAAAAATGCTGCTGAGTTTTCTTTTTTTTTAGCGGTTCCTACTATGTTTGCTGCTACTGCAAAAAAATTATTGGATTTTTATAAGGATGGAATTACATTAAGCTTAGAAGAAGTTAACATCCTTCTCTTTGGAAATGTGATTGCTTTTATCGTAGCTCTTTTAGCCATCAAATATTTTATTGGCTTTCTAAATAAAAATGGTTTCAAGGCTTTTGGCTGGTATCGGATTATTGTCGGAGCGGTTTTAATCGTTCTATTTTTACTGCATATTCCAATAGAGATTATATAAAAAATCGCAATGGTTTTCACCATCACGATTTTCCGAATTAATTAAAATTCTCTTTTCTTAATTCTTAATGAATTTCTTATCGGTGAAGTTTTTTCCTTGTTGAACCCTTATAAAATAAACACCTGTAGCCAGTTCATTTAACGGGATGACTATTTTTTGTCCTTCATGTGTTTCATTTGTCAAAACAACCTTACCTAAAACATTAGTGACGGTAACAGTTGTAGTTTCTTTTATTTCATTATTGAAAGAGACAATAAGTTCTGTTATGGCGGGGTTTGGAGAAATAGTAAAGATTTCAATTTGTGTAATTGATGCAATACCCGTCAAAACATTAAAGTTATTTTTAACATTGGATTTAGATTTGCTGATCTGTTGCGCTGTTTTGGCTGTTGCATTGCAACTAAAACCATTACCTATTATCCTGTAAATAGCATTTGGATAGTTTGAATACGCACTGTCCGTTAAAGAAGTTTGATTTCCTGCGCAACTTACAATAACAGACCATGTACCTGTGGCATTATTATCTCTAATCAGATCAAAGGTGGATATTGGAGTTAATGGTTGAAACTCTACAACATAAGTGTTCCAGAAAAAGCTGCCGGAACTATTGGTCAAAAAATAAATCGTATTATGATACGGGCTTAAGGCGCTATAATTACCACATGTATCACGAATTTGTAATTTATAGCGATAAGATGTAATATTTGGATTTCCATTAGCCGGTACTATACTTCTTGCTGTATCAACAAACAAACTATAGGCGCTTTGATGTTGGGCACCAATGCGTTTATAGGTGGCTGTGCTTACTTCACGATATACAACAAAACTATCTACATTGTTATATAAGGTTTTATCCCAGATAATATTGTTATACTGAGACAGTGAGTCAACCGTTACTTCACATATATCAGGGGTTTGAGGAGAGGAGATAGTTACTGAGAAAGTTGCAGAATTATTGCATCCGTTTGACGCGGTTGCATTTACCGAATACACCGTATTTGAAACAGGCTGCGCATTAATAGTACTGTTTATTACTGAGCCAGGCATCCAGGTATACGTATTAGCTCCGCTAGCAGTTAGCACATTCGGCGCACTTAAGCATGCCACGCTGCTTCCAGCTATATTAATTATGGGTAGATTTATGACGCCAACATAGATAGTATTTGTATTACTACAGCCATTAGCATCAATTCCTGATACCGCATAGGTAAAAGATGAAGCTGGCAGAAAAGGAGAACCATCTATAACACCATTGCTCCATGAATAAGTGCTTGCACCTGTTCCATTAAGAGTTAAAAAACTCCCGGCGCAAACTGCCGTTGGAGAAGCAATGGCAGAAACATTTGGCAGTGCATTGATAAAAACAGTGCCAGCAATAACTGAACTTGTACTACAGGCATTTGTACCTGTTACAACAATACTAAATGAAGTGGATGCTGTATAGCTTACTGTGCTTGTAGTTCCAGTTGTGGAACTAAAATTTACCCCACTGGCGCCAATAACAGACCAACTATAAGTGACATCAGATTGTGGAGAATTGATAGAAATAGAAAATGTATTGGACGAATTAGGACAAACAGAATAATTAGCACTGGTAGTCGTAATGGTGGGTGTTCTACAACTGAGCTTAGCTACATATCCATCATTACCTCCGTAATTAGTTAATGTTGTTGATCCAAAAGTTGGTGGCCCTGAAACATTATGTACACCAGCCATATAAACATTTCCAAATGCGTCGGTACTCATTCCTCTAACCCCTTCAGAACTGACGCCTTGCGCATTAAGTCCCCAAAGAATAGATCCTGATGGATTGAATTTAATAACATATAAATCTGTGCTTGTACCAGCTATGGTGTTAGTAAAGCTCAACGTTCCATTTGCAACAACAGTTCCCGAATAGGATCCTCCAACATAAATATTGCTACTGGCATCCGCTGCAATTGACCATGTATCGTCATTTGTTGAATTTCCACTCGTAAAAATTTTTTTGGCCCACTGGAATGTTCCTGCCGAATTGTATTTGGCAATAAATCCATCAGAGCTACCGGAATTAGGAAGTGTGGTAGTCCCAATATTTAACGTGGCACCAAAATAATTTCCTGCTATATAACAATTATTACCAGCATCCACAGTTAGTTCAGCAAAACCATCACTACTTGAGGTGGATCCACCAGACCTTGCCCATTGAAAAACTCCCGTGTCTGAATATTTAGCCACAAACAAATCCGTATTACCATTGGTAGTGAGATTTGTTGTTCCTATTACAGTAGTAGGGGTAGCTGCAGAGGGTGGTGAAAAAGTACCACCAACATATGGGTATTGGTTTGAAGCATCCAATCCTAGATCAACACCAGAATCACTCGAGTTTGCTCCACCAGTTCTGATTGCCCAAGTAGCAGTACCTGAACTGCTTAGTTTAGCTAGAAACATGTCTGTACTTGAACCGGAGTTGTTAGCGTTTGTAAGTGTAGTTGAGCCTACAAGCATAGTGGGAGACAAAAATCCTCCGGTTATATATAAGCTTGATTGAGTATTTGAATAAATAATTCCTTCTCCGCTATCAGAATTAAGGCCTCCGAATTTTTTAAGCCATTGAACCGTTCCAAAAGCGTCAAAACATGCAACAAATATATCCTGCGTAGCAGAAGCTGTATTAGTATTAACAACAGAAAAAGGCGGAATAGTTAAAGTAGGACTGGTAAAAGAACCAATAACATATACTCTCCCATTTGCATCAGAACAAATATCATTCAAAAATTCATCAACCGTGCCGCCAATTCGTTGCGCCCAAAGAACATTTCCATTTGCATCATATTTAGAAATAAAAACATCAGTTCCTGTAGTACCCGCATTATTAATTACTACTGAACCTACGTTAATCGAAGCACTTCCAAAATATCCCCCAACAAATACATTTCCTGCAGGATCATTACATGTCATGTTTCCTCCATCTGTACTTGGTCCGCCAAAATCTTTAGCCCATTGCCAGGCTTGCGCAAAACCTTGAATTCCAATAAACAAGCTCATTATAAAAACAATTGAATTTTTTTTCATATTTAAATTTTAAAAAATAGTAAGTAAAGATATAATAATTTTTGGATCATGATTGTTAAAAATGGATTATTTACTCCGATGAAACAATCAATTAAATAGATGAAAACAAGCTTAGTATGGTTAAAATCCTAATAAGGAATTATAGCAATCCCTATAGAAAAAGGATTAATTCCTTTAGGGCCATACTCTTTAAACACTTCACTAAAATAATAACTGGCCGTTAAACATATTTGTTCTACACCAACTCTAAAAACAACGCCGTAGCGCAATGGGTTTACATTTTTAATATTATATAAACGAATGCGTCCATCAGCATCATCGCTCTTTATAAAATTGGAGATCACATATCCCACCTTTGCTCCCAACATCAGTTTAAAAACACGAGTAGTTTTGGTTCTGAACCTCAGTTCTAAAGGTATTTCAAAACTCCTCTCGTTATAACGATTGGCTATATACGGAGTTGTTTTTGGCTCAAGAACTGTTGCTACATGATGCTTTGAACTATCCATCTGATAAACGAAATTTGCATTTGAACTGTAGTTGTGGCTATAAAAACCCAAACCGTAACCAAAGCTAAAATTAGAATTAGAAATTGGCTTGTCAAAAAGTGTATAAAAACCAAAGCCAACGCATTTCCAATCAGTTTTAATCGTGGATGGGGCACCTAACCAACCGGTATAATTCGCTTCAAAAATAAGCCTATCTTTTGGGTCTGATTTATAATTTTTGACGTCGAATTCTGAAAGAACTTTTTTGAGTTTAGATGTGTCTTTTTGCGCTTGCAAATGAAAGCAACTAACTACGACACATAAACTATAAATTGTTTTTTTCATTATTGGTTACCAAAAGTAAATGCTTTTTTGGAGATAAAAAACTTTAAAATTTCACAAAATCACTGGAATTGGGGTGTGTTTTACTTATCTTTGTTTTCCAAATTTTAAATTAATGGCTAAAGCAGGTCCTATTGTTTGCTCTTTTTGCGGACGAGACAAAAAAGAAGTAAAGGTTTTAATTGCAGGTGTTACAGGTCACATTTGTGACCAATGTATTTCACAAGCATTTAAAATTGTAAATGAAGAAGCGGGTGCGCAAGGAAACCAACAAGTACAACATGCCTTAAATGTTTTAAAGCCACATGCGATTAAAAAGCATTTGGACGAATATATTATTGGTCAGGATGAAGCAAAAAAGATTTTAAGCGTAGCGGTTTACAATCATTTTAAACGCATTGCCCATGTTGCAGATAAGAAAGAAGAAATTGAAATTGATAAATCCAATGTTATTTTAGTTGGAGAAACAGGGACCGGAAAAACATTAATGGCCCGCACCATCGCTAAATTATTAAATGTTCCTTTTTGTATTGCCGATGCTACTGTTTTAACAGAAGCCGGTTATGTTGGAGAAGATGTAGAAAATGTTTTGACCCGTTTATTGCAGGCTGCTGATTATGATGTGCCAAGCGCCGAAAGAGGCATCGTATTTATTGATGAGATTGATAAGATTGCACGCAAAAGTGATAACCCTTCAATTACCCGCGATGTAAGCGGTGAAGGTGTTCAACAAGCGATGCTTAAATTATTGGAGGGCTCTGTTGTGAACGTGCCGCCACAAGGTGGAAGAAAACATCCGGATGCAAAAATGATTCAGGTGAATACGCGCAACATTTTATTTATTTGCGGCGGAGCTTTTGACGGTATTGATAAAAAAATCGCACAGCGTTTAAATACACAGGCCGTTGGTTATTCGGCATCAGTTGCGGCAGATGAAATTGACAAATCAAATTTATTACAATACGTTTCTCCGCAGGATCTTAAATCGTTTGGTTTAATCCCCGAATTAATAGGGCGTTTGCCTGTTTTAACTTATTTAAAGCCGTTAGACAGGGCTACATTAAGATCCATATTAACTGAGCCGAAAAACGCTTTAGTAAAACAATACCAGCACTTGTTTAAAATGGAAGGTATTAAACTGGAGTTTGATGAAGATGTGCTGAACCTCATCGTTGATAAAGCTTTGGAATTTAAATTGGGTGCTCGTGGATTACGCGGTATTTGTGAATCCATTATGGTGGATATCATGTTTGACACACCAAGTGAAGAAAAAGGTTCCAAACATTTAACCATTACTTTGGATTACGCGCTGGATAAATTAAAAACTGCCCGCTTAACTCAGTTACACGTGGCATAATTATTTTTAATAAAATAAAAAGAGCATCTTAATAATTTTAAGATGCTCTTTTTATTTACAAAGAAATATTATTAAGCAGGCTATCTAACCAACTTAATGACCCGTATTTTATCCAAAAATAAAATGATAGGATAGGTTGGGTCGATTTCGTACCACTTGGCTGCAAAGTTAGGTCTTGCCCCGGCATGGTGATGATTGTTTTGAAACAATTCTCCCATCATTAATATATCCCAAAATAACGTGTTTTTTGATTTATCTCCCGATTCAAAATTACGGTAGCCATATTTATGTCCAGCCCAATTAACTATAGCTCCATGAATTGGTCCGATTAAAAAGTGGATCGGCAAAAACAAATACATCCACCAGTGAGTTGCAAAGGCTACATAAAATGCAGTGTAAGCTACTCCAAAAGCAATACGTGTGTACCAGCTATCGGCTATTTTATCAATAGCGGGATATTCAGGAAAATTACGGTCAAATTTTTCATCAACAACCACGCGTTTATTTAACACATCATTATAAATTACTTTAGTGTGCATCATCATGGCAAAGGCATCTTTAAAACTGTGAGGTGTGTGCGGATCTTTTTCTGTATCGCTATATGCGTGATGCATGCGGTGAAGTATGGCATAAGCTCTTGCATTTAAATATGAAGAGCCTTGTGTAACCCAGGCAAAAATATAGAAAAATTTTTCCCAGAATTTATTCATAGTAAACATTTTATGTGCGGCGTATCTGTGTAAATAAAATGTTTGTCCGAATAAAGAAAGGTACCAGTGAAGTATTAAGAATATGAGTATGGCCATTTGAGTTTTTTTAATTTAGTTGTTGTAAATATCGGGATATTAAGTGACTATTAATAGTTGTCTAATCGAAAACCAATGTTAAAACAATCTAAATAATAAAAAGTTTCAAATAATAAAAAAAACCTTCACAAATTGCAAAGGTTTTTAGGTTTAAGTTTTTTTGTTTTTATCCGTTTAATGCTTCGGCTCCGGCAACAATTTCCAGAATCTCTGTTGTAATAGCAGTTTGACGGGCTTTGTTATAACTAATCTTCAGATCACGCAACATATCTTTAGCGTTATCAGTTGCTTTGTGCATAGCCGTCATACGGGCACCATGTTCTGAAGCAAAAGAATCCAATAAGGCTTTGTAAAACTGAGTTTTTAAAGAGCGCGGGATCAGATCTTCCAGGATAAATTCTTTGTTTGGTTCAAAGATGTAATCCGTAGCACTTCCTCCTCCTACAGTTTTAGTAGATACAACCGGTAAAAACTGCTCTGCCTGAACAATTTGTACTGCTGCATTTTTAAACTGATTGTAAACTAAAATAACTTTATCAAATTGTTTGGATACAAAAACCTCCATGATCTTTTCAGCAATGGGAGCAACCGTATCATATTTCAAATTATCAAACACTTCATTCAAGCCATGAGGCAAATCTGTTCCATGTATACTGTGATCTGTGCGTTTAAATGCATCGTTTGCTTTTTTTCCAATACTGATTACAGAAACGTTACTCCCGGCATAGTCATTTTTAATTAAGCTCCATGCCTTTTTTATCGCATTGGCATTAAACCCTCCTGCTAAACCACGGTTTGAAGAAATAACAATTAATAAAACATTTTTGTCATTTGATTCACGGGCATATGTATTTTCAGATGTATCCAGACTTGAGCTTACATTTTGCAAAATTTCCTGCAATTTATTAGCGTATGGTCTCATCTGCGTAATTGCATCCTGCGCTCGTTTCAATTTTGCAGCACTTACCATTTTCATGGCACTTGTGATTTGCATGGTTGAACCAACTGATACAATTCTATTTCTTACTTCTTTTAAATTTGGCATCTTATTGAAATTTTAAATAATAAATTTTAAATATTGACTTAACCCTATTTAAAATTTAGCATTTACCATTTAACATTTCTTTTTAGTACTTAGTCGATAACTCTTTTGCAGTGGCCTCTAATACGCTAGTAATTGAATCATCAAATTTACCTGCTTTTAAAGCGTCAAGCTGTTCCTTGTGCTTGCGTTCACAATGATCAAGAAATTCTTTTTCAAATTCTTTAACCTTATTTACAGGAATGTTACGTAATAAGTTTTTAGTTCCTAAATAAATGATCGCTATTTGTTGTTCAACGCGTAGTGGCGAAGCGTTAGCTTGTTTCAAAATTTCCACGTTACGCGCACCTTTATCTAATACTGATTTTGTAGCAGCATCCAAATCAGATCCAAATTTTGAGAACGCCTCTAACTCACGGTATTGTGCCTGATCTAATTTTAAAGTACCTGCTACTTTTTTCATTGATTTAATCTGAGCATTACCTCCAACACGAGATACCGAAATACCTACGTTAATTGCCGGACGAACACCTGAGTTAAATAAATTTGTTTCTAAGAATATTTGACCATCTGTAATAGAAATTACGTTGGTTGGAATATAGGCTGAAACGTCACCTGCCTGTGTTTCAATAATCGGTAAAGCGGTTAATGATCCTCCACCTTTTACAATGGGTCTTAAGGATTCAGGAAGATCATTCATACTCTTAGCTATCTCATCTGAAGCATTAATCTTAGCGGCACGCTCTAATAATCTACTGTGAAGGTAGAAAACATCACCGGGATATGCCTCACGTCCAGGAGGACGACGTAATAGTAAAGAAACCTCACGGTAAGCAACTGCTTGTTTGGATAAATCATCATAAACAATTAAAGCAGGACGACCAGTGTCTCTAAAAAATTCTCCTACTGCAGCGCCAGCAAATGGTGCGTAAAATTGCATTGGAGCAGGATCCGAAGCGTTAGCTGCAACTACTACTGTGTAAGCCATTGCACCGTTCTCTTCTAGAGTACGAACAACATTCGCAACGGTAGAACCTTTTTGAGCAATCGCAACATATATACAGTATACAGGTTTTCCTGCATCATAAAATTCTTTTTGGTTAATGATCGTATCTAACGCAACAGTTGTTTTACCTGTCTGACGGTCACCAATAATTAACTCTCGTTGTCCACGTCCGATAGGAATCATCGCATCAATTGCTTTGATACCTGTTTGTAATGGCTCAGCAACCGGCTGACGATAAATTACACCCGGAGCTTTACGCTCTAAAGGTAATTCATAAGTAACGCCTTGAATTGGTCCTTTACCATCTATCGGATTTCCTAAAGTATCAATAACACGGCCTAACATACCTTCACCAACGTTAATTGATGCAATACGTCCGGTACGTTTTACGGATGAACCTTCACTGATTCCAGTACTTGCGCCTAATAATACAGCACCCACGTTATCTTCTTCTAAGTTTAGAACGATTCCCTGTAAACCTGTTTCAAATTCAATCAACTCACCTGATTGAACTTTTGATAAACCGTAAATACGGGCGATACCATCACCTACCTGTAATACAGATCCAACTTCTTCTAATTCCGATTCCGATTTGAAACCTGATAACTGTTGTCTTAAAATTGCAGATACTTCTGCTGGTTTTACTTCTGCCATTTGTTATTTATTTAATTTTTTAATTACAAACTGAAAAAATTGCACTTCCGTTACTTACATAAAAACTATCAACAGGTGAACCTGATGATAGATAATACATCCAACAATTAAAATTAGCTTTTACTTTTAATCTTGGATATGTTGCTTGATAATTATATCCAACAGTATCAATAATGTTAAAATTTACAGTGCTTGAGTTTGTCTGATTAAATGAATTTTCTCCATTTTCAGAAGACCACATAGAACCATCTGGGTTAAAAACATATAATGCAAATCCATCATTTGCATAATTATCTGAGTAACTATGATTACCAATAGAATAGGCATTTTTTAAATCCTGTAAAGTTAAATAGTACCCAACAGTATTTGAAACATATCCTCTATTCTTTATTCTGAAATATTGGCTATTGTTTTTATATAAATTTGTTTCAAAGTGTATCTTTCTTAAAGGAGCAGCGCTAGTTAAAGAATAGCTTCCTGTAGAACAGTTTGAACTTGCAGTTAATGTATTTGTAGTATTAACAATTACACTACCGAATGAAAACGATACCATTTCGGTAGTTGTTGCATTAAATGTATTAGTGTTCACTGTTATTGTATTAGTCACATTCCCAGTTGTAGAAGCAGGGGCCTGTGTAGTATCCTCCTTCTTTTTACAAGAAAAAAGAGTTGCTATAGCCACTGTTATTAAAATACAAGAAATACGATTCATTTTAATTTAATGCTTTGTTTGTTAGTTCTTTTTTCAGGTTTAATAACTGACGGGCTACAGATTTATCCAATTGCTTATCGCCAATTTTCAAAATAAATCCTCCGATAATATTAGCATCTACTTTCTCAACCAATTCAACTTCCCCATTCAACTGAGATTTTACCAGATCCAATGCTTTTTGCCTTGTTGCAGCATCTAAACCATTAGCTGATGTAACTATTGCCGTTAATATATTTTTGTGAATACGGTATTGTTCAATAAAGCTCGTTGCCATTTCAGGAATTACTGATTCTCTTCTTTTAGAAGCTACAATCGTTAAAAAACCTGAGGTGATTTCATTAAACTTGCCATCAAAAACTACTTTAAGTGTAGCAATTTTTTTATCTGATTTAATGATTGGGCTATTCAAAAAATTAATGAATTCCCTTGAGTTTTCGCAAACTTCTTTTACCTGCAGCATATCAGCATAAACAGCCTCTAGCTGGCCTTTTTCAACTGACAGGTCAAGTAATGATTTAGCGTATCTTGATGCAACTATCATGATTAGTTAAGGTTTACGTCTTTCATTAAGTTGTTAACTAATGCTTTTTGTTTTTCATCACTTGATAATTCTGAGCGCAAAATTTTCTCAGCAATCTCAATTGATAAAGTTGCAACCTGGTTTTTTAATTCAGCAACCGCTGCATTTTTTTCATTCATGATTTGCTCACGGGCAGATGCCATAATTCTATCAGCTTCTGATTGAGATTTGGTTTTTGCTTCAGCAATGATTGCGTCTTTCATTTCACGCGCTTCTTTCATTAAAATATCACGTGCTGCGCGGGCTTCAGCTAAATTCTTTTCATTATTAGATGTGAGTTCGCGCATATCGTTTAACGCTCTTTCAGCACTTGCCAAAGCATCTTCAATTCCTTTTTCGCGGGTTTTAATTGCATTTAAAATTGGTTTCCATGCAAACTTACCTAATAAGACCAATAATAAAATAAAGGTAATGGTTGTCCAAAATATTAAACCAATTGCCGGCTCAATTAAACTTGCTAAGATAAATAAGTTCATTTTATATTGTTTTTAAGCCTCTCCCCAACCGTCTCCGAAGGAGACGGAGCGCTATGTTTATTAACTGTTTATTATAACTAATACAAAAAATAAGTTTAAACCAAAGCTATTACCAACCGTAATAGCTTTGGTTTGTTTTTGAAGATTACTTCGACATTAAAGCAACTACCACACCGAATAATGCAACACCTTCTACAAGGGCTGCTGCGATGATCATAGCTGTTTGAATTTTCGCCGTAGCTTCCGGTTGACGTGCAATGGCATCCATTGCGTGTCCACCAATTTGTCCGATACCGATACCTGCACCTATTACTGCTAAGCCTGCTCCGATTGCTGCGATACTACCTGTCATTTGTTTTTGTTTTTATTGGTTATTAATTATTTAAAGTCTTAATGTCCTGCTGCCTCCATGGCTTTATCATCACTATCGTGTGCTCCATCTCCATTATGATCAGCAACAGCCGAACCAATAAATAATGCAGTCAACATCGTAAAGATATAAGCCTGTAAAATTGCCACTAAACATTCTAATACATCAATGAATAAAGCAAAAGCTACAGAAACCGGGGCAATATAAATGGTTTTGAAAACAAAAATTAAACCCACCAGAGAAATCACAATAATATGGCCGGCGGTAATATTAGCGAATAATCGAATCATTAAGGCAAATGGTTTAGTGACGATACCAACAATTTCAATAGGAATTAAAATAGGCCAGATAGCTTTAGGTGCGTGAGGGAAAAAAATATGTGACCAGTAATTTTTGTTACCATTAATATTTGTAATAATTAAAGTGGCAACAGATAATACCAATGTAAATGCTATATTTCCCGTCAAATTTGCTCCGATTGGAACCAAGCCAAAAACGTTATTTACTAAAATCATAAAAAACACTGTGAGTAAATAAGGTACATATTTATCAGAACTTTGCCCGATGTTTCCTTTAGCAATATCATCACGCACAAAAACGATCAATGGTTCAAAAAATGACTGCTTTCCTTTTGGCGCAGAAGTAATTCCCTGGGTTTTGTATGCCTTAGCAATGGAAGTAAATAACCAGAATAATAACGCTACAGAAATAAACATTTGAGTTACGTTTTTAGTGATTGAAAAATCTAACGGAGTTTCATTTACAACTGAAACTTCTTTTTCTTCGGCTGTTAATGTTACATACTGTCCGTATTCATTTGGAGTAGGATTCGCATAATAAATTTTTTCTTCAAAATTTACAAAACGATCGCCATTCTTTTCCACTACAATTATTCCCTGAGTATCATGATGAAATTCAGATGACATAAAACATGCTATACCATTACTTCCTTTTAAGATAACCGGCAATGGTGCAGAAACTGCGTCATGCCCTTCACCCCAAAAATGCCATGAATGTGCATCTAAGATGTGTTCAAAAGCTACTTTCGTGATGTCCACCGGTCCGCCTTCAGAATGCCCATGTTCATTTGCTGTTGCATGAACCGGTTCAGTTATTTCATCCTGCGGTTCAGATGCCAATAAATTATTGGAAAAGCCAATAAACAGTAGAAACATCAATAAACAGATGTCGAAAAACTTCTTGAATGTATTAATTTTATTATTCATTACGAAAAAAGATGGTTTTACGCTTTAAAATTCGGGTGCAAATGTAGGGATTAATTGATAAAAGCGAAACTTTTTTTGAATTTTAGACGAATGCGGGTTAAAACAAAAGCAATGTCACTAAAACACCACATAATCCTGTGGATCAATCGCAAAACCATTGTGCCATAATTCGAAATGAAGATGGGACCCTTTGCTGTTTTCGCCAGTGTTTCCCACAACTCCAATTGGCTCCCCGGCTTTCACAAAATCTCCCGCTTTTTTAGAGAGATTAGAATTATGTTTATAAATACTTGTGAGATTATTACTATGCTGCAATTGTATAACATAACCATCATCTGAGGTAAATCCGGCAAATGTCACTGTTCCATCTAATGTAGCTTTTATAAGCTCATTCTCTTTCGAAACTATATCAACTCCAAAATGCTCTTCTTTAAGGTTATAAGATGTAGTGATGATTCCTTTTAAAGGGGTGAAAAAAAAGAAATTGCTCAATGTGTTTATCTTATTGGCAGAAACCTTATCACTCGTTGATGCTAACTGATTGGTTTCTATGTCAGTGCGCAGTTTCAGATCGCCTTCGCTTGGTCGTATATCAGTTTTAGCGTATTTCCCTGTAGAATCTTTAGCGGGCTTTGGTGGCTTGCCCTCTGCTCTGCCAGAAAACACATTTAACAGATTATTGATGTACCAGTCTCTTGAGGATAATGTGTTTTCGAGAGAATCGGTCTTAGCATTCAGTTTGATAATTTCTTTCCGGTCGTTTACGTTGCCATAGCCGGGAATGTATTCCCTGAAAGGCGTAAAAGCAACAAGGCTGATTACTAAAGCTGTCATTACAATAGTTACAGATCCTAATAAAATAATCAAACCTAAAGGGGAAAGACGTAATGAGAATTTTTCTGCAAATGAGTCGTCATTTAGGATCACCAACCGGTATTTATTCCGTAATTGATTGGTAAATATTTTCCACCGACTATTTTTGGTTTCAGGCATAGGTTCGACACAAAAATATACTAAATTTACGATTTTGACGTTATTAGCTTATTTTTGCACCTTATTTTTTGAAATCTAAATACACATATTTTGTTTTCTGTTTTGTTTTATCAATCCTGTTACCCGGATGTAAAACCAACAAAAATACCTTTATACACAGGGGTTATCATAATTTAACGGCACGGTATAACGGGTATTACTACGCAACCGAAAGCATTAAAGAAGGCGAATACAAAATAATAACCAGCTACAAGTATGATTATGACCGCTTGCTTCCTATATTTTTAGTGCCCAATAACGAAACTGTTAAAGCTACTTTTCCTGAGTTTGACAAGGCCATTAAAAAATCCTCTAATACCATACAACGGCATACCATTAAAGATAAAAAGAAAAACGTTGAGATTACGAGTGCCGGACGTTGGATCGATAATAACTGGAACGTGATAGGAATATCTCATTTTTATAAGCGAGAATTCTTCTCAGGCATCGAAGCTTTTGAATATGTAATCAGGAGTTACAAATCAAGAGACAAGTATAAAGCCTTAATATGGCTGGCGCGTTCTTATAATGAGATCGGAGCTCCTTCCCAGGCTGAGCCAATTATCAGTTTATTAAAAGAAGATAAAAAAATCTCGAAATACGCTAAAAAGGAATTGCCAGCAGTTCAGGCTGATTATTACCTAAAAAGAGGAATGTATAAAGAGGCTGAAACAGCTTTACTTAGTGCAATTAAAGGAGGAGAATCTAAAGGCACTAAATCCAGATATAAATTAGTTTCCGCTTTAAAAAGTAAGCCGTCAAAAAAAACAAGGGCACGTTACTCTTTTATATTAGCGCAAATGTATGAAGAGAAAAAAGAAAATAAAAAAGCCATACAATATTATAAAAAAGTAATAGATCTGAAGCCTGAATATGATCTTGTGTTTCACGCTAAAATGAAACAGGCACGCTTGATGGATATAAAAACAGGCAATATTGCTAGGTTAAAGCGTGAATTATTAAAAATGACAAGGGATGTCAAGAATGCAGAATACCTTGATGTAATTTATTATACACTTGGTGAGATCTACGAAAAAGAAAATAATGAAACACAGGCTTTCGCTAGTTATAGATTATCAGTCAAAAACAGTACTCAAAATCCAAAACAAAAAGCGTTGTCTTATCTAAAGCTGGGTGAGCTTAGTTTCGAACAAGCCAATTATACCGCAGCCGGTGGTTATTATGACAGCACCATGATTACACTGCCAAAAGACTACAAGGATTATAAACTAATCAGTAAAAGGAAAGAAACACTTGAAACATTAATAGGCTATATAAGGACCATTCAACGGGAGGACAGTTTACAACGGATCGCTAAAATGACGGAAAGCGAAAGAACCCGTTTCATTGAAAAAATGATCAAAAAACTGGAAAAGGAAGAGGATCGCAAAAAAGAAGAAGCCGAGGCCCTTCAATTACAAAATGCAAATCCATCTAATGTTCCGGCTAGTATTCCAAATAATGGGTTACCCAACATGGGTAACGGAACAAAAGGTGATTGGTATTTTTACAACCAAACAACATTAAGTTTTGGAGTGAACGACTTTATAAAAAAATGGGGTAACAGAAAGTTAGAAGATAACTGGAGAAGAAGCCAGAAAGCACTAACGTTTGAGAACCAGAATCCTGCCAATCAGGATTCCGAAGACACACTGAAAAAGATAACTAAGGGAAATAAAACAATAATTCCATCAGATAAAAAAACAGTAGAGTATTACCTGGCAGACCTTCCCTTGTCCGATTCGTTAATGAGGAAATCCGATAAAACAATCACGGATGCTTATTATAATTTAGCAAGCACCTATAAAGATGAGTTAAATAACAATAAAAAAGCAATTGCAACTTTCGAAGAATTAAATAACCGCTATACTGATCATAAATACAAACTATCTGTATATTTTCAACTATATCGTATTTTCACCGATATAAAAAATAAATCACAATCCGACTTTTATAAAAATAAGATACTGAACGAATATCCTAACAGCGAGTACGCTCAAATCATTAAAAATCCAAAATATATTTCTGATAAAAACGCGCAAAAAGATGAAGTTGAATTGTACTATACCGATACCTATAAGCAATACTCTGCTAACAATTACAGCTCTGCCTATAATATGTGCAGTGAGTCGGAAATTAAATTTGGTAAAAATGATTTTGCGCCAAAATTTGCTTTTATAAAAGCCATGTGTATAGGTAAATTAAAAGGTGCCGACTCATTGGAATCTGCTTTAAAAAGGGTTCAGATTTTTTATCCTAAGGATCCAGTTACTTCTCAGGCACAGGATATCCTGGAAGTTTTGTACAATATGAAACATCCAAGTGAAGCCAACGCAGGGAGCATCAATCAGACAGATACTTTTAGTTTAGATTTAAGTGCTCAGCACTTTGTAATCGCTGTTTGTCCGGATGATGCAGCGATAGCTAATGTTTTCAAATCTTCTTTAGCTGATTATAATAATAATTTCTACAGTAATGATAACCTTAACATCACCAGCAGTTTATTTGGGAATGCTGATCATATTACAATCGTTAAACCATTTAAAAATGCAGAAGAAGCGCTTGAATACATTGAAAATTTAAGCAAAGACACAACTGTTTTTGCGGGTCGGGTTAAATTTGAAATGTTTACCATAATGGCCATCTCAGCTGATAATCTACCAAGGCTTTATAGGAAAAAGCAAGTGAGCTACTATAAGCCCTTTTTCGATGATCACTATAAGAAAAAATAGCAGATCAATCTACAAATCCTTTATTTTAATAAGGTTACGTGACCAACGTATTTATATAAGTTGCCTCTAAAATCTGTCACTTCTATTTTATAAGTATAAACATCTTGCTGGGCAATATTTTTTCTTCCTTTTGCGGTACCATCCCATCCTTTATAAATGTCATTTGTGTGATAAATTTGCTCGCCCCAACGATCAAAAATTTTCATTTCAAATCGATCAATATTGGTGCCGAATCCTGTGAAGTAATCATTGACACCGCTAGTGCTCCCGGGAGTGAATGCATTAGGTACATAAAATGTAAAATCCCTTTCAATAGTTAAACATTCTTTAGCAAAACTTGCGCAACCAAACTGGTTAAAAACCTTTAAATAAACACAGTACTCTCCTGCATTCTCATAAGCATGAACAGGATTATTAGCTGTACTTTGCGACGCATCATTATCTCCGAAAAACCACATCCAGGACGTGGCATTAACAGATGTGTTTGTGAATTGAATTTCTGGAGAAGAAGTTGTTGCTGTAATTGGCGTAAAACTAAAACTAGCCACAGGCACTGGATGAATTGTTATCACAGAATTTTGGTTACTGATTCCTGAGCATCCGTTAGCTGAGCTTCCCTGTAAAGAAACTGTAAAAATTCCTGTGGATGTGAAACAATGTACCGGATTTTGGTTAAAACTCACGGAACCATTATCTCCGAAATTCCATTGCCATGATGTTAAAATTCCTGGTGGTGTACTGGTATCATTAAAGCGCGGGCAAAAAGTTGCACAGCCACTGGTGTCTTGAATACTAAAGCTAACCACTGGCATAGGGAAAATACTCAATGTTTTTGTTGCTGTATCCTTACAGCCGTAACTATTCGTTATAACTAAGGTTGGATTATACACACCTGTTAATGCGTAAATATGTCCGGGACTTTGTACTAAATTAATTGGCGAACCATCTCCGAATGCCCATAGCCATGATTGAATTGTACCTCCCACTCCAGGGGAAGACGCGTCTGTAAATTGTGTCAGTACATTTAAACACGCATTTGATTCGGTGAAATTAGCATTTGGTAAATCGTAAACAGCAACGGTTTTAGTAGTTGTAGCAGAACATCCGTTAGAGGTTGTTACGGTATAATTCACATTAAACACACCAAAGGTAGCAAATGTGTAAATGGGGTTATAAGATATATTCATCGGTGTGAAATCTCCAAAGTCCCAAGTCCAGGAAGTTATAGTGCCTGACGAAACATATGATAAGTCAGTGAACTGGGTTGGTTTGTGTAAACAAACATTTTGCGCATTAAAGCCGACAACAGGGTTTGAATATACATTCACCAATAATGTGTCATAATTCTTACAATCTTTGTTTGAAATATTTGTAAGAATAACGGAATATGATCCGCTTGCCAGGTAAAGATGTGTTGGATTTAGAGCTGAACTATCCAGAGGGGATAGATCGCCGAAATCCCAAAACCATTTTACAACATTACCCGAAGATAAGTTCGTAAATTGGGTGGTTGTGTTTTCACACACATTAGAAGTGGTAAAAGAAGTTGCTGGCAATGGATAAACTGATAAAGTATGGGTTACCAAAACATTACAGCTATTATTGGTAGTAGCTGTTAAAGAAGTAGTGTACAAACCTGGCGCGGAATAATAATGAACAGGGTTTAAGACATTGGAAGTATTGTTAACACCAGAAGCCACGTCACCGAAATTCCAGTTATAATTTATAATAGAACCGGGTGAAACGCTAGATGTGTTGGTGAAGCTTATGCTAGCATTGACACAAGTGGAATTAAGTAAAAATCCAGTGTTTGGATTTGGATGGAAAGGAACATTCAAGGTAAATGTTTTACTACAACCTAATTGTGTAGTTACTGTTAATGTTGGAGAGTAAATTCCGTTAAGGGTAAATACATGTGACGGATTTTGTATGAGAGAAAAATTATTCCCACCCGAAAGAGGATCATCAAAATCCCAACTCCACGATATTATGCTGTCATTTCCATTAACGGATAGGTCTGTAAACGTTGAAGGTGTGTTCGGACAAACAGTATTGATACTAAAGCCCGGGCTTGCTGTCGAGATCTGTTGGGGCACCATAATTGGAAATAATTTTAGGCAGCCCAGATTATCTAATACAGAAACGGTGTAAGTTCCTGCAAACACATTTGAAATAGTAGAATTATTCCCACCTGTTGGGCTCCAAGTATATGAATATACACCGCCACCGCCTGTTGGAATAACAGTTGCACTCGCATTACTTTGCCCGCACGTTGAAGTAATGGTTGAAGAAGAAATTGTAACAGGAATTGGTTCGGTAATAGTAACTGTAGTTGAATTAATACATCCCGTGCTATCGGCAACAATCACAGAGTATGTTCCGGCAGGTAAATTGCTTAAAGTAGGGGTGCTTATGCCATTAGGATCCCAATAATAATAATAAGGCGGCGTTCCTCCTGTTCCAGTGGCTGAAGTTACTCCATTAGCCGCAGCATTACAGGTAATATTTGTTCCGGTTGCAATAGCTGTTACCGAAGTACTGGGTTGGCTTATAATTACGTTGGCAGCTTTTTTACAGCCAATATTATCCGTTACCAATACCGAATAATTACCGCTTGATAACGCGCCAATTATTGCTGTTGTGGCATTATTTACCGACCACAGATAACTGTAATTAGGTATTCCACCGCTAACGTAAATAGAAGCTGTTCCGTTATTTCCACCATAACAACCCACACTCGTTGTACCGGTAACAATTGTGATAGGCGTTTCGGTGATCACAGCTACCGTAGCTGAATTTGAACAACTGCTTCCTGTAACATCTGAGATTGTAATTGTATAGGTTCCGGCTGTAACGACTGCCGTAGATGTTGTAATGCCATTGTTCCATAAATAAGAATAAGGCGCTTGACCTCCACTGACAGAAGCAGATATAACCGTGGTAGCAGTCGGGCAAATAAACGGAGGTGTTGCGATGCTGGCAATAATAGGTTGGTTTTCAATAACATTTACGCAGGCAGAAACAATACAACCGCCACCGTCCGTAACATCCACACAATGGGCCCCTGCCGGAACAATAATTGAGGCCGAAGTAGCTCCGTTATCCCACAAATAGGTATAGCTTCCAAAGCCGCCAGTAGCAGTAACCGAAACGTTAGCAGTGGCACCGTTACAAACATTAGCAGGTTGCGGGATATTTGCCGCCAAAAAATTATTTGCCGCCTGCACGCTTACAGAAACGCTTGCTGTACAACCAAGATTATCAGTAACTATAACAGTATAACTGCCCGTATAAACATTGATGCTGGCGGCAGCGCTTCCATTGCTCCAAAGATAACCATACGAACCTGTACCACCTGATGCAGCCGCTGAAATAGAAATAGCTGTGCTGCAGGAAACAAGGGCTGATGGGTTTGCTGTTACTGTTAATGCAGTGGGTTGAATAATAGTAACTGCTGAGGTAGTCACTACACAGTTCTTAGAATCAACAACAGTTGCCACGTAACTGCCTGCCGGTAGATTACTGACTAATTGTGTGGTTTGTGTTGGAGCCGTGTTCCATGAGTAATTATAAGGCGCTGTTCCTCCTGAAGCATTTACAATTGCTGTACCATTGCTTCCGCCATTACAGCTCACATTATTTATAAGAGAAACCGTTGCTGTTAAAAGAGCTGGCTGGGTAATAGTAACCTGGAGTTGCGTTGAGCAAAATTTTGAATCAGTAACCACCACTGTATGAATACCTGCCGATAAATTATTTGCGATCGCTAAAGTTGCGCCGCTTGGCGTCCATTGATAAGAATAATTGGGTGTTCCACCTATTCCTGTTACAGTAGCTGAACCGGTAGCTCCGCCAAAACACTTAATATTTGTAACTCCTGATAAACCAGAGCCTAAAACTGCCGGTTGAGTAATTGCTGTTTGAGTAGTTTGAAAGCATCCTTTAGAGTCAGTAACTGTAATGATATATTGTCCTGCAAATAAATTAGAAGGGTTTTGAGAAGTACTTCCTCCCGGCATCCACATATATGTATAACCAGAGTTGCCACCTGATGCAATGGCAGATGCGTTTCCATTATTCCCTCCATTACAACTCACATTATTGTTTATCACAACAGAAGCAGTTACTGGTAACGGTTGTGTAACTGCCACAGAGTTCGTCAGAGAACATCCGATGCCATCAGTAACTGTTACATTAAAAATGCCGGATAATAATCCTGTAGCACTCGAAGAGGACCCGCCGTATGGAGACCATGCATAATAATAAGGTAATGTTCCCCCGGCAACAGACACAGATGCTTTCCCGTCGCTACTTCCAAAACAGCTTGTAGCAGTTGAATTTATAACCGAATTAAGCGGCGGTGCCTGTGTAATGGCAACGGTTTTAGTGGCCGAGCAACCAATAGCATCAGTAATTATTAATACATAATTTCCCGCTAAGGCAGTCATAGACGGTCCGGTAGATCCATTACTCCATGAATAACTGTAAGGCTGTTGCCCTCCGGAAACAAAGGAATTGACAGTTGTTGCCGCTCCGTTACAAATTGTTTGAGGAGTTGGAATTGTAATATTTAACGGCGTATTTTGAATTACTGAAACGCAGGATGATGAAATGCAACCTCCTCCGTCAGTTACGGTCACACAATAATTACCGGCATTTACTACAATACTGTTTGCTGTTGAACCATTGCTCCAGGAATAAGAATACCCTCCAAAACCTCCTGTTGCAGAAATATTTAACGTGGTAGATGCTCCATTACACAATGTTGATGGTTGATTAACCGATGATACCAAGGCACTGTTGGAAGCCAAAACTGTAACTGAATTTGTTCCTGTACAACCTAAGGCATCTGTAACAGTGACAACATATGTTCCGGAATACACATTGGTAGAACTCGAAGCGGCCCCGTTACTCCATAAATAGGATAAATTACCGCTTCCCCCGCTGGCACTGGCGCTGATAGTAGCAAAGGTGCCGCATGAAATAGAGTTATTAGGAGAGGTAGTCACAACAACTTGAGGGTTAGAAGCAATAGTAACAACGGCGGATGTTGAACAACCAACCCCTGAATTACTATTGACCATTAAACTGTAAGTTCCTGCAGCCAGGTTATAAATAGAAGGATTAGTTTGGCCTGAACTCCAGTTATATGTGTAGGGAGCAAAACCACCGTTTACAACCGACGTGATATTAGCCGTTTGGCCAAAACAAACCACGGAAGGAGCCGTAAGATTAACAACTATTGGCGGTTCTATTTTTATAATAACTTGATCTGAAACACTGGTGCAGGCTCCATTGCCTGTTGAACTAAAACTTAATACAATGGTTCCTGAAAGTAACTCTGCAGAACTTGGTGTATAAACAGCATTAACCGTTGTGTTATTTGGCGAATAGGTTCCGTTTCCTCCAGACCATATTCCTCCGGTAGCGCCTGAAACCACACCATTTAAATTAACGGAGGTGCCACATAAAGTTTGATCCGAACCTGCAGTAATACTTGGACTTGGGCTAACACTAACCGGCACATTTGTGATTTTTGCAGGACAAGCCGGGTAATTTTTATCATAAACAATTAAAGAATAATTTCCTCCACTGGTTGCAGTATATGTTAAAGCTGTCCCAACAACAGTTCCCGATCCGTTAGGTCCGTTTGTCCAGGCATAAGTATAGGGCGCAACTCCACCATTTACATTTCCGGTTAGCACAATGCCTGCCGGGTTGTTAGCACAAAAAACTGCAGGATTTGGTGTAATGGTATTAATAATAGGTGGAGAAAAATGAATTCTTACTGTATCACAAAAAAGTCCGGAAGATACGCAGGCGCCGGCAGCCGGCTGGCCGCATACCATATAATCAACATATGCTGGAGCAGTAGGCTGGCCAGTCACAACTGTTGAGTCGCATCCAGCGGTACAACTTAAATAAGAATTATAAGCGCCTTGGGCACCTGGAAAAACAGAAGTCCATGAGATAGATGAATTCACTAATAATCCAGAAGCATACATGGTTGTTGAACATCCATTTCCAATTGTATCGTCTGGAGAAACAGCTGGGGCTGCAATTGACGTGATAGCATAGGTATTAATGTTATTTCCTGGTTTACAAAAAGTTAAAGAATAAGGGCCGGGACCATTTAAACAAATAGGAGAACCTACAGCTATCTGTGGGCCACAATTAATCTGGTAATATAAAGCCCCGGGAGGAACTGCACCAGAAGCTATTTGAAAATTAATGGCAACCGCTAATGGCGAAAGAGTAATTTTAATTTCCACACATTTATCGGGGGCAGTTGTACCGCAACAATTCCCTACACGTGGTACGGCAGGAGATACCCAAGTGCCATTGGGATTAGAGGATAAATCAACGCTAAAAAAAGGTGTAGTTGGTCCGCAGTTTCCGGAAGGTTGTGCCATTCCAATATTAATCAGAAAGAACAACATCCATAAACAAACGAATCTGCCTTTTATATCCTTAAAACTTGACATTTATCTGTAAAAACATCAAATTTAACGAAAAATCGTCTGATAATTTTGCATTTCACTAATTGAAACCCTTGTTTTAATCATCGGTATCCTAAATCATCCCAATAAAAAATGTAGTACCTTATCTAATGTTTTTGTGAAAAAGTGCTAATTTATTGCTTCAAAATATCAAAGTGTTGAATATCAAACTTATGTTTATTATATTCGTAAATCAAAAAAAACAGCATGTTTCAAAAAATAAGTAAATCTTCTGCCATTGACAGTTCATCCATTAACTTAATAGGAAACGGGACCTGCATTACAGGCGATATTAATTCTAATGGTGACGTAAGAATTGACGGATCTATTAAAGGAAACATTTCTATTTCCGGCAAACTGGTGGTTGGTCCTTCCGGCAATATTGAAGGGAATATTATTTGTCAGAACGCAGATATTTCTGGAGAGATCCAGGGAAAAATTAATGTCAGCGAACTTCTTTCATTAAAAGCAAGTGCCAGGTTACTGGGTGATATCGTAACAGGAAAAATATCTATTGAACCAAATGCTACTTTTACCGGCACCTGTAATATGGGCGCTGTAGTTAAAAATATTTCCAATGCCAGCGAATCCAGAGAAAAAGCCCCACAAACCGCTTAATGCCTATGCAAAATACAGTTCATTAGCAATACAAATGGCTGTAATTATTGGCGGAGGATGTTATGGAGGTTTTAAGTTGGATGAATATTATCAAAACAGCACGCCTGTATTCACTATTATTTTAAGTTTGCTTTCCATTGGTTTTGCCATGTACGTTGTTTTAAAAGATCTTATCAAGCCCAATCCTTAATCATGCAAAATAAAACAAAATATTATTTTCAATTTACTGTTTTATGTCTTGGAACCCTACTTTTATCATACGGTTTAAGCCAAACTCAGAACCGCTATTTTAATACCTGTCACTTTTGGATTCCTACACTTTTTTTTGCTTTGACTTCTTTAGGGATAAATGTGTTATTAACCAAAACAGATAAGCGTTCTCAGGACTTTGTGTTTAAAACACTTGCTCTTAGTATGGCGCGCTTACTGGCTTGCATGATCTTTGTCTTTGTGTATTCATTGATTAACAAAAAGTATGCGCTAGCTTTTACCTGTCATTTCATGATTCAATACCTTGTTTTTACAATATTTGAAGTTTCTTTCCTTTTAAAACATATAAAACAAGCCAATTAACGACCTAACCTACCAATCAACACTTTATTACTAATACTAACATCATAATTTTTATTTTTGTTCTTATTAAATTGTAATCCCTCCAATGAAAAAATTATTATTATCCACTCTGGCCCTTTGTGCTGTTACTTTTAATTACGCTCAGACACAAGCTCCTTACCAGGGACCGCTTACAAATATGAAAGGCAGTGAATACAAATTTACTGTGGTTAAGAGTTTAGACGCTAATGCCGTTCAAAATCAGGGTCAAACCGGTACCTGCTGGTCTTTTTCCTCTCTATCCTTTTTTGAAAGCGAATTGATCCGCATGGGAAAAGGAAAAGAATTTAATTTAGCGGAGATGTTTGTCGCCCGCAAAGCTTACCCTTTAAAAGCAGATAATTATGTGCGTATGCACGGCCGTGCTAACATGGCTGAGGGCGGTGGTTTCTCTGATGTTGTGAATGTGATTCGAAGATATGGTATGGTGCCTGAAGAAGTTTATAGCGGTAAAAAAAATACAAAAGATCAGCACAATCATGCTGTTCTAGAGGCTACCTTAAAAGGAATTGTTGGAGCAGTTGCTGATGATAAAAATAACAAAATTGATTTTGAAGCCATGCACCAGGCAGTTGAAAGCACATGTGATGCGTTTTTAGGAAAAGTTCCTGAAAAATTCACTTATAAAGGAAAAGAATATACCCCAAAAACCTATGCCGAGGCTTCAGGCATTAATCCGGATGATTATGTGTTTTTAACTTCTTACACACATCATCCTTTCTATAGTAAATTTACCTTAGAAGTTCCTGATAACTGGAATTGGGATCAAATGTATAATTTGCCAATGAATGAATTGCAGGAAGTGATGCAAAGTTCCATTATGAATGGTTTTTCTTTTGCCTGGGCAGCAGATGTTAGTGAAAAAGGTTTTCGTTTTAAAGATGGTTTAGCGATTGTGCCCGAAATGCCCTTTGCCGACATGAGTGATGAAGAAAAAGGTGAACTGATGAAAAAACCACATACTCAATTTAAAGTCACTCAGGAAAATCGCCAAACAGCTTTTGATAATTATGAAACCCAGGATGATCATGGAATGCATGTAGTTGGCTTTGTTAAAGATCAGAACGCAACTCCATACTACATTGTAAAGAATTCATGGGGGAAAGACCGCAACGAATGCGATGGTTATTTTTATGCCTCAGAAAGCTATCTGTTGTATAAAACAACAAGTATTATGTTACATAAAAAAGCAATCCCGGCCGCTATTGCAAAAAAGCTTGGTATTGCTCAGTAAGCGTTAAATTAAACTAATTAAGAACCCTTAGTGAAAAACTTTCGCTAAGGGTTCTTAATTTTATATTATTTTTGAGAAAATATTATTTTGTAATGGAGGAAAATACGTCGAACGAAGATCGTAAAAAATCAGGTTTATTATGGATATTAATTGCGCTTCTTGCAATTACTAACGGTGTTACATTTTGGATGTACATGCAGGAAAAAAACAAAGCCGCTCATGAAATTATAGTAAAGGAGCAGGTTATTGTAGAACGTGATAATGTAACAGGTGAATTATTACAATTACAAAAAGATTACAGTAATCTTCAAACCAATGATAAAGTATTACAGGCAGATATAGACGCTAAAAAAGCTGAAATTACCCAGCTCTTAGAAGACGCTGAAAAACATAAAGGTGATGCCTATATCATTTCCAAATTAAGAAAAGAATCTGAGACTTTGCGACAGATCATGAGAGGATATGTAAGAACCATTGACTCCTTAGGTACATTAAACAAAACATTAATTGTAGAAAAAGATAATGTATTAAAAGAATTAGATAGCGAGAAAGGAAAAACAACTACTTTAAATAAGGAAAAAGATGATTTGAAAGCAACCATTCAAAAGGGATCTATTATTTCTTGTTCCAATATTGTAGCCAAAGGTGTTAAATTTAAAAGTGGTGGAAAAAAAGAAAGTGAAACAAGCAAAGCTTCCCGTGTTCAAAAAATTAAAATCTCTTTTTCTTTAGGCGAAAATAAAATTGCTAAAGCCGGAGAGAAAACGGTGTTCATACGTATAGTTACTCCTGATGGCAAAGAGATGGCGAAAAGTTACGACGATAATTACCGTTTCAGTTTTGACAAATCCAGCGGTTATTTTGCTGGCAAACAGAGCTTGAATTATGCCAATACAGAAATTAGTGGTGTTGCCTACTGTGAGGGCCAGGGAGAACTCGTTCCTGGAAATTATATCATTGAGCTCTCTTGTGATGGCGCTGTGATTGGCGGTACGAGCTTACGATTAGATTAATCAAGCCCACTCTTTTTCTGTTGTTCTATTAAGGCACAAATTGTTTCCAGCTCAAAAATTATTTTTTCGAGGTCTACTTTTATAAAAAGAAGGTCTTCATTTTTTGAAAAAACAAAGGCATTCAATGTTTCTTTTATTATGTTGAAATCCGGCGGTGTTTTGTAAACCAGAGGTTCAGAGATATGGAATATGATCCAGTCAAAAATTTCCGATGCCTTATTAAAATAATTTCTTAATTCAACAATCGGCATTGAAGGCTGCGTTTCACTAACCATTAAAGCAACAGAGGTTATTTCCCTTGCAATACGGATATTAATACCAGCCATCGCAAAACTAAAATCTATTTGGTTTTGAATATGCTGCGGCTCTTCCACCATTCGTTGAACACAAGCAAAAATAGTATTGTTCCCGCCTTCTGCCACACGCCGACATTTGTACCAGGTTTCTCCTGCCGGCAATTCTTTATTATAATACTTAACAACCTGTTCCAGGTAATTTTTATTTTGCGTTAATGCTTTTGTCATAAGGATTGGAAACCGTTCTTTTTCCCAAACGGGCCAAAATACATAACTTACTATTAATGCCAACAAAGCTCCTATCAACGTAGACAAAACCCTCCATCCAATTAATTCCCATGAACCTTGCTGAGAAAGTTGCATAAGCACTACCATCATAATGGTAGTAAAGAACACGCCGATTTTATAATTGTTTCGCAAAAAATAGGCAACAAAAAAAGAAACGATCACCAACATTCCAACAAATACCTGGTGCGGAAGCGGAAGAAGCATGATCACGCCACCCAATATAATTCCACCCACTGTTCCAATAATCCTTTCAATCCCTTTTTTTCTGGTGGCTCCAAAATAAGGCTGAATAACGATCATCATGGTTAATGCGATCCAGTGTCCGTGATCTATTTCTAAAAACTTATAAATAAATACACCTATGCATAATCCTATGGCGACACGAAGCGCATAGGTAAAATGTTCAGAATTAAAGTTAAATGCTTCGCGAATTAATTCCATTAATGCCCGAGGTTTTAAACCTACAAGAAAGTTATTAAAGGACAACTTATAATTTTCAAGGTAATCGCTTTTTTGAAAATTTAATTTTTCTTCGATCTGCGATATTGTTTGATTCAGATATTGAAAAGATTTTTTAAGCGTTTCTATAAAATGATGAAGGCCCACTATTTCTTTTTCCGACAATTTTAAATTTTGACAGGTTTCGTTTAAAAGTCCGATTGCTATCTCACATCGTTTTACCCTGATCTTTGCAAGAGTCAGATCTTCTGGCCTGAAGGTGAACATCACAATAGACAAACGCGCACTCGCTTGTCCAAAAGAAGATAAAGTTTTATATAGCACCGATTCTCTTATTTTCAGGAACTCAGGATTATTCAGCATTTCCAACTCTTCATTCATTGTATTTAATGTCGCGGCAAATAAGGAAGCGGTGCTCCTCAACTCCATCATCATGTCATAATGCTGAGCCTGTAGCTTTGTCTTTTCTTTTTGCCTTCTCGAAAATAATTTAATAGACTGATTGATGGCTTCACGTGTGGCAATTTCTTTTTCAATGATCCTTAGATTATCAATAGGAACGGTAGACGCATACTTTTGTATCATCCCATCTAAAAAATCAGTATTGGCTTTCCATATATTAGCTACAGAGCGTCGGACAGGATTTGACGGCCTGAATGGAAATGAGATAATGGTTATTACTATGGCCCAGCCTGCCCCCGCTAATACATAAAACCCGTATTTTAATGAGGCATCAAATGACACGGGATTTGATAATCCGAATAAAAAGAAAAAACCAACGGCCACACCAATGCTTGCTCCATAATTACTCCAGTTCCGAATCAAAGCAGCGAATATACCTATCAGAAACATGGCTATAACGCAACCGATGATCGAACCAGCCACATTCATTCCAATAATACCTGATATAAAAATCAAAACACCTTCAATGGATTGAATCAATATTTTTTTATAGTGCGTTCCCCTGTAATCAATTAATGATACCATGTAAGCACCAAAAGCAGCCCAGATCACTTCATCTGAAAATCCTTTAAATAAAGGAATAATTATCAAGGGAATATTTAATGCAAGTACAACTCTTAAGGCCCAGCTAATTGTTGGCTCAAAGTATTCCTGCTTTAAAATAACATTTAGTTGTTGTATCGGTTGAAAACGCATCAGTCTGCCTATTAAAAAACAAATGTAATAAGAAGCTTAAACAAATTGATACACGTAAATAGATAAATTAAGACCTAATGATTTAAAAATATCATGACTTATTTAAATAACTATTATTTTATAATTGACTTTTTGGTGTCTGTGACTTTTGTCTTTGGAGGCTCTGCTTTCACTTTTCCCATTTTCATTTCTTTGACATCCTGTTGTTTAACCTCTACTTTGCCTTTTACAATCTTCGTGTTAGGTTTTGGTTTTTGATAAACTTTCAACGTGTCACTGGGTATTGCGGTAGCTCTTACTCCTCCCATGATCGGATTATGTTTCACTTCAACATCACCCTTAAAATGTTCCTTTGTCTGAGAAACTGCGGATGAAGTGCCAAATAACCACATGCCAAACGTAAAATAAAGAATGACGGCGAAGCGCCTATTAAAAGTTAAGACTTTAAATTCTTTGAAATAGGCATCAAAACTTAAGGATACCAATTGCTGTTTTTCGAAACGTCCGCAAACTTTACTATGCTGTTTGTTTTCAAAAAAATTTTTTACTTCATCCAAGGATTTTCCGCTAAAATCAATGACTGTCTTTACACATTTGCCACAAAATGCGCCCGTTTCATTAAGCGTCATATTTTCCCAATTTTCATGACAGGGTTTGTTAATTATAATTTCCATAAAGCTGTATTTTTGAAATACAGATGATATAAAAATATAATTCCATAAATAAGATTAAAAATAATTCCTAATCAGGAAAAATGTGCATGTATATAATACGGGACAGCTTATAATTTTTCAGAGAAAATGCCGCAATAACTGCTACAATAATTAAAACCAAGTATATGGTTGAAACCTCAGAAAAGAACGTATTAATGATTAAAAAAGTTAAGATGCCCTGCAAAACTGCTAATCCATAACTGATATACATAGCCCCTATAAAATAACCAGGCTCCCTGTCAAAATAATATTGGCACTTTTCACACTTATCATTCATTACAGGAAGTTCAAAAATTGAATTCTTTTTTTTGAAAACTTCACCTTTTCCACAATTTGGACATCTCTCCTTTAAAATTTTGGTAAGTAAATTTTCCTCTTTCCCAGTTTGATTTTCCTTATCTTTCATATTATGTCATAGATTTAATCAAAGGTAAGAAACTGCCTTATTACAGTATCATAGAAATTGCAATTTTGCAACATAATAAACCAATATGTTTAAGTTTGGAATCGCGATTTAGTAAATGATCAAACTATTTTAATATACTTAAACTATCAAAAAATGAACGTTTCAGAAAGTATTCTTAAATGGGCCATGCGCATGTATCCCCCATTTCTATTGCAACGTATTTGGGTGCAAAAAATTTATCCGGGATTCAAAAGAATCGATGTCAAAATTAATAAAAGCCTATTCACGATGAATTTTGGCAAATCCATATTTGGAGGAACTATCTATTCAGCAGCAGATCCTTTTTATGCTTTATTGTTTGGACAGATTTTAAGGCACGATGGAATGAAAGTTAATGTTTGGTTAAAAAGCGGTAGTATAAAATTTCTTAAGCCGGGAAGAACAGATTTATATTACAGTATTACTATTACTGACGATATGATTCTTGAATTAAAAACTGACCTCAATAAAACGGGTCTTTTTATAAAGACTTACACCATTGAAATAGTTTCAAAGCATGGGCATCTACACGCCATAGCAAAAAATGAAATTCATATCCGAAATAAAACAAAGACTAAAAATTAAAAAATTCCCGCTTCCTGCCGATCAAAAAATAAAAAGAGTCTATTCTTTTCACCCTTTTCCGGAAAAATTATGCGTCCAGCCCACGCTTGTTAACCAAATTCCTAAGTGCCTAAAAGTGGCTTTTATGTAAAGAATAAGTTCCGATACATAACTTTTTTTCTTCCCAAATCCATTCTTTTAGGCGTGGTACTTTCATCACAATTAAAATGAATAATATGAAACGGATAAAAATATTTACAACTGTAATTGCAGCCATTTTTATGGCAACGTTTACATTTTCCTGCAAAAAAGATAAGTATGTTGAATTAACCGGGGTTTGCCCAACTGTAATTGCTACAAACCCTAAACATCAGGCAGTTGGTGTTCCTATTAACCAAACGATAACTGCCACATTTAACGAAAACATGAATTCAGCAACCATATCGAGCGCTTCTTTCATCATTATGAAAGGGTCAATCGTTGTTCCGGGATCTATATCTTATAATGAAGCGAATTCAACTGTTACTTTTGTGCCAAACGCATACCTTTCACCAAGCACTGTATATACGGGGAAAATTTTAACAACAGTTAAAGATTTAATGGGCAATGCCTTGCAGGCTGATTACGTTTGGACATTCACAACAACAGTTCCAGATTTAATGGCACCTATCGTAATATCTACAAGTCCGGTTAATACCGAAACCAACGTTGCTCTTAATAAAATCGTGCGGGCTACGTTTAGCGAGGCTATGAATCCCTCCACAATTTCAAATTCCACCTTTATCATTAAACAAGGTGGCGCTCTTGTTACAGGAACAGTTTCATATAGCGGTTCAACTGCATATTTTAAACATACTACTAATTTCTTACCTGGTTCAACATATAATGCTACTATTACAACAGGAGCAACAGACTTAGCGGGAAATTCACTGGCAACCAATTATACCTGGAGTTTTGACACTGGAGTAACACTTTCAAGTGGTGGTCCTGATGTAGATTTACAGTCAGCTGATCAATTTGGTATTCTTGCCGGTGTTGGTGTAAGTAATAATGCAGGATTAAGCGAGATTCATGATATGAATGTTGGAATTAGCCCCGGAGTTCGTTCTTCTGTTACAGGCTTTCCTCCTGCTATCGTTGTAAACGGCGCTATTTTTGCTTCCGACGACAGCGCACCTGCTGGTGTAGCGGCTATGTTAACGCAAGCTAAACAGGATTTAACTGATGCTTATCTTTTTGCGGAAGGCGCAAGCTCTCCTGCACCGGCTACTGTAGCGGGCGATGTTGGGGGTACAACTTTAGCCCCTGGTATTTATAAATCAACATCAACACTTTTAATACAATCGGGTGATTTAACGCTTGATGCAGGTGGTAATCCTAATGCAGTGTGGATCTTTCAAATAGCTTCTGATTTTACAACCGTTGGCGGTGCCGGTGGAAATGTGATCCTTGCTGGTAACGCTCAGGCTAAAAATGTTTTTTGGCAAACAGGCAGTTCAGCAACCATAGGAGATTTTACTTCCTTTAAAGGAAACGTACTGGCATTAACATCCATCACTATGAATTCAGGAGCCACAGCACAAGGCAGAATGTTGGCTAGAAATGGATCAGTGGTCTTAACAAGTACAAATATCATTACTAAGCCGTAAAATTTTATGCTATAGTTGCCATCCGAATAAGAGGAAACACAAAAGTAACGGCAGCTGTTTCAGATAAAAAACTAAAATATGAAAAATAAAAATATTATAACAAAACGAAACGATATTTTACTCGCATCAGATAAGCTGCTTAAAGGCTTAATGACTGGAACTTTAATTATTACAACTTTAAGTAGTACTTTAAAGGCACAAGAACCAGCTTATACAAAACCATCTTGGTGGTTTGGTGCAGCAGCAGGCGCCAACTTCAACTTTTATCGTGGGAGCACTCAAAAATTAAATAAAGACTTAACAATACCATCAGCTTTCCACAGTGGTAACGGTGTTGGACTATACCTCGCACCTCTTGTGGAATATCATAAACCAGAATCAATGTTTGGAGCAATGTTTCAGGCGGGATATGATGGCAGAAGCGGAAAGTTTAAAGAGATTAAAACGCCCTGCAATTGCCCGGCAGATTTATCAACTAAAATAGCTTATGTAACGGTTGAGCCAAGCCTGCGTTTTGCACCCTTCAAATCCGATTTTTATTTATATGCTGGACCACGTTTGGCGTTCAATGTTGCTAAATCATTCGTTTATCAGCAAAAAGCAAATCCCGATTATCCTAATCAAGTTGATAATCCTGAAGTAAAAGGAGACCTAAGTGATGTAAATAATATGCTTGTTTCTATGCAAATTGGTGCAGGTTATGATATTCCATTATCCTCGCAAAATAAACGTACGCAATTTGTAATTTCTCCTTTTGTATCCTTCCAACCTTATTTTGGTCAATCGCCGCGATCTATAGAATCCTGGAATGTAACTACACTAAGGATAGGAGCAGCCATCAAATTTGGACGCGGACATAAATCTTCCGGCGATGCTTCTGCAAATCCGGAAAAATCAACAGATGTTGCAGCAGCAAATGCTCATGTACAATTTTCTATCAGCTCACCTAAAAATGTTCCGGTTGAAAGAAGAGTAAGAGAAACATTCCCACTACGAAACTACATATTCTTTGACAAGGATTCAAAAGAAATTCCAAGTAGGTATGTTTTACTAAAAAAAGATGAAGTCAAAGATTTTAAAGAAGATCAATTAGAGGTTTTCAAATCTAAAAAATTATCAGGACGATCAAACAGACAAATGGTTGCTTATTATAATATCTTAAATATATTAGGAGATAGAATGAATAAAAAACCAACCACTACAATTAAATTAGTGGGTTCATCGGAAACGAGTAATGAAGATGGAAAGGCAATGGCTGAATCAGTAAAAAGTTATTTAGTAAATACTTTCGGAATTGATGGGGCAAGAATTTCTACAGAAGGTCGTAACAAACCTTTAATTCCTTCGGGACAACCCGGCGGAACCAAAGATCTGGAATTGTTAGCCGAAGGAAACCGAAGAGTATCCATTGAAACAGTTTCTCCAACTTTACTGATGGAGTTCCAGAGTGGACCTGATGCTCCCCTGCAGCCTGTTGAAATAATGGATGTGCAAACAGCACCACTTGATAGTTATGTAACTTTTAACGTAGATGGTGGAAAAGATGAGTTTAAATCATGGGACTTAGAAGTTAAAGATGACAAAGGCGTAGTGGAAAAATTTGGCCCATATTATCAAAAGAAAGTAAGTATCCCCGGAAAAGCTATTTTGGGTAATCGCCCTGAAGGTGACTTTAAGGTAACAATGATCGGCCATACAAAAAGTGGTAAAACTGTTACGAAGGAAGCGTCTATGCACATGGTGCTTTGGACTCCCGGAAAAAACGAGGAAGGTATGAGATTTAGTGTGATCTTTGAATATGATGAATCTGAAGTAAATACTATCTATGATAAATATCTTACAGATGTGGTAACCCCTAAAATACCGCAAGGTGCAAGTGTTATTATACATGGCTATACCGATATTATTGGTGACGCCGGTCATAACAAACAACTATCCGCTAAACGTTCCAAAGATGTGAAAACAATTATTGAGGGCCAATTGAAGAAATCCGGAAGAAACGATGTTAGGTTTGAAGAATATGGATTTGGAGAGGAAGATCAGTTATCCCCTTTTGAAAATAAGTATCCTGAAGAGCGTTTCTATAATAGAACAGTTGTTATTGATATTATTCCAAAGAGCTAATTTATTAGAAATAAATTCACCTAAAAAAGGCTTTCCGGGTTCGGACAGCCTTTTTTAAATTTATATAGCATCTATAGTGATTCTATAATGAATGTCAAGAACATATTGCTTAGCTTCGGCCATGCAGGTTAAAATTTGAAACATCGGGTACTACATATCATGACATGGGCGATACTGATGGTTTTTCCTGAATCATCACATGCTCAGTTGGACAGTATTGTGAAAGCCATTTCAGATACAGTAATCAATAAATTTATTGTTGATGATATTCCAAAAAAAACATTTAAAGATAAATTCATGTACCCTCATCGATGGTATATTAGACTGTTATTAAAACCAACGAATTCTGATTTTGATACCACCTATATTCTTAGCAGTAAAAAAAAACTAACGATAACCATACCAGTAAGCAAAAAATATTATGGTTTTAATTTATTCGATCACAGTAGCAGTAGTAAATTAAAATTCTTACCAAATAATTATTATCACGTTGGTTTTAATTTTAGTAATATGTTTTTAACTTTTGGATTTGTTCCTAATATAAAGTTTGGGTCTAAGGAAGGCAGAGGGCCAACAAAAGCAGTTGACTTTCAATTGACCATTATTGGGAGAAGAGTCATCACTGATATTAATTACCAAAACTTTAAGGGTATGTATTCGCGGGATAATTCCGAATCACAAACTATCGCGGTACGCCCTGATATCAAACTCATTTCCTATGGTGTAAATACAATGTTTGTGTTTAATTATAAAAAATATTCTCTCCGCGGGGCGTTTTCTTTCACGGATGTGCAAAGAAAAAGTTCCGGATCTTTAATGGCAGGTATATATCATTCTCATGTGGACTTTACCTGTGATGATTCAAGTTTTAATGCCCCTTTTGAACCTTCATTTTCAAAACTAATAAAAGACATGAATAAGATCACCGTAATAGTAATCGGATTAACCGGCGGATACGGATATACAATGGTGCATAAAAAAATACTATTCAGTACCGCTATTAATTTCGGGGCAGGTGGTCAAAAATTAAATTACACTCTTTCAGATCGCCATATTCAAAATTTGCCATTGAACATGGCCATACACCTTACTGCCAAAGCATCTCTAAGATATGATAACCTTCGGTTCTTCGTTGGCATACTGGCAACCTACGACAACAATTATTCTGCATTTGTTATGCACTTTAATTCTTCTAATTATATGGGAAAAGCGGTTGCATTTGTCGGGTATCGTTTTAACCTTAAAAATAATGGAAGAAATATTCTTAAAGCATTGCGTTTAGTAGACTATAATAAGTGATTTGTGTAAAACAATTATAAAGTTATACAATGAATTTCGATTAAAAAATTTTCTTCTTTGTAATAAGAATATTATATAAACTAACTAAAAACGGAGGGTCAAATGCAAACGCAAGGAATCAATTTATTTATTGTAGATGATAATAAATTAGTATTGACTGATCTAAAATTATATTTACAAAACAGATTCGGATCGGATCTTACTATATCTACTTTCAATAGTGGCGAAGATTGCTTAGAAAAGGTTAATGCTGACACAAACATAGTTATTCTTGATTATTTTTTGGGGGGCAAGAATGGCTTGGAAATACTAAAATTAATTAAAAACAAAAATCCTAAAACAGAAGTGATCATGATGTCAAGTAACGAAGATGTTGCATTGGCTATACAATCCTTCAGAAATGGGGCGTCAGATTATGTCATAAAAGGACATGGAGCTATCAGAAAAATAACCAAGTTGGTTTACAATATAATCACTGAACCAATCAGAATTATTGTAAGAGAATTTGGTGTTTCCAAATTCATGGCCATATTTCTTCTTACTTTTGTAATAATGGGTGTTGTAGTGGCAATTGTATTATATAAGATGCCATAACATCATTTTTAAAAAATCAATAAAAAAAGAGTAAGTTAGAGGATTTTAAAGATAATGAAACATTTAATTTCCAAAATAAAAAAACCGCTGCTCATCATTTCGGGAATTGTATTTCTTGCTGTTTCATTGATCATCATTTTTATTTCACCAATTGCCAAATATCTTGTTGAAAAATATGATGTAAAATACATAGGCCGGGAGGTAAAAATGGATTGGGCTTATGTTAATCCTTTTACAGGATATGTATATTTGGATGATCTTATAATTTACGAACAAAAAAGCGATAGTGTATTCCTTGAAATGAACGGAGTTGCGGCGCATTTTTCGATGACAAAATTATTTTCTAAAACTTACGAAATTGAATCGTTAAGCCTTGATGAGCCAGTCGGAAAAATAATTCAAATCAAAAAGCAGTTCAATTTTAGCGATATTATAGAACTTTTTTCTCCAAAAAAAAATAAAAAACCAAAAAAAGGGCCGGTTCACTTTAATTTACTCAATGCAGAAATTAAGGACGGAACTTTTTATTTCAGCGATCCTTTAACTCCAATAAACTATTCCATCATTCACGTTAATCTCAAAAGTGATGGGAAGCTCTGGGATTCTGACACGATCAATGGAAAGCTATCTCTTCAATCAGGTATTGGAAAAGGAGATCTTGATGCTAATTTTATGATTAACATTAAAACCCTCGATTATCGTTTTGGTGTGGATATCAGAAAATTTGACATGCTGGTACTGAAACAATATTTAAAAGATCTTTCGGAGTATGGGAATATTTCAACCATATTAGACGCTAATGTTAAAGGTAAAGGCAATTTTAAAAATAAACAAAGCATTGATGCCAAAGGACGAATAGCATTGAGTGATTTTCATTTTGGAAAAGACTCATTAGAAGATTATGCTTCTTACGATAAACTTACTTTAGTAATTAATGAACTGGCTCCTGCAAAAAGAAAATACTTTTTTGATACAGTGAATCTCGAAAATCCTTATTTCAAATATGAGAAATATGATCATCTTGATAATATTCAAAGGATGTTTGGTAAGAAAGGTTCTAAACTTAAAAACGCAAAAGCGAACCCGGAAAAATTTAACTTAATCATCGAATTATCAAAGTACATACAAATAATCTTCAAGAATTTTTTGAAAAGTGATTATAAAATCAAAAGTCTAACCGTTAAAAGTGGGAACTTTATTTTTAATGATTATTCTGTTAATGAGAAGTTCACTATTGCACTTAATCCTTTAAACATCGAGGCAGATTCAGTAGATAATACTCAACGAAGAGTTAAAGTAACAGTTAAAAGCGGTATTAAGCCCTATGGATCACTTGGTATTGTAGTGAGTATGAATCCAAAGAATAAAGAGGACTTTGATCTAACATATAGATTTCATAAAATCCCTGCACCACTATTTAATCCGTACCTCCTTAAATTCACTTCATTTCCGCTCGACAGGGGAACAATTGAATTAACCGGTAATTGGAATTTTAGTAATAATTTTCTTCAAAGCACAAACCATTTTATTGCCATAGACCCACGTTTAGGAAATAAGATGAAAAAAGAAAATTCCCGATCAATTCCAATGCCACTAATCATGGCATTTATTAGAGAAAGGGGTAATGTTATCGATTACAAAATTCCAATCACCGGAGATTTAAAAAACCCGCGTTTTCATATATCAGATATAGTATTTGATCTTTTAAAGAATATTTTAATTAAACCACCAACTACCTTATACGGCTTTGAGGTTAGAAACACAGAGAGAGATGTGGAAAAATTTCTTACATTAAAGTGGGAATTGCGTCAAACAAAGCTTGATGACGACCAGGATAATTTATTATCGAAAATTGTTCGATTATTAAAAGAGAATCCGCAGGCAAATATTACAATACATCCTCAGCAATACACTGAAAAAGAAAAAGAATATATATTATTTTTTGAAGCAAAGAAAAAATATTTTTTAACCCATGATGGAAAAAAAGGAAATTCGATTTCTGAGGATGACTCTTTAATTATTGAAAAAATGTCAATCAAAGATTCCACGTTTGTAAGATATTTAAATCGTGCTATAAAAGACAGTATGATTTATACTGTGCAGGACAAATGCTATCTTCTATTAGGAAAATCCCTGATCGATAAAAAATACAAAAATCAGATGCAGGAAAGAAAACTACTTGTCGAAAATTATTTTAAGGAAGGTGAAGTTAAAAAACAAGTTCATTTTATTGAAGCTGACAATGTGGTTCCGCGAAATAGTTACTCTTTTTATAAAATAAACTATAAAGGTGAAATGCCTGAATCACTGAAAGAGGCTTTTGAAAAACTCTATGAAATAGATAACAAACCACCAAGAAAAAAGTATTTTATGTTTCGCAAAAGAGCTGAAAAATAGATGACGTTCTTAATTTTTCTAACTTCAGAATCTAGTTAATGAAAAACGAAATCCGCTAAATGTCGAAAATTATATAAACCTAAAAAATTACCTGTCAAGTAACTTTAGGCATTTCAAAAGGTCTATGCCTTTTCCTAATATCGGAGCAAACAAATCACCCTTCTTTTCTATTCGCTTTAATGCATTATATATGTTGAAATCGTTAGGGCTTAAACCCGGCTTCACCTCATTCCAGCTAAGCGGCATGGACACCGTTGCGCCATTCGCGGGACGCAAACTGTAAACAGAAGAAATGGTTTGTCCACGCCGGTTTTGCAAATGATCCAGGTAGATCATCTTGTTCCCTCGCTTTTTTAAATTTCTTTCAAGACTTGTAAATTTTGGTAATTCTTCTTGGACCAAGATGCAAACAAGATGTGCAAAATCTTTTAGCTGATCATACGTGTACTTCTTCTTGGTTGGCACATACACATGAATACCAGTTGCTGCCGAAGTTTTACAATATGATATAACCCCAGCTCTTTTAAAAACAGACTGAACCACATTGGCCGTTTCAATTACCTGCTCAAATGTATTTTTTTCAGATGGGTCAATATCGATTATAAGATAATCCGGTTTATCCAGTTTTTGAATGGTTGAATGCCATGGATTAATTTCTATACATCCTAAATTATTAAGATAGGCAAGCGTGGCGGCATTATTGCAGAGAATATAATTAACATCTTTATTGGTTGACTCAGAAAATATGCTTTGACTTTTAACCCAATCAGGGGCTTCAACACCTGCATCTTTATGAAAAAACCCTGAATCCTTAATGCCATTCGGATTTCTCTTTAATGATTCAGGCCGGTCTTTCAAATAAGGCAGTATGTACTTAGAAATACTTTGATAATAGTTTATCACATCCCCTTTTGTGATTTTTTCGTTTGGCCAAAACACTTTATTAAGATTGGTGGTCTTTACTTTTATCCTTCCAAAAGAAATAGTGTCGCCACCATTCTCCAATTCCTTTTTAGGTTTAACAACCGTTTTCTTTTTCAGTGCCGGTTTAGTTTTAACAGTCTTTTCCGGTTTAATTATTTTCACATCTTTAGTCGTTACTTCTTTTGATTTTTTGTCTTCTCTTAATCTTAAAAAAACAGGATGTCTCAGGTGTCCGTCTCTTGTCCATTCGGTATATTTTATTTCACACACTAATAAAGGTTTAATCCAGGTAACCGTCATATTTGTTTTAACCTTTGTTTTAATTGGTGATTTTTTTTGGATCAAAGGCTTCATCAATTTGCTCAATTTTTCCAAGTCATTTGTATCAAAGCCGGAACCTGTATGTCCAATGTAAACCAATTCCTTTTCCCTCCATACACCTAACACTAATGCACCAAAATGTTTACGACCACCAGTTGGTTCAGTAAATCCTGTGATGATCGCCTCCAGCGTTTTATGATTTTTTATTTTTAACCATTGACTGGTTCTTACACCCGGAAAATAAATCGAATTAGCATCTTTTGCCATAATTCCTTCCAAGTCGTTCTTAACCGCCAAATTAAAAAACTCGATTCCCTGTTCTTCAATGTGATCTGAATATTTAATGACCGGATTATTTGTGGGAAGTAATAATTTTAAAAGTTTTTTCCGGTTCCTTAATGTGAGTGAACAAACGTCTTGCCCTTTTAATGAAAGAAAATCAAATACCCTAAATTCAATCGGATCTGTTGTGTTATTTTCATAATACTGGAGTCCTTGGAAACTGGATTTTCCATTCTCATCCATCACCACTACTTCACCATCCAATACCGCATGGATGTTTAATTTCTTTAAAGCATCTACAATAATAGGATAAGAATAATTAAATGTATTTCCATTGCGGGAATACAAACTAACCTCTTTTTCATTTACTTCGGCAATAGCACGATAACCGTCCCATTTTATTTCATAGATCCATTCCTTATCATCAAATGGTTTATCCGTTCCCTTGGCCAGCATCGGCCTAATATACTCGCTCAGTTTGCTAGTCTTGCCTGGCAAAAAGCGAGTGTTCTTTTTTTTTATTGATTGCTTCACCTCCAATGGGTCAGATTTTTTTTGAGCTGCCTTAACCTTAATTGCAGGAACACTTTTTCCGTTTTTACTAAGCCATTGATTGATCGGAGAACTTTTTAGCGTGTACTCTTCGCTGTTATATTCCTCATTCACCGCATATTCATCATTGTGCTTAATCAGCAGCCAGGCGTTTTCCTGCTTACCTTTTAATTTTATTAAAGCAAACTCTCCTTTTAATTTTTTTCCATATAGCTTGAACTTAATGCTGCCAGATTGAATCCCTGCTTTTAATTTTTTTTCAGCTGTCTTCTTATCAGAATTTTCTAGATCAGAAAATTCACCTTCATCCCATATCTCAACAATACCGGCGCCATAATTTCCTTCAGGAATTATTCCAGCGAAGCTTTTATAATTATAAGGGTGATCTTCCACCATCATCGCCAGTCTCTTGTCTTTTGAATTTAAGGAGGGGCCTTTAGGAACAGCCCAGCTTTTTAATACTCCGTCAATTTCCAAACGAAAATCATAATGCAGGTGTGAAGCTTTATGTCTTTGTATAACAAATGCCAGTTTCGATTTGGACTTTGTTAATCCGCCAGATGGCTCAGGCGTACTTTTAAAATCTCGTTTTTTATTATATACCAGTAAACCCATAGTTTAAGATGCTTTTTTTCGTTGGGTCGTAAGGCTTGCTTTTAACTGATCCATTAGATCCTTAGATTTACTGTACACCACTTTCATTTTCGGCTCTTTTACTTTAACACCTTTCGCCTTCGCTTTAATAACCTTCATTAATTCTGAACTATAGGTATCCTTGTATTTTTTAATATTAAATTTTCCAGAGAGTTGATCAATTAGCATCATAGCCATTTTAAGTTCTGTTGCTTTAACCGTACTTTTTTCTGGAAGCGTCAATTCATCTGTTTTTCTAATCTCTTCTTCAAAACGAATTCGGTTAAGGATGATGACATTTTCGTTGGCTTTTAAAATGGCTAATGTCTCTTTACTTCTCATTACAAAAGTGGCAATTCCTACTTTCTTACTTTTCTGCAAAGCTTTCCGGAACAAGGCATAAGCCCTGGTGCCAGACTTATCGGGTTCCAGATAATAAGGTGTTTCATAATAAACGCTTTCAATATCAACTTCATTAACAAACTCCGTTATCTCAATGGTTTTTGTTTTTTTTGCGCTGGCCCTTTCAAAATCTTTTTCGTCTAACACAACATAATCATCATTTGGTAATTTGTAGCCTTTTACAATATTTTCCCAGGCAACTTCTTTTCCTGTTTTTTCATTCACCCGTTTGAACTTAATATGTGACAGATCTTTTTTATCCAACATATCCAAATCAAGATTGCTTGTTTCTGTTGCGCTATATATTTTGACAGGAATATTTACTAATCCAAATCCGATTGAACCTGTCCAAATTGGTCTCATGATTTTCAATTTATGTGTCTCACAAAAATGCTATCAAAAACAACTTTATACATTATAAGACTCATAAAATAATATTACATATATCTATTCGTTTTTATTATAGAGCATAAAACAAAAAACATGATTTTTGTAATATTCATAGTTGTTTTATTTAGTAAATTTGCAGAACTATCCCAAAATCAATTATCATCTTTTGAATGTATCGCCATCTTTTTTTACTTACTATTTTAATTCAGGTTTTTTCAGTCAGCTCTCAAAACTCTAATGAAGAGAAAAGTCCAACGGCGCGGTTTCTTGTAAAAAGGAATTATATATTTCCTGATTCGATTCCATCAGCTATCGATGAAAAGAACAAAAGATGGCCTGATACTTTATATTACAACACAACCTATGTTTCAAGGCTTTTAGGTTCGCCTACAGTGCCAATTTCATTCAGCAGAATAGAATACATTGATGGCAAATACGAGGTAAGTCCAACTATAAGTATTGGCCTTGGCTATACATGGTTTACAGGAAATTTTATTTTTAATGAAAATGATAAAATTACGGTCGACCCCAAACTCTTTTTTGGTTTAGTTGGTGATGTTGGTCTTCAGAATGATTTCAGTTTTAATAAACTCGCTGGTATTTTCGCCGGAGGATTTGTTGGCTTTGGAAACTTCTCATTATTTGCAGGCTATGATTTTATCACCCATTCGCCATCCATAGGATTAGGCGGACGAATAGATCTCTATACGGTGTCTCAAAACTTCTTGCGCCCCATTGGAAAAGTACGGGAGTTAAGAAAACATAAAAAAATTGCTACTCCAATAGCTGATGAATAGTTATAGTTTTAGTTCAAAATCATTGAATAATGTAACTTCTTTAAAAAAACATGTAACGATTTTTTACAAAAGCAATACACCTTTGAGGCTCAATCAAAATTATACTTATGAAAGGCTTAGGAATTGCACTCATCGTCATAGGCATTGCGCTAATGATCTTCACAGGATTTAACTTTGTGACAGAAGAAAAAGTTGTAGATGTTGGTCCACTGGAAATTACTAAAGACAATAATCATCCGGTAAAATGGTCACCGATCATTGGAGGAATAATCCTGGCAAGTGGTATTGTTGTTTTACTAGTTAAAAAAAAATCATAATATGAAAAAATATTCCCTTGGTATTATTTGCAGCATGATTATTCTTTGCTCTTGCGTTTCAAAAAAGAAATTTAAAAGCGAACAAGTCCGGGTAAAAGACCTTCAAAGCGACAGTACCGGAACGCATAATAAGTTGAACGAATGTTATTCGACAGTTGGTATGTTACAGAAAGAAAAAGAAAACATAACGAATGATCTGCAAAGCCTTTCTTCCCGTTCAAAAGAATCAATTGCCAACTCCCAAATGACTATAGCTGAACAAGCAAAGAGGTTAAAAGATCTTCAGGAGTTAATTCAAGGGCAAAAAGACGTGATGAATAAATTGAAGAAAACAATAGCTGATGCATTGGTTAATTTTAAACCGGATGAACTAACCGTATCTGTAAAAGACGGTAAAATTTATGTGTCACTGCAGGAAAAACTATTATTCAAATCAGGAAGCGATGTGGTAGATCCTAAAGGAAAAGAAGCATTGAAATCTGTAGCAGATGTTCTAAATAAAAATCAGGATATTACAATCCTTATTGAGGGTCATACAGACTCTATTCCTATGAAAGGACGTTTTGATGATAACTGGGCATTAAGTGCTGCGCGGGCTAACTCTATTGTAAGAATCTTAACAAATATGTATACCGTTGATGCCCGACGCGTGACCGCTGCAGGGCGTGGTGAATTTTACCCATTAACAACAAACAGTACTCCGGAAGGAAGATCTAAAAACCGAAGAACTGAAATTATCCTGTCTCCTAACCTGAACGAACTTTTTAAATTACTTAACCAATAAGTTATTAATTTACTATTATAAATGTTAATCAGTGAATGATATAAATTAACCTCAAACTGATGTAATACATTCAATTTATCCAAAACTCATATTTGTAAAATAAAAAGTAATCACCATAAACCAAAAATTATGAAAACGACCACTGAATTAAAAGGGAACTGGAATGAGCTAAAAGGAAAGCTAAAGCAAAAATTTGCTATTCTGACTGATAATGACTTATTATTAGTAGATGGAAAAGAAGATGAATTGTTGGGGCGCCTTCAGGCTAAATTAGGAAAAACAAAAGAAGAAATTCAAAATCTGATCTCAAAAATATAAACTAAAAATAAAAAAACAATAACCTCAAAATTCAATTATGAAAAAATCAATTTTTATCATGGCCCTTTCAACACTAAGCATTGGGTTAACATTATCAAGCTGCGGTTCATCTCCTGAAAAAGTGGAAAACGCCAAAGAAGATGTTGCGGAAGCACAACAGGATTTGGAAAAAGCAAAAGCTGATTATGTAGAAGAATATGCTAAATTCAAATTAGAATCAGAACAGAGAATTACCGAAAACGATAAGAACCTCGCAGATTTAAAGGCCAGCAGTGCTAAAATGAAAAAAGAGGTCAAAGCAGATTATGATAAAAAAGTTGCTGAACTTGAAATGAGGAATGAAAACCTGAAAGTAAAAGTTAGAGATTACAAAGATGATGATCACGATAAATGGGAAGCATTCAAACGTGAATTTAATCATGATATGGATGAACTTGGGCAATCGTTCAAGGATATGTCAAAAAATAATGTAAAATAATTGTAATAAAGTCTTCATACTAACAATTGAACGCGTCTTTTACTTACAATAATTTTACTACAGGAAACAAATAAATAAAAATAAAAAAATCATTATGGGAAATTTACTTTACATTATTGCGGTTGTACTAATCATTGTATGGGCCATTGGCTTCGTTGGTTATAGTGCCGGTGGAATTATACATATTTTATTAGTGATCGCATTGATCGCTGTTATTTTAAGAATTATTCAAGGCAGAAGGCCTCTTTAAATTAAAGGGTTTTAAACTTTAATAAAAGAAATCATGAGCAAAAGAAACATTGTAATAGGTGCACTGGCAGGAATCGCTGCCGGTGCCATACTAGGATTATTACTTGCTCCTGACAAAGGAGCAAAAACCAGAAAATTAATTATAAAAAAAGGCGGTGATTCAATAGATGATCTAATGGATAGATTTAATGAAATACTTATTACCGCTAACAAAAAGTTGGAAAATGCTGTTGATGCTTCTGATAATATTCGCAGAATTAAAAACAAAATCTCCTTATAATTTTAACGGTCTAATAGACACAAGCCAATGTATAGTTTCAGCAATCTTCTCTATTTTATAGGCATCTTATCAGGCGCTATTTGGGCTATTGGATTTTTTATTTATAATTCAGGAAACGTGATTCACATATTTTTGGCGATCTCAGTTATTGCCATAATTCTTCGCATTATCAGGGGAAGAGATTCAAAGGAAGCTGAATGATCTTTTAACTTTGTAATTATTGATCGCTATGAAAATCGAAATTAATAACCACCGAAAGATTTTTGGGATTCAAAAAGAATTTAATTCACTGTTTCCAGGATTAAAAATTGAGTTCCATGAAAAGCCTAATAAACAAAACGGATCTGCTTCCGAAAACCTGGTGAAGAGAAGTAGTAAAACATTAGCAGAATGCAGAACCCTTCATAATGAAGGATTCATTTCTATACATTAACAAATGACTATTGGAGATCTTAAACAAAATTTCAGGGATAATTTTGGGTTAACCATCGAATTATTTCAAAAGACTGAAGACAGATCTTGGCGAAAAATACCAGTTACGGAAAAAGTAATACTGGATGAATTAAATAAAGAAACTAAATACTTAAATAACTCAATCTTAAAATAAGAAATTTATGAAACCGAACATAGGAATCTCCGAAAAAAAATTACATCTCAGTATTGATTTATTATCTGTTGTATTAGCAGACGAAGTAACTCTGTATACAAAGACAAGAAAATTTCATTGGAATGTATGTGGTGAGAGCTTTATGGAGTTACATAAATTATTTGAAAATCAATATACACTTCTAGAGGCATCAATAGATGAAGTTGCTGAACGCATTAGTAAGTTGGGAGGTAAAACGATAGGAACAATGAATGAGTTTGGTAGGTTAACCTCAATCAAAGAGCACCCTGATAAATATCCAACTTCAAAGGCGATGATCAAAGAACTACTGGAAGACCATGAAACTGTAATTATTGAACTAAGAAAATTCATAGAAAAAAGTACGGATAAATCCAATGACTTAGGTACCGCAGATTTTCTTACGGGCCTGATAGTTCAGCACGAGACAATTGCCTGGACACTTAGAAGATATATTATCTAACATGGGTAAAAATAACTCATCTACAAAAGAAACTGCGCCGGATGATGATTCAAAGGATGAACCTTTGTTTCCTAACTTCAACAACTTTTTCACAGAGGTAACTCTTATTAGCAAGTTTACAGTAAATATTTTTAAAAATATTTTTCGCCCTCCCTATGAATTTAACGAACTTCTAAAACAATGCTATAATGTTGGATGCCGTTCTCTTCCCTTAGTTGGAATTACAGGGTTCATTATGGGACTTGTATTAACGATTCAGTCAAGGCCAACATTGGAAGCTTTCGGGGCCGAATCGTGGTTACCTGCAATGGTTGCAGTGTCTATCATTAGAGAAATTGGACCTGTAATCACTGCTCTGATTTGTTCAGGTAAAGTTGGTTCAGGCATTGGTGCTGAATTAGCATCCATGAGGGTAACCGAACAAATTGATGCTATGGAAGTTTCAGGAATTAATCCTTTTAAATATATTGTTGTCACGAGGGTGATTGCAACAACGCTCATGTTACCAGTACTCGTTGTATTTTCAGACGTTATTTCATTAGCAGGATCATTTGCTGCCGTTAACATCAAAGGCGATGTGACTTTTTATTTATTTTTTGCACAGGTTATAGAATCTCTGGATTTTGCAGATGTGTTTCCGGCATTTATCAAAACATTTTTCTTTGGTTTTGCTATAGGAATGATCGGTTGTTTCAAAGGATACAACTCTAACAAAGGGACAGAAGGTGTTGGTATTGCAGCTAATTCAGCTGTTGTTTTAAGTTCATTGCTCATATTTATCATAGATATGATAGCGGTTCAATTCACTAGTCTTTTTCAATGATAAGCTATTATGAAAATTATTCCTATAAACTCTGAATCTTCATCCGAACCCGAGAATTCTTCTCAAGGTAAAGAGCCTGCCTTAGAAATAATTGATCTTAAAAAAAGTTTTAAAAATAATAAAGTCCTTAACGGAATTAATCTTACGCTTCAAAAAGGCGAAAACCTTGTCGTACTGGGTAAGTCAGGAACAGGGAAATCAGTATTGATTAAATGCATCGTTGGTTTAATTGAACCAGATAATGGCGAACTAAAAGCACTGGGAATAAATATTTTAGAGCAAGATGAGAAAGGGTTAAATACATTGCGGAAAAAAATTGGGTTTCTTTTTCAAAGTGCTGCCCTATATGACTCAATGACTGTACGTGAGAATCTGGCATTTCCATTAAGAACTAACCATACCATAACAGATATAGAAATTGAAGAGTTAGTGAAAGATGCGCTGGAAAATGTGGGTCTTTTAAATGCAATTGACAAAATGCCTACTGAACTATCGGGAGGGATGCGAAAAAGGATAGGACTTGCAAGAACCCTTATCTTAAAACCAGAGATCATGCTTTATGATGAACCTACTACAGGCCTCGATCCAATAACCGCTAAAGAGATAAGCCATCTAATAACAGATATAAGACAAAAATTTAATACCGCCTCTATTATAATAACACATGATATAGCATGTGCAAAAATTGTTGCAGACAGGATTATTGTACTCAAAGATGGAATATGTTCTGCGGAAGGGACTTTTGAAGAATTGCAAAACTCTTCTGATCCTGATGTACGAGCATACTTCGAATAAAAAAACAAAATGAAAGAAAAATGAAAAATAGCAATGGAAATAAAATTAGGTTAGGTGTATTCGTTTCAATCGGGTTAGCCTTATTCATCATAGCGGTGTATTTTATAGGCGACAAGCAACAATTGTTCAATGAAACATTCAAAATTAGCGGTATTTTCAAGGATGTGAGCGGACTGCAAGTTGGGAACAATGTTCGTTTTTCAGGAATAACTATTGGAGTTGTTGAAAATATAGAAATTGTTTCTGATACAGCTGTAAAGGTAGATTTTAGCATTGATGATAATACCCGAAAGTTTATTAAAAAAGATGCCAAGATCACAATAGGTTCGGATGGGTTAATGGGTAATAAAGTTGCCATCATTATTCCCGGAACGCAGGCCAAAAAGCAGGTTCAAAATAATGATTATCTCATTACAACTATTCCTGTGAGTATAGATGAAATAATGGTTAATTTAAAAGTAACAACAGCTAATGCTGCAAATATAACGGAAGACCTGGCTGTTTTAATGGAAAGTTTGAGTTCTGGGAAAGGCACCATCGGCAAACTTTTAATGGATACAGTGTTCGCAAAAAACATTGATCAAACTCTGGTTAATATAAAACAAGGAACCGGAGGGTTTAAACAAAATATGGATGCTGCAAGTAACAATGTTCTCCTAAGAGGTTACTTCAAAAAAAAGAAAAAAGAGAAAGAGAAAAAATAAATATACAAACCATTCCACACAAAAGTGTAATGACTATAAGTTGATTGTTGGCCATCTTTGGGCATTATCAAACTTTAAATTTATGGAAACCGGAAAAAAAATAGGTATATGGATGGATCATGCTACGGCGCATTTGATAGAATATTCAAAAGGAGCCACACAGGAAAGAATTATCACTTCAAAATTTACACGTGAAGAAAAAGAAGAGGTCTTAACCAGAAGCGAGCATATAATGCATAATAAAGAGCAGGACCAGCAACATCATTACTACAAGGAAATTGGGGAAGCAATAAAAGGCTATAGTGAAGTTATTCTTTTTGGACCAACAGATGCCAGGGTTGAATTATTTAATACGTTAAAAACAAATCACCATTTCGAAAATATAAAGATCGAAGTACAGTCATCTGATAAAATGAATTCCACAGAGCAGCATAAGTTTGTCAAACAATATTTTTCAACACTCATCAAAAAATAAAACACAGCAATACAAGATGTGAGGACTAAAACTATATGAGCCCTTAACAAGTCTTATACAGAATTTGAATTGAAGACAAAACACTTGAAGAATAGTTTGTAAATAATAAAGAGAAAACATATAAATATACAATTACATGGAACGCGAAACTCATTATGCAACGGTATCAGAAGCAATAAACAAACTCCAAAAAAAAGGGTATACAATTGATTTTAATCTAGAGGAAAACAGCCTTGATATGCACGCTGAAAAATTTAATACTGAGTTTGAAATTGTAGATGTGTATCGTTACGAAGGAGCATCCGATCCGGGTGACCAGGCAGTTGTATATGCCATTGAATCCAAATCAGGATTAAAAGGCATATTAGTAGCGGGTTATGGAACTTCCGTTGATACCAAAACAACAGAGATTTTAAAAAAATTGCCTATTCGTAAAGCAAAGGAATAGATTAGGAATCAAATGATTCCATTACTTCAGTCCAATCCTATCTCAATTTATTTTACTTTCAATTAAAGATTTTCTAAATTGGTGTCATCTTCAAAACCAATTCAATGGAGTACTTTACAATAATTTTTTCACTTGCAATAGGTATTTTAGCTTTATGGTTCAGCTTTAAGCTAATCCAATTATACCTCAAAGTAAAAAATGGGACAAGGTCCCCTCTACCGCTAATTCAAAAGAGCTGTTCATCCACCCTAAATATTGAACAACCCGAAGTACTTATGGAATAAAAGTAAAATATACCTATCATTACAAAAATGCAGAGTATTCAAGTCAAATGATTTATTTATCAGAACTCATAAATACGCAAAGCAACCATATGAAAAGTACAGCTGAAAACAGGTTGAATAAAAGATACAATGTTTATTTACGTATACTCTTCGGATCCTAAACAAACTGTCATCTCTTGTGAAGAAATTGGGTTATCGGTTTTTATATTTTGTTTAGTACTTTTACTTTACTCGTTACACTAACAAAAATATTATAGATTACATTCATAAAAAAATGCCTCCCTTTCACGAGAGGCATTAGTGCCCGAAGCGAGACTCGAACTCGCAAGCTGTGAGGCATACGCTTCTGAGACGTACGTGTATACCAATTCCACCATCCGGGCAATCAGTGCTCTATCTGTGGCGAATATAAAACATAATTTTCAATCTAGTAAATAAAACAGCTTTACTCTCATTGAGAAGAAAAATCAAGTATATACTTTTATAAAATGAGTGGCTTTATTATTCCACAACATATCTGAATTATTAATCTATTGCTAAATTTTTTAAAAACAGATTTAACTTTCCCGGTATTTCCGGAAATTGAAAAATCCCAAAAAAGCACACCTTCTTTGGAATTTTTATCAAGTTTTTTAATTTTAAAATATCCGGAAGAGCTTAACATTATTCTTGTTGATTTCGTCGAAAAGTAAGATAATCTGCACTGCTGTCATTAGCACTTGGGCGTTCCAATTTTAAATCATTGAATGTTTCACCCATAATATGCCAATCGTCATTTAATTCACTCAACGGAACAGAAGAGAAATTAATTATGAATTTATTCTGAGCATCATCTTGTCCTGTCGACCAGTTTCCATTAACCGAAGTACTATCTTTTGAAACATTGATTGCTCCATTACTATTGAATTTAAATAAATATCCCCTAAAATGATTTGTTTTATCCACACCATTTTCCTGGAATAATCCAACCATCCAATCACCCCTGGTAAGGGTAGGGTTGTTGTTAGGTGTAGTGGAACCGGCATTAGTTTGCGGACGTGCAGCAATAGGATCTGCTTTTTTACAGCAAAAAAAAGCGACTGTTGCGATCAAAATCAGCGCTAAAAACTTGTTTTTGGTATTTTTCATGTTAATCGTTTTTGAATTTAATACAAAGATACATTGATAAAAAAAGGTATTCTCAAAATATCGTCAAAGCACTATCGGTGTGTTCTTGTCAAGCCTTTCACCTCGCTAAAAATTCCAGGTTTCATTTTGGAAAAAAACAATAAGTAATTGATCAGCATACTATGTTTTACAATAATTAAATTTAGAATCAATAACTAGTGCAATAAATATTTTTATTCAGTAAGCAATATAATAACCGTTATGCGGTGAAATGATATCAAACAAAAAAATCTCCGAAATAGTATTTTCGGAGCTTTTTTCCTGGCGATAAAGTTTAATTTGGACTTTGATCATCAACGCCAGTGTCTATCAATTGAATGGGTCGTTGAAAGATTAAGTATGCCACTCGCCCTGTTTTTTTATCATTGTATTCCAACATTAAGTCAGTAGATGTCCGACTCATGATGTGCCAGTCAGAGTTATTTAACTTATTTAATGCCTCTGACGGAAACGAAATCCTAAAACTAGACGGGTTATCTTTAAGGCCAACGCCCCATGTACCAATAATCTCCCTATCCTTTATTATAGCTTTAAGTACTCCTTTATTAGCAAACTCAAATAAGTAACCTCTGTAATTTTTTGTTTCATTCACTCCATTTATCTGGAACATTGTAATTCGCCAATCAGCACTGTTAATAGCAGGATTGATTGGTATGGGGCGGCTCGCAGCCGTATCCTTTGGGGAAAAGCGATCTTCTTTTTTACAGCTTAAAAAAACAACTGATGTGATCAACATCAGTGCTAAAAACTTGATTCTTAATTTTTTCATGATAATAAATATTTATTTAGTACAAAGATACTCTCGCAAAAAAAGCATGTAATCACAAAATCGTCAAAGAACTATCGACGTGTTCTTGTCGTGGTTTTGAAGTCGCCAAGTAGAGTAATAAACTCTTCTCCTGGCTTATCATAAAAGTTTTATTATATAAATATTTTTAATATTTAAACTATAGAAACTACAATCACAGTTAAAAATACACCAAAATATTTATTAATTTATTCGTCCAAATACGCAATACAAAACCGTTATATCCACCTAATATAACTGCAAAAAAAACTCCAAAATATGTTTTTGGAGTTTTAATAAAATGAACTCTAATGTTATTTAAGATTGGTTTCAGAATTAATCAATAGAATTTATTTCTGTTTGTATTTGCACTCTTTGAAATATCAGATATTCATGCCCACCCTTTCTGTTAATATGTTCCAGTTTTAATTCATTGGCATTCCGGTTAATGATAATCCATTGGTTATTGCTTAATTTGCTCAAAGGCTGCGAAGGAAACATGATTATGAAATTTTTAGGATTATCTTTGTTACCTGCCGACCATGTACCGTTTACGGTAACTCTACCAGCTGTAGCTTTAAGTATTCCCTTTTCAGCAAATACAAACAAGTATCCTATGAATTGCCTAGTTTCATCGCGGTCATTTACTTGGAATAAAGTGATTTTCCAATCAGACTGATTAATTATTGGCCTGTTTTCAGCCTTGGATTCTGCGCCGGTATTACTATTTACCGATGGAGAAAAGTGATCTTCTTTTTTACAGCTTGAAAAAGCGACTGAGGTGATCAAAAGCAGTGCTAAAAACTTAATTCTTAATTTTTTCATGATAGTATATTTTTATTTAGTACAAAGATACTCTCACCAATAGTGTATGTAATTATAAAATCGTCAAAGAAGCACCTGTGTGTTCTTGCAAAGGAATTGCGATCGCTTAAAATAAATATATTATTAGATCAAAAGATATTGACGCAGTATATCTCATCTTCCATAAAATGAGTATATATTGTGTTGACAGTGTCAATGTTTTTTAATGTATTTATTATCCTTCCATTTGTTTGTGCCTTCTTCGCTATCTTTAATAAGTTCCTTTAGTCGTTTTACTCTTGTGGCTTCATGTTTTGCACTCATTACCCAATTTTGCGAAGACTTTTTATACGATGGTGCAAGTGATTGAAAATAAGTCCAAGCTTTTTATTTGCTTTAAATTGATTCTGAAAGTCGGAGGAAAATTTAATTTATTCGCTTTCGTGACAGTAAACTTTAGATTTATGTTCTTTTCTGCTTTTAAAACTCGCAATGCCGGCTGGCTTCATCAGTCCCTGCTCAGTCAACTCATTTATTTTTTGAATGTTTACTGCACTCCAGATACTTGTGTATTTTCTTGGAATAAAACGGATAATAGTATTTGTTTATGGATTTACGAACTCAGTCTATCTAGCCGAAACATAGTAACGGTTTAGAAAAAAAAGTTTACTGCGATTTTAATTTTTATTTGTTAAAGCTATACTTATTTTTTTTGTTATTAAAAAAACTTTGTTTTATAAGATTTTGCTCCATTTCAATAATTTATGGTAAACAAAAAAAACTTAATGAGTTTTGGGAATTTAAATGTTTTATAAAGTATTATAGTTTCTTTCCTACATTATAGAAGATAATATTAAAATAGCATAGCCATAGGATTTATGTAAGGAATCGGCAGGCTTAATTAAATACATTTACAGTCTAAATAGAAAATGAAATGAAAAATTTATTACTCCTATCAATTATTATATTAACCTCATGCAACAACATTATTCATGAAGAAGATGAAAATAAAATCAATGATAATAAAGTGCTTGACACAATAAGCAGCGAGGGCAAGTTGAACGATATCATTAATCAAAATCGTGATTCAGAAGACAGTATAAAAAATGTCGAAAAAATTGAAGAGCAGCTTAAGAATAATCCGCAGTAGTCGGGGGTGAAACTTTATAAACCCAACATTTTAAATTAAAAAACTCCAAAGCTAAATGAGTAGGCTTAATAGATAAGGCGTACTGATCAATTAGGATGGTATAAGAAAAGCCATAAGATGATTTTCAATGCTTTTCATATTAGCGCTTAAATAATAAGTTCTAAGTATATTCCTGCTGCTCACTAAAACGTATTTAATTCTCTCATTGAGAATGCCCATGCTATTTGAATATGTTTCTGAAAGTTCTTTTTCAGTTCTAAATTCCTGTCCTTTAATTTTTCCAAAAATGTATAAACGATGTTTTCCTGTCTTAAATTTACAGACATAAATATTTAAATGCCCTTCGTCTGCGTGAGCCTCTCTGTATTTAATTTCCATTACATCAGTGCAAGTAGAAAGGGAATTGTCCATTCCACAAATGATTTCTTCTTTTATTTCAGGAGGTGATAGCAACAGGTCTACACTAAAATCGATTATCTCAAAAGATTTTACTTCTGGTATAGGCAATAAAATGGCTTTCATATTAATTTTATTAAATTATTTAAATGTAAAAATATGTAAGATTACATTTATGTTTATGAAAATTTGTTGAAAACGTGTTTTAAATAGCCAGGATTCTTTTTAACATAGCTAAAGACATATATTTGTTATTAAGATTTTAATAAAAAATCTTGTGCTTAACTTATGTTCCTGTATTTCAATGAGTTTTATTATTCAGTAAAATGAAAACTTTATTTAATTAACAAAAATATGGATGGGTATCATCCTGAACCATAAGAATAATGCAATATTTCTGCTGCTTACACCATTCTATATTGTAAGATCACAAATGTATTTAAACCTTAAATAAAGATTTTTACACAAAGACTTCCCTATTGTCCAAAATTGTTAATCAAAGTGTGCATATCTATGTTAAAAGTGGCTACTTAATCTGTGAAATATACAACTCGCCACTTTGCTTATAGCTTACTTTTAACCACCATTAAATACAGACTTTATGTTCTTAGTTATTCTTAAAGAAATCATTATATCTTCTGGTAACAGGAGAAATCCACTTATCAACTTCCTTTTATACAAAGAGCAAGTACCCACATCCTTTAACATAACCCTAAATTCATTTAGAATGATATGAAAGAATTAAAGTTGATTCAGGATGAGATCACAGGGCTGGTCCATGTTAAAGAAGATAGTCAGTACAACAGCATTAACGCTGATTTGGCCATACTTGCTGAAAATGTTAAGGTCAGATTTTTTGGGCAGGTAGGTGATGTTATTTTAAAAAAAGGCTCGTTATTATATGTTCATGGTACCGTTTCCGGGAAAGTGGAAAATATGGGTGGAGTAATTCACGTATTTAATAATTAACACTTTTCATAAGAATAAATAAGGAAATGGTTGGTAACACTCTTTGAACCAAAGTCCCTGCGGTGGTTAGAAATTAATAAGTGAGCCATATTTACCTTTGAGGTTTTATCTACATAAATGAACTTATCACAAATGGATATAAGTAATGCATTTTTTGGGATTTTCAACCCCGCAAAAAAACGCATTGTCATGCAAACGTAAATATTTCCACAACCAAAAGCCGGTAGCTGAATTTGCATTTTTTATATTTGATTTGTTGTTTGCAACTTTGATAAATCGAATCCCATTTCCTTCAACCGCGATAAAAGTTTTTGGTAAACGGCTTCATCCATATGTAGAGTCCTGGATAAAATCCATAAATATTTTTTACTCGGGTGACTTACTACAGAATAACTATAATCATCTGCTAAATCAATAATCCAATATGGTGCTTTGAAGGGCCAAAAAAACTGAACTTTCAATTTAGCATTGCCTGAATCTTTTACAACAAAAGCTTTGCCTTTAATTTAAGATTGTTTACCGGTAATGCTGTCTCTATTGCAACGATTTTCAACCACAACAAATCCTTTTTCACTTAACGTATATTCAGCTGTTGTGCAATTGCATCCTTTTTGAAATCGTTGAGGATAGGAAGCTATCTCGTACCACTTTCCGGCATATTTCTTTAAGTCAACATTTGATACAGTTTGCAGTATTTGCGTCAATTAAAAAAGGTAATCGACCTTCCTTTATTAAATCTGCTGAACCAGATATTGCCATTCCGCATTACGAATATTGCATTCAGTATTTATCTCAACTAATTATTAAGCCCATTAAAACCGTTGATTTTGCAGCTGACATAAAAGTAAGTTTGATTAATGATGGCCATGTAACTATTTTGATGGATAGTAAAAATAGAGAATAGGATATCGTAAATTTTTAAAATGAAATCTAATTTTATTTATAACTGTTATTTACCGAAAATCATCTTTTTCATAAAAGCAGTTATAAAGTGTTTTTTAGGAACGGAATTCATAATTTTTAATTCTTCTAATAAATTACTCTCTTCGTTTAAAAAATTAAGAAGTTCTTCAGCTGAATTTTTTTTAAATAATGTTGCAAATATTTCTCTCGACTCTATTTTTTTCGCATCCATTACTTCCATAAAAACTTTATCATAATTTTGAAATCTTTTTTTACGTGGACTATTGGATTTAATACTAATTCCTTTTTCTAATTTTAGAATAATTTTTTGAATATTTTTTTGAATAAAATAAAAAGTATATCCTGTGCTAGGTTTACTAAAGCCTCCCGATGTTCCTATATTTATAATATTACTACCAAATGGATTAACAAAACTCGATTCAACCATCGGTATTTCACCAAACTCACTATCATCAATAATATAATTTTTTACATTAAGTGTATTGTTTATATATGAACGTAATTCGTTGTCGTATTCATCAGTAGGCAATCTGTTTTTAGAAAAGCCTGTATATTCAATTAATGCAGTGTTTTTTGTAAATGGTATTACATAAAAGAAACGGCAATCATTATATTGGTTAACTCTAAAATCCATAAATGTAGGGCATGTAATATCAAATGCATTTTCGGGAGTTGTAATCGTCCACCCTTTAAAATGCTGTACATAATTTATGTGATTTTGTTTTTTTTGAAGTGTTTGTATAGCACTATTAAATATGTATTTAGAGTAATAATTATTAGTAGCGGTATTTAATTTTCCTAATCCGTTTTCGGAAGAAAGTGAATAAATAGTGTCTGTTACAAATTCAAATCTAGCATCATTTTTTAATTCATTTAAACAGTAATTATAGAAATCAATGCCTTTAATCATCATGTAATTATAGGTTCCTATATTTATTTTCTTTTCAAATGATTTATCTTTAAAATAAATATCATTCCATTTTCTAAATACAATATCATCAAACCAATTGGAAGATTTATTTGTCCAAAAACACCAAGTTCGGTCGTTTTTGTTTTTTAAGTCTTTGTCAATTAATAATACTTTATTAAAACTTAGTTTAGATTGTTTAAGCATAACAGCTAATGATAGGCCAGCGCAACCAGTGCCTGCTATAATGTAATCATATTGCTTATGCATTATTTTGACCTTTTTGTGTTTTTTTAGCCTCTACAAAATATTTGAAATTAATAAATAACATTCCAAAACTTTCGCCACCATGTTTCCCTTGGCGTTTATGATGCATTTTGTGAGCCCTACGTAAAGCTAATATATATAAATTTGTTGATTTGGTTAAAATTTTAAACCGTTGGTGAATAATTATATCATGTACAAAAAAGTATGATAAACCATATAATGCAATGCCAAAACCAACCCATGTATACCAAGCATAATTATTAATCATGCCAAACATAATACAAAGCCAAGATGGTATGGCATAAATTAAAAAAAACAAATCATTTCGTTCAAACCAATTTGAGTGATCTTTTTTATGATGATCGGCATGAAAATACCACATAAAACCATGCATGATGTATTTGTGATTAAACCAAGCCGAAAACTCTGTAATTGTAAAGGTTAAAACAATGATGAGTATGTTTTTTAATGTTTCCATTGTGTTGATTATTGATTAAAAAAGTAGATTATGCCAAATAAAAACAATTGAAGTATGAAAATTGTTAAGGCAATTTTTTTGTTTCCAAGTTTTAAGTTCGAACTAAATATAAAAGATACAAAAAAACTAATTGTAAACCAGCTAACATAATTATGAAGGCCTGCAATACCTTCATTAAAATACCAAAAATCCATTTTAGGAGCTGATTGTTCAATTAAAACATCTAAACCTGTGGCAATAATTGCCGTAATTAAACTTAATAATAGTTTGTGATTTGTAATATAGCTACCAATTAATAAGCTGCAATTTAAAATAAGCGCCCAGTTAAGTGAAATAATTAGAGGCACTTCAAAAACCTTAATACCTAAATTATTTCCATAGTTGTAACTACCAAAAATTAATCCTGTTTTCACCCCAATAATTTCACTTATAAATCCAATTAATGCTACTAGTAAAAAACTGAAAAGATATTTTTTATTAGAAAGTGGTTGAAATATCAGGAATACAAATGAGGTGTATAATAATGTAAAAGGTGTTAATGGTAAATAAAACGAAGGTTTTACAATCATTCCAATTGTACCAGAAATGTACAATATAATTAAGAAGCAATATGCTGAATTTTTTATCTTTTGCATATTAATTATTATTGTTTGGAATGATATCACTTACAATTTTAGCGCTTAATAAACATAGCGGAATTCCACCGCCTGGATGCACACTACCTCCAACAAGATATAAGCCTTTAATTTTATTGCTGAAGTTCGCGTGTCTTAAAAAAGCAGAAAATTTATTATTGCTTGAGTTTCCGTATAAAGATCCTCCAAAAGATGCTGTTTGTAATTCTATACCAAAAGGATCTAATATTGCTTCTTCTTCAATGTATTGTTCAATATGAGTATTAAGAATACGGTTGATTTTTGAAATTACATTTTTTCGTAACTCATCAGCATATTTTATCTCTTTTTGAAATTTGTTGTGCGGTACATTTACCATAACAAACCAATTTTCAGACCCAATTGGCGCATCATTTCTACATTTTTTAGAAGTGATGTTTATATATATAGTTGGGTCAAAATACGGCTCGTCTGTTTCAAAAAGACAGGAAAATTCTTCAGCATAATTATTAGAAAATAAAACATTGTGTACTCCTAACTCATTAAATTCTTTTTTTATTCCCCAATAAAAAACATATGCGCTACTCGATTTTTCTTGTGCTAAGGTTTTAATTGGAGTATATTTTTGAGGAAGTAATTTTTTATATAAAAAATTAATGTCAACATCGCTAATAGTTAAATCGCTTTCGTATTTATTTGTATTACTAATTAATCCAGTAGCTCTATTTTTCTCAATTGTTATTTCCTCTACAGTTTCATTATACTTTATTTGCACTCCAAGTTCTTTTGCTAAATCTACCAAATGAGTTGTTATTTGGTGCATACCATTTTCGGGCAAATAAGCCCCTAAATTAAGTTCTAAGTGAGGAATAACATTTAATAAAGCAGGTGCTTTATAAGGATTAGAGCCATTATAAGTAGCATATCTATTAAATAACTGAACTGTTTTAGGGTTTTTAAATGCACTGCTGTTTTGTTGATGCATAGTACTAAAAAGTGCCAACTTAGGGATGTTTAAAATCCCTTTTAGTGTTCTTTTATTTAAGAAGTTTTTAGGTTTACTTATAGATTGTTTTAAGAAAATATCAGCTATAATATTATAATAAAAACTACTTTTTTCAATATGTTTTATTACTGTACTTTCTGGTTCGTTAAGCTTTAAGTTTATTTCTTTAGCAAATTCATGAATATCTTTCTTTGCTTTTAACTGTGTACCATCTTCAAAAAAATAGTGTGTAATTGTATTAAGTTGCTGGTATTTAAATTTATTTTTACTGCCAGATAAATGAGTTAATTCATCTATTAATTGAGGCAATGTAAGTAAAGATGGTCCTTTATCAAAGCGGTATTTACCTAATACTAATTCCGATAGTTTACCGCCTGGATAAGAGTTTTTTTCGAATATCGTAACTGAATATCCTTTTACGGCTAACCTAATTGCAGTGGCTAAACCGCCAATACCTGAACCTATTATATTTACTGTTTTTATAATATTTACGTTAAACGTTAACAATATTAAATAAATTTTATTACATCTTTTTAGTTTTCCTTTTGTAATAAAAAAATTTCTATACTGAAGTTTGGTTCAGCGTATTATCTTGAGATTATTAACTTTATACGCGATAAGGCATTATAAATTAATTTTCTTACATAATGTATATTTTTATTAAGTAAATGGGTATTTTTATTTTTATGCTTTTTTTATAGTGGTTTGCGTTGTTAAATTTTTATTTTTAAAGATAGCTTCTTGCATTATTTTTTTTTCATCAACTGATATTTGTTTTGCAGCAACTGTATAATTTAAAATACGCTGCAGTAAATCTATATCTATAATAGTTGACACACCGTTAAAAATAGTTCGTTTATCTTCTTCAATGTTTGTTTTATACATTAAAACACTTGGGGTATTTAGTTGAACAGTTAATCTTAAAAATCGTAATTCAATGTTTTTAGGATCGTTATTTATAGCATTTTCTAAAAGTGTTTTTCCTTTATGAAAATAACTTAGTTTGGTATAAGGATTATAAGTATGTAAACAAAGCATCATTTGAGACATACCCTGATAACCAATAATTAATGGGTTTTTAGTTGAAGTTTTAAATAGTAATAGTTGTAAGCTATCTGCCGATGTTGGCGATTTAGTGGCACGATAAAACAACGATCTAATTTCAATCATATCATTAGCTTTCGCTTGATATATTAATTGAAACAGGAAAAATGTTAGTATTAGTTTGTACATTATATGTAATTACTTATTTATAGTAAATTTATTTGGTTTCTTACAAGTGAGTTGAACATTAATCCGAATTTATTAAGATTCGGAATTCGAATTCTTGCATTCATTACTTTTTCGGCTGGAGTTTTTTTTATTTTCAAAAACAATTTTTTATAGTAATAGTATGCTAAATAAACACCGCCCCTTGATCCTGATGGAAGCATATTTATTCCCAATAGAGCATGATGAAATTCTGCATCTATCTCATTTTCGATTCTCTTTTTTTCGATGTGCGAAAATTGCTCGAAATTTACTCCGGGAAAATAAGTTCTGCCAAGTATCGTATAATCGGCTTTGAGATCCCTTAAAAAATTAACTTTTTGGAAGGCAGATCCTAAACTCATAGCATAGGGTTTTAGTTTATTGTAGATCGCATCATCTCCTTCTGCAAAAACGCGAAGACACATCAAACCTACAACTTCTGCTGATCCCAGTATATAATTTTTGTAAGACTGATCATCATGTTCTGTTTGCAGGAGATCCATTTCCATACTTTTTATGAACGTATCTATCAGATCCCATTCAATATTGTAAAGATGCACAGCTTTTTGAAATTGATTGAGAATTGGGTTAAGACTGATCTTTTCTTCAATGGCTTGAACTGTATCATTTCTTAATCTTTCCATGAGAATAGATTTATTATAATCATGAAAACTATCTACGATCTCGTCGGCTAATCTTACAAAACCATAGATACCATATATTGGTTCATGAAATTTTTTATTTAAAAAATAAATTCCCAAAGAAAAACTCGTGCTATATTCCTGTGTAACATTTTTACTGCACTGAGCGGATATTTTATCGAATAATGCTTTCATATTTTAGATTTAAAATGTTTTATTAATTCGGTAGCTGCAATTTGTCCTGAAATAATTGATGGCGGCACACCTGGGCCAGGAACGGTTAATTGCCCTGCAAAAAATAAATTGTTTACTTTTTTACTTTTCATTTTTGGTTTTAATATCGCGGTTTGACGCAGCGTGTTTGCTAAACCATAAGCGTTTCCTTTATAGGCATTGTAATCGTTGATAAAATTGGAAACAGAGTAGCTTTTTTTATATACGATATAAGGACGAATATCTTCACCAACATATTTGCATAAACGATCCATCATGATGTTAAAATAGCGTTCACGTATTTCTTCGGCATCAATAAGACCTGCCGAAATGGGCATTAAAAGAAATAAGTTTTCGGAACCTTCGGGCGCAACACTAGGGTCTGTTTTAGAAGGACAGCATACATAGAACAGTGGTTTTGTTGGCCATTTTTTATCCTTATAAATTTCTTTTGCGTGTTCTTCTATATTTTCATCAAAAAATAAATTATGATGAATTAGTTTATCTATTTTTTTATTCACGCCTAAATAATAAATCAAACAAGACGGTGCGAACGTTTTTTTATCCCAATAGCGGTCGTCATATGTTCGGTATTCTTTAGAAAGTAATTGCTTTTCAATATGATGATAGTCTGCCGAAGCAATAACAGCATCTGTTTCAATACTTTTACCGTTTAACCGTATATGACTTATTGATCCGTTTTGCAATTCAAACTGCTCTATATTTGCCGAAGTTTTAAAAATTACGCCTGTGTCGATGGCAATTTTTTTAAATGCATCTACTACTTTTCCAAAACCACCCATTGGATAAAAGGTTCCTTGCTTTAATCCGGCATAATTCATTAAGCTGTATAAAGCCGGGGTATCTTTTGGCATAGCTCCAAGAAAAAGAGCAGGAAATTCGATGAGAGCAATTAATCTTGGGTTTTTAAAATAAGACCTTACATGGTTTTTTAAAGAAGAAAAAAGCTGAATATTAATAGCATCTTTAAGCAACGAAAAACTCATAAATTCTGTAATGGAGTGACCCGGTAAATATACCATATCGGTCATTCCAACCTTATATTTATATTCCGCTTGCTTCATGAATTTTTTAAGACTCACCGCGCTGCCTTTTTCGATACTTTCAAAAAGAGAACACAATTGATCAAAATCTTCGGGCACATCTATGTGGTCATCTACTCCAAAAATCACTCTGAATCCAGGATCTAGTTTCTTTAAATCATAAAAATCAGAAGTTGTATGTCCAAATAAATTATAATAGCGCTCAAATACATCTGGCATCCAATACCAACTAGGCCCCATGTCAAACATAAAACCATTTTCCTGCATCGTTCTTGCTCGTCCACCGATCGTGTCATTCTTTTCATAAACCGTAACAGAATTTCCATTTAAAGCAAGCAAAGCAGAAGCTGCTAAACCCGAAAAACCAGAACCTATGACTGATACAGAGGACATATAATTTTTTTTATAGTTTTAAACGCGATTAATAATTTACTTAATTAGAGCTTTGCCTTCTTTTAATAAGGCGACTTGCCAATACATACTTTTTCTTGATATTTACAAGTGTAAAACTTCAAATAATAATATCAATCACAATTATTTTGTTTAATAAACATCAAATATAGTTAAACAAAGCTAAAATTACAAAATAATTCAGTTTTAGCTGTATTCGTTTTGAATTATTTATTAATTAAATGGTAACAGGAACTTGGATTAATACTTTTTTTACTAAAAATTTTGCTCAACAGTTTATTAATGAAAATAGAACTGCTTAATAAATAGAAATTAAACAAAAAGAATTGGTGGCGTAGAGAATTTAGAACCCAACTTTACAACTTAAATTTTTGCTGATTATAAATAACTTAACAAATCCTTTGGGTGATAAACAACAGTTGCATCAATCTTATTTTTTAAATGTTCGGTAATATTTGATTGTCCGCTTATTATTAGTTTGGTGTTTTCGCCAAGATGTATATTTTTTTTAAAGTCGCTGTAAACATCCTTTGGATTTTGTGGCAATGTAAAAAAAGTAAGTATAAAATTCGGCTTGATTTGCTTTAATACTACAGAAATATTCTCGTATGGTACGTCTTGTCCGAGATATATGGTTTCATGACCTTTAGAACGAATAATATAATTTGCAAATAAAAGACTTATATCGTGCATTTCTCCTGGAACTAGCAACAAAAGAAATTTCTTTTTCCTGCTTTTTGCAAAGGGTAATGCATCGGTTTCCGACATGATTTTTCGTTTGATTAAACAAGAGGCAAAATGTTCCTGCGCTGGATTAATATCATTAATAGTCCATAATAACCCTATTTTATTCAATAAAGGGTAAAACACATTTAACATGGCTTCAAAAAGACCCAAATGCTTTATAACTGCCAAATATGTTTTTTGAAATGTCCGTTCATCAAAATCGATCATCGCGCTAAGCAACTCATTAATAAATGTTGTACAAACTACATCTTCATTCTTAGTTTCCTTTGATTCTATAATTTTTAGATAAAACTCTTTCTCATTAAAGGCCGCTATTTTTGAAATTTTATATCCATTTGATAAAAGTGTAGATACGTTTAACAATTTTTTTACTTGTTCATCGTTATACCTTCTATAATTAGTACTTGTGCGGTCAGGTTCAATAAGATTGTAGCGCTTCTCCCATATTCTTATGGTGTGCGCCTTAATACCGGTTAATTTTTCCAACTCTGTAATTTGATATAATCTCATGTGACAATATGTAAAACGATAATTTAAACAAATAAAACGTTACGGTTATTTATAATTTCCCACGTATGATCACTTAATAAACGCACAGTGTTAACATAGCCCAGTGCTTCGGCTCTTGATCTCCCCCACTCATCGGGCGATATCATCATTAACCTGTACACACTATCTTTTTTATAAAGATGATAAACATGTCCAACTAAAGGGTCAAATGAAATGACCGCTGTATAAATCTTTTCACTAACTTCAATCCGTTGTTTAATTTCATTTGCTTGGCTTACCAATAATTCAACTTGCTTTTGTATCTGTAACAATTGCATATCTGTTTGCTCGTACATTGCAGAAAGAGCTCTTGATTTTACTTTCCCAACATCTTCAGGCTTAATTGCCAGACTTCCTATGGTATGAGGATACGCAATAAGTCCGGGATTTTCGGCAACTTTATCTTTATCAATAGGATTAATCATTATTTGTAATTTTTTAAATTTAAATAACTAAGAAATTCGGTTTTAGTTTGTTCATCTTTAAACTTTCCACCATAAAAAGAAGTAATTGTAGATGAGCTATCATCTTTAATGCCCCTTGAAGAAACGCACAAATGCTTTGCTTCAATAACAACCACAACGTCTTCTGTATTCAAGCCATCTTTTAACTCCTCTGCAATTTGCATAGTTAAACGTTCCTGAACCTGCGGACGTTTAGCAAAATAATTTACAATTCGATTAAGTTTTGATAAGCCAATTACTTTGCCGCTTGAAATATAGGCTATATGCGCTTTGCCATAGAAAGGAACAAAGTGATGTTCGCAATTACTGTAAAAAGTAATATCCCTTTCAACCAGCATTTGGTTGTATTTATACTTATTTTCAAATAACTTAATGGCAGGTTTGTTTTCGGGATATAGTCCATTAAAGATTTCTTTTACATACATTTTCGCAACGCGATGAGGTGTACCGCTCAAACTATCGTCATCTAAATCAAGGCCCAATATTTCCATTATCTGCTTAAAATGAACTTCTATCTTTTTTATTTTCTCCCCTTCACTTAAAACTGCCGCATCTTTTTTCATCGGCGTTTCAGTAGTATAGCTTACATGGTCATTACCTATTTCATCTATTAAATGCTCATTCATTATCATCTCTTTATTATGTAGGATGTTACACACAATCTCTTTCTTTTTCATATACCATAATTTTAGTTCATACTTTGCATCGATCATTGCTTTCAATATATAATAACCTACTTCGGTAAAATCTCCACCAACAGAGTTAAGTTCCATTAATTTACTTAGGATAAGTTCAAAATCTTCATTGTCAAAACATTTTTACAATTTTTTATTTTATGCTAATACCTAATAAAACCAACAGGAAGCATAACCAAAAAAAATCTACAAAACCTCGTAATCTTTAAGTAAAGTACTGAACATCTCCATAAAAAACTGTTTTTTACACTTACCAAAAAATCCACATTTTTAATAACCAATAAGCGGATAATAAATAAAATTCTGAGAAGAGCTACAATTTTGTTTCCAGTAAACTAAATTTTATTTTAATCCTTGCCATTGCAAATCTACAATTTCTTTGTTTAATAAAATAATATATTTGTTAAACATAATAAAATAATCAAAATTTGGTTAAATCTAAAACCTACTGCTTAAACCAAAAAGAATATACTTTACTAAAAGTGATATTAAAATAAAAAATCATGGATATTTCTAATAAATATTATTATTTTTGTAAATAAGTTTTACAAATAAATTATAAATAACTACAATGCTCAAAAAATTCACTCTATCAGATAAGTTCCTATTTATAGCAGCTCTTCTTTCATTAATTTTCTCTGAAATTTTATTTTTTCAAGGTTTTAAGCAGGAAGCAACTTTTATAGGAATATGGGTTCCTTCAATTTTAGCGTTCGGTATTTATTTAAAATTAATTCAAGGTAAAAACAATGATTGATATACTACCATATTTCGCAGGACTGATAAGCTTGTTATTTGGAGTTGGTTTTTATTTAGCGATAAAGCAACAAGGCCAAAATAAATAAATATTTCATTTTTAATATTTATTGAAGTACTACACTTGCATATTCTAAAATTTTTAATCGTAAAAAGATAAAAAATGTCTTAGACTTACAAACAAAGTCTGTTTTATAGCCTATCTTGATAATCGGTTTTACCAGTCATCAATCACTTGTCGATAATTTTAAATTTGCTCAAGTTGATCTTTTAATAAAACATTTCATACTGTTATCATTAGTTCTTTGGATAACGACTATTACCACGTGTCTCAATTTTTGAAAGTTCATACATTATATTATAAATATATCGCGTTCATCACAAACATAAAAAATATTATAGAAATTACTTCGAGTTGATATTACACTAAAAAGTATTTATACCTCTCTAGTGTTATTTAACCACAATCTTCGCAATATTTTTTTTGAATCATAATCGTTAGCTTGTTTTTCGATGTTAAAAATCCGACTTCCTCTTGGGTCATTTCCAACACCAGCCAAGTACGCCCAATTTCCCCAATTACTGCAAACATCATAATCTATTAATTGTTGTTCAAAATAAGCTGCACCATAGCGCCAATCAAGTTTTAAATCATGACATAAATAACTTGCTACGTTTTGCCGACCTCGGTTACTCATAAAGCCAGTTAGTTTGAGCTCTATCATATTTGCATCAATAAAATCAACACTTGTTTCTCCATTAATCCATGTTAATAGTAGATCAGTATTGTGTTTATGCAAGTTATCTGTTTTGGCTTTTATACCTGCTTGTTGAAAAAACTTATTTGAATATTTTTTCATCATAAACCTAAAATAATCACGCCAAAGCAATTCAAATTCTAACCAATAGGTTGATTCGTTGGGCGAAAAATGTGCTTCATATTTTTTTAATTCATAATAAATTTCTCGTGGTGATAAGCAACCTAAACTTAACCAAGTCGAAAATTTTGTCGAATAATTTTCACCGATCATGCCGTTTCGAGTTTCTTTGTAACTTGCTATAGCATGAGTTTCAAAAAAATACTGATTCAATCTTTTATACCCTTCCGTTTCCCCCCCGTTAAAATTAATAGCTGCACGACAATCTTTGGTAATGGGTTCTAATCCTAACTGTTCAATGCGAGGTAAACATAGTTCTTCAATAACAGGCGATTTTATTACTAGTGGAGTATTAAATATCTCTCTAACGGTCGCTTCTTTTTCAACTCGCTTTCTAAAACTGGTAAATATGTCAGGTATATCTTTTAAGGCAAAAGGTAAATCTTGTGCATGATACAAAGTACTCGTACTGTAAGTTTCGAGTTGGCAATGGGCTTTCCATAATTCTTTTTCTACTAGTTCTTGTGTTTGTTTTTCTTCAAAGGCAACTTCTTTTTTACTAAATACTTTTTGAGCCTTGTATTTTTGCACAATTTTAAGCAATTCGTACTCTGGTTTTCCCCTTAATATAATTAAACCAGAACCGAGAGCACGTAAATTTTTATCTAAGTCGGCTAATGATTCTAATAAAAATTGTGTTCTAAAATTTCCAGTTTTCTTAAACCCAAACTTTGTTGTTTTAAAATGAGCCTCATCAAAGCAATAAACAGGAATAATTTCATCGCTGTGTTCAATTGCTCGAATTAATGTTTCATTATCATGTAAACGCAAATCAGTTTTAAACCAAACAATAGAAGTTTTCATTTTTCAGCAATTAAAGTTCATTAATATGGTTTAAATAGTAATCAGCTTGTTCTAATAATTCTGCTTTCGAATTAGGTTGCATTTTTCGCCACACATTGTACATCATACCAATACGTGGATTTTTTGATAATTTAGATTCATGCTTATCATAAAAATTCCAATATAAACTATTGAACGGACAAGCCCTGTCACCTGTTTTTTTTGCTTTATCATAATAACAACTTGTACAATACGAACTCATTTTA
>JACMNO010000082.1 GCA_014378485.1 Bacteroidia bacterium
TATCGGTGGTTTACCAAGAGGACGTGTTGTTGAGATATACGGACCTGAATCATCCGGAAAAACAACTTTAGCAATTCATGCCATTGCAAGCGTTCAGCGTGCCGGTGGAATTGCAGCGATCATTGATGCGGAACATGCATTCGACCGCTCTTATGCTGAAAAGTTAGGAGTAGATACAAAAAGCTTATTGATCTCTCAACCGGATAACGGAGAGCAAGCTTTAGAAATTGCGGATAACCTGATCCGTTCTGGAGCTGTAGATATCGTTGTGATTGATTCAGTAGCTGCATTAACACCAAAAGCAGAGATTGAAGGTGAAATGGGAGACAGCAGAATGGGTTTACAGGCTCGTTTAATGAGCCAGGCGTTGCGTAAATTAACAGGAACTATTAATAAGACAGGGTGCTGTTGTATTTTCATCAACCAGTTGCGTGAGAAAATCGGAGTGATGTTTGGTAACCCTGAAACTACAACCGGTGGTAATGCACTTAAATTCTATGCCTCTGTACGTTTGGATATCCGAAGAATTAGCCAAATTAAAGATGGAGATGTAGTAACCGGTAACCGTACCCGTGTTAAAGTTGTAAAGAATAAGTTAGCGCCTCCTTTCCGTATGGCTGAATTTGATATTGTTTTTGGAGAAGGAATAAGTAAAGTGGGTGAAATAATTGATATTGGTGTTGATAAAAACATCATCAAGAAAAGCGGTTCATGGTTTAGTTACGAAGAAACTAAATTAGGGCAGGGAAGGGATGCCGTTAAAGCGATATTTGCTGAAAATCCCGATCTGGCTCAGGAAATTGAAGATAAAATCATTGCAGTACTTGCAGAAGAAGCTGCAAGAGCCTAGTTCTTTTAAGATTTTTGTTATAATGAAGCCATTATCTGTTTTACAGGTAATGGCTTTATTATTTTACAGAGCTTAGTAAAGTTGAGCTAAAAATATCCTCAGGAGATACCATTGGTTCATTTAACGGAATATTATGATTGTATTTTTCATTTAACTTTTCTTTTACTAGTGGATGGCTGAGGTCAAAATCACTTAGTTTCCTTGGTTTACATAGCTCTATATTTAAAGCTTTATGATACAATTTAAAAACAAGCTCACTACAATAAATCTGGTCATCGCTCCAGTTAAAAGCTTCATCATAATTCTTATTTTCAAAAGTACTTTTGAATAAAGCTTTAAGTTTAGTTACATCCGCGTTTGAGAGGGATATATTTGCCAAGCGCTTTATTGTTCCTTTTCCCCTGGCATTAAATTCGGTAAGGCTTGTCTTTCGAACCGGTTGAACTGCCTCATAAACAACCCATTCATTGTTTTCGAAAAACAATAAACCGCAATGGTTATATTGGCTGTGTGTAGCCAGTTGAATTGCTTTGCCGGTTGGGCCTGAGGTTGTTTGAAAAATGATGTCGCCATCTTTGTAAGTATTACTTTGACGAAAATTTAAAAATAGAATTATAATTAAAAATGATGTCAGGAAAAGAAATGATTTTTTCATAGCTGTTAGTTTGCTTTCTGTAAAACGAAGTTGCAACCATTTAGTTACATCTGGAGCATGTTTTTCATTTCTTTAACAAAAGCACGATGTATTGTTTGAAATTGTAACTGGGGAATGTTTTTTATACGTTAATTCTTAAAATTTTCGAAAAACCTGCTATAAAACCTTTTTTTATTGACAGATAGTGTAACTTTACATCCAATAAATATTATAGATTAAAACAATTTTATGAGTAAATATTATTTTGTCATTTTTTCAGTATTTATATTCCTTATAGGTTTTGGACAAACCCAAACAGATGCCAATGGAAAAAAACAGGGTTATTGGAAGAAGAAAGATGAAAAAACAAATAAGCTGATTTATGAAGGTTTATTTAAGGATGACAAACCCCAGGGAATATTTAAATACTATTATCCTCATGATACGATTAAAGCCATCATGAATTTTAAGCAAGGCGGCAGAATAGCGTATTCAACCATGTTTCATCCATCCGGAAAAAAAATGGCGTATGGTAAATACATTGAAGAAGATAAAGACTCTGTGTGGACGTATTACGATGAAAAATCAATTTTGATTTCACGAGAAACTTTTCTGAAAGGAAAAAAAGAAGGATCGGAATATGTTTATTTTCCTGATGGAGTTATAAGTGAGGAAAGAAAATATAAGGCTGGAAAAATGGATGGCGCTTTTAAATTGTACTATGATAAATCTTTGGTGAAAAGTGAAGGTGTTTATTTGACCGGGCAGTTGGAGGGTAAAAATGCCTATTATTTTCCGAATGGAGTAACGGCCGCCGTTGGCTATTATAAAAATGGTTTTAAAACCGGGCCTTGGATATACAGAGATAAGAATGGTAAGGTAAAAGAAAAAGAACTATACACACCGGGAGGGAAATTAGCTACTAAAAAAGAAATGGATGAATTCTTTAATAAGAATAAAACATCTGACGAAAAACCGAAAACTGTAGTAACAAAAACAGTAACTACTAAAACAAAAACAAGCACTAAAGCTTCCGGGAAAGAAGCCAAAAAATAAAATTTGAAATGAGTAAGAAGGGAAAAGTATTGGTGGCCATGAGTGGAGGAATTGATAGTTCTGTAGCTGCTATGATGTTGCATGAGGAAGGATATGAAGTGATTGGAATTACCATGAAAACCTGGGATTACGAATCATCCGGAAGTAGTAAAAAAGAAACTGGTTGCTGCAGTTTGGATAGTATTAATGACGCCCGTTCAATGGCTGTAACTTTTGGATTTCCACATTATATTTTGGATATACGTGCCGAATTCGGAGATCATATCATTAATAATTTTGTGGAAGAATACCTGGCAGGACGTACACCAAACCCTTGTGTATTATGTAATACTCATATTAAGTGGGAAGCATTATTAAAACGTGCCGATATGTTGGATTGTGAATTTATCGCTACAGGTCATTATGCACAAGTAAGGGAAGAAAATAACCGTAAAGTTATTTTTAAAGGAATAGATCAAACCAAGGATCAGACTTATGTGCTGTGGGGATTGGGACAAGAGAGTTTACGAAGGACCATGTTTCCTTTGGGTGGCTATAAAAAACCGGATATTAAGCAAATGGCAAAAGATGCAGGTTTTATTGACCTTGCAAATAAAAGCGAGAGCTACGATATTTGTTTTGTTCCGGATAATGATTACCGGTCGTTTTTGAAACATCGTTTACCGAATTTAGAGGCAAGTGTTGAAGGTGGAGATTATATTTTTAAAGGAAAAAAAGTCGGCATTCATCGTGGATACCCTTTCTACACTATTGGCCAACGTAAAGGACTTGATCTGGCAATGGGAGATCCTGTTTTTGTGAAGGAAATTATTCCTGAAACAAACACTGTGATTTTAGGTGATCTGGAAGATCTAAAGGAAATGGAAATTAATGTGCGTGATTTTAATTTAGTGAAGTACGAATCACTTCCACAGGATTATGTTGCCCTGACTAAAATTCGCTATAAAGATGCCGGCAGAATGAGTACAATCAATGCTACTGGTGATAAATTAAATATCGTATTTCATGAATCAGCAACCGGTATAGCACCTGGCCAAAGTGCTGTTATTTATGAAGGTGATGATTTAATAGGAGGCGGATTTATTGATAGAAAGCCTCTGATTCTTCAATAGCATAAAAAATATTTTTTTAAAAAACCTGTTCGAAGATTGGGGAAGTTTTTTCAAAGCTATTTTACTAAAATCAACCAGTAATTAGATAATCTATAGCTTGGGAGTAAGAGTGTAACCTTTGGTGATTTTTATTTTAAAGGACTTACCTGATGACAACAAATTTTTTCATAACGATGGTGTTTTCTTGAGAGAACCTAATAAAATAGGCGCCATCATCAAGAAAACCAAGATCAATATTTGCTAATGAACTCTTTGTATCTTTAAAAGATCCTGTGTAAACAGTTTTTCCTATTATGTCAGTAACTTCATAGTTGAGGTCCGGACTTATATCCTGCGAAGAAATAGTTAAAATCCCGCTTGTTGGATTTGGAAATAAATTAAACATTGATTGATTGACATATTCATTTACACCAACATTGATGTTGCTCAGATAATTAAATTCCTGCACAATTACAGCGGTATTGTTGTACCGGTTAAAATAATTGTATTTTGACCTTGCTATTGGATAGTGAAAATTGGGAAGGTACCAAACGTAGGTTGTATCGTATATGTTTCCCTTGAAAGCAGTGCTGCCAAAGCCTTCATAAACAGGCATTCCCGAAACATATTTAATTCTTGCTACATTATTAAAAGTCCCCATCGGTAAAATAAGTGTTCCATATCCATCATACTTATAGTTATAATTCTGCATTCCTCCAGAAGTTGGAGAAAGCTGGCAGTTTATACTGCTTGATAAAGAGTCATTAAAATTCAGGGGATAGTACATATTAATGTGGTACTGAACGCAGGAACTTGCAAATTCGTCGCTTATATGGGCAATAGAAGAGTCATTAAAAAAAGAATAATAATAGTTCCGGTTGTTAACCGAATCACGCAATGTGATATTAACCGAATTGCTGAACGATGGTGTTCCAGGTGTTGGCCTTGTAGTCAAGGTTTTAGTTTCAATGCTGGATACAAAACTAAAATCCCAGGTTTGATTTGCTCCTGCCATTCCAGGATCCTGGAAAGCAGTTTTGTTTACTATAAAAGTCTCGCCGATTGAATAGCTATGGTTCGAATTTGTGATAATAGGCTGGGCGAGCATCCTGCCGGCCAACAGCAATAAGATAGATGTTGCTAAATAAACCTTCATTTAGCTATAACGCCTGAAAATAAAAATTATTGTATACAACAAATACATGGTGGCCGCATCCATGTCTTCAGTTGGTGATAAATTAAATTTTATTTTTAATGAATCTAAACGCCTTTGATTCTTCAATAGCTTATTAAATATTTTTTAAAAAAACCTGCCAGTTAAATTCGGCGGGTTTTTTATTTTGCGGTTTTACTTTAAAACGAACCACTTATTTGCAAAAACCAACCAGTTGCCAATTGGTACTAACCTTTATTTTTATTGTCTGTATAATTAATCAGAATTCAATCTCAACCTAATTAATAATACATATCGTTATGAAAACATCAAATTCCTTTTCGAAAATCAATAAGATCGGCAGCTTAGTTTGTCTTGTTTTACTAGTCGTTCACTCGCCTCTCAGTTCTCAGAATAAAATCTTGACATTAGCCACTTCCGAAAATTTGTATTTTGTTTTACCAGTAGTTTGTGTTTTAGGATTAGCTGTTTTTTTAATGACGGCCTTTTTGAAACAAAAGAATCATTAATATCTTGTTTGTGTTTGTTTGTTTGTTTGGAAGCCCGGTGGAAATTTTTCTTCCGGGTTTTTTATTTGTAAATTATTTGGTGTAATATTTTAATAATTCAACATAAACATTGATTCCTTGTTCAAGTGCAACGACAGGTAATTTTTCATTATTGGCATGTACGCTTTCCACCATTTCTCTGTTTAACTCAAAAGGTAAAACACCGAAGGAAGGAATATCAGCACTTCTAAAATAGCTATTGTCCGTTGTTGCAGGAAACATTAAGGGAATAACATGAGCCTTTGGAAATACAGTTAGTATAGAGGCTTTCATGTGTTCAAAATGAATGTTTAGTTTAGAAGGTTCTGCTTCGGGTGATTCATCAATAATGCTGATTTTTATTCGTGGGTCGATAATTCTGAAAAGCCATTTTAACAATAGAGGCCTTTCGGATTTGTTTGGTAATAAACGACAATCATAATAAGCGCTTGCTGTTTGAGAAACCTGGTTGACCGAGCCTCCTTTTGGATTTTGGATTTGCGTAAGTTGATAAGAATTAGTTACCAGAGTTTGAAGTGCTTCATTGGAATGGATGATTTTTTTTCTTAGTGGTTTAATGATCCACCAATGAAAATGTTTTAAGATAAAGCCTTTGTATCCACCCATAATATCACCAAGTGCCCTTAAAGTTTTTTTCGCATCATTATCAACAATAATTCGTTCTTCAGTATTTTCTATTTTCTGAATGGCTTTTAATAGAATTTTATTGGCAGTTTTGGAAGAAGGAACCGAACCATGTCCATGCGATTTAACGGTAGCTTCCAGTTTGATCCAGATACTTTTTTTCTCAGAATTCGAAACAAAAAAACATAATTCATTTTCTTTGCCATCAATTACATTTTTTAATCCTCCTCCGCCTTCACCAAAAACAACTAAAGGCTTAAGTTGATCTAGTATTTCGGGTTGAATTATTTTTTTGGCGCCATTTAATCCACCGGTTTCTTCACCGGAAAGGAAAAGTAAGACCAAATTTTTCGTAAGGGAATCAGGGCGAGCCATTTCTTTTATTCTTTTTAAAGCAAAAACCTGCATCACGGCTAGCCCTTTCATATCAATAGAACCACGGCCATATATTGTATCACGATCTATCTTACCTGAAAAAGCCGGATGCTTCCAGCTGGTATTTTCTTCAACTGGCACCACATCAATGTGATTAATTAAAAGTATGGAAGGTAATTTTAGTTCCAAAGGAACAAGAGATGCACAAAAATTATAAGAAGAATCTGAATCAGAAAAAACAGTTGTATGCAAACCAAATTGCTCACACAGTTTTTTCATGTATAGCCCTGCTTTTTTTTCGTTACCGGAAACACTTTTGATTTGAATGTATTCTGATAAAACCTTAGTTGGATTTACCTGAGAATGGGATGTATAAATTGATCCACAAGCAATTAACAAAAAAATAAATTTATTGTAGATAGATTTTATCATAATGAGCCTTGGAAATAAAAGTACTCATATTTTGCGGTTGTCAATAGGATGCTGGATTACAAATACATATAGAAAATTTATAATTTTCATGTAAATTTAATCAATCGCATCCTGAATTTTTTCCATTTTATTTTCAGAGAATTTTCCTGAAACTATTTCAATGATTTTACCGGCAGTATCAATCACATAAAAATAAGGAATGCCCTCATCTGCAGGTTTTAACTGGGCTTTCAGCAGATCAATATCGGTATCGCAATCTATCACATTTTTCCAAAGGTCAGGTTGTGTGCTCGCCTTAAAATCCGCAGCGGCTTTTTTAAATCCACTGATTAAAGGGATGAAGAAATAATTAACATCATAATAACTGCCAACATCAAAATAATCGGTGCCGTTTGCTTTTGCCACAAACACATCATACATGGGTTGTATCCATGTTTTCAGGTCGGATTCAGCGGCACGTTTATAACAAATCCCAACAATAGTAAATTTTGGTGTTCCTTTTATGGGCACAGTTACCGCACTTCCCTCCAGCGTATGACCGCTAAGTGTTGGAAAATTACCTTTGATTTGGGCGATGAAGGCTAAAGGCAAAAATAGCGTAATGAAGATCGTTAGTTTTTTCATATTTAAATATAATATTTTGTCATTTGGTTTTTGTTACAATCCCCCGAGCATACAAACCCTGTCAAACTCTTCCGGCTTAACAATACTAACAGACAGACGTTGTAATTTTACCAATTGCATATCTTTAAGATATTCATCTGCTTTTATTTGCGAAAGGGTTACCGGATTTTTCATAGCCTTAAAAGGTGTGAAATCTACTGCAACCCATGCCTCTTCTTTTGTTGTTGGATCTTGGTAATGTTCTTTAGCTACTTTAGCAATTCCTACAACACATAAACCTTCATTACTATGATAGAATAAAACGAGGTCGCCTTTTTTCATTGCCTTTAAATTGTTGCGGGCAGCATAATTTCGTACGCCATCCCAAAAGGTAGTTTTATCTTTTTTAAACTGTTCCCAACTGTATTTGAAAGGTTCAGATTTTATAAGCCAGTAGTTCATAGATTTGTTTGATGATTATAATTGAAAATTAACCATTAAGACACAGATTTACAAAATAATTTGATAACATTTTAGCCAATAAATTAATCGAAAATAGGTTTGAATTGTTGCAGGATTTACTAGATTTGTTACGCATTTTAAAAACAAGTGAATGACCCATTTATCAGATAAAGTTAATCTTATTTCAGAATCACAAACGATTGCCATGGCCCGTAAAAGTCGTGAGTTAAAAGCACAAGGTGTTGATATTATTAGTTTAAGTTTAGGCGAACCTGATTTTAAAACACCTGATGTGATTAAGCAAGCAGCTATCAATGCTATTAATGAAGATTTCACTTACTATACGCATGTCAGCGGCTATGTAGAATTACGCCAGGCCATTGCAAATAAATTCAAGCGTGATAATAATTTGGATTATTCGACTGATGAGATTGTGGTATCAACTGGTGCAAAACAAAGTATTGCCAATGCAGTTTTATGTTTGATTAATCCGGGTGATGAGGTGATTATCCCTTCGCCTTTTTGGGTAAGCTATTTAGAGATTTTAAAATTAGCGGGTGGTGTGCCTGTTATTATTGATACTACTATTGAAAATGATTTCAAGATCACTGCCGAAGAATTAGAAGCACATATCACGCCTAAAACACGGATGATGATGTTTAGTACACCTTGTAATCCAACAGGTTCTGTTTACAGTAAAGAAGAATTAAGATCAATCGCGGATGTAGTAAAAAAACACGACGAGTTATATATCATCAGTGACGAGATTTATGAGCACATTAATTTTGTTGGCGGTCACGAAAGTATGGCTCAGTTTCCTGATATTAAAGAAAGGGTAATTACCATCAATGGAGTATCTAAAGGGTTTGCCATGACAGGCTGGAGAGGTGGAATTATGGCCGCTCCAAAATGGATAGCTCAGGCTTGTGATAAAATGCAGGGACAATTTACATCCGGTACTTGTAGCATTACTCAAAAAGCAATGCACGCCGCAATGGACTTACCATTTGAAAGTACACATTACATGCGTGATGCATTCTTAAAAAGAAGAAATCTCGTACTTGAATTAATGAAAGATATTCCAGGATTTAAAACAAATATTCCGCAGGGCGCTTTTTACGTGTATCCTGAAGTGTCAGCTTTGTTTGGTAAATCACATGATGGATACACAATAAAAAATGCAACTGATCTTTCTATGTATTTATTAGATGTGGCACATGTGGCTTTAGTGCCGGGCGCTGCCTTTGGTGATGATAAATACATTCGGTTTTCATATGCCACCTCTGAAGATAAATTAATAGAAGCTCTTCGAAGAATGAAAGAAGCGATTGAAAAATTAAAATAAAAAGATTTAAGATAAAAGACACACGATAAAAGATTTTGATATTGTAGAGTAAATGAAAAAATTATCAATAAAAAAAGAACACATACGGGAGATTTTTAAATCGTTTAATAACCTGAATGTATTAATCATTGGTGATGTGATGATCGATAGCTACATGTGGGGAAAAGTAAACCGTATTTCTCCTGAAGCTCCGGTGCCGATTATCTCTGTGAATAAAAAAGAAAAGCGGCTTGGAGGTGCTGCCAATGTAGCTCTGAATATACAAGCAATGGGAGCTAACCCTATTTTATGTTCGGTGATAGGAATTGATTATGAAGGTCAGGCTTTTATGGATCTTTTAAAAACACAAAAATTAAGTCAGAAGGGAATCTTAAAATCCCGAGGCCGCATTACCACACAGAAAACTCGCGTGATTGGGAACAATCATCAATTACTGCGAATTGATGAAGAGATAGAGGAAGATATTGCGCCTTCGGAAACACAACAACTAATAACACTGATTTCTTATATCATTCAAAATGATAAGATTGATGTGATTTTATTTGAAGATTATAACAAAGGTTTGATAACACCTAAACTCATTTCAAAAGTTGTTGAGTTAGCCAAGAGCAAAGGCATACCAACATGTGTTGATCCTAAAAAGAAAAATTTTAATGCCTATAAAGGAGTTACATTATTTAAACCGAATTTAAAAGAACTGCGTGAAGGATTAAAACTTGATATCAGTTCTGACAACATAAATGAGTTACAGCGAGCTATCAGTAGTTTTAGGGTAAAACAAAAATTTGATACTGCCTTAGTCACTTTAGCTGAAAAAGGTGTGCTTATTAATTCCCGTTCAGAAAAAAATCATACGCCAGCGCACATTCGCAGTATAGCAGACGTGAGTGGGGCAGGCGATACAGTTATCAGTATAGCGGCTTTACTAGTTGCCTTGCATGTTAATCCAATTGTGATGGCAGCCATTTCAAATTTAGCGGGCGGTTTGGTTTGTGAACAAATTGGTGTAGTACCTGTTAGTAAAGAACAGTTGTTGGAAGAATCTTTGAAGCTTGACTTTGTGAAGTAAGCTTCACCACTGAGACACAAAGAACACAGAGAGTTTTTTGCAGATCTTTTTAATATATCTCTGTGCCTCCGTGGTGAAATTATAAATATAAAATGAAACAAGTTACGCCATACAACACCAACGAATCAAAAAAAGAGCAAGTTGCTCAAATGTTTGATAATATCGCTTTTCGTTATGATTTTTTAAATTCATTGTTGTCTTTAGGAATTCATAAAGGATGGCGAAAAAAATGTATAGAATTAATCGCTCCACGTAATCCTAAACAAATTTTGGATGTAGCAACCGGAACCGCAGATTTTGCCATTGGAGCCATGAAGCTTAATCCTACTAAAGTAATTGGGATCGATATCAGCGAGGGTATGATGAAGTACGGAAGAAAAAAAATTGAGGAACTGCATTTAGAAAAAACCATCACCCTACAATATGGGGATGCAGAAACCTGTGATCTGCCAGACAATTCAATGGATGTTATTACTGTTGGTTTTGGCGTCAGGAATTTTGAAAACCTTGAAAAGGGATTGGCAAATATGTTACGGATTTTAAAGCCGAACGGACAATTATGTGTTCTTGAATTTGCTTCTCCAACAAAATTTCCAATAAAACAATTTTATAAATTTCATTTTAAATTTATCACTCCGACTGTAGGTAAGCTTTTTTCAAAAGACAATCGTGCTTATACTTATTTGCCGGAATCTATTAAAGCATTTCCTGATAATGAAAATTTCACGGCGATCTTGGAAAGAGTTGGTTACAAAAACGCATCTTTCAGTTCAGTAGGTTGGGGTTTAGCCTCTATTTATTTGGCAGACAAATAATTTTATTTCTTCTTAAACCGATCATACATTTCATGAATGATCCCATCCGATAAACCTATTTGAGGAACAAAAACATCTTCAATTTCAGCTGTTTTCATGATCGTGATAAATATTTTGGAAGCGTGCACAATAACATCTGCTCTATCTGGTTTTAATCCCAATACTTCAACACGCTCTTCATAGGTATATGAATTAAGCATATCATTGATGCTTTTCAATTTTTGATAGCTTAAATTTTTGTTATCCTTTTTGGTCATTTTAAATATCTTATTGATATTTCCTCCCGAACCAATGGCATGTATAGGACTGTAACCAAATGTTGTTTTTTTAACCCAGTCCCTCATTAATTCCCATTCACCTTTTTCAACTTTATCCAGGAGCATCCGCACAGTGCCAATATTAAAAGATTTGGATGAAATTACTTTTTGATTGCTATATAAAGTTAATTCAGTACTACCTCCACCTACATCAATGTATAAATAAGAATGCTTTGGATTTAATACTTCTGCAATATGGTTTGAAAACACTAATTGAGCTTCAAGCTTTCCATCAATGATTTCCACCTCCAGGTCAGCTTCTTTTTTAATGCGAGCTATCACTTCTGCGCTGTTGCTTGCATCTCGCATTGCGCTGGTTGCAACGGCACGGTAATCATCCACTTCATATACTTTAATGAGCTCCCTAAATCCTCTCATAGCAGTAACTAACTTGTCTGCTTTTCTTTCTGAGATCCTGCCATTTAAAAAAACGTCCTCACCCAAACGGATCGGCAAGCGGATTAGTTCTTCCTTACTGAAATGTGGCTTACCATTTACGTCATAGGCCCTGCAAAACAATAAGCGCATGGCATTACTTCCAATATCCACAGCTGCAAAGATCATAAAGTGGAGATTGATTTGGATTTTGGTGCTTTTTTCAAATGCATGTCTTTATCGTTTTTTAAATAATTATATGTTTCATCCTGCACCCTGACTTTTTTCTCACCGGGTTTGGCTTTCTTATAAATATTTTGCTGTAGTTTATCCAGTATTCTCACTTTGGTATTACCTGACAGTTGAATATTGATAATATCTTTTATCTGTTTTTTTACTTCAGGATCATTGATGGAAACAGCTACTTCGCTTCTGCTGTCCAAGTTCCGGCTCATCCAGTCGGCCGATGTTATATAAATCTTTTCATCACCGTTGTTTCCGAAGATAAACACACGTGCATGTTCGAGGTATTTATCAACAATACTGTAAGCCCTGATGTTATCACTGAAGCCTTCTATTTCTGTAACCAAAGAACAAATACCCCTCACGATCAATGTGATTTGAACGCCTGCAGTAGAGGCTTCATATAATTTTCCGATCATGTCCTTGTCAACAAGGCTATTCATTTTAAGAATCATATATGCTTTTTTCTTTGCTTTAGCGTTGGCTATTTCTTTGTCAATTAAGTTCACAAATGTTTGACGCATAAAGAAAGGTGCTACTGCCAGGTGTTTGTAAGTTCCGGTTTTGAAATTATTGGCATAGAAATCAAAAATGTGACTGATCTCCTGAGTGATGTTTCGATCAGCGGTCAGTAAACTAAAATCAGTATAGATACGCGCTGTTTTTTCATTAAAATTACCTGTTCCAATGTGCGCAAATTGCTTGGCCCTTCCATTAACACGCGTTGTGATTAAAAATAATTTGCTGTGTACTTTCAAACCGGGTACACCATAAATTACTGTGGCACCTTCTTCCTGCAATTTATTAGCCCAATAGATATTATTTTCTTCATCAAAACGCGCCTGCAACTCAACAAGAACCGTTATTTTTTTTCCATTTTTAATGGCATTAATTAAGGCATTCGCGATCTTTGAAGAATCCGCCACCCTGTACAAAGTTATTTTGATGGACTCTACGCTTGGGTCAATAGAGGCCTCACGCAGTAAAGTAATAATGTGATCAAATGTGTGATATGGATAATGCAGCAAAATATCTTTTTGCTTGATCACACTTAAAATACTGGTATTGATGTTAGTTAAGTATTTGTGTTTTAACTCTGGTGGATGATCATAAACTAATTTTTTATCTCCGATGTTTGGAAAGCCGATGAAATCTTTAAAGTTATGGTAGCGTCCACCGGGAATGGCATTGTCTTTTTTATCCATTCCTAATTTTTTCATGATAAAAGAAAGCATTTCACGGCTCATGGTACTATCATAAACAAATCGAACGGGTAATCCTTTTTTTCTATCCTTTACACTCTTGGATATTTTTTCAAGCATACTTTTACTTACATCCTGGTCGATATCAAGCTCTGCATCGCGTGTTAATTTAATATTGATCGCTTCTTTAGTGGTATAGCCAAAAACCGCGAACATTTCATGAACGTTAAAACGGATCAGGTCATCCAACAGGATAATGTATTTTTTATTTTTTTCCTGCGGCAATACAATAAAACGACTTGTCACCCTTGATGGAATTTCTATCAGGGCATATTTATTTTTTTGTTTCAGATTGGTCGAGATCAATCGGACAAAAAGATACCCCGATTTATCTTTCATGTAAGGGAAAGGTTTATTCTCATCCACCATCATAGGAAATAACATATTCACCACATGTTTATGAAAATAATCTTTAACATAAGATTGCTGCGCAATCGTTAATTGTTTTTCATTTATGATGAAAACATTTTCCTTCGCTAATTCTTGAAGTAGCTCCTGATAAATTTCCTCGAAACGTTTTTGTTGCTCAATAACCTTACGTTGTAGTTTCTGCAACAATTCTTTTGGATCATCTCCATAGATTGCTATGGCTTTTTTGCCCAGCTTGGATAAACGGTTAATAGTAGCAACACGAACACGGTAAAACTCATCGCGGTTATTACTAAAAATTCCTAAAAATTTAAGTCTTTCAATGAGAGGAGTTGAAGGATCTGATGCTTCTTGGAGCACACGGTCATTAAATGATAGCCAACTGATTTCTCTGTTTATATGTGGAATTTTATTTTTTTGCATCATCAAATTCAAGAGCTATTATAGTTACCAAATATAAGCATTAAGCCTTAAAATGTGTTTTGATTTTAAATTTAGATTGAATTTCTACAACATAAGTTTTAAGAAGTTTAATGCTAAATTTGAATACCGTTATCAGAAAATGAAATATCATGGAAACAACTTTTAAATTTTTAAAGCAACTGGCAAAAAATAACCAAAAGGAATGGTTTGATGCCAATAGAAAAACATACGAAGCCTGCAAGGCAGAATTTGAATCGATTGTAAAATCTGTGATCGATAAATGTTCAGTTTTTGATAAAGAGATAGCAGGACTTGAAGCAAAGAAGTGTTTATTTCGAATTAATAGGGATGTTAGGTTCAGTAAAGACAAATCACCTTATAAAACAAATATGGGTGCCAGCATCAGTCCGGGTGGCAAAAAAGAAATGGGCGTTGGTTATTACATTCATATTGAACCGGGTAAATCATTCCTTGCCGGTGGAGCTTATATGCCGGAACCGGATGCTTTAGCAAATATCAGGCAGGAGATTGATTACAATACAGCTGACTTTAAAAAAATAGTAAATGCCAAAGATTTCAAAACCTATTTTAAAGATCTGTCGCAGGAGGGTAAATTAAAATTGGCTCCTAAAGGTTATCCAAAGGATCATCCAGAATTAGGATATCTTCAGCATAAACATTTTATTGTTGTTCATGATTTGAAAGATAGCCAAGTGACAGATAAAAACTTCCCGGCTTATGCGGCGAAAGTGTTTAAGGCCATGTTGCCATTGAATCTGTTCTTAAGAAGATGTATGGAATAGACACTTCTCTAATTGATTACTTCGAGTAATGATGCCAGTGTGTAGTCTGCAATCATAAATTTAGGGTTGTTTTTATTGATCTCCTCCGGAATGGCAATTACTCTCATTTGAGCGGCCTTTCCTGCTACAATACCATTCACTGAATATTCAATTACAAGGCAATGAAGTGGATGAACGTTTAATTCTCTCGAACAGGTCAGGTAAACTTCCGGGTGTGGTTTTCCATAATCCATGTGCTCAGCTGAACATAATACGTCAAAATAATGACGGATATTTAGGACATCAACTACTGTATTCATCAGCTTTGTATTGGAAGATGTGCCAATGCCGATTTTAAATCCTTTTTGCTTAAAAAAATGAAGCGCTTCCGCTACGCCCGTCATTGTTTTACCTTCCAGGTAAATCAATTCACATAAACTGTTGATCACCTGTTCATCAAACTCATCCACGGAAATGTGGCTTATTTCATGTTTTTTGAACCAGTATTCTGCCACTTCTTTAAACCTTAAACCGGTTGTAATGCGGCAATGATCATCACTGAAAGGAATCCCAATTTTTGTAAAATTTTGAATCATGGCTCTGCGCCAAAGTGGTTCGGAGTCTATGATTACTCCATCCATGTCAAATATGACGGCTTTTATTTCTGTAAGCATGTTTTTTTAGTTGTATTAGTTTTATTCTCTCATTCCGGGCTTGTGATCTTGAAATTAAAGAGTTTACAAATGGTAAAATTTATAAATTACTAACAGGGGCAATTAAGTATTTCTGACAGACATGGCAGGCATTGTTAATTTCTTTGTTTACTAAATTCAAAGATAAGGTAATTATTTGGCTGTATCCATGGTATTTTTACGGTATGTATTTTCCTGATTTTATTGAAATAGGGGCGGACGAACTCTTGTTGGTTGCTTTTTTTGTGTCGTTGATAGGCATTGTTATTCACTATATAATAAATGTTTTACCCTTAGGTAATTTTAAAACGACTTCTCTTGAAACCAGTTCTGTGAAAGGGCCTATTTCTATTATTATCTGTGCCCGCAACGAAGACGATAACCTCACCGAGTTTCTGCCAAAAATCCTTGTTCAGGATTATCCCGAATTTGAGGTAGTGGTAGTAAATGATTGTTCCATGGATAATACTGAGAATGTGGTTGATGAATTTGCCAAAATATTTCCTAACCTAAAAAAGGTAACAATTAAGGAAGATGATTATTATAAACACGGCAAAAAATTTGCGGTAATGGTAGGAATCAAGGGCGCTAAATACGAAAACCTTATATTTACGGATGCTGATTGTTTTCCTGCCAATGACCAATGGTTGAGCGAAATGAGTGCAGGTTTTGTAAACAAAAAAGAAATTGTTCTGGGCTATGGTGCTTATAAAAAAGAAATTGGTTTTCTTAATAAATTAATTCGTTTTGATACTTTTCTGATCGCTTCTAATTATTTGTCTGCCGCTATTAAAGGCAACGCATATATGGGTGTTGGCCGGAATTTAGGCTATAAAAAAGATTTATTCTATAAGCAAAAAGGGTTTTCAAAGCATTACCACATAACTTCTGGTGACGATGATTTATTTATTAACCTGGCATGCAACAATGAGAATACAAACGTTGCAGTTTCATGGAATGCCATTACTTATTCTCTTGCTAAAACCACTTTTGCCGATTGGAAACGTCAGAAACAAAGGCATTTAACAACAGCTCCTCATTACAATTCAGGCAGCAAGGCAAAGATTACCATAGGCTATTTCCTGCAATACTTCTTTCATTTTTTATTTATATCTGTTTTGTTATATAAAACAATACTTATTTCTGCATTAGTTGGTTTTATATTGAAAATTTGCATTCAAATGGCTATCTTTAAAAAAGCATCTAAGAAAGTTAACGAAGCAGATCTTTGGGCTTTATCCTTTTTTTACGAGGCCGTTTTATTAATTGTATACCCGGTATTTCATATCAATAAATTATTTCATAAGCCAAACAAATGGAAGAGTTAGACCCGACGGAAAATCTTACAACCAAAGCAGTTTATGACTATAAGCTTATTCAGCGTGCCTTGCATAAAGGTGACCAAAAAGCTTATGCGGAATTACTGCACCGTTACCGGGAATCTGTTTACTTTACGATGCTTCGCATGTGTAATAACAAAGACGATGCTGATGACCTTACTATTGAAGCTTTTGGGCGGGCTTTTAAAAGGCTTGAACAATATACACCGACTTATGCTTTCAGTACCTGGCTGTTTAAAATAGCTTCTAATAACGCGATTGATTTTTTAAGGAATAAAAAAAAGAACACCGCATTATCATTAGATACTAAACTGGAAAATGATGAAGGCCAGGAGTTCTCAAAAAATATTATTTCTCCAACCCTTGATCCCGAAGAACATATCATTAAAAAACAGAAGGTGGAAATGCTGCGCGAGGTAGTTGAAAAACTAAAGCCACGTTATAAAGAGTTAGTGAAGATGCGTTATTACGAAGAATTAAGTTATGATGAAATTGCAATAAAGCTTGAACTACCTGTTGGTACGGTGAAAGCGCAATTGTTCAGGGCACGGGAATTTTTGCATAATATCCTTAAGAATCAGGAAAGTAAAATGTAGTTTTTTTGCATCGATCTGTCATCCTGAGCGGAGTCGAAGGCAGGTAGATGTAAAAGGTTCTCGACTCCGCTCGAACTGACATTAAAATTTTATTTTTTTTCGTGAAACCCGATATCATCCTAAAATATTTCCCTGACATTACCACTAAACAGAAACAGCAATTTGAACAATTGTATGATTTGTTTATGCATTGGAATGCTCAGATCAATGTCATCTCCAGAAAAGATAGCGATTTGCTATACGAGCGCCATGTCCTGCACTCATTGGGTATCGCCAAAGTTATGGCATTTAAACCGGGTACAAAAATTTTAGATGTTGGATGTGGCGGCGGATTTCCTGGTATTCCTTTAGCGATTCTTTTTCCTGAATCTAGATTTCACCTCGTGGATTCTATCGGAAAAAAAATAAAAGTGGTGAATGAAGTAGCGGCGGGCATAGGCTTAACAAATCTTTTTGCGGAACATGAACGTGCCGAAAAAATAAATGATAAATTTCATTTTATTGTAAGCCGCGCTGTGACAGCCTTCCCGGATTTTTATAACTGGATCAGTAAAAAAATATTGAAAGATAATTTCAATGATCTTCCAAACGGCATCCTGTATCTTAAAGGAGGCGACCTTCGCGAAGAATTTGGTCATCACTATGACAAAGCTGTTTTTTATGATTTGAAAAACTATTTTGAAGAAGAGTTTTTTGATACGAAGAAAGTGGTTTATTATAAATTGTAGAACACTAAAACCACAGTGGCAAATAGTTCGTTTATGTTTGCTGGCATTCCTTTTTTATCTCTGTAACTATATGTTTGAAAATGAAAAAGCCTCAACGTTAATTCGCTAAGGCTTTCCATTTATGAAAAAATAATTATTTTTTAGCATCTGCTAAAAACTGCGCCAACCCTTTATCCGTTAAAGGATGATTCAATAAAGCAATAATCGCGCTTAAGGGAGCAGTAATCACATCAGCTGCTAATTTAGCACATTGAACAATGTGTAATGGATGACGGATAGAAGCAGCTAAAATTTCTGTTTCGTAACCGTAATTATCATAGATCGTTCTGATATCATCAATAAGGTCCATACCATCCTGGCTGATATCATCTAAACGGCCAACAAACGGAGAAACATAAGAGGCACCGGCTTTAGCCGCTAATAAGGCTTGTCCCGCAGAGAATACCAATGTGCAATTGGTTTTAATGCCTTTGTCGCTGAAATATTTAATGGCTTTTAAACCTTCTCTGATCATTGGGATCTTTACAACGATGCGTGGATGAAGATCGGCTAACATTTCTCCTTCACGAACCATGCCGTCAAAATCAGTAGCAATTACTTCTGCACTTACATCGCCTGTTGTGATATTGCAGATATCTACATAATGTTTCATAATATTATCCTGCCCTTTAATGCCTTCTTTAGCCATTAATGATGGGTTTGTTGTTACGCCGTCTAAAACGCCTAGGTCTTGTGCTTCTTTAATTTGCGCTAAATTCGCTGTATCAATAAAAAATTTCATAGTGGTTGTTTTTTTTGTAAATTTAGGATAAGCTAAAAGATAATTTACACTTGTTTGTAGATTGTTTAAAGTTTATTTTAACATCAAATAATGCATAAAAAGAAAATAGTAGTGTTTAGTGGTGCCGGAATGAGCGCTGAGAGTGGGATTAAGACTTTCAGAGATAGTGGCGGGCTATGGGAAGAATATAAGATTGAAGATGTTGCCACTTTCGACGCATGGACGAGAAACCAAGAACTTGTATTGGATTTTTATAACCAGCGCCGTAAACAAGTGATGGATGCAAAACCTAACGAAGCCCATGTATTAGTAGCCGAATTACAAAATTTTTTTGATGTACAGGTGATCACACAAAATATTGATGATTTGCATGAACGTGCCGGAAGTAAAAATGTTTTGCATTTGCATGGAGAAATTATGAAGGGACGGAGTACGTTAAAGAAAGAGTTGGTTTTTCCATTAAAACATTGGGAAATAAAAACTGGAGATGTGTGTGAAGCTGGTTCTCAGATCAGGCCACATATAGTTTGGTTTGGGGAAGCAGTTCCTGAAATGGATAAAGCCACAGCGTTAGCAGAGGAAGCTGATGTATTTGTAACTATTGGAACTTCTCTGAATGTGTACCCTGCGGCTAATTTAATTCACGTGGTTAAAAGCAATATCCCAAAATACCTGATTGACCCGGGTGATTTTAACCTGGACTATATCAAAAACCTGAAAGTCATTAAAGCTACGGCAGTAGAAGGCATGAAAGTGTTGATGAAAGCATTAAAAGACCAGGAGTAAAATTCATTAATCGTATTATTAAATTATTCAATGAGTAACCCATCAAACATTGTATGTCCAAACTGTAAACATGAATTTCCAATTGGAAATGCATTGACGCAACAAATTGAAACAGACATCAGAAATAAATATTTAAAAGTTTATAACGATGATAAACAAAAGCTGGAGCACGAGCGTGCTCAGGTAAATAAATTAATGGAACAGGCAAAAACAGATGCCGAGAACCAGGAAAAAATCATAGCTGAAAAAGTGAAGTTGCAAAAAGTTGTACTGGAGCAGGAAGCCATTAAAAAGGCCGCATCCGAAATGCAGCTTCAAATGGAAATGCTGAACAAAGAACTGACAGAAAAAGAGAAAAAGTTAAAAGACAGCCAGGAGAAAGAGTTAAAATATTTATTAAAGGAAAAAGAATTAATAGACAAGGAAGCACATTTTGAATTAACCCTTCAGCAAAAGCTTCAGGCCGAGAGAGAATTACTTTCTGAGCAAATCAAAAAGCAGGAACTGGAAAAAAATTCTATTAAAGAAAAAGATCATCAGTTGCAGTTAATGGAATTAAAAAAACAACTGGAAGACCAGAAAAAACTAACGGAGGAAATGGTGCGGAAGCAAGGACAGGGTTCCATGCAAATGCAGGGCGAAGTGCAGGAGTTGGTGCTGGAAGAATTATTACGAGGTATGTTTCCATTTGATTCGATTGATGGAGTAGGGAAGGGTGTAAAAGGTGCAGACGCTATTCATACTATTCGTAATCCATTAGGACAGGTGTGTGGGAAAATTATTTATGAAAGTAAGAACACCAAAGCATTTGGTGGCGACTGGATCGATAAATTAAAACATGATATGCGCTCTACGCAAGCAGATATTGCCGTTATTGTAACAGAGACGATGCCTAAGGAAATGGAACGTTTCGGTATGAAAGATGGTGTGTGGGTATGCAGCTTCACAGAGATAAAATCTTTATCGTTTGTTTTGCGCGATACATTAATAAAGATCTTTGCGGCACAATCGAGCCAGGAAAATAAAGGTGATAAAATGAGTATGTTGTATTCATACTTAACAGGTACTGAATTCAGGCAGCAAATTGAAGCCATCGTGGAAGGCTTTACTGAATTGCAATATGGTATCCAACGTGAAAAAAATGCCATGCAAAAGATTTGGAAAGAGCGTGAAAAACAATTAGAAAAAGTACTACTCAATACAACTAACTTTTATGGCTCGGTAAAAGGTATAGCCGGCAATGCTATTGGAGATATTAAATTGCTGGAGTTAGGTGAGGATAAAGAATAGGAGTGCGTTTCCTAGTGCCACAAACGGTTCAGTATTTTTTTTCTCAAGAACTCTTTTGCCCCTTTTTTTCAATTATAAAAATTTAATCAAACAAGTTCCATTTGATAAAGGTCTAAACCCTTCGCCCAGTGGTCTTGTTCAAAGTAAACAGTTTTGAAGCCGTATTTTTCAAAAAACAGGAAAGTATATTGAGTAGTTCCTAATGCAATTTTGAGGCCTGGATGTATTTTTTTGGCTTGTTGAATCCGGAACAATAACAGTGCTTTTCCTAAACCTTCTTTGTGATATTTATAATCAATCATTCCCCATGTCATGATAACATGAGGTTCATTGGTATATTTTGTTGGCTGATTTAGGTCAATGCCACCGCAACCTACGATCAATCCATCTTTTAAAACAACGGAGTAGTTTTTAAGGAACACATCTTTTTCCAGGAACGCATTGAATAAAGGAAGTTCTTCTAAAGCAAAATACAAAGGCATATTGCTTTTAAAAATATCAATCAGCCTGCTATTGTATTCCGGCAGATATGGCTTAATGGTTATCAATGACTTTTGGAACTTTAAAGTAATCCGAATCTTTTTTAGGAGCATTCTTTAATGCTTCTTTTTGATTCAATGTATCTTTTGGTTCATCTTCGCGCATGACGTTAATTTCATCTGTCATGTAAATCAGTGGTTCAACACCATCGGTATCCATTTCGTTTAGCTTATCCACAAAGGCCAGCATACGATTCATGTCGTTCAGGATCTCAGCTTTACCTTCTTCTGTAAATTCCAGACGTGCAAGGTGCGCCACTTCCTCAACAGTTTTGATATCAATTTTTTGTGCCATTGTATTCGTTTAATGTATCGTTGATTAATTTAAAAACCCTTTCACGCAAATCTACTAAATTATCTTCAGTCATACCCTTGGTTTCAATAGGCTCAAGAACCACTGTTTTAGCGATGCCAAAGCATCCGTGACTTTTAAAAAAGCCGCCGTTCTGCAACAATTTCCAGTTATTCAAATTTACAACCGGAACAATGGGCACCTGTTTTTCGATGGCTAGTTTAAAAGCGCCATTTTTAAAGGGCTTTAACACTCCAAAACTGGATATAGTTCCTTCCGGGAAAATAACCATACTGCGTCCCTTATCAATCTCTTCACCTGCACGCGTTAATGCTTTATGAGGATCTATCCTGCTTTTGCGATTTACAGGAATATCCATGCCTTTAAAAAAGGTTTTAAATAAAGGTGCTTTCATCAACTCTGCTTTTCCTAAATAAATGGCAAGGTGATCGATATAAAAAGTACTCAACACTATATCCAGATAAGAAGTATGGTTGCCCACAAACACACAGGGCTGGGGCATTTTTTTTGATTTTGATTTGTAAATGATCACAGGGATGACCCCTGATAAATAGGCAATACAACCCGACCATAACCGCTTTACCTTAAAAGCGGCATCCAGACGCTGTGTTTTTATTGTAAAAAAAAATAACGGGTAAAGAATGATCAGCGTTAAAACAAATTCAAAGAAAAACCAGGTTTTCCAGATTGGAGCGAATATAAATTTAATCGTTTTCACGTGCCAAAGATACGAATTTTAGAAATAATAAAAATCATAATATTTGCTATCGGTATAATTAAAACATGCTTTATTTGAGAGGAAACAATAGCATAAAATAAAATAAGAAATGCATAAATATCAGAGAATAAAAAATGTTACTTTTATACATCAAACAGATTCAATTGCAGCAGCAAATTATCATACAAGTAAACAATGCAGGAAAAAAATTCGGAAGGGAATGGATCTTCCGTAATGTGAATCTGGAAATTACTCATGGCGAAAAAATTGTAATATTGGGTTTAAACGGTTCCGGAAAATCGACCTTACTGCAGGCTATGACAGGTTACCTCGCATTAAATGAAGGCGGCGTCTCATATACAAACCGCCAGCAAAAAACAGAAGATGAAAATCAGTACAAACTAATCAGTCTGGCTTCTCCTTACCTAGAACTGGTAGAAGACTTTACCTTGCAGGAACAAATAGAGCATGCTTGCATTTACAAGCCGTTCTTAAAAACATTAAACATTGCGCAAATCATTGAATTATCAGGGCTTTCAGCACATAAAAATAAATATATTAAATTATTTTCAAGTGGCATGAAACAGCGCTTAAAACTAACGCTGGCAATTTTAGCAGATACTCCTGTTTTATTTCTGGACGAACCTACGACCAATTTAGACGCAACAGTCATTGATTGGTACAAAGAAATGATCACAAAATATGCAATGCATAAAACCATTGTTGTGTGCTCTAACTCTTTGAAAGATGAATATGCTTTTTGCGATAGAATAATTACTATGGAAAATTTAAAAATAAATAAATGAAAAAATTATATTTAATTCGCCATGCAAAGTCCGATCGTATAAACACGGCATTAGAAGACGTTGAACGACACCTGAATGAAAGAGGTTATGCCGACGCTAATTTTATGAGTAAAAAATTCGCCGCTAAGGCCGATCTGATCATTAGTAGCCAGGCTATCCGTGCGCTGACAACAGCCTTGATCTTTGCGCGAAATTTAGATTATAATGCCAACAAAGTTGTTATTAAAGAAGAGCTTTACGATTGTTGTGTGAAGGATTATTTTTCAGTGATCCATTCGATTGATAATTCATTCGAATCCGTATTGTTATTTGCCCATAATCCAACGATTAGTGAATTTGCAGAATCACTTGTAAAAACACTGCCAATGGAAATGCCTACTTGCGCCATTGCCGGAATCAGTTTTAATACAGACGATTGGAATAAAGTGAAATCAGGAGAATTGTTTATGTTTGATTATCCTAAGAAGTAAAAGCGCTCCATTTTTTATTTCTATGGATTTTGATTAAATTTAAGGAAGCAAATGAAATATCATAAACCTACTATAACTATCCATTCGAATTTCAATGAAGCTGCAGAAGCTCAGGAAAAACATATTGCACAGCAAAATCCTGTAGATAGAATTAAAGAAACCGTTCAACTCATTTTAAGAGTATATTCCATTTCTCCAAAAAAAACAAATACAAATTTGATTTACATTGATAGAGAATGAACATTTTCATTGAAAATCATCAATTACTCTTAAAATCTCTTATAAAACATGAGGTGAATTTTTTGTTGGTTGGTGGTTATGCTGTTATTTATTACGGTTACAAACGTACAACCGGAGATATGGATTTATGGATTGAACCATCCAATGAAAATAAACTAAAATTAATTAAAGTATTGAAAGAGTTTGAGTTTGATGATAAAGGCATAGAATACATTAATCAACTTGACTTCACAAAACACCTTGCTTTTCATTTTTGGGAAGAACCTGAAAGAGTAGATTGCTTAACCAGAATCAGTGTAGTAAACTTTAAGGAAGCTTTTGAACAAAAAGTAGTTGCAGATATTGAAGGTATAAATGTCCCTATCATCCAATATAAGCACCTTATAATATCAAAGCTAAGCTCTGACAGGATAAAAGATAAAGCAGACGTTGATGAATTACAAAAAGTTAACCGTCATAAACCAAACGAATAAGTTAAAAAAAGAGTCCTATTATTTTTATTAAAAATCTTTTTGATTAACTAAACTACTGTACTACATTCAGCTTACTTTTCCGGTAGCCGTACATTAAATATACAACAAGGCCAATTACAAGCCACACTCCAAACATCATCCAGTTGGTCCAGCCCATACCTGTAAGCAGATAACAGCAAGACAATAAACCAAGCACAGGGATCAGGGAATAATTCTTAATGAAAGAAAAAATGGCAAGGGTGATCCACACCAGGTAAAATACAATCATTGGAATATTATAGGACGTATCATCATTGATAATCATACTCGCATGGTTAGAAAAAATAACAGCTAAAGAGACAACTGTTATTACCGGAACAATGTATTTAGAATTAATATAAGGCATTTTAAATTTTCCTTTTTCTTTGGCATTCATATTACGTGGCAGGATCAACACACCGCCACATACCAATACAAAGGCAAATAAAGTTCCGATACTGGTAAAGTCTAAAACAAACTTTGGTGTGGTAAAGAAAATAGGAATACCAACTACTAAACCGGTTATTAAAGTGGAGAATGCCGGAGTTTTATATTTAGGATGGATCTCTGCAAATTTCTTTGGCAATAATCCGTCGCGGCTCATAGCCATCCAGATCCTTGGTTGCCCCATTTGAAATACCAAAATCACACTAGTCATTGCTATTACCGCTGCAAAGGATACAATAAATAACATCCACTTAATACCTTTTAAAGCAAACACTTCTGCTAAAGGATCGGATACGTTTAAAGCAGTATAAGAAACCATTCCTGTTAAGACAAGAGCTAAAATAATAAATACAACGGTGCAAATAATTAATGAATAGATCATACCACGCGGCAGATCTCGCTGAGGATTTTTGCTTTCTTCAGCTAAGGTAGAAACAGCATCAAAACCAATGTATGCAAAAAACACCCCTGATACTCCTGCCATCACTCCACTGAATTGGTTCGGCATAAACGGTGTCCAATTATCAATGTCAACATAAGATGCGCCAACGATGATCACCAGCAAAATGATAGCGAGTTTTATGATAACCATAATATTACTGGCATTGCGGGATTCCTTAGTCCCAACATAAACTAACCAGGTTACTAAAATATTGATCATCACTGCCGGCAGATCAAAAATAAGTTTTACACCCATAACAACCGGTGCAGTATTCCAGGCATCACTCAACTTACCAACTTTGCTATCCAAAAAAGCTTGATGCGAATCAGGATAATTATTTGTTAACCAAGTTGGGATGTGCAAGCCAAATCCTTCAATTAAATTCACAAAATAACCGCTCCATGAAAATGCTACATAAATATTACCAATAGAATATTCCATTAAAAGTGCCCAGCCAATAATCCAGGCAGCCAACTCACCAAAAGAAACATACGCATATGTGTAGGCACTTCCGGAGGCAGGGACACGCGTTGCAAAATCAGCATAACACATAGCAGTGAAGCCGCAGGCAATCGCACAAATAACAAACAAAAATACTACTGCCGGCCCGCCCGAAAAACATGCAGAACCAATACTGCTAAAACTACCCGCCCCAATAATGGCGGCGATACCGAAAAAAGTTAAGTCTCTAACAGTTAGTACCCGGTGTAAACCAACTCCATGGCTTTCAGCATCGGTAATAGCTGTAATTGATTTTCTGCGAAGTAAATTATTAAAAATAAAACCCATACTTAAAAACTATTAATGCTTTAAACAAATATAACTATTTAACTAAATGTTTGATAAAAGGAATTTTTTTTAAGATTCCAGGATTCAGATACAGTAACGGAATCATTAATAAAAATGGGATAAAAGGGACTTTATACCTTACAATCGCTCCAGTGACGGTTGTCGTAATACCTATTAAGATAAATGAAATGATGATGATAGAAATAAAACAGATCAATAAATTATGATCTATAAAAGCCTTTTCCTTAAACACAAAACAAAATATAAAAAATAAAAGAATTCCTAAATTTTCAGCAGAAGCCATGAGCTCAAGAACAGAACGACTGTCATAAAAAAAAGGTTTGCAAAGCACATTATAAAAAGACTGTGGAATTAGTTTAACAAAAGAAGAGAAAGAATACTGTAACCTGTCTATATTAATAGCTGAACCCGAAGGTGCGCAGGTTGCTTCCAATGAAAAGTAAGAAGTGTCTTTATTATTGGTTTCATAAATCGTATCTCTTAAATTGTGGGTATCCCAATACATAAAAGCGGAATGCCTATCAAGCTGGTACAAATTATTAACGGTATCCACCCTTTTGTAATGTGTGGAATCTTTATATTCCAAACGAATATATTTCTCTCCTCTCATAAAAAAGATCCCTCCTTTACTTAGGCTCACAAAATCATTCTGCCTCACGACAATGGTATTCAATACATCTTTATTGAAAACAAATTTTAAGGTTACAATTCCAATACCGTAGATCAACACCATCGAGCCCGCATAAAACAACATCACTCTTTTAATCCTGTAATGTTTAACAATTACAAACAATATTAATGGAATAATCAACAAAGCAATAATGTATGGCTTGATGATCATGAAAAAGAAAACCGAAGTGGCAAAAAGTAAAAAGTATTTGAATTTAAATTGCCGGTGAATAAATAATTTGACAAATGAATATGTAAACAATCCTAATAAGCAGATAGCAATAGGTTCCTTTAAAACTCCCGAAGTCCAGAATAAAATAGAAGGTGTTAAAAAAATGATTGCTGCGAGAATAATTTCTTTTTTTGGAAAATATTTTTTAAAGGTTTTATAAAAAGCATATTGGCCAATAAAAGACAAGATCAACATTACTAAAGCATGTACAGCATATTGCCCGAATGAGAATAACATAATCAGCGCATTTAGCCGAATGGGTGTACGGTTATCATTTAAAAAAAAATCAGAGGTCACATCAGCCCTGCCCCATTTTTCAATATGCTTAAAATAAGGATCGTACAGTGAGTCTGTATCCATTTCAGAATGCAGACCAAATATCATTTTGAAAAAATCAGGAACATGTTTAGGTAATGCGTTGTATATTATTTTAGCGTCATGCAGTGTTGAAACACTGTCGCCGTTAAACCCCGAGGGGTAATAGCAAAAATATACCCAGTAATAAGCATAACAGGCCAGGCATTTAATAATTAAAATTCCAAAAATCAATTTCAACGACAGATGATCGTCTTTAAAAAAAGAAATCCTGCTTATTAAAAAGCAAAACACTAAAAAATATATTGAAGCTACAATCAAATTAATTTAATATTCTTCAAAAAATTTAATTCCCATTAAACGCTTATTTCCTTCCAGGCTTTCGAAGCCAAACTGAGCATATAAACTGTGAGCATCTAAAGTAGCTAACATAAAACGACGTAGTTTTTTTATAACTTCTTGTTCCATTATAAATTTTATCAACTCTTTACTTAAGTCCTGCCCTCGGTAATCTTTATCTATAAATACATCCGCTAAATAACCAAAAGTAGCGTAATCAGTGATCACTCTTGCAAAACCCACTTGCATATGATTATGATATATCCCAAAGCATAAGCTGCCTTCAATTGATTGCTTAACAATTTCTAATGGAATATTTTTTGCCCAGTAACTTTCTTCACTTAAGTAGTGATGGATATAATCAATTTTCAATTTTGATTTATTAGTGGAATACAAATACTCACCTATTTGTTTTTCATTTATCATAGATTGTTTACGATAGCTAATTGTTTCGTTTTAGAATCAAACACAAAACGGGTGATTTTTTTAATACCCAAACCGGAAAAAGTAAAGAGTGTTTCCCATTGTCTGCTTTGTTCATTATATCGCAAAAGATCAGCATTTTCTGATTTGATTAATCCTAATTCATCATGCCAGATGAAATCTTCATTAGTTGAAGGATAGGATGCGTATACATTGCTCTCTTTCAAGGCAGGGTCATAGATCCTGAAATGTGTGGACGAAGAATCTTTTATAGCATAAATGAATTTGGAGCTTGCTCCTATTTTCTTAAAAGCCCTGGTTGGGTGTTCACAAATCCATGTGTCCTTATTAGTTTTCAAATTCAATGCTCTTAACGAATGTGGGTTTGTTAGCTTAAAATACAAAAGCGTATCAGTATTTAACCAGGCATGATAACCAACAGAATCAGTACCTTCATGAATAATTTTTTTAAATGTTCCATCCATATTGAATTGCCACAAACGTTGTGCGGAATCTTTCTCTACAACTACTGCGCTTAAACCCGTGCCATTGGGAATTATGGTGGGAGAATATTCACTTACCTGTGACTTGGTAAGATTTATATGTGTTTTTTTTGAAATAGAATATTGGTACAAGTCCGCTTGTTTACTCTCATCGATACTCACATAAATCACAGATTTACGATTAGTTGTAAATACAGGCTGGTTATCATAACCCAAACGCTTATTGATATTCAGCGCATTTTTATAAATATATTTTCCTTCTTTTTTTTCTACTTTAAACAACCAGATATCGGTTTCGGGTAGTTGTGCAAAAGCAATGAATGGAGTCAGAAAGCTTATTAATAATACTTTTTTCATTATACTTCAACGGTTTGGTGAAACCTTTTCTTAAACGTGAATTGAATCAATAAGTAAATCATATATCCCCAAAATAAGCCAACGAGCAAGCCCACAAAAATATCAGAAGGATAATGCACGCCCAAATAAATACGTGAATATGCCGTTAAACCAGCCCATGCAAAAAATGTGCTTCTGAACAGTAAAGATTCCTTGCTAAATAATAAAAACAGTAACATAGCTATACCGAAACTATTAGTGGAATGCCCCGAAAAAAAGCCATATATGCCACCTCTATAACCATTAACAATATGCACTTGCGATTGGATTTCAATATTGTGTGTTGGTCGGTAACGCTTAATGGCATGCTTAGTAATGTTTGAGGTTTGATCCGTTAGAATAATCATTAAACCCAGAAACCCCAGTAAAATAAAGAGTTTTCGGGAACCATATCTCTTGTAAACCATGAATAACCAGTAAGCAAACAGTGGAGAAAAGATCCAGATTCCCGATACATACCACATTAAAAGATCAATAAGTGGGCTATGACAAGCATTAATTATAAGCAATAACTGCCTGTCTAATAATTCCAATTGGTCTAACATTATTTAAAAGTATGTAAAAAGACTTCATATGTTGCATTTTTCCATTAAAACCAGATTGTTAAAAACTTGTTATCAGTAGATTGTTATAGATTTTTCAGCACTTTTCAACAAAGTAGTGATATGCAGTTCGAACAATTATCTTTGTGTTTTACTAGAGTTTATGAGCAATTTAAAGAAAATAAATAGTGCCCTGATTTCCGTTTATTACAAAGATAACCTTGAACCGGTTATCAAAAAATTAAACGAGTTAGGCGTAACGATTTATAGTACAGGAGGTACCCAAACATTTATTGAAAAATTGGGAGCACCCGTGAAATCAGTTGAAGGACTCACTTCTTTTCCAGAGATTCTTGGAGGAAGAGTGAAAACATTACATCCAAAAATTTTTGGTGGCATTTTGGGAAGACGAGAATTAGATGCCGATGTAGCCCAAATGGAACAACATGAAATTCCCAATATTGATTTGGTGATTGTTGACCTTTACCCTTTTGAAGAAACACTTGCAAGCGGTGCATCAGAAGAAGATATTATCGAAAAAATTGACATTGGAGGTATTTCCCTGATCAGGGCAGCCGCTAAAAATTTCAATGATGTGGTCATCGTTTCTTCTAGAAATGATTACTCTTCGCTATTGAATTTACTGAACGAAAAAAATGGTTTTTCAGATATTTCTGACCGTAAAACTTATGCCGCTAAAGCATTTGCCATGAGCAGCTATTACGACACGGCTATCTTTAATTACTTTAATGCAACTGAGCAATTACCGATTTTAAGAAACAGTATTAACAATGGCTCTGCGCTGCGTTACGGAGAAAATCCCCATCAAAAAGGTGTCTTCTATGGCGATATGGAAGCGATGTTTGAAAAATTGAACGGTAAAGAATTATCTTACAATAATTTATTGGACGTAGATGCGGCGGTTAACTTAATAGCTGATTTCATAGAAGAACCAACCTTTGCTATTTTAAAACACAACAATGCATGCGGCATTGCCAGCAGACCGAAATTAGCAGATGCTTATAAAGATGCCTTAGCGGGTGATCCTGTTTCAGCGTTCGGAGGAATTTTAATCAGCAATACCGAAATTGATTTTGAAACAGCAGAAGAGATTCATAAACTATTTTGTGAAGTGGTAATCGCGCCTTCCTATTCTGCAAACGCATTGGCCATCTTAAAAACAAAGAACAACCGCATCATCCTCGTTCAGAAGCCGTTAGAGCTTCCTCAAAAACAAATTCGTACTTTACTGAATGGTATCGTTGAGCAGGACAGAGATTCGGTTTCAGAAACAAATAGTAATTTACAAACCGTAACTAACGTAGCGCCTACTGAAGCGCAAATTAAAGATTTGTTATTCGCAAACAAACTGGCAAAACATACAAAATCCAACACGGTTGTATTGGCTAAAAACAATCAGTTATTGGCGAGTGGCACTGGGCAAACATCCCGTGTAGATGCTTTAAAACAGGCTATTGTAAAAGCGGAAAACTTTGGTTTTGATCTGAAAGGCGCTGTGATGGCCAGTGATGCCTTTTTTCCTTTTGCAGATTGTGTGGAGATTGCCCACAAAGTTGGCATTGATACTGTTATTCAACCAGGGGGCTCCATTAAGGATAAAGATAGTATAGAATATTGCAATGAAAAAGGCATGAGCATGGTATTTACAGGAACAAGACATTTTAAACACTAGGTTCAGAATCTGGAAAAATAATTTATGTCAAAAAAATAATGTCACGAATAGTAGAAGTACAAAAACCAAAGAATACATTAATAAATCCAAAAAATATATAACACTTTAACATAACAATAAACTAATTTTCACATATGGCTTTATTCGATTTTTTAACCCAGGACATTGCAATTGACTTAGGTACAGCCAACACTATCATCATTCATAACGAAAAAGTGGTAGTTGATCAACCAAGTATTGTTGCAGTGGATAGAACTACAGGTAAGGTGATTGCGGTTGGCAAACAGGCGCAGATGATGCATGGAAAAACACATGAGAATATTAAAACCATTCGTCCATTAAGAGATGGGGTGATTGCCGATTTCCAGGCAGCTGAGGAAATGATCAAAGGAATGATCAAAATGATTAACCCAGGAAATCGTTTTTTTAAACCTTCTTTACGTATGGTAATTTGTATCCCAAGCGGGATTACAGAGGTTGAAAAACGTGCGGTACGTGACAGTGCTGAACATGCAGGAGCGAAAGAAGTTTACATGATTCATGAACCCATGGCAGCCGCAATTGGTATGGGCATTGATGTGGAAGAACCTATGGGAAATATGATCATCGATATTGGTGGTGGTACTTCTGAAATTGCGGTAATTGCGTTAGGAGGAATTGTATGTGATAAATCAACTCGTATTGCCGGTGATGATTTTAACGCGAACATTGAAGAATACATGCGTCGCCAGCATAACATTTTAATTGGAGAGCGAAGTGCAGAGCAAGTAAAAATTGAAGTTGGGGCGGCCATGACTGAAATCGAAAATCCCCCGGCAGATTATGCCGTTCAAGGGCGCGATTTAATGAGTGGTATTCCTAAAGAAGTATTTGTTAGTTATGTTGAGATTGCTCATTGCCTTGATAAATCTATTTCCAAGATTGAAGAAGCGATTTTAAATGCCTTGGAGATGACACCCCCGGAATTAGCGGCCGACATTTACCGTACTGGTATTTATATGGCAGGTGGTGGTTCTTTATTAAGAGGATTAGATAAACGTATTTCATTAAAAACAAAATTGCCGGTCCATGTGTGTGAGGATCCGTTAAGAGCTGTTGCCCGCGGAACAGGCATAGCCCTTAAAAATGTTCACAAATTTCCTTTCTTAATCAAATAAAAAAATTAAAAAAAACAGTATTAACAGTAAAAAAAACGACTTATGAAAAAATTAAAAGTATTCTCATTCCTATTATTAGGAACATTATTATCAAACACAAACATGACAGCGCAGGATGACAACACTGCATTTGACAAAGGAACAGTTGTTATTACAGCGGGTTTAGGTTTTCCAGATTTTAACCGTTTAGATACACGAACCAGATATACTGGAAATGGTGCATACAATTCAACTACTGTGAGAGGTTTTGGTCCATTAATTTTAAAAGGTGACTTTGGTATTGTAAAATTTAAATGGGGACATACACTTGGGCTGGGATTTGTTCTAGGATATAATTCTACTACGGTTAACTTTGCTTATACAGACTACAAATATAATTATGGTAATGGTAATTACTATTATGAAACCTATAATCAAACCGACAGATTCAAAACAATTACAGTTGGGGCTCGCGCAACCTACCATTTCTTTACTAAAGAAAAAATAGATTGTTATGCCAATGTTGGTTTAGGATATAATATCAGAACTTACTCACGCACAACAAATGATCCTTATGGGAATTATGCGTATAGCGGTGCTCAATCTGGTGCTTACACTGCTTTTACAGCTGGTATCAGATATTATTTTACAAAAAACTTTGGAGTTTATGCAGAGTTAGGTTGGGATATGTCAACACCAATACAAGCGGGAATAGCACTTAAGTTTTAATGCATTTTCTTCCACAGCCTTTTAAATTATAAATGAAGAACCTTTTAAATTTTTTATATAGAAATAATTTCTTTTTTATATTTCTGTTCTTAGAATTTATTTGTGTTTTAATTTTAATTAAAAATAACGGTTATCAGGGCTCCAGTTTATTAAATTCTTCGAACAAAGTTAGTGCGAAGATTTATGAACTGGAGTCTACTGCTAAGGAATATCTTCTTTTGAGAGATGAAAATGAACGTCTTTCAAAAATGAATACCTTTTTGCTAAATCGTATAAAATTAGGTTATGCGGCTCTACCACTGAAATCGTATAAAATTCGTGATACTTTGTATAAACAAGAATATGAATTCACTAATGCAAAAGCACTTAATAGCAGCGTTAACAGAAGGAATAATTACTTAACACTTAATATCGGATCAGATCAGGGTGTTACCAACGATATGGCAGTTATCACCAGCGATGGAATTATTGGTATCGTAAAAGATGTTTCGGCTAACTTTTCTTCAGTGATGTCTATTTTGCATAAAGATGTGAGAGTAAACTGCCAGTTAAAAAAAGATGCCTCGTACGGGCCATTAATTTGGGATGGTTCAGATTACCGTTTTTCCAACCTCACCGATATTCCAACTCATGCAAAAATTAAAAAAGGAGATACCGTGATCACCAGTTCCTTATCCGGTATTTTCCCTGAAGGCATTTTAGTTGGATTTGTTGAAAGCTTTGAGCAAAGGCCTAATGAATCTTACTTTACAGTAAAGGTTAGACTAAGTGCTGATTTCAAAAAAGTAAATCATGTGTCAGTTATTAAGTACAATTATAAAACGCAAAGAGATAGTTTAGAAATTAAATCCCAGATACAAAGTGATAAATAACGTCATCAAAAACAGTATCCGGTTTATATTATTAGTTCTCTTACAAGTGCTGATTGTTCAAAACATACGCCTTGGTTCTTACATTATTCTGTTACCATATATTTTATTTATTTTATTATTGCCTTTCGAAACACCAAAACTTGTTGTATTAATCTCATCATTTTTTATTGGTTTTATAATCGACATGTTTTATGATACAGCGGGGATACATGCTGCAGCCTGCACTTTGATTGGTTTTTCGAGATATTACATTTTAAAATTACTCTCTCCAAGGGAAGGTTATGATCCGGGATTATTACCCACGGTGGATTCAATGGGTTCAGTTTGGTTTATTACTTACGCTTCTTTAATTATTTTTATTCATCATTTATTTTTCTTTTACCTGGAAATTTTCCGCTTTGATGAATTTTTCAGAACCATGCTGAGAGTGATCTTAAGTAGCATCGGAACTTTTGTATTTGTTTACGTTGTTCAGTTTTTATTTTATAAAAAACACCGCAATGAATAACAACTCTCATCTTTCAGATAGAAAGTTTATCATCAGCGGCTTCTTTATTTTGGTGGCCATAGTGTATATATGTCGATTATTTTATATTCAATTAGTTGACGACCAATATACACTTCAGGCCCGTAACAATGCTTTAAAATCAAGAACAGAATACGCTTTACGTGGTTATATTTTTGACCGTAACGGGAAATTGTTGGTGCAAAATGTGTTATCCTATGACTTGCTTGTAACTCCAAAACTGGTAAAAGATTGCGATACATTAGCACTCTGTAAAGTACTTGAAATCACCAAAGAAGATTTTTTACGTCGGATTAAAAAAGCCATGCAGGCACCGAATTCTCCTCGTAAGGAAAGTATTTTTGAAAAACAATTATCCCCGAAAGTATACGCTGCATTGCAGGAAAAAATTTACCGATTCAAAGGTTTTGATGTACAGTCGAGAACCGTTAGACGTTATCCTCGCCCTGTCGCTGCCCATTTATTGGGATATGTTGGTGAGGTGAGTAAAGATAAAGCCGCTAAAGATATATATTACAGAGAAGGTGATTACATTGGTATCAGCGGTATTGAAAGATCTTACGAGGAAGCCTTGCGTGGAAAAAAAGGTACGCAGATCGTAATGGTAGATGTGCATAACAAAACCAAGGGACGATACATGAATGGTTTGTATGACACTGCTGCGGTAGCAGGAAAACCTTTATTCAGCAGTATTGATATTGATTTGCAGGAATATGGCGAAAAATTATTGCAGGGTAAAAGAGGTGCCGTTGTGGCCATTGAACCGGCTACCGGCGAAATATTATGTCTAATTTCAAGCCCTGGTTATGACCCAAATTTATTAGTTGGAGGAAAAGAACGCTCAAGAAACTTCACCAAATTATATTTAGATTCTTTAAATATTCCGTTATTTAATAGGGCTCTAACAGCCATGTATCCCCCAGGTTCCACATTTAAGCTGATTGATGCCTTAATTGCCCAACAGGATGGATTAATACAGCGCTCTACTGTTTTTCCTTGCCATGGAGGTTATCCTCCAATGGGTGGTCATCCAAAATGTCATTCACATCCATCTACAGATTTACCCGGATCTATTGCTACTTCCTGTAACTCATATTATAGTTATGTATTTAGAGAAATCGTTGATCAAAAAAAATATCCAAAATTTGAGGATGGCTACAATCATTGGAGAGATGCTGTAAAATCTTTTGGTCCGGGCACAAAACTAGGAAGCGATTTGCCGTTTGATAAACCCGGTAATGTACCCTCTGTAGAATATTATAATAAAGTGTTTGGAAAAAATCACTGGAGAAGTAATACCGTTGTTTCTTTGGGTATAGGTCAGGCTGAATTAACATTGGTGCCTTTACAAATGGCAAATGTTGTAGCTTCAATTGCCAATCGCGGTTTTTTCATCACTCCACATTGCATAAAAGGAGTTGGTATGGAAAAAGCATTAGAGGGAAAATTCAAGGAAAAACATTTTACTTACGCGCAAAGCCAGGAGGCTTATCAGAATGTACTGGATGGTATGCAAAAATGTTTTGATGCAGGTACTGCTACGGCATCAAAGATTCCAGGAATTGTTGCCTGTGGCAAAACCGGTACTGCCGAAAACCCTCATGGAAAAGACCATGCAGTATTTTTAGCATTTGCACCAAGAGAGAACCCTAAAATTGCCATGGTTTGCTTTATAGAGAATGCAGGATTTGGCGGAACATGGTCTGCACCAATTGTTAGTTTAATGATTGAAAAATATTTAAAAGGCAAAATCACAAGACCCGAAATGGAAAAACGTATGATGGAAGCCAATTTAATTGATGGAACAAATTTATTGGGTAAACAAACCAATACACCAAAAAAGAAAAAGTGAGAAAACAGGAGCATAATTTATTTTTTGGCGTAGATAAGATCACTGTTCTTACCTATTCAATACTCATGCTCATGGGATGGTTGAATATTTATGCGGCTGTTTATAACGAAGAGCATCAGAATATTTTTGATACCTCACAAAAATATGGCATGCAATTAATATGGATTGGAAGCGCGGCTTTTATTGCTGTTTTTCTTCTCATAATTGATGCAGGCTTTTATACCGTGTTTGCCTATTTGTTTTACGGCTTTATGTTAGCGGCTTGTATTGCCGTACCTTATTTAGGAAGGGAAGTAAAGGGGAGTCGCTCCTGGTTCAGGTTTGGAAAATTTGGGATCCAGCCTGCTGAATTCATGAAATTTGCAACGAACCTGGCTCTTGCAAAATTTTTAAGTAATGTCAATATTGAAGTGGATACCTCCAGAAGAAACCGTTTGTCAGACCTTTTTAAAAATTACAAGAACACCATTTTCGCGGTAATCATCTTAGGATTGCCGTTAATCATCATTAAATTGTTGCAGGATGAAACAGGGCTCGCCATTGTTTTTATGGCCTTTATCATTACGCTTTACAGGGAAGGACTCTCTGTTAACTTTTTAATTTTCGGATTATTATCGGCTCTGCTTTTTGTGCTGTCACTTGTAATCGAGTCACAAACTCTGATCATAACCTTAGGTATTATTTCCGGTCTTGCCTTTCTTTTCATTAAGCGTACACGTAAAAACATTATTATCGTATCCTTAATTTTTGCATCGGCAAGCGGTGTTGTTTTGGGCACTAATTACGTTTACAATCACCTGGAAGAACACCAGCGAACAAGGATTGACGTATTATTGGGCCGTGGTACAGTAAATTTAAAAAAAGAAGGTTATAATGTAAACCAGGCAAAAATTGCGATCGGCTCCGGAGGCTTTTTCGGGAAAGGTTATTTGCAGGGAACACAAACCAAATATGATTTTGTTCCTGAACAGGATACCGATTTTATTTTTTGTACAGTTGGAGAAGAGTGGGGGTTTCTTGGGTCGAGTATTGTAATCATGCTGGAATTGTTTTTAATTATTCGGGTTATTTTTATGGCTGAGAGGCAGCGCTCCCCGTTCAGTCGAATCTATGGCTACGGTGTTGCTTCTGTTTTATTTTTTCATGTTGCGGTTAACGTGGGCATGACCATTGGTTTAATGCCGGTTATTGGTATTCCTCTACCTTTTTTTAGCTACGGGGGATCTTCGTTATGGTCGTTCACAATCTTACTGTTTATTTTTATTAAACTGGATGCAAACCGTCTCGTGATTTTACGATAATTTATTTGTAGGGTTTATCCTATGATATATTATTAAATTTTGTAAATTAGTACTGTGATTGCTCGATTTAACAGTATTATCAAAAAAAAATGACGCTCAAACCCAATGACATATTATCTATGAATTCATTAAGAGGAAAAATTGAAGAGATCTTAATTAAAGAAAACTACACCTTTAAACAATTAGCAGATTACCTGAATCTCTCCGAACAGGAACTTGAAGATGGCTTAGCACACAAAACCCTCGAATTAAGATACCTGGAAGATATTTCAAAGAACCTGAAAGTGCCTTTATATAGCTTTTTCAGGGATAATAAAATTAAGATCAATTATAATGAAAAGCCCTATTTTACCAATAAACTCTGGAACGATAATGAAGAATCAAGTCCTCAGAAGTTAATGGAAGAAATTGAAATGTTAAAACAGGCGATTTTGTTTAAAGAAGCCGAACTGGCTAAAAAATTAAAATAAGCTATGATAGCAGACTTGTTTCTTACTTTTTTACTTGTATTATTAAATGGTTTTTTTGTGGCTGCTGAATTTGCGCTAGTCAAAGTTCGGGCTTCACAGGTGGACCTGTTAGTTCAAAAAGGCAGTAAGCGTGCCGTTATCACAAGATCCTTGCTCGAAAAATTAGATGCTTATTTATCAGCTACGCAATTAGGAATAACACTTGCATCTTTAGCATTAGGTGCTATAGGCGAGAAAACCATTTCTGCTATCGTGGTTAGGTTTTTTGAAAAAGCGAACTGGGAAGTTGATCCCTTAACTGTGCATAGTATCTCTTTGCCGGTTGCCTTAACGCTCCTTACTTTTTTCCATGTTACCATTGGTGAACAAATCCCAAAAATGATCGGTATCAAATATTCAATGGATACAGCTTTATTTATTGCCTGGCCATTAAAAATATTTTACACGGTATTCAGTCCATTCATCTGGTTATTAAATAAATCATCTAATTTTATTTTAAGAATTTTCGGGATAAAAAGGATAGGGGAAGATGAAGTGCACACCGAAGAAGAATTACGTTTGATTTTAACGGAAAGTGAAGAAGGAGGAGCAATTAAACCAAGTGAAAATGAGCTCATTCAGAATGTTTTTGATTTTGATGACCGTCTTGTAAAACAAATCATGGTTCCTCAAAATAGGATTTCTGCCATTGATGTAGAACTTGGAAGAAATGAAATGATTAAGGTGGTAATTGATGAAGGCTATTCACGTTTACCCATTTATCTTGGAGATATTGATAATGTGATTGGTGTGGTTCATTCTAAAGATCTTTTAAAAGCGGTGATCGATAATAAATTTAAAACCATCCGCGATATAATGCGACCTGCTCATTTTATTCCTGAGAGCATGCATGTTAATTATTTATTACGTGATTTTCAAAAACTTCATATCCAAATGGCTATTGTTACCAACGAATTTGGTGCTACTGCTGGTATTGTAACCATGGAAGATATTATTGAAGAATTGGTGGGAGAAATACAGGATGAACATGATGAAGAGAAACCAACTGTAGAAAAGAAAAGCGAAACTGAATACATTGTCAATGCACATAGTAGCATTAGTGATGTGAATGAAGCTTTACCAATGTCATTCCCGGAGAGCCCTAAATACGAAACAGTTTCTGGACTAATCAACTTTTTATGGGGTAGGATTGCCGGCGTAAATGAAAAGAAACAATACGGTGGTTATGAAATAACAATTCTTCAAAGAAAAAAACAAACCGTTGAATCTGTTAAGCTCAGAGTATTAGAACCTAATAAAGTAGAGTAAAAATATGTTGACTCTTTGCAAAGTTCTATTGTTTCAAAACGAAAACAGTTGTTTGAGTTACAAAGTTATAATTTGAATTACTTTTTTCCATGACGAAAAAAATATCTAAAGAAATTTTAATTGTCCAGAAATATCCTTCCCTGTCTCCACATATCAACAGCTTCATACCAAGGCGCTTTATATGCTTCACTGCGCTCCAGAAAAAAATCATTATCGGTAAAAGGATTGATCACTTTGTTAAACCCAAATACAATGGAATTAGGATTTCCAACTTCTCCGTAAGTCCATATCTCGCCATTCTTTCTTTTGGTTACTTTATTGGGAGCACCAAATACAATGTAAAGCATTCCACGATCTGTTTTCCAACCCTCCTGGAAGCTCGTAAATAATTTATTGGCTTCCTGTACCCTGCCATAATATTTTCGGATCAGTTCTTTGGCTCTCTCGTTGCTGCCGCTGATATCCACCCAAAATTTATCAATGGCTACTTTTCTATCCAGGGCATTCATACAATTATCAAATTCTTTTTTGGCCATGATATACCTTGTGCAAAGAATCATTTGCTCAGTATTTTTTATTTTCGGATAAGCTGATTCGTAAACAAAAAAAGTAACCCCGTCTTTAGTAGAATTATTGGTTTTTAAATGAAAAAATCCTGTTTGAGGAAGCGCTAATTCAATCTGCCCGTTCTTTTCATAAACACTAAAAGCGGAATCAGGTTTGTAACTGAAATGCGGCATCGGTTCTGTTGAAAATGGCGGGATCGCCAATTTAAAATTTGCCTTAAAAAAATCAACTTCATATAATTTTTCATGGTTCCGGAGAGACTGAATATAAACGACATCGTCCGGCTTGTAATAGGATGAAAAAAGGACCTCATTGCGGGAGTTAGTCATTAAAAAATTCTGTCGGGAATCGATGCCGGTTTTGTTGGAATATTCGCTATGGTCATAAATTATTTTTTTATGGACATCTATGACATTGATATTAATATAATAATTGGATCCTTTCTTTAACTTAAAAAGTAAATCGCCTTTTAGTTGCTTTATAACCGCGTCGTCATTTTGTCTGTCTTTTATGATAACGGAAGCAGTATCGGTTACCATTCCTAAATTATCTTCTGCGCTTACTTTCAGTAGCAGTTTAATGTGGCTATAAAAATAATTACTGGTATCTGTCTTTTTGTATATCAATACCTCGTTTGATATCTCGTAAAACAAACGGCTAATGCTATCATTGATGTGATACACCACGTATTTCGCGCTGAGTTCATTATTTTCTTTCTTATAAAGCCGGTCGGTGCTTGACTGATTTACTTTTTGAGAAGTGCAGGCCATCAAACACAATACTGTAAAAAAAAGAAAACAGCTAAAAAGCTTTGAAAAATTCATACCAATGAAGGTAATAAAAAATATTAAATTCCTGGAAAAGTAATCTATTTCAGTTCGAAGGGTTTGCGATCATATTGGCAACAGGCAGGCAATTTAGCATAGGCATAATCATCACCGTAATATACGTCATTGTCATATCCTGCTTTTGCAATCAGTTGCTGGATCCCATTTAAGCTAATCTTTGTGGTATCAAATTTAACTGTCATTAACTTGGATTCAATATTCCACTCTTTTTCAATTACTCCATCCACATTAACAGCTTTCTCAATGGTTACTTTACATTTCTCGCAATTCCCCCAGACTTTAAATGTATCTGTTTTTTCTGTAGAGTTTGTTTTACAGGAAAAGAAACCAAGGGATAAGAAAAATATTGTATAGAATAAAAATTTCATTTTTTCATTTAAATTATAGCATTGCAAATTTATAATTTAATTTCAAAAAATGTTCAATATAATGAGAAAGGGTAAATTTTAAGTTCTCTTCTGCTTTGATATTATCATGAAAAACGATGATACTTCCGTTGCGCGTATGTTTCAAAGCATTGGCTAAACATTTTTCAGGTGTTGTTAATCTGTCATAATCGTAAGTTAATACATCCCAAAACACTACTTTATATTTTTCTGAAATCATTTTATACTGACTCTTTTTAATTCTGCCATATGGTGGTCTAAATAAATTGGTTTTTGTCAGAGCCTGGCATTTTTCCATATTGTCATGATAAACGGTGGTGCTTACTTCCCATCCTTTGATGTGATTATAGGTATGATTTCCAACCTGGTGGCCTTCATTAAGTATTCGTTCATATATTTCCCGGTTTTTTACAATGTTTTCTCCCACGCAAAAAAAAGTTGCCTTCACTCGGTGTAATTTTAGAATATCGAGCACCCAGGGCGTGAGCTCAGGAATTGGCCCATCATCAAATGTTAAATAAATGACAGGTTCATTTTTTTCCATTCGCCACACAGAACCTTTATAAAAGCTTCTTAACAATTGTGGCGGACGAACCAATAGTTTCATAGACTTTGATATTTTTTTATTTTATCAGGTACTGTTTTTTAACCATTGTGAATGTAATCATAAATTCATTCAGGGCATTAAAATCAGCTGATTTATTAAACTCAAACCACTTTTCCGGGCGATATTTCAGCTGAAAATAATGGCTCCCCTAATTCAAATGGATAGTTTACATACTCAAATAACCTTCCTAATCAGATTGCTTGTTTTAAACGGGCTTTTATTGGTATTTTTAAGGCTATTATTAATTTTCTCGTTGAAATGAAACTACATAAATATTTGTTATTATTTTTCTGTTTTTGTTCTATTTTATTTTTAGGTCAAAGTCAATATGATAATTTACCAATTAGTGAAAAAATCCGTATCAAAGAAAGTAAATTAATTTCTTTTTCAATTGCCAGATCAGGCTTTGGTTCTAATTCTGTTATATTAACTACAGGGCCCGAGCAGGATTGCAATAGTGCTATTCCTGTTTGTCAAAACGTTTACACTACATCAACATCGTATTCAGGAAACGGCTCTAATCAAGAGATTCCTGGGAATACGTGTCTTGGCAGCAACGAATTAAATTCTGTTTGGTATACATTTACAAGCAGTTCTGGCGGTAACATTGCATTTAATATTACACCAAATGTTCTCGGTCAAGATTATGATTTTGCATTATACAATATTACTGGAGCTAACTGCTCTGCCATTGGTAGCGGAGCATTAACCCCTGTGCGCTGCAATTTCTCCGCAACTGGAGGAGTAACCGGTTTATCTTCTTCCGGTACCAATGCCTCAGAACCTGCTAGTGGTCCAAATCAAAGTACAGTATTAGCAACAACGGCAGGCCAAACCTACGTGCTAATCATCAGCAATTATTCCTCATCTTCTAATGGTTATACACTTGATTTTACACCCGGTTCAGCGAGTATTTTCGATGTAACTCCCCCTACTATTTCAGGAGTTACAGCCCCATGTGGGTCAAATTCAGTTGTTTTTAATGCAAGTGAACAAATAAAGTGCAGCACTATAGCAGCAAATGGAAGCGATTTTACAATTACCGGTACTGGTGGCCCTTATGTAGTATCAGCAGCAGCCGGTCAAAACTGTGGTGTAAATACAGCGCAGATAAACTTAACCATTTCTCCGGCATTAAGTGGTGCAGGTCCATGGACAGTGGGAGTAACTACCGGTAGTGATGGAAATACCTTACTTGATTTATGTGGTAATGCCATGGCACCACAAACTAAAACTTTTACAACCGTATCTCCTTTGGCTACAATAAGTGGACCCAGTAATGTTTGTAAAGGCTCTACTTTTGCGCTAACAGCATCCAGTGCCAGTTCTTATACATGGTCAGGTGTTGCAGTGCCAGCTGGGCAACAAAATCAGCAAGCGATTACAATTACAGCTAATGTTGCAGGTACATTAAATTTTACAGTAATTGTTTCAAATGGAACATGTGGCAATTCAGTTGTTACAAAAGCAGTTACTGTAACTGATGCGCCAATCGCTAACTTTAGTGTTATACCATCGTTAACCGTTTGTGCCGGAACGTCAATAACGTTTACAAATATTTCAACTTACCCATGCAGTTCTTTAGGCTTAGGGTTAAACCAATGTAATTGTGGTTCATTTGGATGCAATACTACCTCAAATCAAGGAACTTTCGCAACCTACTTATGGACCTTTGGAGATGGAGGAACAGCCTTTTACCTGGGTGGTAACCCTGCTTCCAATTTTAGCCCTAATCATACTTATTCTTCTGCAGGAACGTATGTAGTAAGCTTAAATGCCTCCGGATTAATCAACACTTGCAGTAATACTAAAAATTTAACCATTACGGTTTTACCAGCCACTCCGGCCTTAACAGTATCGCCAACTGCCACTATTTGCCCCGGACAAAACAGTACAATAACTGCCAACGGTGGCACAACATACACATGGACGCCGGGAGCAACTTTAAATACAGTAAGCAGCGGAACCGTTATTGCTTCTCCAACCATCACAACTACTTATAGTGTAAGTTCTCCTGGTTGCAGTGGTAACCAAACATCAACGGTACAAGTCGTAGTTGGAGGCACACCCCCCGCTATTGGAACTATCAGCGGGACAACTACCATTTGCCCGAATGCTACAGGAATAACTTATTCAGTCACTAACGTAGCCAGCACTAGCTATACCTGGTCGGTGCCGGCGGGCGCAATAATTGTATCAGGAGCTGGTTCAAACGCCATCATTGTTAATTTTGGTTCAGCGGCAGGAACTGTTTCTGTTTTTGCTCTTGGAACATGTGGTTCTGCTACAGCTGCAATAGCTGTTAGTTTAAACCCTGCTTTAACTTTAACCGTTACTCCAAACAATACAGGCATTTGTGCTGGAAGTTCTGCGACCCTTACCGCTAGTGGAGCCACTAATTTTACATGGAGTCCTGCAGGTACTTTAAGTTCTCCTAATGGATCTACTGTTGCAGCAAGTCCTACTGTTTCAACTATTTATACTATAATAGGCGCTACTGGAACCTGCACAGGTTCAGCTACCGCAACAGTAACAATGAATTCTTCTTTAACTCTAACACTTACTTCCAACACTCCAACGGTCTGTCCTGGTAGTTCTGCATTACTGGATGCCAATGGGGCCGCCAATTATACATGGAGTCCTGCGGGAACTTTAAATACTGCCAACGGTTCGAATGTAACTGCTACACCTTTATCCAATACGATCTACACAGTAATTGGTTCCAGTGGTACCTGCACCGGTTCCGCAACTATTTCATTAGGCATCGGCGCCTGTGTATCGAGTGGTTGTAATTTAGCTGCCATTCGCTCTGCATTAACTTCTGCCGGTAATATTGAATTATTGGGAATGAATAATTCCTGTAGCCTTTATTTTATCAATCCTCAATTTATGACTGGCCCACAGGCGCAGGCTTATGCTCAAACATTCGGGGCTAATTTAATTTCCGTTCAATCATCTTCAGAAAATGCAGATCTCGTTCAGGCACTTTCCAATCAGGGGTATTCTTCAAATGTAATCTGGATAGGATATAGCGATGCTGTTTCTGAAGGATCTTTTGTCTGGTATGATGGTTCTCCATTGTCCTATTCTAATTGGGCACCGGGAGAGCCAAATGATGCGGGAGGTGTAGAAGATTGTACACAGATTTATCCAGATGGTATGTGGAACGACCTTAACTGTGCAGGTTACAATTCTTTATCAGTAATAGAAGTGAATCTTTGTCCGCAAGTTGCGGTTAGTAATCCACCTATTAGTTGCCCCGGAACAAACGTCACTCTCAACGCCAGTACTTTATTGGGTTCTCCGGGTTACACCTATACATGGGTACAATCGGCATCAGAAACATTTACCAATACCAGTGCTCCCGGCAATACTGACCAGATAACGGTTAGCTCCTTTGCGGCTAATACATTTACTGTTTATTCTGAAGACCGTTATTCTTGTCCTCAGTCTGCAATAGTGAGCTTGAGTGTAAATCCTTCACCAACGATAACAGCCAACAATGCAACAATTTGCGCTGGACAAACTGCCACCTTAACAGCAACTGGCGCTGTTACTTACAGCTGGATACCAGGAACCGGCTTAAGTGCTACTATCGGAGCTGTTGTTACAGGAACTCCCCCTTCTTCCCAAAATTATACAGTGATTGGAATGGATGCCAACGGATGTTTGAATGGAACCATAACAGCGATCACTGTCAATTCAGTACCTGTCATTGGTGTTTCCCCTAACTCTACCATTTGCCCGCAGGCCTCAACTGCATTAACAGCCAGCGGAGCAACTTCCTACACGTGGTCGCCATCCTCATCTTTAAGTTCAGCAAATGGAAGCACAGTCACTGCAAGTCCGGCTGCTTCTACTACCTATACGGTGAGTGGATTTTCAGGAAATTGCATTGGAACCAATACAGTTTCAGTAAATGTTGCCGGAGGTGGATTTCCACCAAATGTTTATATCATTCAAAAAAACGCTTTATGTGATACGTCTGTTTTAAACTGGGTGAATGTCACTTCCGTAACCCCTTCACTTGCACAAGGAACTTTACCAAATGGAATTACCGTAAATGCCACGCATTCTAACGGTGGCTTGTCTACCACACCATCTATGTTCAGCGGTGGTTCATTTCCTACAACCTACAGTGTGCCCATTGGTTCAACTACTATCAGGAATGATCTTGGTGGAACCTTTAATTTCTGTTTCAGCCAGCCGGTTATTAATCCGCAGATCGCTTTCGCCAGTATCGGACAGGTAGGGCTTCCAATAACCATCAACACTTCAGTTCCATACCAGGTAGTATGGGTGGGAAGTGGTATGAACTATGTGAATTCAACCTCCATGATCGGGTCAGAAGGATTCACCATCATTCGTTTCCCGGGCGTTCATACTTGTGTTTCTTTAAACTATATTGGAGATGAAACCTATTGCAATCTTGCTTTTGGTGTAATGGATGCCGTTTGTCAGGGACAACCCATTTGTCCGGGCGCATCTATCGAGCTGATTGGAAACGGTGCAACTACTTATTCGTGGAACAATGGGGCCACAACCACTACTATTTCTCCTGCTCCACTAGTAACCACTACTTATTCAGTGGTTGGGGTTACTCCTCAAGGTTGCTCAAATACAGCTACCACTACAGTAGTAGTGCTTCCCACTCCAACTATTACAGTGAACAATTCTACCATTTGTATCGGACAACAAACAGCTACTTTAACAGCTAACGGTGCCGCCACTTACACATGGGCACCACCAACAGGACTGAGCGCGACAACAGGATCTGTGGTTACAGGAACTCCGGTTGCTTTCCAGAACTATACCATCACCGGTACTGGTGCCAATGGCTGTATTAATGATACAACCGCCAATATTGTAGTGAACCAGTTGCCAAATATTACCGTGAACAGTTCTACTATTTGTCTCGGACAACAAACGGCTACCTTAACTGCAACCGGAGCCATGACTTATAGCTGGATCCCCGGAACGGGACTAAGTGCCACCACAGGCTCCATGGTTACCGGAACACCTGCTGCCACTCAAAACTATACAGTAGGCGGCATGGATGCAAACGGCTGTATTAATGGCACAGTTACTACTATAGTAGTTAATCCTTTACCCACCATAACAGTTAACAGTGCTTCTATTTGTTTAGGTCAGCAAACAGCAACTTTAACAGCTACCGGAGCAGGTACTTACAGCTGGATACCTGGAACAGGATTAAGTTCTACAATTGGTTCTGTAGTAACCGGAACACCCACTTCTTCTCAAAACTATACTGTGGCCGGAATTGATCTAAACGGTTGCATTAACGGAACAACAACGGCTATAACGGTTAATACTTTACCTCTTATTACAGTTAACAGTGTTTCTATTTGTTTAGGACAACAAACAGCTACCTTAACAGCTAACGGTGCAAGCACTTATAGTTGGATTCCCGGAACCGGATTAAGTGCTACAACTGGTTCTATTGTTACAGGTACTCCTGTATCTACTCAGGTTTATAATGTAGGTGGGATAGATGCCAATGGTTGTATTGGTATTACAACAACAACAATTACAATTAACCCGCTGCCTGTTATAAGCGCTCCCGCAAATATGACTGTTTGTCCTTTATCTGCAAACACATTGACAACCAGCGGAGCATCTTCCTATACGTGGTCGCCAAATATTTATTTAAATACCAACACATCTGCTACAGTTATCTCTACCCCATCTGTAACAACTACTTATACCATTGATGGTTTAACAGGTGCCTGTACTGCAAGTAATGTGGTAACCATTGTTGTAAACAATACTGTAGTGGTGAACGCTACTGCAAATACTCCTACGATATGCCCATTAGGAAATTCAAACATCACTGCCACCGGTGCAACTACTTACACCTGGTCGCCGGCGTTAACATTAAGTGCTGCTAATGGAAGTACCGTGAGTTCAGCCCCATCAACTTCAACTACCTACACTGTTATTGGTTCTACCAGTACCTGTACCAATTCAGCGCAAGTGGTTATTACTGTTACAACTAATCCGGTTATTTCAGTAAACAGCGTTCCTCCTGTAATCTGTAGTGGAAGCGCTTCAGCATTAGCTGCCAGCGGAGCAAGCACCTACGCATGGTCACCGGGAACAGGATTAAGCTCTACAAATGGATCCAATGTTAATGCAAATCCCAATACTACTTCTCTCTATAATATCATCGGAACCAGTCCACTAGGATGTACCAGTTTTACAACTATTACGTTAACGGTTGTTTCAACACCGACTTTAAACCCTTTTGCAAGCCCTAATGCTATTTGTGCGGGAAGTACTTCTACATTAACAGTTTTTGGTGCTTCCAGTTATACATGGTCACCAGGTACTTCAATAAGTAACGTGAACGGAACGCCAACTGTTGCCACTCCTGCTTTTACAACAACTTATACAATCATCGGAACAAACGGAGTAGCACCTTACTTATGTGCTGCTTCCAGCACCGTGCAGGTTATTGTGAAACCTAATCCTACTGTAACACCGGGACCAAATCAAACGATCTGTGAAGGAAAATCTGGACCAATTTATGCTAACGGTGCTGCGGCTTACAGCTGGATCCCAACGACAGGCGTGATGAGCCCTAATGATTCTGTCTCCGATGCTTACCCACAGGTTACAACAACTTATACAGTAACCGGAACAACTAATAACTGTTCGACTACTGCCACATTACAGATAGTTGTAAATTCTTTGCCGGTGGTTTACGCCGGTGTGGATACCACCATCAATATTGATAATACTATTACATTAATAGGAACCGGTTCTAACTACAACCAACTTGGTTTTTTGCCACCTTCCGATGTTCCTTTAAATTGTAACTATTGCCCTACGGTTACAGTGAATCCTCAGGATTATACCTGTTATACCTTAGAAGCAATCAGCGTAGCAGGTTGTAAGAATACGGATGTGGTTTGTGTTGCAGTAACCAAAGACTGGGATGTATTTATTCCTAATGCTTTTACACCTAACGATGATTTGGATAACGAGGTCTTTATCCCAATGGGTTATGGCATCAGCGAAATAAAGCTTACTATTTTTGATCGTTGGGGAAGTGTTATCTTTAAAAGCAATGATGAAACCAAAGGATGGGACGGAAAAGAAAAAGGCCGCATCTGCGCACAGGGCGTTTATATTTATCAGGCAGAGATTACTGCTATGTCTGGTGCAAAACTTCGAAAGACAGGACATGTGACGTTATTAGGTCGAATCAAATAAATTATGGTTTTACAAAAAAAAAAGTTCCTGTTAGAAATAACAGGGACTTTTTATTTCCAGCATAAAACATTCCACCTACAAGGTATGATTTTGCGATAGAAAGGCATGGTTAATAGTCAAAAAAACTGAATGAATGATGCGTCTATTAATTCGATTTTTTATATATTTATGCTTATTTTTAGATTATACCCACTCTCATGGAAAACAAACAAGAAAATCCTGAAATCCTTAGAAGTAAATATATGCCGACGGCTGATTTTTATAGCCAGATCATTGATAGTTTGCAGGATTATTCGATATTTACCCTGGACAAAGAGTTCAAAATTAACAGTTGGAGTGCCGGTTCCACTAAAATATTTGGTTACGAAACTGATGAAGTAATTGGAAAACATTTTGACACTATATTTACTGAAGACGATATAAAAAGCGAAATTCCGAAAAAGGAAATTGAAATAGCTTTAAAAGATGGCCGCGCTACTGACAACCGATGGCATATCACAAAAAGCAAAAGCCTGTTTTATGCCTATGGACTGGTTTTTCCGCTCACAGGTATTAATGGTGAGATGCTAGGATATGTTAAGATCCTGCGTGACTTAACCGAAAGAAAGAACTCGGAAGATGCCATAAAAAAATATGTTAGAGAACTTGAAGAACTGAATACTCATAAAGAAAGTGTTCTTGCCATTCTTTCACACGATTTAAGAAGCCCATTGTCTGCTATTATTGGAACGGCAAAATATCTCAAAGATAATTTCCAAAAAATGAAACCAGAAGCTTTGCAGGAAATGCTCAACTTACTTTATCAATCATCAACTGATGAATTAGATATGCTGGATTACCTTGTTGAATGGGCAAGAATAAAATATGCCGCTGAGATTTTTTCTCCAACAAAAATTGAACTCATCGAATACGTTGAGAAAGTTTTTGATACTTTGAACGAAACAGCGTCAATCAATACCATAAATCTACACCACGAAATTGAAGAAAAAACAAGTGTATTTGCTGACGGTAAAATGTTGCTTTCAGTCATTCAAAACATTGTATCAAATGCTATAAAACATACGAAAAAAGGAGGTTCAATAAAAGTTTCCGCAAAAAAGAAAGAGGATAAATTAATTATTCAAATAAAGGACACCGGTGTCGGAATGTCTAAAGAAATAATGGAAAAGCTTTTTACGCCACAAATGAAAACGCTTGCCGCCACAAGAAAAGAAAACAAAGGTGCTGGTATTGGATTATTGCTGGTGAAAGGTTTCTTAGAAAGAAATGACGGCGAAATATGGGTTGAAAGTATTGAGGGCACCGGTTCTTCATTTTATTTTACGTTACCAATTGATAAACCTTTAAATAAAATAAATAGTTCAGAAAATATTGAATTTGATTTAAAGCCTTAAAATTATTTTTTTTACAAAAATAAATCCCTGTTATTTTTTGAATAGGGGATAAAATAGTTAACGTTCGAAATTATACTGCGCAGTTAAAAATATACTACGAACCTTTAATTATATAAAATTAAAAAATCCCTTTAAGCTTTCACTTAAAGGGATTTTAAACTATTAAGACCTCAATTTGATATTATTATTTTACTTCTTCGTAGTCAACATCGGTTACATTTTCACCTTTGTTGTTTTCTGAATTTGTATTGTTGTTATCACCGCCCGGATTAGAATTATTATTTCCGTCCCCTTTCTGGTCGTTCATAGCTGCATACATTTCAGTTGAAGCTGCTTCCCATGCGGCGTTTATCGCGGTGGTTGCGGAATCAATCGCTGCAAGATCTCTTGAGTCATGTGCCTTTTTAAGGTCATCTAAAGCTGTTTCAATGGTAGTTTTTTTGTCTGCAGGGATTTTTTCTCCAAATTCTTTCAATTGCTTTTCTGACTGGAAAATCAAACCATCAGCAGCATTGATTTTTTCTACTTCCTCTTTCGCTTTTTTATCAGCGTCGGCATTCAATTCAGCTTCACGTTTCATTTTCTCGATCTCTTCTTTGCTTAAACCAGAAGAAGCTTCTATACGGATATTTTGTGCTTTACCTGTTGCTTTATCTTTAGCAGAAACAGAAAGGATACCATTGGCATCAATATCAAATGTTACTTCTACCTGCGGAACACCGCGCGGTGCAGGCATGATACCATCTAAATTAAACTGGCCGATTGTTCTGTTATCTTTTGCCATCGGACGCTCGCCCTGTAACACATGTAACTGTACACTTGGTTGGTTATCACTAGCTGTTGAGAATGTTTCTGTTTTTTTAGATGGAATGGTAGTATTGGATTCAATTAATTTAGTGAACACACCACCATAAGTTTCAATACCTAAAGATAATGGCGTTACGTCTAATAATAAAACGTCTTTTACTTCACCTGTTAATACTCCACCTTGGATCGCTGCTCCTAATGCAACAACTTCATCAGGATTCACTCCTTTACTTGGAGATTTTCCGAAGAATTTTTCTACAGCTGCCTGGATAGCCGGGATACGGGTTGAACCACCTACTAATATAATTTCATCGATATCAGAAGTTGATAAACCTGCATTTTTTAACGCTGATTTACATGGTTCAATGGTTTTTTTGATTAATCCATCAGCTAACTGTTCGAATTTTGATCGGGTTAACTGTTTCACTAAGTGTTTCGGGATACCATTTACCGGCATGATGTAGGGTAAGTTGATCTCTGAAGAAGTGGTGCTGGATAATTCAATTTTTGCTTTTTCAGCTGCTTCTTTTAAACGTTGCAGAGCCATAGGGTCTTTACGTAAATCAATACCTTCGTCCTTTTTAAACTCATCTGCTAACCAGTCAATGATCAAATGGTCAAAGTCATCACCACCTAAGTGAGTATCACCATCAGTTGATTTTACTTCAAATACACCATCACCTAATTCTAATACTGACACGTCATGCGTACCACCACCGCAGTCAAAAACAACAATCTTCATGTCTTTACCTTTTTTGTCCATACCATAAGCAAGGGCAGCAGCTGTTGGTTCGTTAATGATCCGTTTTACTTTTAATCCAGCAATTTCACCGGCTTCTTTAGTTGCCTGGCGCTGTGCATCATTAAAATAAGCCGGAACGGTAATTACCGCTTCATCCACGGTTGTTCCTAAGAAATCTTCAGCTGTTTTCTTCATTTTCTGTAAAATGATCGCTGAAATTTCCTGCGCTGAATAATTTCTATCATCAATTGATACTCTGGGAGTACCGTTATCGCCTTTAACAACTTTATATGTCATACGAGGGATCTCTTTCTGAGCTTCGTCAAAAGTAACTCCCATAAAACGTTTGATGGATGATATTGTTTTTGTTGGATTGGTAATAGCTTGTCTTTTTGCAGGATCACCTACTTTTCTTTCGCCACCCTCAACAAATGCTACTACAGAAGGAGTTGTTCTTTTGCCTTCATTATTTGCAATAACAACAGCTTCATTTCCTTCCATAACTGCAACGCAGCTATTGGTTGTTCCTAAATCTATTCCTATAATTTTTCCCATAATATCTTAATTTAAATTGTTTTTTTTGTTATTTACGGTAAACAGTAGTCAATGTTTATGCCAATGACGAAAGGTTAATTATTTATGACAGGCTGGCACAAACATAAAAAAACCACCTAAAATTTGTCATTTTAGATGGTTAAAAGCGTATAAATTGGCAGATTTAAGGGCAGATGAACTTGTATCTTTTAACAAATAAAAGTGAACTGGTTGAAGTATTATTAGAAAGTTCATCAATAAAATCTGACCATAATTCTTTCCCTAAAGCGGTTTTTGAAACTGATGCAAAGATACCAACCCCCCCATTAATATTGGTATAGTTTGGTTTATTCTGTGCAATTGTTGTGGAGGGTTGGTTAACTTTTAAAAAGGTGTTCATGTTTTCACTACATGCATAAATAATGTATTCCATATAATGTGCTGTTCGGTTTTTTATTGTACCAACCGTTTGAGTGGGAATTTGATTAGCCAGGTTACTATAAAATTCGGACGTACTGAAAGAAGTTTCCAGTTCCTGACCACCTACTAATAATGAAGATATCTGCGAAGCAAAATTAAAATCCACAAATTTTCTGTTTCCAGTGCCATCAGTTAATGAATCAATATAGTGGAAACGCATAATAACCTTATACAATTTAGCATTGGCTACGGATCTGAACTTTATTTTTGGAGTAGCTGTAAAGATGCTATAATTGATATATGCACTTTGTTGGGTTCCGGTACCCGGAATGGTTGGGGCCACATAACCATTAGCCCCTGAACCGCAATGGACAGGGTAAGTTGTAGGGACAAAAATAAATGGCATAGCAGGATAAGACCTAACGCTGTCAACCATGACAGTTTTAGAAGAAAATTCCGCACCTGTATTAATGTTTTTGATAGATAATTTATATTCGCCGCTGTTATATAATTTATCGGATGTTTGCCAGATCCGTTGATTCACATTAAAATCACCACCGGCAGTAGTTATTACTGTTTCGGTTAAAACAATTTCTTTTTTACTTGAATTTCCAACAGATGTTAGGGTGGGTGTTGTACTGCCCAGCATAAAACGCTCAAGGGTCACCTTCAGTTCTCCGGCTCCATAATTAATATCTTCTGCGTTTTGACCGGTTACTAAAGCATCACCATTGGTAAGATACACTTTATTGATTCTTATGTTTTGAACCGCCAAATTGGGATTTAAAACGCCGTAAACGGATACAGATTCTTCACCCGGAGCCAGCACATCAAGATCATTTTTGCATGAAGTTAAACCTAAGATGCTGATGAATATTAAACTTATATATAAGATTTTGTTTTTCATTGTTATGTTTTGAATAAACACAAATTTACAATTTTTGACTGAACTAAAAATATATTTAATTAGTTTTACCTTTTTTAACCACGTATTTTAACCACATAGGCACATAGTTTTTTAGGATAGACAAAAAACAGAGCAAACGTAGGGAAGCGTCGCTTCAAAACTATGGATTAACTGCTAAATTTTGCTATTCTATGGTTATATAGACCTATAATTCTATGTGCTTAAAATGAAATGTATTTTTAGCTATAAATATTAATAACCAATAAGCATGTCAGTTCATAAAGAAGTAAAAAAAGTAACTACCCATCAATTGCAGGAAATGAAGCGTCGTGGCGAGAAAATTGCTATGCTCACAGCCTATGATTATACCATGGCAAAGATAATTGATCATGCCGGTATTGATGTGATTTTAGTGGGTGATAGTGCCAGTAATGTAATGGCAGGACATGAAACAACTTTGCCTATTACTTTAGATCAGATGATTTATCATGCTTCTTCAGTAATCAGAGCTATTGACAGAGCTTTAGTGGTGGTTGACCTTCCTTTTGGTTCATACCAGGGGAATTCCAAAGAAGCATTGACCTCTGCCATCAAAATCATGAAGGAGAGTGGGGCGCATGCTGTTAAATTGGAAGGTGGTAGAGAAATTAAAGACTCAATCGAACGTATTTTATCTGCCGGTATACCAGTGATGGGTCACTTAGGATTGACACCACAATCTATTTATAAATTTGGTACTTATACAGTTAGGGCTAAGGAGGAGGAAGAAGCAAAACGCTTATTGGAAGATGCAAAAGTCCTAGAGGAATCTGGTTGCTTTGCTCTTGTATTGGAGAAAATACCTGCAAAATTAGCAACAGAAGTAGCTAAAGCGATCACTATTCCAGTAATTGGTATTGGTGCCGGAGGTGGCGTTGATGGCCAAGTATTGGTAACTCATGACATGCTGGGTATGACTCATGAATTTAGTCCGCGTTTTTTAAGAAGATATTTGAATTTATACGAAAGTATGACCGGCGCTTTTCAACTATATATCAAAGACGTGAAGAGCAGGGATTTTCCCAATGAAGGGGAGCAATACTAATTTTTTTGTTTTTCAACACAGAGGCACAAAGAACACAGAGTAGTTTTTAAATTGCGCAAAAAGAAACCCTAGTCGATATGATCAGGGTTTTTTTAAAGTTTCTCTTGAAGCTCTCTGTGTCTGTTTGCTGCAATTTTTACCCAATAGCCTCATTCAGATCAGGAACATACCCGAAGCTTATGATGGCATTGCAATGAGATTTTAATGCCGCCCCAAAAGTTTCATTCTCCAAATAAGGCACTCCAAATTCTTCCGCTGTTGCTTTTACAATTTCAGATACTTCAGGGTAATGCACATGGCAAATCGTTGGAAATAAATGATGTTCGACCTGAAAATTTAATCCACCTACATACCAAGAGATCCATTTGCTTTTACGGGAAAAATTAACTGTGGTATTCATTTGATGAACAGCCCAGTTATTTTCAATGGTCATATCTGTATTAGGTAACGGATGTGTAGTTCCTTCTACCGTATGTGCTAATTGAAAAACAACGGTTAAAACTACACCTGAAATAAATTGCATTAATACATAACCTAATAGAATTTGGTAGAAAGGAATTCCAAAAACAAAAACAGGTAAAGCCATAATTACTCCCCAATAAATCACTTTACTTAAAAATATCTTGAACCAGATTACACGGTTCTGTTCTTTAGTGCTTGTATTAACACCTTGCTTGGTGTATTTGTGAAATTGCAAAAAGTCTTTTAATAATGCCCAGTAAATAGTTAAAATTCCGTAGAATAAAAAAGCATATACCACTTGTAATTTATGGTACCATTTTACTTCTGTGTGAGGATTGAATTTTAAGATAAGTTTATCTGCTATGTCATCATCATAGTCCAACACGTTGGTATAAGTATGGTGCATTACATTATGCTGAAGTTTCCAGTTGAAGACTGAGCCTCCTAATAAATTCAAAGTATGTCCTAACCAATAATTGGTTTTACTATCAGATGAATATGCTCCATGATTGGCATCATGCATTACACTCATTCCAACTCCCGCAAGACTAAAACCCATAAAAGCCCATAAAATTAAGCTAGTAGAAAAAGCAGGGGTAAAGACTAACATGAAAATGAAAGGCAAAATGTATGAACACATTAAAATAATGGTTTTGATAACCATTGTAGAATTATAATGTTTCGATTTGTTATTTTCCTTGAAATGGGCGTCAACGCGTTTACGAAGTGTTGCAAAAAAAAGTGCTTTGTCTTTGTCCTTATCAATGAAACGAATAGGTATAAATGTCATGATTTGCTTTTTTAGATTTAATAATACAAAGTAGAATTTAACAGCCCTAAAGGTACTTAAAAAAGATAATTATTAGAAGGAATTTATTAATATTGTTAATTATTAACAGCAAAAAAACATATTCTCCAATTGGTGTATTTGACTCCGGTTATGGCGGCTTAACAATCTTAAAAGAGTTGGTTGAAGCCATGCCTCAGTATGATTATTTGTATTTGGGAGATAACGCAAGAGCACCCTATGGTTCCCGGTCATTTGAAACGGTTTATGATTACACGCTGGAATGTGTAAATCATTTATTTGTTAAAGGTTGCGAACTGGTAATATTAGCTTGTAACACGGCTTCTGCAAAAGCATTGAGAAACATACAGCAAAAAGACCTTCCGTTAATTGATTCAAAAAAAAGAGTGTTGGGTGTAATTCGCCCTACTACTGAAGTGATTGGAAATTACAGTAAAACAAAGCATATTGGTATTTTTGCCACCAGCGGAACCGTTTCTTCCCAATCCTATGTGATTGAAATTGAGAAATCGTTTCCGGAAGTGAAAGTGTTTCAGGAAGCCTGTCCTATGTGGGTTCCATTAATTGAAAATAATGAACTGAACCATGAAGGCGCGGAGTATTTTGTCAAAAAACATATTGAACAGTTGTTTGCCCAATCAAAAAAAATAGATACAGTTATACTAGGTTGCACTCATTATCCATTATTAAAGCCACTACTTGAAAAGTATTTACCGGATGGAGTTACAATATTAATGCAGGGCTCTATTGTAAGTCATGGATTAAAAGATTATTTATTTCGTCATCCAGAAATGGAAACGCTTTTGTCAAAAAATGGAAACTTGGATTTTTACACGACTGACTCCGCAGCGGTGTTCAATAAGAATGCCGGTTTGTTTTTTGGAAAAGAAGTGAAGTCAAATCACCTGGCGCTTTAAAAGATCAAAAAGAAATTCTTTTTTGTTTATTAGTGTTCGTACTGTAAATAAAAAGTGTATTAACCAAAGATGGCCTTTCCAAAATCACTTGTATTGTTTCCTGTGCCATCATGCTGCCGATAATGGCTGGCACTGTTCCCAGTACGCCATTTTCAGAGCAGTTAGGAACATCTTCAGCATTTGGTGGTTCAGAAAAAAGGTCACGTAAGTGTTTGCTGTTTTTGTAATTGAAAACGGTGAGTTGTCCTTCATAACCTAAAATGCTTCCATACACTAAAGGTTTATTTAATTTCACACACACATCATTCACAATATATCGTGTTGCGAAATTATCGCAACCATCAACAACAATATCGTATTGGGATAAAATAGATTCTGCGTTTTTTTCATTCAATAAAACAGGATGTGAAATCAATTTAATAAAAGGGTTTTGCTGAGACAGTTTCTGAATAGCGACTTCTACTTTTAATTGACCAATAACTGTGGTTGAATATAAAACCTGGCGGTGTAAGTTGGATTCTTCCACTGTATCAAAATCAATGACACCAATAGTGCCAATACCAACAGCCGTTAAATATTGCAGCACAGGGCAACCTAATCCGCCTGCACCGATTACGGCAACTTTACTTTGCTTCAGTTTTATTTGCCCGTTGATACCAATATCATCTAGCATGATTTGTTTTTGGTACCGTTTAAATTCTTCTTTGCTTAGCATCCGGTTAAAATATTATCCCAGTCTTTATAAACAGGTTCATAACCTGATTGTTTAATCAATTCACTAATCTGCGCTACACTTCGTTCATCAGAGATTTCAAATTGCTCTAACGATTCGGGTTCTACCGCATAACCTCCGGGGTTGGTTTTTGAGCCCGCACTCATACTTGTGACACCGAGCGGTATGATATTGTTTCTTAAATTTTCAGATTCGCGGGTGGAAATGGAAAGTTCCACATCCTCATTCAATAAACGGTAGGCGCATAACAACTGCACCAGTTCTTTATCTTTTACAATTACATTAGGTTCAATGATGCCTTCAGCAGGGCGCATGCGCGGAAATGATATGGAGTACTTTGTTTGCCAGTATGTTTTTTGTAAATAATTTAGGTGTAAAGCGCAGAAAAAAGAATCCACACGCCAGTCTTCCAATCCTAATAAAACGCCTAAACCAATTTTATGTGTGCCCGATTGTCCAACCCTGTCAGGTGTTTCAAGACGGTAATCAAAATTCGATTTTTTACCTTTGGGATGATATTGTTTGTAAACTTCTTTATGATACGTTTCCTGATAAACCAAAACAGAGTATACGCCGGCTTCATGCAGCGTTTTATATTCATCCGTTTCCAGTGGTTGTACTTCAATAGAAATATTTGCAAATTGTGATTTGATGAGTGCAATGGCATTTTTAAAATAATCTACATGAACCGTATGATTTGCTTCTCCAGTCACTAATAAAATATGATTAAAACCCTGTGCTTTAATGAATTCAACTTCTTTTAAAATTTCGGCATCGGTTAATGTTTTGCGTTTTACTTTATTGTCTAAACTAAAACCGCAATAGGTACAAATGTTATTGCACTCATTGCTCAAATACATTGGCGCGTATAGCTGGATTGTTTTCCCAAATCGTTTGATGGTTAACTCATGACTCAGCTTCGCCATTTGTTCCAGGTAAGGAACAGCAGCAGGGGAGATGAGCGCCTTGAAATCTTCCATACTTCTTTTTTTAGAAGATAGGGCAAGCTCTACATCTTTGGATGTTTTAGAATAGATCGAAACTTTCTGTTCATCCCATTTGTATGTATCAAATATGTTTTTAAAGTTCATTTTTTGTTTTTTCTCGCAAAGACGCTAAGTCGCAAAGGATAGTTAACTGAATAATTAAGTGTGTTTATGTTGCATATATTATTTTTCTTAGCGTCTCTGCGTCTTGGCGAGCAATTAATTTCTATCCATTTAAAAAACTCGTTAAAGGACTTGTTGCTGATGCTCTGCTATTTATTTTTGATAAGCCTGCTTCATAGGCCATTCGTCCTGCGATGACTGCATTTTTAAAAGCAACCGCCATTTGAATGGAATCATTGGATGATGCAATCGCGGTATTTACCAAAACAGCATCAGCTCCCATTTCCATAGCCCTGGCGGCATGAGAAGGTGCGCCGATGCCTGCATCAACAATTACCGGTACTTTGCTTTGTTCAATAATAATCTCTAAAAAATCTTCTGTCTTTAATCCTTTGTTACTCCCTATCGGAGAACCTAATGGCATAACTGCTGCAGTTCCGGCATCCTCTAATCGTTTACATAATACAGGATCAGCGTGAATGTATGGCAATACAATGAAACCTAACTTCGCAAGTTCTTCGGTGGCTTTTAAAGTTTCAATCGGATCGGGCATTAAGTAACGCGGATCAGGATGAATTTCTAATTTTATCCAGTTTGTTTCCAATGCTTCTCTTGCCAATTGTGCCGCAAAGACAGCTTCTTTGGCGTTTCGCACACCCGAAGTATTTGGCCATAATTTGACATTTGCTTTTTTAAGGGCTTCAAGCAAATCGTCGGCGGGAGCATCTGTATCAATTCGTTTTAAAGCGACCGTTACCATTTCTGAACCGGAGGCTAAAATGGATTCGTACATTTCCTTACTGGAACCATATTTTCCACTGCCTAAAAATAAACGTGATGAGAATTGTTGGTCGGCTATTTTAAGCATGATCTAAAATTTTATTTATTTCTTTTACTAATCTTTCTTTATTTACTGAATGTGTGATCAAACCAGAAACAGCAATTCCGTAAATACCAGTATTGATAATGGATGGAATATCTTTTAATTCAATACCGCCAATCGCATAAACGGGCGTTGTTAAATTATTGGTTTTCATTTTTTGAATGATATCTGTGTAACCGTCAATTCCTAAAACAGGACTTAATTTTTCTTTGGTACTTGTAAATTGGTAAGGGCCAAGACCGATATAGTCCACATTCTCTTTACAGCGTTGTTGAATATGTTCAAAGGTATTAGCAGTTCCTCCGATGATACAATTTGGAACAATTTTTTTTGCTTCCACAACATTCATATCATCTAAACCTAAATGTAAAGCATCGCTGTTAGTCTTTTTAGCAACGTCTGCATTATCATTGATAATTAGGACGGCATGATATTTCATACATATTTCTTTGGCTTTACAGGCATAATCAATATAGAGCTCTTCAGAAATATTTTTCAAACGTAATTGAACCAATTTAATTCCGGCACCTAATGCTGACTCAATATTTAAGAGATGATCATCCGGTGTAGCACCTTGTGATATGTAGTGTAGTTTAGGCAACATGGTAGGCGAGGAGATTGGTGTTACTGTTTAGAATAGTTTCGATATACTGTTTGGCTTTTTTGCAGGAAGTTTCCAGATCGTTTCCTAGGGATAAGTTTGCAGTAATTGCTGAAGAAAGAATACAGCCTGAGCCATGCTTTGAAGGCAATTCTTTTATTAATGTGGTCTGTATTTTTATCCTTTGGTTGTAATGAAATAAATAATCTGTTCCTTTTTCTGTATCACTGTGTCCGCCTTTTAATAAAACGTTACAAAAGGAAGCTAAATAATTTGCAGCATCCATTTCATTTTCCGCAGCGTTTAATTTTTTTGCTTCGTTCGTGTTAGGTGTAATTAGAAAAATGTTTTTTAATATTTCTTCTAATTTTTTTTTCTCTATAGTGTTGATCAGGTTAAACCCACTGGACGCAGAAAGTACAGTATCCCAAACAATAGTGATGTTTTGGTTTTGTTGTTTCAGAAAAGTAATTACCTCGTGAAGGACATTTAAATTTTCGATGATGCCGATCTTTACAAAATCAATTTGATATTTATCTGTTAATGTTTTAACCTGTTCAATTATTTCCCCAGCAGTAAACCAGTTAACGGAAGTAAAATAATCTTCTACCTGGTTTGTGATAGAAGTATTAATAGCCATTCCTAAACATTGATGTTGCTCAAAAGTTTTAGTGTCGGCTAAAACGCCGGCGCCACCGCAAGGATCAAATCCTGCAATGCTTAAAACTATCGGGCGGTTATATTTCATTTTATTTTTGATGTTTTTCTATATAGTTTCGCTGATTCATTCGCATAATTGCACTGATTTTTTTTATATGCGGAACGTTACGTTTCATCCGCGTACATCTGCGAGATTTTTTTTCCTTCTTGAATTATCTGCGAGATCTTTTTAAAATTCGTTATTCCATTAGTATTATTCCAAATAGCACCTAGTAATGCGATTCCATCAAAACCCATCTCATAAGGTTTCCTGCAATTCGTTTCATCAATACCACCCAACGCAATGAGTTTGGTAACAATGTTTTTATCGAGACCACTTAAATCAAATGGTTTTGATTCGTAATCAGGTTTTGAAATACTATTAAATACAGGACTTAAGAAAGCATAACTAAAATGATCTGACAGATTTTTAAAATCTGCTATCGAATGAACAGAGGTTGTTAATATATTTTCATTTTCAGCAAAATCAACATCCGTTAATTGCTTTCTGCTTGCTTCTGTATAATGCAAACGATTGATACCAAAACTTTTTGCCAAATAATGATGGCTGTGCAAAGCAATTTTTGAATGATGCACCTGATCTATTTCCTGTAATAATAAAACCAGTTCTTGCGAAGAACTGTCCGGTTTGCGCAAATGAAAAACTGGCAAACCCTCATCAAACAAATGGTTGATGAGGGATGCCTCTTTTGAAACAGGCGTAGGACTTGAAATAACAATGATCATTACGAATAAATCTGACTTCCTTTTTGTTTAAACTCTTCTGATTTGTCAAACATACCGTTGGCAGCAGATTCCCTGATTTCCTGCGTAATCTTCATAGAACAGAATTTTGGTCCGCACATGGAACAGAAGTGAGCTACTTTAGCGCCATCTGCCGGCAATGTTTCATCATGAAACTCTCTTGCCGTGTCAGGGTCCAAAGATAAATTGAACTGATCTTCCCAACGGAATTCAAATCGTGCTTTACTTAAAGCGTTATCACGGTATTGTGCTCCAACATGACCTTTTGCTAAATCAGCAGCATGAGCCGCTAATTTATAAGTGATCACACCGTCTTTCACATCCTTTTTATTTGGTAAACCTAAATGTTCTTTTGGTGTAACGTAACATAACATCGCTGTTCCAAACCAACCAATCATTGCTGCTCCGATGGCAGAAGTAATATGATCGTAACCCGGAGCAATATCAGTTGTTAATGGGCCTAAAGTATAAAATGGGGCTTCATGACATTCTTTTAATTGCTTGTCCATGTTTTCTTTAATCAGGTTCATCGGTACATGTCCAGGGCCTTCGATCATCACTTGGATATCATGTTTCCAGGCTATTTTAGTTAATTCACCTAAGGTTTCCAGTTCTGCAAACTGTGCCGCATCATTGGCATCTGCAATAGAGCCCGGACGTAAACCATCTCCTAAAGAAAAGGCAACATCATAAGCTTTCATGATTTCACAAATATCTTCGAAATGAGTGTAAAGGAAATTTTCTTTATGATGAGATAAGCACCACTTAGCCATAATCGATCCGCCGCGTGAAACGATTCCTGTCATACGTTTTGCCGTTAAAGGAATGTAGCGTAATAATACACCGGCGTGAATAGTAAAGTAAGAAACGCCTTGTTCTGCTTGTTCAATTAACGTGTCTCTGAAAATTTCCCAGGTCAGGTCTTCGGCTTTACCATTTACTTTTTCCAAAGCCTGATAAATTGGAACCGTTCCAATTGGCACAGGTGAATTACGAATGATCCATTCGCGCGTTTCGTGAATGTTTTTACCCGTAGATAAATCCATGATTGTATCAGCGCCCCAGCGGCATGCCCACACTGATTTTTCAACTTCTTCTTCAATGCTTGAAGTTACCGCGCTATTACCAATGTTTGCGTTAATCTTAACTAAAAAGTTACGACCAATAATCATTGGCTCACTTTCTGGATGGTTAATATTGTTCGGTATAATGGCACGGCCACAGGCGATTTCATCGCGCACAAATTCAGGAGTGATGAAACCTTTTGGCAAGTTTGCGCCAAAACTTTCTCCAGCATGTTGCTGCGATAAATTTTCGTATTGTCCGTTTAGCTGTGCTTTTAAAAGATCGTTCTTTTGGTTTTCGCGAATGGCAATATATTCCATTTCCGGCGTGATAATTCCTTTTTTAGCATAGTAAAGCTGCGAAACGTTATACCCTTCTTTTGCTCTTAATGGCTTTTTAATATGTTCAAAACGCAATGCGTCCAGTGAGTGATCATCTCTTCTGTCTTTACCAAAATCAGAACTTACGGAATCCAATAGTTCCACATCATTTCTATCCAGTATCCATTGTTCCCTAATCCTTGGTAAACCTTTTTTGATATCAACTACTATAGAGTCATCCGTAAAAGCACCGCCTGTGTCATACACTGTTACGGGAGCATTATGTTCTGTCTGCCCGTTGGCTAATTTAGTAGGTGATAAAATTATTTCGCGCATAGCTACTTTAATATTATGCAACTTTCCTTCTACATAAACTTTTTTAGAACCTGAAATGGCTCCTGTAGAAATGGTTTTTTGTTTCCCTTCGACTCCGCTCAGGATGACAGGTTTTTTTTCTGATTTGCTCATGGTATTTTAATGTTTAGTTTTTTTTACTCGCCGAGTAACGCGGATTAATTCGCTGTTGCCCGCAGAGTTTTTTATTGTTTTTATTTGTGTAAATCTGCGATAAATTGATTGTTACTGTTACCCTCCCTGTGTTGCTTTAATGATTAAAATATGATCGTTTGATTGTATGATGTGTTTTTCCCAGTTTGTTTTAGGAATTACTGAATCGTTAACAGCAACAGCTACTCCTTTTTGCAGATCGCCTAATTGCGAAAAAATAATTTCATAAAGAAAAGTGTTTTCTGAAACCGTTTGTATTTTATCGTTGAGTGTAATTTCCATTCCAAATAAATTATGCTTTAGGAATGGCGCCAAACTGGTAGCCGAAACTTTTCCCTTCGTCAGTACTAACTGTATCAGGTTCAACGGGTATAATCTCAGTCTTTGTTAGACACCCCTAAAGTGAAGTAAATGTAACGATATTTTAATAAAGAATGAAATATAATTATTAAAGGATTCGAAATTAATGAAGAATTTTAAAGCTTTTTAGTTGGTGGCCATATATTGTCTTTTACAATGGCAAAGAAACAATCTGCTGCTTTTTTGATTTGATCGGAGTCTGGCTTTGGTACACCGAATTCTACAATTTCGTTAAACACTATTTTGGAAAGTCCAAATTCCTTGATGTTATCGAGGTAATAGGAATTATTTAATTCAATGAGGAAATATGCCGATGATTTGTCAATGACTTCAAGTGTAAGTGACTTGACATAGATCTGCTTTTTAGCAGAAACCAATAATAGGGAACCTTTTTTTCCAAATCCTAAATCATCACGCACAATAATTTTCAGATAATTTTTTTTGTCTTTTTTGATAAATTGAACGAGGTAATTGTTTTTTATTTTCACTTCGATAATATCAACTAATTCTTTGGTTTTGGGAAAAAGTAAAGTGCTGGAATCCTGTTTAAGTTGGTAAGCACAGTTAGCCTGGCCAAAACTAATTAATGATAACACAAGAGAATAAATAAAAATAATCTGTTTCATGCGGTGAATGTTATTATGTTTTATTGTCACATGGTATATTCATACCTCTAATTTACATTATTCTTTTTTGCGCATGACCATTTCATAATTTTATTTTCTGTTAAATAAAAAAGGATAAAGTATGACACCTTATCCTTTAAATGGTTTTATAATACCGGATTATTTTTGTTTAAATCCAATTAAAATAACTGCACAACCTGAACCTGCATTTTTGTTAGCATCCAATTGAGCTTCAATTGTACACTCCAGGGTTGCTTTTACTCTAAAATCCCAGTAAGGAGAATTAGAATAATTTTTATTTGTAAACAGCAAATGGCGATCCTGGTCATAAATATTAAAGATTAGATTACCATCCGTTTTGCCGCTGCATGCTGCTATACGATAAGTGGTTTCACCAAAAAAAGTAGTATGGAACTCAGCCATTTCTTCAGAATTTAATAATAATGAACGGTATGATTGTCCATCAGAAATAAACTGAGCAATAATATGTTTGGCGCATAAGCTTGCAATTGAATCGCATTGAGCTTTAACGGAATTGGATAAACCAACAATAGATAAAATTATCAGACCTTTAAATAAATTCTTCTTCATGATTAACGTAATAATTAAGATTTTGTATTAATGATTGCATCACGAATAGCGGTAATTTTAGCCGCTATTTGCTCTATTTGTTCTTTGCTGATTGTGATTTCAGTAGTGCTGTTGATATAAGTTGTTTTCTTCGTTTCATCAGTAGTTGGCTCTACAAAATTATATTTTGCAGATATGCCTTCGTAAATTTTAGCTAATTCTTCCAATTGTTTGGTTAATTCACCGGCATCAGGTAAATTGTGTGAGCGAACTAATTCAATGATGCTTCCTAAAGCTTGTTTTTGTTCAGCAATACGGTATTTAATCCCATCAGTTGGTTTTTTGTTATAAGCTAAAATTGAAAAATTCATACTTTCAATCCATCCTCCTGTTAAAATAAGACTGCTGATCTCTGTACGTTTGTTGGTTTTTAAATAAGAATCACTTGCCCTGTAAGCAAGACCAACTAAAACCAACATACTATCCTTATTAGAAATATTGTCGCTGATGCGTTTCATAGTTGTTTGATCAAAGGCAGAAGAAACACCTATTTTATCAGCTAAATTTTTAACTGCCCCTAAATAACCAATAGCGTCCTGAGTTTGGTTGTACATACTAACATAACCAAGGTCAGCACCATAAATTCCTAAATTTAAAGATCTTGAATAATCAGAAGAATATTGACCGTTTTTATTACCGGCATTTAAAATAGATTTGTCGTAAGAAACACCTGATTTTTGAATCAATAAGGCAGTTTGCATTGGAGAAGGAACACTAAATAATTTTCCGCCCACGTTTAAAGCAACCGCTTTTACAGTATCAGTATCAGGCATATTATCACCTGTTTCATCTGCAGTTTTAGGGGCACCGCAAGAGGCTATCAACATAGAAGCTAAACCTAAGGCTATAACTTTGGTGTTTAACTTAATATTTTTAATGTTCATCGTCATAATTTAATTGTTTGTTGCTAAAAAACCTATGCAAGTAAATAATTTTAAACGACATAGCCAAATAATAATTCAATTCATTTATCGACAATCGCTATTAAATTCCTAATGCTTCTTCAATGTATTTAAAAGTAGACAGGATCTCAGGTTTACCATCTATTTGGGCTACGTCATGCTCAAAATGCGCTGAGGGCTTTCCATCTGCAGTTAAAATTGTCCAACCGTCTTTTAATTGCTTGATATTTCTGCTGCCCATATTGATCATGGGTTCAATAGCGATCACCATACCATCCTTAATTTTTGGCCCATCACCGCGTTTGCCATAATTAGGTACTTCCGGGTCTTCGTGCAGTTTTTTTCCAAGGCCATGGCCCACTAATTCTCTAACAACACCATATCCGTTTTTTTCGGCATGCTGCTGAATAGCAAAACCAATATCTCCAATTCTGTTACCGCTTTTAAATTGTTCAATGCCAATGTATAAACATTCTTTTGTCACTTCCAATAATTTTTGAACTTCAGGCTTAATTTCCCCTACGCCAAAAGTATAAGCGTGATCACCAAAATATCCGTTTTTTATAACACCGCAATCAACGGAAATGATGTCCCCTTCTTCAAGTGGTTTATCATTTGGAATACCATGAACTACTGAAGCGTTCAAAGACATACAAAGTGTATTTGGGAATCCGTACATGCCTTTAAAACCAGGCACGCCGCCGTTATCCCGAATGTATTCTTCAGCTATTTTATCAAGGTATAAAGTAGTTACTCCCGGTTTAATTTCTTTTGCAATTATGCCTAAAGTACGCGAAACACTTAAGGCTGATTCACGCATAATTTCAATTTCTTCCCGGTTTTTTAAAATGATCATTTGTTGCCGAATAGTTTTTGGAAAAATGTTTTTTCCTGTTTGTAATTGTTATGAGCTTCAGGATTTTTGACCATGTGCTTAAATTCTCCACCATCAGGATGCAGTATTTGCCAGGTAGTGCTCCATCCTAAAAACCCTCCAACATTTCTATCATCAATAAAAATGTCAACATTTAGTTTCCTGGGAGTATCTTCTGTAATAATTTCTTCCGGATAATTTTTATTAACCGCATAAAATTCCACTCCGTTTTTTTTACAATACTCAACTGCTTCATCCAATAATGAACCTGTACGGTAGGTGAATAAAATTAACTTGTGCCCTTTTTTTTGTAATTCTTTAATGGTGGCAAACGCAAAAAGCATTTCCTTACCGATCCTCGGATAATCGTGTTCTACGATAGTTCCATCAAAATCGATGGCAATTGTTTTGCTTCCGTTATTTATGAATTGTTGTTCCATTTTTTTTACAGGTTCTCTGCTTTTAAAACTTTTAAATTAGCATCTAATTCATAATGACGTGGAATAGCAGTTCCGATTTCAAACTCAAGGATTTGCTGTGGAGTCATATTTTCAAGGTACATGATCAGTGCCCTTAAACTGTTTCCATGAGCAGCGATCACAATGTTCTTTCCTTCTTTTAATTTAGGCTCAATCTCTGTTTTAAAATAAGGAATGACGCGCGCCGCAGTATCTTTTAAACTTTCCCCGTTTGGAGGTGCAATATCAAAGCTTCTTCTCCATATTTTCACCTGCTCATCACCATATTTTTCGGCGGTTGCCGTTTTGTCCAATCCTTGCAAGTCTCCATACATGCGCTCATTCAATGCTTTATCAAATGTTGTTGGAACGCCCGGCTGATTAGCTATTTCAAGCGCTAATTTTAAAGTGTTCTGAGCTCTCTTAAGATCGGATGCATAAGCCAAATCAAATTTGAAAGATTTTAATTTTTCTCCAGCATTTTTTGCTTCCTGTATTCCTTTTTCAGTTAACTCAACATCAACCCAGCCGGTAAATTTGTTTTCTAGATTCCAAACGCTTTGTCCGTGACGAAAGATAATTAAAGTTGCCATAATTCTGTTGAATGTTTTGTTATTTATCGTTCTTTTTTGAATATATAAAACTAACGAATTTTATGTTTAAGTGCTGCTTGAAACACAGATTCGCATATTCGTGTTTTATTCACAACCATTTATTTAATTAATATGCTCTTGCAAATAAAACCCTTTGTGTGCTGGGTTTACCGCTATAAATACAAACGCCTGCTTCCTGTTCATTATTTAACGGAATACAACGAATGGTTGCTTTTGTTTCTTCTTTTATTTTTTCTTCTGTTTCAGAAGAGCCATCCCAATGTGCTAAAATAAATCCTGTTTTTTCATCCAATACTTTTTTAAATTCCTCGTATGAATCTACTTTGCTTGTTAAGGCTTTGTTGCGAGCCTTGGCATTATTAAATAAGTTTTCCTGTATCTCTTTTAATAAATTTTCAACCAAAGTTTCTATCCCTTCAATACTTACTGTTTCTTTTAATAAAGTATCTCTGCGGGCAACTTCTACAGTTCCATTTGCCAAATCTCTTTCTCCAATTGCAATACGAACAGGAACTCCTTTCAACTCATATTCTGCAAATTTCCAACCCGGACGATGCGAATCCCTGTTATCATATTTTACGGAAATCCCTTTTGCCTGTAATTTTTCTTTAATCGCATTAGCGGATTCAGAAACTTTTGCTAAACCTTCATCCCCTTTATAAATCGGCACAATAACAACTTGTATCGTTGCTAGTTTTGGAGGTATTACCAAACCATTGTCATCGCTATGGCTCATCACCAAAGCTCCCATTAAACGGGTTGATACTCCCCAGGAAGTTGCCCATACATATTCCTGCTTGTTGTCTTTAGTAACATATTTTACATCAAAAGCTTTGGCAAAATTCTGTCCTAAAAAGTGTGATGTTCCTGCCTGTAAGGCTTTTCCATCCTGCATGAGTGCTTCAATACAATATGTATCATCTGCACCTGCAAAGCGTTCGTTCTCCGTTTTTATTCCTTTTACAACCGGCACTGCCATCCAGTTTTCAACAAAGTCGGCGTAAACATCCAGCATTTGTTTTGTTTCAATAATAGCTTCTTCTTTGGTAGCATGTGCCGTATGCCCTTCCTGCCAAAGAAATTCTGCTGTTCTTAAAAATAACCGGGTACGCATTTCCCAACGAACCACATTGGCCCACTGATTCACTAAAATAGGCAGGTCGCGATAAGATTGAATCCAGCCTCTATATGTGTTCCAAATAATAGCTTCGCTTGTTGGGCGAACAATTAATTCTTCTTCCAGTTTTGCTTCTGGGTCAACGATTAATTTTCCTTTATTGTTAGGGTCTGTTTTTAATCGGTAATGAGTAACGATGGCACATTCTTTTGCAAAACCTTCTGCATTTTTTTCTTCAGCCTCAAATAAACTTTTTGGAATAAATAAAGGAAAATATGCATTCTGATGTCCGGTATCCTTGAACATTTTATCCAGTGCTTTTTGCATGTTTTCCCAGATCCCATAACCATAAGGCTTTATAACCATACAACCTCTCACTGCGGAATGGTCTGCTAAATCAGCTTTTACCACTAAATCGTTATACCATTTGCTATAATCCTCTGCCCGTGATGTTAATTCTTTACTCATCTTACTAACAAATGTTAAAATATATTTTATATAAATATGCTGGCACTTAATTTGGTAACTTTACCATGCATTCCCCGTGCAAATTTAAACTTTTATTGGACGTTTGTGTCTGATATTTAAAAAACTAATAAAATGAAAAAATTAGTTATTATTTCAAACCTAGCAATATTATTATTTGCTTCTTGTGCCACTCTAAAAAAGGGGACAGCTACTACAGATGATGTGTATGCGAATCCAAAAGAATATAGGTCGGAAGAAATCAAATTAGCTGCCGAAAGAAAGCAAGCCCAGGAAGTTGCTGATAAAAGATACAATGATTCAATTGCATCTGTTGAAAAAGCTCAAAAAGATAAAGATGAGGCCAATCCATATTATAAAGACCGTGAGTTTAAATATGATGATTATTATGATTACGAATATGCTACCCGCGTAAAGCGTTTTAATAATAATATTAATGGGTTGAGTTATTATGATAATTATTATACGAATTCTTACTGGTATAACCAAAACCCTTACAATTATGGCGTAAGCGTTTATAACGGCTATAGTTGGTGGGGCTCAAGTTATAATTCATATAGTTATAATCCGTCTGTTAATTTTTATAACAGCTGGGGCTGGAACTGTAATTCAGGATACGGTTATAATGGATACAATCCATACATGGCCGGTTATGCCGCAGGCTACAATAATGGGTTTAATAATGGAATGTATGGTAACTATTATGGATTTGGGAACCCTTACGGATATGGCAATCAGTTTGGTTATGGAAATCCTTATGGGTATGGTGGTGGATATGGATATAATAATCCTTACAATAACGGTTGGGGATATTATAACAGTTATGACTACAACAGTAGTTATACTTATGGATTCCGTTCATCACATGGAGGCGGGAACAGCCGACGGACTTCAAACCCTGGCATGATTGGGAAAAGAGATTCTTATTTAGAAAAATATGTTGATGAAGTTAAAGAACAACAAGTGAGAACGGTTAAATTTTCTGATTCAAGAACAACTCTTGATCAGCCTGTTCGTGTTCCGGCCGGAACCGGGGGAATTAAGGCGCCACATACCGGTACAAATGGCGGTAATGTTCCAATAAGATCAAATGAACCTATCCGATACAACGAACCCATTCGATCAAATGAACCAATAAGAATTAATGAACCGATTAGAAATTCAAATCCTCCTGTGAGACAAAATCCTATAAAAACAGTTGAACCTATTAGGCAACCTATTGAAACTACCCCTAGATTTGAAACACCAATTAGGCAAAATAATCCAACACCTAATATTCCGACTAATAACGGAGGTAGTAATCCTCCTTCAAATAATAGTGGCGGACACCGTCCAAGATAAAAAACATCCCCGTTTTAATATAAAAAAAACAGTTATGAAATTTCTTTTTAGCATAACAACCTTATGCATAATGTCCATTTCGTTGGTATCTCAAAATGATATAGATGCAATGAGGTATTCCCAGATATTTTTTGGAGGCACTTCCCGCAGTAAAGCCATGGCTGGTTCATTTGGCGCCCTTGGCGCTGATGGCTCCTGCATGGGTAATAATCCAGCGGGTATAGGTTTGTACAGAAAAGGAGATATTAATATTTCCTTTGGTTTAAAATTTTATTCTGTAGAAGCTATCCATAATGGCACATCCAATAAGAACTTTAAAGCAAGTGTTCCATTTGATGGGTTGACGCTGGTAGGGGCCTGGGATAGCAAAACACAACCAGATAATCATCACGCATTGGGATTATCCTGCAACCAAATTGCCAATTTTAACAGTAATACAACTATTGAAGGAAGCGCAAATTTCAAGAGTATAACGAATGATTTTTTATCTTCTGCTAACGGAAAACCATATACAAACCTTGATAATAGTTATTCGGGAATGGCTTATGATAATTACCTAATTGATATTTATGATACTGTAAATAATAAATATACAAGTCTAGTAAATACAAAATATGACCTTGTGCAGTCAAAAACGATCGAAACCAGAGGTAAGATTAATGAATGGTGCTTCAATTATGCATATGGGTATCAAGATAAAATTTACATTGGTGCTACCCTTGGAGTGCCAGTGATCAACTACAATTATAATTCTGTTTACTCTGAAGCGGATGTTAATGACTCTATGCGACGAAGCACTAACACTTCACCAAGTTATTATTACCCTACTAAAAGTGTTGGCGGGTTTAAGAATCTTTCTTACCAGGAAGTTTATAAAACATCGGGTACAGGTTATAATTTGAAAGTTGGAGTAATATACCGTGCAGCAGATTTTATAAGGCTTGGTGCAAGTTTCCACTCTCCTACAGTATATAATTTAACGGATGGTTATGTTTATAAAATGAGTGCCAATTTTGATGAAGGTGGTTCCTTTACAACTCAATACCCAACGGATAATGGTGGCAAATTTAATTACCAGGTAATAACTCCCATGAAATTTACAGGAAGTGTTGCTTTATTGTATAAAAAATTGGGTGTAATGAATATTGATTATGACATTATCAATTATAAACAGGCTTCTTTACAAAGTTCTCCTCAGGAGTTTACTGGAGTAAATTCTGTGATAAGAAGTAAATATAGCCAGACTTCCAACGTAAGAGTTGGTTTTGAGGCGAATTTAGAACCTATGTTCGTAAGGTTAGGTTACGCCATGTATGGAAGTCCGTTTGGAGAGACTTTTTCCGGCGATTTTGTAAAAACATTTTATACTGGTGGTATAGGCTTTAGAAAAGATAAAATGTATGTTGATATTTCATTTACAAAATCCATGAACAACGAAAATTATTATATGTATAATCCTAAATTCGTAGATAAATCGACCTTAAAAAACTCTGGCACGACAATTGCAGTTACAGTAGGCAGTAAGTTTTAGTGTAGTTTTGTTCTAGATTAATTGGTTAAGAAAGTCTCGGGGTAGTGGCCGGGACTTTCGCATTTTATATAGTTTACTTCCAAAACTACTTCTTTAAAACTCTTTCTTAGCCGCTATTAAGGTGTTTTTCAATAATGAAGCAATGGTCATTGGTCCAACTCCGCCGGGAACGGGAGTTATATATCCTGCTTTTTTAGAAACTTCATCAAATTTCACATCTCCAACCAGTTTGTAACCGCTTTTGGTTGATGAATCATCTACACGGTTAATACCTACATCAATAATCACAGCTCCCTCCTTAACCATATCCGCAGTTACAAAATTAGGCTTGCCGATGGCGGCAATAATAATATCAGCATTTAAAGTATGTTCTTTTAGATTTTGAGTATGGCTGTGGCAAAGTGTTACCGTGCAATTTCCAAGGTTGGTATTTTTGGCCATTAAAATGCTCATGGGAGACCCAACAATATGACTGCGGCCAATAACGACACAATGCTTTCCATCTGTTGGAATATTGTAACGTTCAAGTAACTGTACTATACCAAATGGTGTAGCGCTTACATATGTTGGTAAATTTAAAACCAAACGCCCTACATTAATGGGATGAAAGCCATCCACATCTTTACTCGGCCTAATCGCTTCAATTATTTTTTGTTCAGAAATATGACGAGGTAATGGCAACTGAACGATGTATCCATCCAGATCAGGATCGTTGTTTAACTCTTCAATTTTGGATAGTAATTTCTGTTCGGAAACATTACCTTCAAATCTCACCAAGGTTGATTTAAAACCTACATTTTCGCAGGCCTTAACTTTGCTATTCACATAGGTTTGTGAAGCCGGATCATCACCAACTAAAATAGCAGCTAAATGAGGTTGTTTTTTTCCTTTCGCAATCAGATCTTTTACTTCTAAGGCAATTTCAGATTGTAATTGAAGCGATATTTTTTTTCCGTCGATTAGTATCATAAATATTTAAATATTGAATAAAAACACTTCGACTCCGCTCAGTGTAACCAAAAATTACATTTTAGGCATTCCACCGGGCATATTTTTCATCAGTTTTGCCATTTGGTTTTTATCACCCATCATACGCATCATTTTGCGTGTATCTTCAAACTGCTTTAATAATTTATTTACTTCCTGTATAGTTTGTCCGCTACCTTTAGAGATACGCTGACGACGAGAACCATTAATTAACTCAGGCTGAACACGTTCTTTGGGCGTCATTGATCCAATAATAGCTTCAATACCTTTAAAAGCATCATCATTGATTTCTGTATCTTTCATTGCTTTGCCAACTCCGGGGATCATCCCTACCAAATCTTTAATGTTACCCATTTTTTTAATTTGTTGTAACTGACTTAAAAAGTCGTTAAAATCAAATTGATTTTTGGCGATTTTCTTTGATAATTTTCTGGCTTCTTCTTCACTAAATTGTTCCTGCGCTCGTTCCACTAAAGTAACCACGTCACCCATTCCTAAAATACGGTCAGCCATACGTTCAGGATAGAAAATGTCAATGGCTTCCATTTTTTCACCAGTACCAATAAACTTGATTGGTTTATTAACAACCGATTTAATGGATAATGCAGCTCCGCCGCGTGTGTCACCATCTAATTTGGTTAAGACAACCCCATCAAAATTCAAGCGATCATTAAAGGCTTTGGCAGTATTTACAGCATCCTGACCTGTCATAGCATCTACCACAAATAATATCTCGTTGGGGTTAATCGCTTTTTTAAGATCGGCGATTTCCGTCATCATTTGCTCATCCACAGCTAAGCGGCCGGCGGTATCTATTAATACAATGCTGTTTCCGTTTTCTTTAGCCTGTTTGATCGCTGCTTCAGCAATCTTTATAGGATTTTTCTCTTCTTTGTTCGAGTAAACATCCACTCCAATTTGTTGTCCTAAAACATGCAACTGTTCAATCGCTGCCGGACGATAAACATCACAAGCTACCAATAAAGGTTTTTTTCCTTTTTTAGTTTTTAAGAAATTAGCTAGTTTTCCGGTAAAGGTGGTTTTACCCGAACCTTGCAATCCACTCATTAAAATAATGGTTGGATTTCCTCCAAGGAAAATCTCTTCCATTTGTCCGCCCATTAGCTGGGTTAACTCATCATGAGTAATTTTTACCAATAACTGACTTGGAGAAACCGCCGTCAGTACATTTTGTCCAAAAGCTTTTTCTTTAACAGTATCTGTAAATGTTTTGGCAACTTTATAGTTAACGTCGGCATCCAAAAGGGCTTTACGAACTTCTTTCAACGTTTCGGCGACGTTAATTTCGGTTATTTTTCCCTGGCCTTTTAGTGTTTTGAGTGCTCTATCGAGCTTATCGGATAAACTATCAAACATATTTTTTATTTTTAAGAATGTAAAGATAGGAAAATTAGGGTGTTACAACCCAATTTTATCATTTACAATCTTTAAAATTTCTGTTTCTAACCCAATTGTTTTTGTTTCAATTTCTTTTCCTTTGGCAATGATATCATTTACATAAGTTTTATCATCATATCCGCTCGCATTAATCCTAACATTCATAAAAGCCCCCATTACCGCACTGCGAGCACATAATGCACCCACGCCTGCATCTGAAACTGAATTCGGGTTTCCAATTTCTGCCATGGCTTTAATGATTGATAAGCTTTCAAAGGAAAACTGCATCACTTTAAAGGGCACTTCAATGGCAAATTTAGTCGCATCTTGTATTTCCAGTTTGCGCGCTGCTTTTTCTTCATCAGAAGATTTTGGTAAACCGAATGCCATCATGATTTTATTAAAGGCTGCGGTATCCAAATCAACTAATTTGTTCAGTTCATCTTTTATTTTCTGGCCTTTTTCTGCCCAAACGCTAAACTCTTCCCAACGTGTATCCCAGCCTTTTTTATGCGAAGATAAATTAGCAACCATCGTCGCTAAAGAAATTCCTAATGAGCCAACATAAGCAGAAATTGATCCGCCACCCGGTGCGGGGCTTTCACTAGCTGTTTCGTCTGCAAAATCAGCGAGTGTCATGCTAACCAACCTACTGTCTCCTTTTTCTTTCAATAAATATTCGATGATGCGTTCTTCGGGATTAAAGGGTGACAGTTCATCCAAGCCCATTGTTTTAATGGCAATTTTAATTAATTCTTTTTCTGAAATACCGGTGGAACGTTGTTGTTTTAAGAGAAAATATTTTCCTGCATCCAGTAATGATTTCAGCGGAACCAGACCTACCAGTTCAGAACCTGTAACACGTATGCCACGTTCATTTGCTTTTTTACAAACTTCGTCAAAAGCAACATGCAATGGGGTAATGTTAATATTGGTCAGGTTCATGGAGATCTGTGCCACTCCATATTCTTCAATAAACCAACCTATGGCTTTTACGGACTTTAAGCTTCCTGGAATGGTTGCAGGATTTCCGTTAATGTCTGTTATAATTTTTCCATTAATAGGATCTCCTTCACGTTTCACTCGTCCGCCCTCACGCACATCAAACGCTATAGAGTTGGCACGACGTGTTGAGGTTGTATTTAAATTAATATTATAGGCTACTAAAAAATCACGGGCACCAATAACGGTAGCCCCTCTTTTAGCATCAAATTCGGCGGGCCCAAAATCAGGTTTCCACTGCGGTAATTTTATTTTTTTAAAAAATCCTTCATATTCTCCTGCACGTATCACAGAAAGATTATTTCTTTCTTTATTGAGCTGCGCCGCTTCGTAAAGATATATGGGAATTTGTAAATTACTTCCAACCCTTTCCCCGAGTTTTTGCGCCCATTTAGCTGTTTCTTCCATACTGATGTTTGCGATAGGAATTAGGGGGCAAACATCAGTTGCACCCATTCGCGGGTGTTCACCTTTATGCTTGCTCATATCAATTAATTCACCCGCTTTTTTTATAGCTAAAAATGCCGCATCTATTACAGCCTGTGGGTTCCCAACAAATGTCACAACTGTTCTGTTGGTGGCTTTTCCCGGATCTACATTTAATAATCTTACACCTTCTACAGATTCAATTTCGTTAGTGATTTGTTTGATTACCGAAAGATCAAGTCCTTCAGAAAAATTAGGAACACACTCTATTAATTGTTGCATAAAAATTGTATTAAATCGATGCTTAAAAGTATAAAATTTAAGCTTTGATAGGCGATTCTCTTTATGCGCAATGTTATTTTTTAATTAACAATTACTTATAAATAACAATATTTAAATATAAAGTTACGTTAGCTAGTAGCTATTATATTTGTTATTAGACCTTTACCTTTTGAATCCAAATAAACATATTTTTATTTACACTCATAAAATTACTCCAAGAGTGAAATATATTTTCAATTTAATTTTGAAAGATTGTTTGGGGTTGGAATTTACTATTACTAATAACATAGATGACTATAGGTCATTTGAAGGAAATAAGTTGTCCTATACAACAGAAGATTTAGAGACTGGATTTCATATTACTTCTCATAATCTTTTGTTTGAATCAGGAATTAAAGAGCAAACGATTCAGATGCAAAATCATGAGGATTATTTTAAATATTTTTTTAAGACCTACCATAATGGATTGCCCTTTGATCTTTTTGCCGCTTCATTTTACCTGGTGAGCCGCTATGAAGAATACCTGCCTTTTATGCCGGATGCTTTTAATCGTTTTGAAGCGGAAAATAGTTTAGCCTATCAATATGATTTTTTAAGAATTCCTTTGGTTAATTTGTGGATCACAGAATTTGAGAAACACTTGCTTAAAAAGTTCAGGGGCTTAACTTTTACTCATATACCTTATCGTTTCACTTCTACACTTGATATTGATAATGCTTACAAATACCAGGAAAAAGGAGTGATGCGTTCCATTGGAGGTTATTTAAAGTCATTAGTGAATTTTGATAAAGTAGATATGAAACAGCGGACAGCTGTATTATTAAAGAAAGAAAAAGATCCTTTTGATTCTTATGATTATCAGCTCGAGATTCAGAAAAAATATCATTTAAAAGTTATTTATTTCTTCTTATTGGGAGATTATGGGGTAAACGACAAGAACCATCCTTCAAATAATTATGGCTTTCAGCAACTAATTAAACATTTAGCCGATTATGCTGATATTGGCATTCATCCTTCTTTCGGGTCAAACGGGAATCCTCATCAGGTGAAAGTTGAAATCAACCGCTTGGCAAAAATTACACACCGGGATATTTTTAATTCGCGTCAGCATTTTTCCATGTTAAAATTTCCGGACACGTATGCAACATTACTTGAACTAGGAATTACTGATGATTATTCAATGGGTTATTCTACATTTAATGGATTCAGGGCTAGCTTATGTATGCCGTTTTATTGGTATGATCTCGATGATGAATTGGAAACAGGATTAAAAATTCATCCTTTCAGTTTGAGTGAAACGTCGCTGAGGTACAAGGATAAAGCAACGAGGGAAAACATTGTTGAATATGCAAAGCCTATTGTTGATCAGGTAAAAAAATACAATGGCGAATTAGTGACTATCTTCCATAACGATACCATGGGAACGGCTGTTGAATGGGTGGATTGGAAAAATATTTATGAAGAGATCGTAAAACTTGCTATTGATTAATCATTTGTTATTAATTTATTCCCATACACTTACCGCACGCATTCATTATGTGATGAATGTTGTGTTCAAACATGTATTAATGACTCCTTTTCAGCTTACAAATGATCTTGATGAATTTAATAAAAGTGAACTACCAAAATTAGCTTACACCAAAGTGAACAGAGGGTTTACTTTTTTTATTCAATCAAATGATTTACTGTTTGAAACTGAAATAAGAAAAATATTACCTGAAGCAGATCAAAAGTTTATTGATTTCCCTCTATTTTTTAAATCAGATATTAATGATTATTTAGGTTATGATATTTTTGCAATGGTTTTTTATTTTGCAAGTCGTTATGAAGAATATCTTGAAACACAACAGGATGAACACGGAAGATTTAAAGCGGAAAACAGCCTTGCCTTTTGTTATGGTTGTTTACGGACTCCTTTTTTGAATAACGCTATTCAACAGTTTGGAGACAAACTATTACAAACCTATCCTGCTTTAAAATTCGGGAAGAGGGATTTTAATTTTCTCTCAACAATTGATATTGATAATGCTTTTGCTTTCGCTCATAAAGGATTTGTCCGTAATATGGGTGGTTTCGCAAAAGAAGTTCTTTCATTAAATTTCAATCAGGTTAAACAACGCATTGTAAGTAATCTAAACGATGGCAATGATCCTTATAATACTTTTGAATTCATTAATTCATTAAGTAAAGAGACTCAAACCGCTTTACATTATTTTGTTTTAATAGGTGATTATTCATCCTATGACAAAAACCCTCATTATCAGAATAATAGATTCAGAAAATTGTTAAAGTCTTTATCCTCCGAGCATCCAATCGGATTACACCCATCTTATAATTCATTTGATCACTCTGAAAAAATTGAAATTGAAAAGAAACGTCTGGAAGATATCATCGAAAAAAAAGTAACTTCAGCCCGTTGCCATTTTTTAAGGATAAAATTTCCTGATACATACCGGCAGTTTATAAAATCAGGAATAACAGATGATTATACCATGATCTATGCCTCCCAGCCTGGTTTCAGAAACGGTCTATGCACTCCTGTTCCCTGGTTCGACCTTGAGAAAAATGAATCAACTGCTTTAATGATTCATCCCAGTTCATTTATGGAAGGCACCTTGAGAGACTATAATAAATATTCTCCGGTAAAAGCAAATGAAGTCATTGATGAATTATTGAACAAGGTTAAAAACCATGGTGGAGAATTTATTTCTATCTTTCATAACGATAGCTTTATACGTGAACAAAAAGAATGGATTGAAGTTTATAAAGAATTATTGAAAAGCTCATTACGTAGATCTCATATTCATAACTAATAATTTACTATGTGTGGTATAGCAGGCATCATTTCAAAAACAAGTAAAGACTCTCATAAAGAGACTCTGTTTGCAATGATCCAGGCTATTAAACATCGTGGTCCGGATGGAGAAGGATTAGCTTTTTTTTCTGAAAATAAATCAGTTCCTGTTTATACAGATGAAACCCCACAGGTGAATAAAGAAAGCAAATCATTTTTATTTAATCCATCCATTTCACTTCAGAATTTCGATCAGCCTTTCAATTTTGGATTCGCGCACAGGCGTTTATCTATTATTGATTTGTCTGAAGCCGGACATCAGCCTATGTGTGATACAACCGGCGATTACTGGATCACGTTTAATGGCGAAATTTTTAATTATATTGAATTGCGCGATGAATTAAAAAATAGTGGACATGTGTTTGTAACGCAAACGGACACCGAAGTGATTATTGAAGCTTATAAAGAATGGGGTTTTGAATGTCTGCGGAAATTTAACGGCATGTTTTCTTTTGCTTTATTTGATAAAAAAAACAATCGGTTATTTTGTGCCAGGGATAGGGTAGGGGTAAAACCATTTTATTTTTCAGATACAAACGATAATTTCGCCTTTGCCAGTGAATATAAGGCTTTCATAAAATCAAAGTTGATTCCATTCGAAATCAACGAAACCCAGCAATTTGATTTTATAGTGAATGGAAACCTTGAGAATTCTGACGAAAGTTTATTTAAAGGCATTCATGAATTAAAACCTTCTCATTATTTGGTTTATAATTTATCGACTCACGCTTTTAAGTCAATCAATTATTACGCGCTTCCAAAACAATCCTTCAACCCAAAAACTGATGCTGAAATCATTGATGTGATTGAAGAAAAATTAGTGAACGCGATAAAAATTAGATTGAGGAGCGATGTGGAAATTGGTTCATGTTTAAGTGGCGGTTTGGACAGTACTGTCATTGCAGCCATTGTAAAGTTTTTACAACCAGACAAACAAATGAAATTGTTTACCGCGGTATTTCCGGGTGAGGCATTTGATGAAACAAATTACGCGCAAATGGCTGCAAAATCTGTTAACGGTAACTGGCAAACAGTTAGCCCTACTGCAGTTGAATTTTTCAGGGATATTGAAGCTTTAAATTATTCACAGGACCTGCCGGTTTGGAGTACCAGTACTTATTCACAGCACCGGGTCATGCAGCTTGCATCTAATAATCATATTAAAGTGTTGCTGGATGGACAAGGAGCAGATGAATTGTTTGCGGGCTATTCTCATCATTATATGGCTTTATGGAAAGAAAATTTGGGATTGAATACATTTAGTCAAATGGGTACCGCGAGCCAAACGATTCCGAATGCTTACAAAATGTTTGGCAAACAATTGATCAAAGATGCTTTTGGATTAAGTGTGGATTATTCCGATTATTTTACTGACAATAAAAAACATTTTGGAAAAAGTAAAAATGAAAAATTGGCTTCTACTTTGAATCAACAATTAGCATTGGATTATTATGGCAGGTTAAAATCGTTTTTAAAATGTGAGGATCGTTGTAGTATGGCATTTGGTATTGAAAGCCGGGTTCCTTTTGCGGATGATGTTGAGTTAGTTGATTATTTGTTTTCCATAGAGGGAAACCGAAAGATTCAGCAAGGAGTTTCGAAATATTTATTGAGGGAAGCTACCAGGCACTTTATTCCACAAAAAATTTATATGCGTAGAGATAAGGTTGGTTTTGAAACACCAGTTCAAAAATGGTTTCTGCCCCATAAAATTCAGATCCTGGAAACCATTCAGGAAAACCTTGATTACGCGGATATGAATGCTTTAAGGACTGATTTTGAAAAACTATTAGTTCAAAAACCGGGCTTTCTGCTCAGATTGTACTCCTTCAATGTATGGAAAAAGGTTTTTTCTGCTATTTAGATCGAGTGACCGGCTGAAATTCGCTTCTCCAAAATCACTCCAAAATATATTTGGGTGAAATCTGATTATCAGTTAGTTAACAGCGCCTTATTTTTAGTTTAAAGTTTGATAATTCGTAAAAAAGTATATATTATTGTATTGCTAACACAGTTACACACTACCTAACCGTGCTTACGAAGTGGGGGGTTGCCCCCCTGGTGTCTTGAATGATTTTATAATATAATTGTATAACAAAATACACACGAATGAAAAACTTTACTAAACTATTGCTTGTTATTGTTTCTCTAATTACGCCATTTATTGGTTTTTCACAAATTGATCACACTGATCATCACCATGAGCACAAAGGCGCTCAAGGTCAATCAATCGATAAGTTTTATCTTCCGCTTGATTTCGATAAAGATTCATTGGTGGGTTTTGACGAATCAGCAGCATGGGAAGCTGCGCGCAGGGATTTCGCGGAAGCATGGGAGCAAGAGCGAATGGTAGCTGTTTTAAAACGTAATTTTATAGATTTTCACTATGGGTTTAAAGTGAATGCGCCACTTCCGAGTGTACAAGCTCCTTGTACTAATCCTGATTTTGAAACAGGAACTCTTGCGGGTTGGACGGCTTTAGAAGGTCCAAATAATAATTCTCAAACAATGGCGGGATGTTGTCCTAACCCTACAGGGCAGGCGGTTATTGTTGGTCCCGGTGCCGATCCAAATGTGCCGGCAGTTTCAATGGTTCCTGTTGGTGGCGGAAATTTTGCAGTGAGATTAGGCCAAACGGGAACGGGAGGAAAATCCTATCGACTAAACCAAACGTTTACCGTTACCGCAGCTAATTCAGTATTCGTTTATAAATATGCTATTATTTTACAAGACGGTACTCATTCCTGCTCGGAACAACCATTTTTTAATATAAAATTTGAGACATGTAATAATGTGGTCATTCCTTGCGCACAGTATCAAGCTTCTGCTGCTGGTTCTGGTTGTTCTGCTACTAGTGGTGCTGATCCTAGCTTTCTTACAAGCGGAGGTTGGTTATATAAAGATTGGCAAACACGCTCGTTTGATTTATCCCCATATATAGGTCAATGTGTAAACATCGAATTTACTGTTGGAGGTTGTGTTGCCTCGCAGGGAGCTCATCCCGGATACTGTTATATTGATGCTTCTTGTCAGCCTATGACATTAAATTTGAATGGAACGGATATTCCTGTTGGGCAGACAACAACCAATATGTGTACTATAGGATCAAACACATTATGCGCCCCTCCGGGGTTTACTTCCTATACATGGAATGGGCCGGGAGGTGCCAACAGCCAAACCTCGCAATGTATTTCCACTTCAGTAGCGGGCACTTATTCAGTGACACTTGGAATGCAGGGAACCAGTTGTCAAAGTCCTGTTTTATATTCAACATTTAATTTGGTGCCAAAACCTATAGCGAATTTTACATTTACAACTACACCTTGCCAGAATACCTTTACGGTTCCTTTTTCAAATACCTCGAGTCTGAATGGTGGACCGGCGATCTCTAATTACTATTGGGATTTTGACGGAAATGGTGTCGTCGATAATTCAACAGCAAACCCAACAAACACTTTCCCTGCCCCGGGAACTTACACTACTGAATTGAAAGTGTCCAACGGTGGATGTACAGATAGTATAACAAAGGTCATTACTGTTACTCCGGCACCAACAGCAAATTTCAATGTATCCAGCGCCTGTCTAAATACAGTTACTAATTTCACCAGTACTGCAACACCAACAGTTGGCCTGGCTTCTCATGTCTGGGATTTTGGCGATGGTACGGCAAATGGCAGTGGACCTAATCCAACACACACTTACACTTCTCCTGGAACAAAAAATGTTACTTATACGGTCACCAATACAGATGGATGTTCCAGTGTTTTCACTAAAACTCTGGGCATATCCCCAAATCCTGTTGTGGCAATTTCAAGTAATACGGTGTGTTTAAATTTAACAACAGCTTTTACAAACTCATCTTCTGTATCGGCTCCGGATAATATTACAACCTGGGCCTGGGATTTTGATAATAACGGAACTATTGATAATACTTCTCAATTCCCAACCAATACATATACAAGTGTTGGAACTCACACTGCTGAATTAACGGTGACCACAAATAATGGTTGTAAGGATAGTTTGACTATTCCTGTAGTTGTGAACGATATCCAAACAGGATCGTTTGCAGCAGGTAATGCCTGTTTAAATTCAGTAATTACCTTAACCAATAATACAACTGTGGTCGCTCCAAATTCAATTTCATTATATTCATGGAATTTTGGTGTGGATGCTATACCGGCAACCGCAACAGGATTTAACCCAACTTTACCAGCTTATTCTACAAGTGGGACAAAAATCATTACACTTAATTTAACTGCTAATACAAGCTGTACAGCTTCCGTAACTCAAACTATCCAAATTTATGCACAGCCGGTAGCCAACTTTAGTGCCACCTCAGTCTGTCAATCCACTGCAACTGCCTTTACTGATCTATCAGCGCCAACAGGCTCTATCGTTGCTTGGGCCTGGGATTTTACAAATAACGGATCTATAGATAACACCACTAGCGCTCCAACAAATGTGTATCCGGCATCAGGAACTTTCTCAGCTTCTTTAATAGTTACGGATAGCCGTACCTGCAAAGATACTGTGGTATTACCACTGAATGTTTGGGGACATTCTATTCCAAATTTTACCTCTACTACTGTTTGTTTTGGTTCGGTTAGTACCTTTAGTAATCTAACAAACACTACAACTAACACCAATGTAGGAGGAGCACCAACCTGGATTTGGAATTTTGGCGATGGCTTAGGCGCATCAACCGTTCAGAACCCTACATATCTTTATACAACAGGTGCCGGTTCGGTATTTAATGTGACATTAACAGCCACAACAACTAATGGTTGTGTAGATAATGTTGTAAAGACTGTAACGGTTAACGCTTTACCTACGGCAACCTTCACACCGATTAATGCTTGTATGAATTCAAATGTGCTGTTGAATAATACTTCCAACATTACGTTGCCGGATAATATTACAAATTATGCCTGGAGTTTCGGTGCAGGATCTGCTCCAACATCAACAAGTAATATTCAAAATCCTCCTATTTTATCATATAACAGTAGTGGAGTAAAAGCAATTACTCTGATTGTAACCTCTAATACAACTTGTACTGCCACCATTACACAAACAGTTACAATTTATGCCCAGCCTATTGCCAATTTCAGTGCAACCTCAGTATGTCAATCAACTGCCACTGTATACACGGATTTATCAACTACGCCTGTTGGTGCAATCACTGGATGGCAATGGGATTTTACAAGCAATAGTTCTATTGATAATACGACTAATGCACCCACCAATGTATTTGTAACTTCAGGAACCTTTACAACATCTTTAATTGTTACCTCAACAAATGGCTGTAAAGATACTGCTTCATTACCTGTTAATGTATGGGGACATACCATTCCAAATTTCACACCTGATAAGGTTTGTTTTGGAACATCCAGTTTATTTATTAATCTGACGGATGAAACAACAAATCCGAACGTTGGTGCAGGAACAACTTATTTCTGGGATTTTAATGATGGAAATACTTCCGGACTAATTGGTCCTTCTCATACTTATACTCAGGGAGGAAATGTAAATGCTAGTTATAATGTTACCTTAACTGCTACTTCTATGCATAACTGTATTGATAACATCATCAAAGTAGTAAATGTATACGCGGTGCCAACTGCCTCTTTTACTTCCGATTCTGTTTGTTTGGGTTCTCCTTCTACCATGACGGATGCGAGTGCCGGTAACGGTAATGCGGTTAATAACTATGTGTGGGATTTTTTAAATGATGCCACCGTGGATGTTACCGGTGTTGCCAATCCTAATTTCATTTTCCCTAATTTTGGCAATAATGCCGTAAGCTATACGGTTTCAACTTCGCCGGTAGCTGGTTTGGTTTGCGCTAACACTACCAATACCATTATGGTATGGGTAAATCCAAACCCGGTTCCCGATTTCACCTTCGTTAATAAATGTATCAACGCACAACCAAATATCTTTAACGGATCGCCAAGTACGATCGCCATTGGTACAAATATGTCTTATGGATGGGATTATGGAGACGGTACATTTTCCTCGCCTGTTGCAGCCTCTGCATCATCGCATGTTTATTCAACGGCGGGAGTTTATTCTGCCACATTAACGGTAACCTCAAATAAGGGTTGTAAGGCTGCCATTACCAAACAAGTTGCAGTATATGAAAAGCCTTATATGAAAATTGCTAATTCATCGGCTTGTGATCAGTCGGCAATGACTTTTACAGCAGTTACATTACCAAACAGTGGCACAATTGTTAACTGGTTCTGGGATTTTAATAACTCGATTTCCACCTTTGAAGGAGCGGGACAAACTACTAATTTCATCTTTGCTGCACCTGGTGCACAATCCGTTGCTTTAATTGGAGAAACGAACAATGGTTGTAAAGACACCATTAAAAAACCAATTTATGTAAATTATAATCCGGTTGCTATTTTCAGCGGTGATAAATTAAGTGGTTGTCCAATACCTAAACATTGCGTTAATTTTACCGATGCCTCACCTTCAATTACCGGACCTGCTCAAATCTCGCAATGGCAATGGAGTTTAGGAGATGGTACCACCTTAACTAATCCAACAAGTGCTTCTGTTAACCATTGTTACGGAAATAGCAGTAGTAATCAACTGGCTTTATTCAGTGTTTCTTTAGTAGTAAGAACAGACAGCGGATGTGTAAGTCCGGTTAATAATAAAGTCAATTACATTACGGTTTATCCCACACCAATTGCTGCTTATACAGTGAACCCAAACCCGGGTAATGTTTTAACGCCTTTGGAATATTTTACCAATCAATCTATTGATTACACTAAATGGTGGTGGAGTTTTGGAGATGGTCCGTTTAAAACAGACTCGGTTAATATTGACCCAACACATTTCTATAGCGATGTATCTGCAGGAACTTATTATTCAAACTTGATCGTCATGAACCAATACGGCTGTTCTGACACAGCCTATGTGCCTGTGGAAATAGGGCCTGAGTTTACGTTCTATATTCCTAATGCTTTTTCACCAGCCAATGATGACAATATAAATGATTATTTTACAGGGAAAGGAATTGGTATAGCTCATTTTGAAATGTGGATCTTCGATCGCTGGGGAGAAAAAATCTTTTACACCGATGATATAAACAAAGGATGGGATGGTAGAGTACAAGGAAAATCTGGTGAAGGCAAACAAGATGTTTACATCTGGAAAGTTAAACTTAAAGATGTTTTGGACAAAAAACATGAGTACATAGGGCACGTAACCCTTTTAAGATAAACATAAAAAAACCTCTTTGCATCAAAGAGGTTTTTTTATTGTTAGTACGATCAGCTCCTTTTCTCCGTGTCTGTGTGGTGAAGCAATAAGCCGGATCTTTTTTAATTAGGGTTCACTCAAAACACTGAAATAGTAATAGATTCAACTATTTTAAAGAGTTTACTTTCTTTTTTATGCAAGGCATTTGCAGAAAATATTTGAAAAGGTTTGCATCATTTAGCAGCACATTTATCATACGTTAGTAATTGTGCGGCTGTTTTTGGCGAAAGAGAGCGAACTACGATTTTTTAGGCGGCACTGCGGAGACATTTTGTGCGATAAAAAATGGGAGTTGGTCTTTCGCCTTGGGTTTTTGTTTCTTTTTTGCCAAGCAAAAAGA
>JACMNO010000083.1 GCA_014378485.1 Bacteroidia bacterium
GAAAATGCTGGCGTTGTAACAATCGGAGCAGTTAATGGTGGTAACCGCGGAAACATCATTCCTGAGCAGGTAGAAATGTTGGGTACGATACGGGCATTGAATACAAGTGATGAAAAAATGCTGATTGAGCGGGTTAAACAAGTGGTTACTAAAACGGCAGAAAGTAATGGTGCTACTGCTGAAATTTTGATTCCTTACGAATCTCATTTCCCTGTTACATTCAATGATGTTGCACTTACAGAAAAAATGCTTCCGTCCTTAAGGCAAACAGCAGGAAGTGAAAATGTATTGTTGACTGCAGCACGCACCGGTGCAGAAGATTTCTCTTTTTATCAGCAAAAAGTACCCGGCATTTATTTTGTTTTAGGGGGAATGCCAAAAGGAATAAATCCGCTTACTGCACCTTCACACCATACACCAGATTTTTTCATTGATGAAAGCGGCTTAAAATTAGGCGTAAAAGCATTGGCAAATCTTACGATTGACTATATGGAAATGGAAAAAAAAGCTGGGAAGAAATAGGTTAAGGCAAAGTTAGGTTACAAATATTTTGCCCGGAAGGCGGTAAGATGGGAAGAAAAATTTTGATATCATCAGTAGAAATTTTATAATCATCTTCTTATAAGAATAATTACAAAATAAGGTTGTTTCCCAATCTTGCAGTCATAGAATTATAAAGAATATTGAAATAAATAAATAGCGTAACAATCACTTTGTTACGCTATTTATTTAATAAGAAATTATGAAATCACATTAATTCTTTGTATCAATGTTTTGTAGATTTTTTTTGTCTTGCAGAATCCACTTTCAATGTGTCTCTGCCTGTATTTTTATTTGTACCTACAGCTGTAGTATCTGAAGAACCATGTGGTGCATTTGTTGTACCCTTGGCATTTGATCCATTATTCAAAACACCGGAAGTACTTTCTCCTGTTGTTGCTCCATTGGATCTTCCTGCACTATCCATACCTGTTGTGTTATTTCCGGTACTATTAGATTGATTGTTTCCTGAATCAGTTGTAGAATCCGATCCGGTTCTGTTGCCACCGCAGGATGCAAGTGTTAGGGCCAAGATGCCCGTAATAAAATAATGTTTCATGTTTAAATTTTTAGTTATTCATCTTCATCAAATTTTTTGCCGTTTTATTTTTTTTGGAATTTTTCATGGATCTAATTGACATTGAATACTTGCTATTTAAAAATGGAAGAATATCCTATTATGACAAATGCAATTTTGTGGAATAATTACCACAGTCGATTGGTGAATTGGTTAACAAATATGAAAATCACATAAATAAAAACCTTTCACTAAATCCTTGTAAAAATGGCTTCTGCAAATCCAAATTTTAAGCCTGCCTCCCTACTGCAAGAATTAAATTTACAAGAAATTTTATCATCTATTCGTTGTTATGTTTTTAATGAAAAAATCTAACTAATATCTATCAATTCAATAATTTTATGGCCAGAAAATTTAAAAATTGATTTGCCTTCGAGGTTTATATTATCTCCTTTTTTTAGCCCGTTAAAGTCTATTGCTAAAACTGCATTATACTCTATTTCGATTTCAATTAAGTTGTCTTGGTGTGTCCAGGATTTAATGGTCTGCTTTCTGGTTGTAAATAATTTTGTTGCTTGTTCCGCCTGTTTCCTAAATGAATGTAAATCGGTCATAGTCATATTAGTAACACCCTCGGAAATATTCTCAAACTTTAGTTGCTCATCAAGATGTTTCAACATTTTTTCAATATCAAAATTATTATAAGCATTTATGTAATCTTTTATTATTTTTTTTCTTTCCATAATTAATACTAAGATTTAAATTTAACTTAAATGTGTGTCAGTCTTAGGGCGTAGCTGTACAATGATAGTTAATACAGCATCTGGTATTAAGCAAAGCCTTTAAATTTGTCTTAATACATTGAAAATTATCATCTGCTACCCCACCTCTAATACCCCAATGTTTCTCAACTATTCACGAATAAAAAAATCATCCACCTGATAAAGTTTAGCTATCAGAAGGATGATCTTTAAAAAATCTAGTTATTTCGCATTAAACTGAACTGACACAACGCCTGCCCCGGTCAGCACTCCCTTTACTTTATAAACAAAATAAAGATCATGCATTTTGCCATCAGTAACCTGCTGAATAGGTATTTTCAACAAACCGGTTTTCTGATCTTTTGAAGGTACAGGCAATGTTGCCATTCCTAATAATTTACCATCAGGTGCATCCAATTTCACTTCGAATGTAAATCCTGCTAGTGGTGCTACTTGCCAACCGGTATTAATGTTTACAGAACGTACTCCTGTCAGATCTATTTGATCGATTTCAAACCAACCATCTGCAGTTGGAAAAATTAAAATAGTAGTACCGCTATATTTAAACGGAGTGAATCCCTTGGTTTTTGTAGTAAACTTAAAACTCACTGTATTGGCCTTCAAAGAAAGTACACTGTTACCTGTTAAGGCTTTAATATTATTGCCCCCTTTATCAGTATAACTTGCAGACACAACCAATACGCTTCCCGGCTTTTGATCAGCAAGTGGAATGATGGTTCCGTTTTGTGGCAAAGATTTTTTTACCACTGCTTTGTTAGACAAAGACATGATCCAGGAAACGATTTGCTTTGCATCATCCTGCGAAAGATTGGGATGTGCCGCCATAGC
>JACMNO010000084.1 GCA_014378485.1 Bacteroidia bacterium
AGCAACAAATTTATCTCTCACATCAGTCGTTGGCTGAGGAGCATTAGGATCGTCTTTTTTATCACTTGCACAGGATGAAACAAACAATGCACCAACCAAACCTGTTAAATAAAATAACTTTTTCATGACAATATATTTTAGATTAAAATTAAACAAAAAAAGTTTCTCTTAAACAGATCTCAGGATTCTCTTAACGTATTTTGAGAATAATAGGCTATTTCTTTTGCGAATTTCTTTTTAGCTAATAACGGTAACAATCTTGACAGGATAGTAATAATGGGAGATAATATTAAAATAGCAGTTGGTAAAACAATTCCGAAGATGCGCACACGTGTTTTGCGCTGCTCACTTCCCTGCGTTCCTTTTTTAGAAATGTAATTAGCATACAATGGAAACAAAGCTTTTCCTCTTCCTTCCATTAATAATAAATTCCCCCGAATATCTAAAGCACCTTCCTGATTTAGCTGAGGCTGAATATTATGAATATTATTATTTTCGAGGTTGTCCATTATTATTTTTCCAAAAACAGGTGCATGTTCTAGATCTTTGTCAGTAACGCCGTATTTAGGAAACACACCCATGAAATTTTCTTTTGTTCCTTTTAATACAAAAGCAAGCACAGTTACTAAACTTACAAGATTTGAAGAGCGATCAACAAATGTAATATTACCCGCCAGGTTTGCTTTGATATCCAGTAAACGTTTCTTCATTTTTTCTTGTGCGCCTAACCACATATTGCGACAATTGATAATCGTAATCACATGTTTTCCGGCTAATAAAATTTTTGCGTCCGAGGTCTGTAAAAAACTATTGATTGGAACACAGATGCTTAGAAACCATGGCTGATAAGCGATGACAGCCAGATCATAATTAATATTTGTATCAATCTTCAATGGCTCAAGTTCACATGGAATACCTTGCACCGTTTCAGGAAATACATCAAAGAACTGCGTATAAGTCCAGGGAAAAGGAAATCTCTTTTTTGGTTTGATTAACAAATAAGTTAAATGATGGTTTTTACTTTCTTCGAAAGGTTTTAAAACAGCATTTAGTGCTTGTTTTGCTTGTCCTGTTTGAGAATAGTAAATAACGAGTACATTTTTCATATGCAAAGGTAATTTTTTAATAATTGTTGGCAATAGTTTATTTCATATTGAAATTAACAGGGTGTACGGCGGTTTATTTTGTCGTATTTTTGCAGGATGATAGCGATAAATCATACTCTAATTTCTGAAGATATTTTTGATAAAAAATTTGTCTGCGATTTAAATGCCTGCAAAGGCGAATGTTGTGTTTCAGGAGACAGCGGTGCCCCACTTGATAAAAAAGAATTGAAGATATTGGATAAGGTTTATCCCGCCGTAAAACCTTACATGAATGCCAATGGTATAGCGGCAGTTGAAAAACAAGGAACTTATATTCTGGATAATGACGGAGATTATACCACCACTTTAGTAAGTGATGGGGCTGAATGCGCTTTTGTTTTTTTTGATGGTAAGAATGTTGCGAAATGTGCCATTGAACAAGCATACCTGGATGGAAAAATTGATTGGAAAAAACCGATATCTTGCCATTTATACCCTATACGAATTCAAGAATATAAAGAATATGATGCTGTTAATTATCATTCCTGGCATATTTGTAAACCAGCCTGTGAATGCGGGCAACAATTAAATGTGCCGGTTTTTAAATTTTTGAAAGAACCATTGATTCGAAAATACGGGACTGAATGGTTTGAAGAATTAGATGCTGTTTACAAGGCATATAGTAACAAAACAAAATAATCACTTTTATTTCTTTCTCATATATTAAGGCTGTCTCAAAAAGCAATTTCACGGTCATTCTGATCAAGATTCAAGCATGACAGAATCACACCATTTGTAAAATTAACCATCTTGCAGATGCCGAATCAAGTTCGGCATGACCAATTTAGGAAATTTGATACAACCCATTTTTATTAAATAAATCTTAAGCTCATCGCTAGTTTTTATTGAAAAACTTAGCGTTGACCTCAATCTAACTGATTCATCATAAAATGTATCTAAACAATTTAGAACAGGCTCATCTATAGCTAAAAGGGCAATAAAAATAGCCTAAACCCGAAAATATGTTAAACTTCATGCAAATTATCTCATAAAAGGTATCCTTCAGACAATTCATTCAGTATAATGAACCGTATTACATTATTACTAACAAAACTGTTCCACACTACAACAGTTAAAAACTTACTACTCTGATGCAAAAACTATTTTTTAAAAAGGTCCTTGTTACTCTACTTGCAGTCTTATCATTAAACAACCTAAAAGCACTCACCTATTATATAAGCCCAAGCGGAAACAATAACGCCGATGGTGCATCTCCCGGAACAGCATGGCAAAGCATTTCAAAACTTAACACGATTACTTTGTTGCCGGGCACACAGGTTCTGTTTGAAGCGGGACAAAGTTTTCCGGGAAGTATTTACCTGGATGCCGGCGATGGAAACGATATTTCAAATCCGATCATTATTTCAAGTTATGGAACCGGAAAAGCTATAATTCAATCTGCAGCGAATACCGGCTTGTTTGCTTATAATACAAAAGGCTTCCAGATTTCCAATCTTATTTTTGAGGGTTCAGGATTGTATGTCAACTCAACAGATGGTATAAAAATATTTACAGATCTTGGAGGTAATATTAAACTTGGTAATATTAAAATTACCGGTGTAGAAATAAGACAGTATGGTGTTAAAGGACTTTCCATATATGCTTCTTATTCCAATACAGGATTTAAAGACGTATTGATTGACCAGGTGCACGTTCACCATGTAAAAGAAACAGGAATATTTATTGGAGGATATACAGCCCAAAACCATACAGGATGGTCACATCAGAACATCATTGTCAAAAATTCTGAAATGGATAATATTCCCGGTTATGCGGATCCAAGTACTCATAGAGGTAGTGGAATTATTATGGCCCAGGTTGATAATGGTGTTATAGAAAAAAGCGTGGCTCACCATAACGGTGCCGGCAACACTCACTGTGGTGGTCCCGGAGGAATTTGGGTATACGACTGTAATAATATTATTGTTCAACGCTGTGAAAGTTACAGTAACTCTTCAGGAAGCGGATGCGATGGTTTGGGTTTTGACTTAGATGGAGGTGTAACTAATTCCACCCTTCAATACAACTATTCGCATGATAATGATGGTGCAGGTTATTTACTGGGGCAATATGATAATGCAAGACCCTGGACGAATAATGTGGTACGTTATAACATCTCGGAAAACGATGGTCGAACTAACGCAGGAGGCATTACTCTTTTTAAAGGTGCCAATACTGTTATGAACGGTTGTAAAATATATAATAATACTATTTATACCAGTCCGTCAACTTCCAATCCTAACGTAGGAGCCTTTACCATTATCAATTGGAATACCGGCATGACGGGTATTGAAGTCTATAATAATATTTTTCAAACAACAGGGGGCGCTTCATTAATTGATATTCCAAATGGATATGATGCGTTTTTTGCAGGCAATCTTTATTGGTCATCGGGAGGTAATTTTAAGATCAGGTACCACGGAACTATCTACAGCAGTATAGCGGCATGGCGCACGGCTACTGGTAATGAAAAAGTTAATTCCACGATAACCGGTATAACAGCCGATCCTCTTTTAAACAACGTTGGGAATGGCGGAGTGCTATGGCCTGCACCAACCTATTCTCTTAATGCCTACAAGACACAAGCCGGATCTCCGGCTAATAATGCAGCACTTAATCTAAGTAGTATGTTTGCTATTAATACAGGGGCCATCGATTTTTTTAATTCTGCCTTAGCAGCATCTAACATAAGGGGCATTGGAGCTTATGAAAAATCTTCATCGCTTGCTACTTCGATAGAGGACAAAAATGCATCTGATGTAAATATTTCTTACTACCCTAACCCCGTACTTTCCGGTGAATATATTCATCTTTCCGGTGGAGAAGGGCCCTATAAAATAGAGCTATTCAGCATAAGTGGCGCCCTTGTTGCAGAGGAAATTGTAAAAGGTTCTGAATATTATGTTCAGGAAGGACGATTTGCAACCGGTATTTACATCATTCGGATCAATGGCAAAAATGAAAATGAGACAACCGGAAAACTTATTATTAAGTAAATGAAATATCCCCGACTTCAGTATATCTTTTTAACCATATCGGATTTTATTTGAACAAATTTAAAATCGTTTAATTCTTCATTCTGCGTTTTTCAAATAAAATTTAGTCTGGCTAATCCTTTTTTAAAAATCAGATTATGAACACACTTTATTACTAATTGTGATATTCCGTTTTTTGAAATAGTTCTCCAACGTTTCTTTCTATTACACTCTACTTTGTGGGTTAAAAAAAATAACGAGAAACGCTTACTATTTAGCTTTTCAGCTATTTAATTGTTGCGTATAACGTAATTATTGTAATTAAGTAGTTTTCAGTATTAATATTGTTTGACAAAACAGAAAATGTTTATATGGATTTATTTAGCCTTAAAAATAGTATAGTCCTTAACTCACTTACATCTTTACTAAACGGATAAAATGAAAATAACAAATAGTGATAAAATTGACTGGCCGAACTTGTTTTTAGAAAATAAATTTATTGTAGTGAATTACCAACCTGAAATAACCTGTAAAGGATGCAAAGAAATGAATGATCTGTTTCAAAAACTGGATAAAACAGATGAATATAAAAACGTTAAATTTTTATGGATTGATTCTAGAAATAATCCAATAGCCGAACAATTTATTAAGAAAAGACAAGCACCATTTATTGCCGTATTTAAAGAAGGGTTCTTGGTAGAATGCGATAATGTTTCAGAAGAAAAAGGGCTGAGGGATATGCTTGACAGATTATTTGCATTCAAATTTAAATTATAAGATCATGCCTGTAACAGAAACAACAGATTCTATTTTATTTCTCCAGGTAGCCGAAAACGACCGGGTTATCCTTAAATACCATACAGATGATTGCGGTGAAGCCTGCATCCACTTTCGTCCTATATATGAAGCCTTATCAAACGATGATCAATATCACAAAATTGTTTTCCTAGTTATAAATGCGGATGATAATCTAATGGCTAAAAAACGCATTTTAGATAAAAGCCAGCCAGTGATAACAATTTATTATAAAGGAAGATTATTAGATAGCAGACATGCATCTACTAAAGAAGGAGTTGAAGAATTATTAACAGAACTCATGGCAAAAAATTAAAAACACAAGTTTAAATTAATCTATAAAATTATCATCATGCCAGTTATTGAAACATCCGATTCTTTCCTTTTTCTTCAGGTAGCAGAACACGATCGCGTGATCCTTAAATACCATACTGACGATTGTGGTAGTGCCTGTAAGGACTTTATTCCTGTCTTCGAAAATCTTTCAAACGATCCAACATATAAAGAAATTATTTTTTTGGTAATAGATGCAGACGATAATCCTATGGCAAAAAGACGCATATTAGATAAACATCAGCCGGTTATTACTATTTACTATAAAGGAAAATTATTAGATAGCCGACACGCATCATCTAAAGAAGGGGTTCAAGAGCTCTTAGAAGAGTTACTTAAAACCAGCTGATAATTTAAAACAAAGACTCTTAGGATAGCCATATAATTGGTAGCCAAGCGAGATGTTAATTAAAACTAACCTTTAATAGTTTAAAAAAATATTTTCAGAGAATACACTTTACTCATACAAGTGCTTCAATAAAAATCAATAAATTGGTGTGCAAAAGCTAAGAAAGAGTTAATGCAAAAATTTAGACATTACTTTATCAATTTAAGGATTGGCTAACGCCAAAGTGACATTAGCCGCTAATATATTTTAAGCTGCTAAATCAAAAATCGGAAACTTACAATTTTTTAGTTTATCATTGTGTCTGAAAACGGCATTCATTCCATTATATTTTTTAATTATAATGAATGTTTCTAACCAAACTCTAAAAATGGAAAAAAATCACAAAAAGAAAATAGGTTTTTTTGAAAAAGTGGCACAGGTAGTAACAAACTTTAGCGGTTCAACATTAGCATTTATTATTGCATTTTCAACTATTATTACTTGGCTTATTACCGGCCCTATATTTTCTTTTTCAGATACCTGGCAGCTTGTGATTAATACCGGAACAACTATTATTACCTTTCTTATGGTTTTTTTAATTCAGCGCTCACAGAATAAAGATTCGCGAGCAATCCATTTAAAACTGAATGAATTAGTTGCTTCGCTTAAAGGGCCAAGCAACCGTTTAGTGGATGTAGAAGAATTGACCGAAGATGAGCTTGAGGTGCTTCATAAATATTATAAAAAACTCGCTTATATGGCTAAAAGAGAAAAAGATTTATCCGTTTCACATTCCATCGAAGAAGCTGAGGAACTTCACAAAGAGAAATACGAATAAATTCTCTTCTTCATAAATTTACTGTTCTCATAAATCAAATTCCCACTGAATTATTCTTTTAATTTCTATTCTAAGAAAATATTCAATTACTATTTTTTTACAAAAAATATAATATTGTAAAACATTTGCAATTCTCAACATTCATTAAAGTATTACTATCTGAAGCATTGCCTATGCGATTTCCTCTTTCAACGAATCCTGTGGTAAATGGCTTAAAACGGCTGTAATATTGAGTTAAGAAAGTGTTTCCGGTTTTTCAGAAGCACACTCAATCGCACAGCATGGAACAGAAAAATGATACTACACCATTGGTAAAAGTATCTCCTCCTAAACAAAGAGATACTACAACAATACGGTTCCTGATTAGCTGCGGTCTCATTTCCATGCTAATTTTTGTTGTTTGGTTTGTTAAACCGGAGCATATTGGTTACGGTCCATTGTTTTGGTTCCTGAGTTTTGGTCTGTTATTTAAATTGGTAAAAATGCTTCATGAATGGTACCATTACTGGAGCCTGAGTGTTCCAGAAGCCCCTGAATTAAAAACTCACTTTACAGTTGATATCCTTACAACATTTTGCCCGGGTGAACCGCATGAGATGGTTGTCAATACTCTCAAAGCAATGATCGCAATCCGTTACCCACATACGAATTATTTATGCGACGAGGCTAATGATCCCAAGTTAAAAAAAATATGTGATGAGCTAGGAATAATACATGTGACTCGTGAAAAAAAAATAAATGCTAAGGCAGGGAATATTAATAACGCGCTTAAACAAGCTACTGGTGACCTGTGCATTGTTTTAGATCCTGATCATATTCCGGTTCCTGAATTTATTAATAGAGTACTTCCATACTTTGAAGACGAGAGTATTGGATATGTACAATGTGTGCAAGGATATTACAACCAGTCAGAAAGTATTATTGCTCGTGGAGCAGCAGAACAAACCTATCATTTCTATGGCCCTATGATGATGTGCATGAACACCTATGGCACTGTTCAGGCAATTGGCGCAAATTGTACCTTTAGAAGAAAGGCACTCGATTCTATTGACGGGCATGCTGCAGGCCTGGCAGAAGATATGCACACTGCCATGCAACTTCATGCAAAAGGATGGCGATCATTATACATTCCTGAAATGCTCACTAAAGGATTAGTACCCGCTACTTTATCTTCTTATTATAAACAACAACTTAAATGGTCCCGGGGTACCTTCGAATTACTATTTCATACCTATCCTTCATTGTTTAAAAATTTTACCTGGCGACAAAAAATTCATTACTTATGCATTCCTTTATATTTCCTTTTTGGAGTTGTCAATCTCATTGACATTCTTATTCCTTTGTTTGCGCTTTTCATGGCGCAGGTTCCATGGGAGGTTGACCTTAGCAATTTTGCCGTATTATTTATTCCATTATGTAGTTTATCATTAATCATCCGTTTATATGCCCAGCGCTGGTTATTGGAAAAACATGAGCGTGGCCTTCATTTCTCGGGAGGAATTCTTCGGACAGCAACCTGGTGGATTTTTCTGGTTGGTTTTATTTATTCTATCTTCAATGTAAACGTGCCTTACATTCCAACACCAAAAGAAGATGTGCACGAAAATTACTGGAAATTAAGTATTCCTAATTTCATAATTGCTATACTTTGTTGCCTTATGATTATTTACGGACTTTCCATAGATTGGACACCATACAGCATAGCAATGGCTTTTTATGTATTTATAAATGCCTCCATGCTTGGATTTATTGTTATTATGAGTCAGCAGAAAATATTGAAAGATATTTCCAATAAAATCCAGTCAGTCACTCCGCTTCGTTATCTCTCAAATTTTTTTTCATGGCTTCATCAAAAAATACAATATTCTTTTTATACGATGATTCAAAACGGGCCTGTGGTATTACTCGTTGCCGTTGCCCTAGTATTTCTTAGTTATAATAATATTACTACAGGACTTGAACTTTCTGAAATGCGACAGGAAAAATTTTTTGGTGGATTCTATAACGGGATTTCATTAAACGTAGAAGAACTTGCAGAGGCAAATGCACTTGAGAAACTCACCATGCGAAAACTTGACATCATTCCATTAAATGATTCAATAGGTAAAGACATCACAATTACTAAAAAAATACTTAAAGAAATTTGTGAGAAAGGTTATATACCTATGATCAACTGGACACTCCCAAAAAACGAACAAGGCGAAACAGATTGGAAAGCCATACTGCAAAAAAAATATGATCCATTCCTCGAACAGTATGCTATACAAATCCGTGCAATGTCCACAGCGGTTTATATTAATCCTAACCTTGGTACAAACGAAAAGGGATCCTCCTCGCCTACAACAATAAAAAAAGGCTGGCAGTATTTATACACCTATTTTAATAGCCTCGGGATTTCTAATATTACATGGGTGTGGACGCCACCAACGTCTGATTTTAAAACGTGTTACCCGGGTACGCTTTTTGTAGACTGGGTGGGCATAAGAATTCTCAATTACGCCGTTGAGGACAAAAACATAAATTGGTACACATTTAAAGAATTGTATTCATCCTATAAACCCAAAGTGAAAGGACTTCAAAAGCCGGTAATCATTACTGAACTAGGTTCTTTAAAAAGTGAAACACAATCTGAATGGATCAAATATGCTTTTAAAGAAATCAGCAATGAACCGGAGATAAAAGCAACCATTCTTTATAATAAACAAAAAACATTTATTGACGTGAATAATGACAGCCTGATTTCACATTTTGATTTTTCTATTAGCAGTGAAACCATTCATACTCTTGCAGACGCATATTCTGAAACGCCCTTTAAGGAAAAACCATTTTACAAAAACACTTATCAGGCTTCGCATTCCGTGGCTAAATACAGATCTAAATTCGTAAAAGGAACCCCTGGAAATTTCGAATTAATTATCAACGGGAAACCTTTTTATATCCGAGGCATTGCCTATAATACAGGTCATGACTGGCGCGATGGTAATATGCCGCTAACAAGGCGCCGTCTTGAAAAAGATTTTAAAGATATAAAAGAAATGGGCGCGAATACCATACGACGATACGGCCATAGTATTTATGACAAAAACGTATTAAACATTGCCGGTGAATATGATCTTAAAGTACTATATGGATTTTGGTTCGACCCAAAAATAGATTACTACCGCGATTCCATAAAAGTGCAAAAATATATGCGGGATATGGAAAATAAAGTGTTAGCCTATCGCGATCATCCATCTGTTCTTGCCTGGTCATTGGGAAATGAAACCTGGGGTCTTTTGAAACACCGCTATTCAAAACCTTACCTAACTAAAGTTCGTGATTGCTATATAAGAATGATTGAGAAAATGGCTGAACGAATTCATGAACTGGATCCTACACGTCCCGTTTTTAGTTGTATGGAACATGAAAAATACCAATTACCAGGAGAACTGGTTGCACTTCATGATGGCGCCCCATCAGTAGATGTTATTGGTGTAAACTCATACTATAAAGAACAGATCAGTGTGTTGAACCATGATTGTTCTCGTTTTGATTCATTACGCCCTTATTTAGTTTCTGAATTCGGGCCACGGGGTTATTGGGACCCAAATTATAATAAGACCATCAATGGTTCACAGGTGGAAGATAATGATACGGAAAAAGCAAAGTGGTATAAAGAACAATGGGTCAATTATGTAATAGCCAAAAAAGGATATAACATAGGAGGGTTTGCCTATTGCTGGCATGATCGTTTGGAGGGTAGTTATACCTGGTTTGGAATAAGCGATTACATGGGTAGACTGAAACCGAGTTATTATGCATTAAAAGAAATATGGACAAAAGAAAAAACTACAGCAATGCCAATTGTTTCAATTGAAGCGCCAACAGTACTATTGGCGGGAAAAGAATATGATTTTACAACCATTACTACAGCTGCTCCCGGTCAATCCTTGGAATATAAATGGCTTCTTTTAAAAGATGAGTATCTTGGCAGCGTAAATAATATTGAACCATCACAAAACGGCCGGAGTGTGAAACTAAAAGTTCCGAACATGCCCTCGATGTATCGCCTTTATCTTTTTGTCAGTGACCAAGATAAAAAAGTTACAACTACCTCTGTACCTATTCATGTTTACTGAGCTCCTTTCATCAAAAAAATAAAGAACTACTGTTATAGATGTCACTTCTAAAACAGTCTGTTCCGCACTAAATTCCTCCTGTTTTGCTAACGAAAGAATAAAGGTGCGATAAGGTGGCAGATCAAACAACGGTTGGTATGCAAAAACAAAGTAATTCATAAGGTATTACTATTTATCCTGAGCCGTAATAGATATTTTAAATATTGATCCGATAATAGCAAAAGAAAACATACGATGCGTTGAGAGAAATTGTATTAACTGAGAGTTTAACAATCAAAACTTCACTCCCAGCACTCATCTAAAAAATAGCACATGTTTTTATCATACCTTAGCAGGAGAGAAACCAATTAAAACGGATAAGATTGTTTATGATTAAACAAATATTTATAACTTGCTTTAGAGAGCAATAACATATATAGAAAACAACCTAATTCTTTACATAGAATGGCGCGTTAGCAGTTGCCACATTATTTTTCCCGTCAAAAACATATACAAATAAACGATAGGGCCCTTCTTTATCCGGTGCCATAAATAAAAGTGTTTTCCCTTTTCCATCCAAAATAAGTCCGCGAATTGCGCCTGGCTTATTTTCTGTATCACCACCTTCTTTTTTTTCATTACTCTCATAAAGGATTTCCCATTTAAATTGAATCTGATCATTATCCGGGTCACTTGCATCTGTAAACGCCATATGCTTCGAGGATGGTTTCAGAAATATGCCTTTATGCACATGTTTATCATCAATACCAATTGGTTTAATTAAAGGTGATTTATTTGCAGGATCAATGCCCGTCCATTCTTTTTGAAGCTTATCAATAACTCCGATTTTTTCGCCTGATTCGAGGTATAAACTTAAGAGTGTATGAGTTCGTGCTTGTTTAAAACCCCAGTAAAAAGCATAAGAACCAAGGCACAAATCCGTGTTTGCAGATATTCCTTTTTTATATCTTTCTTCACATACTTTTGCTTTTTCGGTGCTGGTTTCTTCAAGAAACGCACCCCAGGGTGTTTTGGGAACTTCCCAATATCCTGAAGCACCCCATTCTCCTACAAAATATGGCCCCTTCCATCCTGCCCTTGTTATTTTATGTCGTATATAGGGCAAATCTGAAAATGCATTGATGGATAGTATGTCGATGTTGGGTGCCCTAACCATAAGTTCTTTGATATGATCTTCAGGTACGCCAGCCATCATTGTTGTTGTTGGATGGTTAGGATCAACCTCGTGAATAAATCCAGCCACGTCATTTACCGCATTCCAAACATCATAGTTTTTTGCAAACTGATCCAGTTCATTTCCTACTCCCCAGATTAGCAATGCCGGATGATCTTTAAAAGCCATCACTTCCTTCTTTAATTTTTCAAACTGTTCTTTAACCGCTTTTTTATCACTGTAATTAAATCCATGTCTCTCCAACTTCATATCAATACCCAGCGTTACCGTTAAGCCTGCTTTGTAGGCCTGATCAAGGTATTCTTTGGCGCCAATAGTGGTCCATAACCTTACTGAGTTTCCTCCATATTGTTTTAGCTGATCAAAATAAGCATAACCGCCCGCGCCCTTTATAAAGTACGGCTCGTTATTTCTGTATAACTGAAATGTCTTTTTATTTTTTCTGATTTCAACTTTAGCCGGCGGGGGCGTATTATATTTCCAGGCAGAAATTGGCACAATAATAAAGCTTATGAAAATTAAAAGAGAACTACTTAATTTTTTCATGATGATGTATCGTTAAAATTATTTTGACATTTTATGAAGTTACTGAACAAATCCTCCATACTTTCAAGAATTTGGTAAGCACTAAGTTACTATAGCTAAAAATCTAATATGACGTGCGACTAACAAAATCATTCAATTATTTTGACAACTTTTTTCGGAATTATATTTTTGTCCATGGAATACCGAAATAAATAACAACCCGTAGGAAGATTATTATCAGGGATTATTTTGATATCCTCACCGGCCATTTCATAGGAACATTTTTCTTTCTGTCCCAACATATTGGTAAGGCTGAATTTTGAAAGATCAAATGAATATCTTTCGCTATTTTTCAAATAAAAACTACCATTTGAAGGATTTGGATACATCTGCAGATTATTTACTTCCAGTTCCTGTTCGCCAATGGTTACAAGACTATTTGAAAAATCTTTGACATAACAGGAATCAGGACCCGGGCATTTTAATCTAATCCATCCGTAACTAATTGAACTTCCATTGTCATATTTAATTCCAATAAATTTTTCAGATCCAACCCAATCACTTACACTTTTATTTCCGCCACCATGGCCCGAATAGTCTGTTAAGTACAGCATGCCATTATCCCAGCTTGCATCCGATGCATCGATAGGTTCTGTTACAATCAAAGGTTTTGCAACTTTAGTAATATCCCAGTTTGAAGTAGCCGGAACAAATACCGAATCCCATCTTCCAAACATAATATACACATTGGGATTAAGAGAAGTAATGCTCAGGTAAGCAGAGGATCCACTTGAACTAACAGAGCCACGCGCTGTTAATAAAATATCATTTGACGAATCATCAAACAAATTCAATCCAAATGTTTCATTTGTGTAAGGGACAACTACATAATTCAAAAGCGTGTCCGGATTAACATCATAATAGGATTGAAACATGGTTCCGGCAAAATACAGCTGTGCGTTTACATTTTTTAGACAGGAAACAAATAACATCAGAAGTAAATATTTTTTCATTGTAAAAAATTTAATGTGAGGATTAAAAGTTAATCACAAAATTAAACCTGTTTTTTACCAATGTCTTACATCGTATTCAAAAAGACTTATATCCGAAATATAAGGCGCCTCAAAGTTAAGCCAGTAAAAATGTTACATAATAAAACATTTTTTGGAATTAGTTTGCAACAATTATAGAAACAGGAAACTACATTCTACGAAACAGAAGTATATTAATGAATTTCAAATTCATCCCCGTCCAGCATCACAGGAAATAGTTTTTTAAACTCCTGCAAATAGGTAAAAGACAGTGATTGTGTTTCTGTCTTATCTTCATGAGAAGGAATCAAACAGATTACTTCTCCCCTCGGATTTATGATACAGGAATCGCCTGCATGAGAAATATTATTTCCATCATCACCGATTCTATTTAATCCAACAACATACGCCTGGTTCTCAATAGCTCTTGCAATTAATAATTGTTTCCATGGATAGGCTCTTACTTCCGGCCAATTGGCAATATATATTGCAAGGTCATAAGCGTTACCTTTCCGGTTTCTGCTCCAAACAGGAAACCTCAGATCATAACAAACAAAGGGGCATATTTTCCAGCCTTTATAATTGATCACTAACCTTACGCTCCCTGCTGCATAATGTTGGTGTTCATTTCCCATCCGGAATAAATGACGTTTATCATAAATTTCATAAGTTCCATCCGGTTTCGCACAATACAAGCGGTTATATAAATGGTTATTGTCTTTTACTGAAATGCTTCCAATGACCATGCATTTTTTTTCAATTGCTTTTTGCAGCATCCATTGCAGGCCTTTTCCTCCATGCTCCTCTGCTAACTCTTCAGGGTTCATTGTGAAACCTGTTGTAAACATTTCAGGCAAAACGATAATATCTGTAGGTACTTTAATTTCACTGATCTTCAAATCAAAGTGTTCCAGATTTTTTTCGGCATCCTCCCAATATAATTCTGTTTGAATCATGGTTATCTTTAAATCCTTCATATTATTTTATTGAAAACTGATTATTATAAAGTTCCATTATTTTATCCGAGTGCTTCACACGCTTTAATTTATAAGAAAAAGAAACTATTTGTGATGAGATCAGGATGCCGGTTGCTGCCGAAGCGGCCCCCAGACTATATAAAACATCATTGGAAGAGGAATTATTACTAACAGCAATAAGACTTCCATACAATCCAATAATGCCAATAGCGGCTCCAGTATATCCAACAATATATTGAACAGATTTATTTGTCTTATACTTAATGATATGATCATTAATTTCCTTACTGTTCCATATCATGTTCTTTTCAATGGCCAGAGAAATCAAATTCCTATCAGATATCCGTAATCCCTGGTAAATATAAATTCCTTTCCGCAATGAGTTTCTGATGAGGTTTGGGTTTGATAAAACATATGCCGGCACCTGATACACCGGTTGCAGTATTTTAACCGGGTTTTTAGATACGATAAAAGAATCAATACTTCCTGTCGCGTATTTTATTTTTCGAATCTCATTTTTGGAAACTATCATCAGTGGGCTATCCATGAGATCCATGCGTTTATAGGACACTTCATTTACATTTACCTCCAATACCTTCACTGAAATGATCTCTCCGTTTCTTTTATAAATAGTGTCCTGCGCACTTATAAGAAATGCGATCAGACAAAACAGGAAGCACAACAATTTTTCCATCTATTTTTTAGTATTAAACGTACCTAATAAATTTCAGTATTATATAGCAAAGCAGCTTTGCGAATATTTCTGTTTTTTATTGATTTGTAAATTTGTGCAGTTATAATAGAAATTACGCAAATGCTTAAGCCACTTATAAAATATACCTTAGCTTTGAGCTTTTCGGTCGGGATATTATAACGATGTTGCCTGGCAAAATAAATACCGCCAATAAACCCTGCAGGTGCGATAAGGTTAAATGCTATTTGTCCATTTCTTTTACTTTCTGCATCCACTAGGGCACCGTTTAACTCTTCAGAATTTGTTTGCGGATCTTTTTTAAGCATGATTTTAAATGCTTCTTTGTGACTTATGTCTTTATTATTGATGGCGATATGTTTCCCCTCAATAACAAACATCTCAGATGCAGGGGTACTTCCTGTTGTTTTTTGTTTTAACTGAAATCGGGATTCTGTTTTCCCGTTTTCATAAACAATTTTTACAACTAGTTCACTATTTATTTTTCGAACGATTCCGTCCGGGTTATAAAAGTTTTTATAAGACACTTCATTTCCGGAAATTTCTAATACCCTCACCAATAATGGTTGCTCATTCTTGTTGAAGATAGTATCCTGCGCATTTAATTTTCCAAAAATAAAAATTGCAGTCAATAAACAAATTTTTATCATAAAGCCAATTCCAGGATTAGTTCTTTTTTTCTCTTTTTAAATTTTAAACCACTAATTATTGAACCAAATGTAAAGCCAACACTTACCGTTCCAAAAATTGCAGACAAAATAAATACATCAGATCTACCACCTTCAATAAATGTTAAAAAGGAAAAACCTGCACCTAATATAAATGTTGAGGAGGCTATGATCGTGAATGCATTTTTATTACCCTTATACTCCTTATACTTTTTAATGCCTTCTATTAACTTTATCTTTTCGTATTGATCTATTCCCGTTGAAGAATTAATAAGTTTTGATAAACAACCTGCATCTACCCTATTCTCATTATAATAAAAATCATTGTATTTGATGATCACGTTATTAGGTGAAAACTCTACGGCAGGTTCTTTAATTAATAATGAATCCTGCGCTAATGAATTTGCGGCTAAGAAAGCGAGAAAAAATAAACCGTAATATTTATTGATTATATAAGTTGACAAACTCGTGTCTTTTTTTCCTTAAATTGACATTAATCGCAATGGAAGCGGCGCCCAATGCCAAACCAAGAGCACCAAATATAACCGGGGGGCCAGCAAAAATTGGATCAACATTACTCTGATAACTTAAGGAACTAACTGCTGAATATAATAAAGCTCCTCCAATCGCTACTCCACCAAAAATAATAGCTCCTGTTCGCGTCCCATCTTGGTGTCTTTTTAATCCTCTGATCTCATTCGCCGATCGCATAAGTTGGTCCCTCCTTGAGGGATCGGGATGCCTGTCAATTAAACTGACAAAAGACCCATATCTTTTTTTTGTGTCTGCATAATTAATTTTTTCAGTATTAATATCTACAACGTTATTATAAACCGTAAATGATTGCTGATTAACAGGCGGTACTTCTGATTTAATAACTTCCGTATACCCGTTTTTATAAATGATTTTTTCAACATCATTTTTGCTGGTGATATACATTGGCCCGTCCAACAAATCCATTTTTTTAAACTGAATTTCAGTTTGCGAAACTTCTTTTACCTGAACGATCAGCTTTTGCTTATCTTTTAAAAACAAGGTATCTTGCGCCTGACCAACCAGGCTAAACAGAAAACAGATTAGGGCCAATTTTACACAAGTCATAATTTAAAAGAAGTTTTAATAATTTACAATGTACAAATTATTTCCGCGGCAATCTCCAATGTTTCTTCTTTTTTAGCAAAGCAAAAACGCAGGAGGTTTTGCTGAGTTTTCTCTGTGTAAAATACTGATAATGGTATAGCCGCAATTCCTTTTTCTTTTGTTAATCGCACTGCAAATTCAGTATCTTTTTCGTCAGTGATTTTTTTATAACTCAATAACTGAAAATAAGTTCCGTTACACGGCTCTATCACAAAACGAGAAGGAGATATCAGTTTCCTGAAATAATCTCTTTTAGATTGATAGAATTGATGGAGGCCTTTATAAATCAATTCATCTTTTAAGTACTCAGCTAAAGCTAATTGAAAAGGGTGATTAACAGAGAACACTAAAAACTGATGTATTTTTCTAAACTCCGACATTAATTCTATTGGTGCCGCCACATAACCTATTTTCCAACCGGTAGCATGAATAGTTTTTCCGAAAGATGAAACAATAATGGATTGACCAGAAAGGCTTTTAAAACGCGCTACGCTTTGGTGGGCTTGGCCCTCAAATACCATATGTTCATACACTTCATCACTGATTACAATAATATTTTTTCCGGAAATCAGTTTTTCCAATGTCAGAAGATCCTTTTCTGATAAGGTTGCTCCACTGGGATTGTGAGGAGAATTAATAAGAATCATTTTAGTTTTGTCATTGATCACATTTTTTACCAAGTCCCAATTAATTGTAAAGCCCGGGTATTGAAGTGGAATAGATCTTACTGTACCTCCGTTTACTTCAATAGCAGGTATATAAGAATCATAGGCCGGCTCAAAAACAATCACTTCATCACCTTTATTTATAAAAGCAGCCAGAGCTGTATAAATTCCCTGCGTAGCTCCTGCTGTAATAGTTATTTCCGTTTCAGGATGATAATTAGCGCCATAACAGTTTTGCATTAATATCACTATTTGCTCGCGTAAAGCTAATGCACCCTGCATAGGAGCGTATTGATTAAATCCTTCGCTGGTGTATTTTTGCGTAAGTTCCAATAATTTTGGATCACAATTAAAATCCGGGAAGCCCTGTGAAAGATTAATAGCACTATATTCCCTTGCCAAAGCACTCATCACAGAAAATATTGAAGTGCCAACCTTTGGTAATTTTGAAGAAAACCCCATAAAAATAAATTTGCTACAAGTAACGAAAAAATTATTACATTTGAAGTCTAAAAATGGTCCTGTGGCCGAGTGGTTAGGCACAGCTCTGCAAAAGCTGCTACTCCAGTTCGAACCTGGACGGGACCTCAAGGAAAAGCCCTCTGAATCAAATGATTTTAGAGGGTTTTTTGTTTATGGCTGCTACTTTGTAATCCTTACCATAAGTCAATCGTTTCCACAACCACTCTAATGGGCCCATTTGAAAAAATTTAAAATACATCCAGCTATAGCAAATTTGAATGCCCCAAATGATAATTACAATTAAAAATAATCCTTTGGCGTCATAATGGCCATAATGATTTAATCCAAAACCAAAAAAATAGAACGAACATAATATTGTTTGCATCACATAATTGGTTAAAGCCATCCTGCCTACATTAGCAAATAACGATAAAAAACTCTTCAACCAATTAACCCTGGATAACAATAGTATAGCTGATGCATAGCTAACTGTTAATACAATTCGTCCTATGCCTCCAATATGATTGATGCTAAACACTCTGTTTTCCATGGCATTTATTAATTCTGATTGTGTGTAAACCATCTTCAATACTGAAATTCCGCATAATGTAATTCCCAGCGGAATTCCTATAAAAGTAAAAACCCGATAAAAATTTACGCTAACTTTTTCCTGAAAAAACCCAAATTTAAACAAAGCCATTCCCAGTAAAATAGTAGCAAACGATTCCCATAAGGCCATAAAAAAATCTTTGGTATGGTATGGTATTATTTCTTCCGCATTTTTTTCAAGTATAGTAAGGTAATCCGACTTCATTTTAACTTCTCTGCTATAAACATTTTCTGTCAGATTATTTATGTGGTTTTTAGAGAAAGGTAAAAATGTTCCTGATACTTCTTTAAACTCATCATACGCTGCTTTTTGTTCATCATTGATCGGTTTACTTTCTTTTATTAGTTGTGCAACTTTCTTGTATTCATTGTATTTTTCTTTGCGTTCTAAAAATGGGCTTCCGCTAAAATATATTACAATTGCTAAAATTGACAATGACGTTAATAACAAATACCGGGGCTTCATTGTGCGAAAAGCAAATGCAAAAATACCACACATAGCATATTCATATAACACATCTCCTGTCCATAAAAAAACATAGGCATCAACCAAACCAAACAACAAGAGCCACAACATTCGTTTAAAATATAAATCTGCTACCTGAATGGAATTATCACTTTTATTTTCTATAAACAGCATCAATCCTGCACCAAATAAAAGTGTAAATAGCCCCCTCATTTTTCCGTCAAATAGAATCATGGAGCTTTTAAATATTAATCCATTAAGAGTTGCTTGTCCTTTAAGAGCATCATGCCAATACAGAAAAAACTCATGAGTTGAAAATCCAGGGATATTCATCAATATAATACCCAAAACAGCTAAACCACGCATCACGTCCATTGACTGAATTCGTTGATCTAATTTAACGGAAGTGATTTGTGACATCTTGTTTAAGCCTTATATCTAAAGTACATTATTTAAATTAAAAACCGAAGTTTAATTTGTTCGGCGTAAAAAATAGCTTAATCAATCCGAAATTATCTCCTTCTTTAAAAAATGCAACATAATTATAAAAAGCTATAAGGCTTTTCATTTCCATTTATGACAATTTTGCAGAATAACTTTTTAACCTTTAAAAATAAAATATCATGGAAACGACAGAAAAGACAAACACCGCAGTAAGAGATCTTGTTATTATTAATAATGACCGTACTGAAGGCTATAAAACAGCTGCTACAGAAACTAAAGAAGCTGACTTGAAAGCATTGTTCAACCGATACAGTGAACAAAGCATGGGCTTTGCCAGCGAATTAAAACAGTTTATCACTGATGCAGATGATATGCCAAAATCAGATGAAACAAAAAACACCGGTAAATTATACCGTGTGTGGATGGATGTAAAGGCTGCTATTACTGCAAACAATCGCAAAGCAGTTTTATCTTCATGCGAATTTGGAGAAGACAAAGCAAAACAAACCTATGATGATGTATTAAAAAATACCGAAGGTTTAGCTTCAAACATTATTAATATTATCACCAAACAAAAAGCTGAACTACAAAAAGCACATGACGAAGTAAAAGCGTTACGTGATAGTTGTAAATAATTTATTAAATTCTGCTTATAAAACCCAGGCTCACACCTGGGTTTTATTGTTTAAAATAATACCAAATTATTGTATTTCAATGTATGCAAGAATTTATCAATCTAAAAGGCATTTAATAAGCAGGCTATTGTATCCTCTTTTTAGTTTAGCTTATTGATTTCAAATAGTTTTCCCATTGTGCAAACGTAGCACCAAAACCTGCCTGCATATTGGTATGCATCGCTTCAAAGAAGTTCAATTCCTCTTCTGTGGCGTAAAGAGGCAACCCTTTAAGAGTTAGTGTCGTTTTTCCATTTTCTTCATCAAAGGTCCAGGTATTCAAAACTTCCATTGGGAAGGTAACGGCAAAAGGCGCTCTGATAAGATTACCATCTTTATCAGCGAAACCATTAGTAAAAATAATTTTACCAAAAGGAGAAACTTCCTTATAGTGAAAAATGCCATACATTTCATGACCTTCGGAAGAAATCATTTTTTAATGAAACTTCCCTCCATTCCGGACATCAAGTGTAATCACTTCTAGCTTCATGCCCGCGGGTCCCCACCAATGTGCCAAATGTTCAACTTCTGTAAATGTTTTAAATACCAGTTCTGGAGTGGCATTTAATATTCGCGTGATTTTAAGTTCTCGACTGTTATTTGTTTCCATGTTTTAATGTATTATTTCTGTCTGTTAAGTGTATATCAAAAAACAAATTTATGGTATCCTTTTTTATTTTCAATTTTTCTATATTATTTAAACCCATCCAACGTTTGCAGTAGAGTAATTCAATTTTTTAAACCAAATTAAATGTTTTGTAAATTATTGGATTGCTAGTCGATTCTTTTTAAATAATAATATTAGGGTTCTTCATTCCTTAAAGTAGGCATCAAATTACTGCTGATCTTCTGTTTAAAACATCTTCAATAACCATTTACTTTTCACCAATATTTTCTAATCACCATAATAAAATAAGTATGTTTTTTTATTCAATCAATTTACTCTAAATTTATTGAATCACTTTTAGAAACTAAATTATGAAAAAACTCTTATCAAAATATGGATTTTGTTTTTTTCTAGTCCTCTATTTGTTACCTACATCTCTAACAGCGCAGAAATATGCTGACAAAACTATATATTTAATTGATTCATTAACTTTAAATAAACTCAATAATAGCGATAAAAATCTTATTGATTCAATCGTGAAACTCTACCATCAAACAAAATCTGACACCTCAAAATATAGACTTATTGAATATTTAGTAGAGCAATGTTCAAATAGTTTTGTATGGCCAAGGTACAACGATTTTTTATTAGTTCAATTAGAACAAAAACTATCAGGTAAAAATTTAAATCAAAAAGAATTTTACGCCTATCAAAAAACCTTAGCTGGTGCATATAATAACAAAGGTTATTTATACGGAGAACAGGGCAACATTGAAAGTCAGATTATATATTACATTCGATCACTCACTCTCAGAAAAAAAATAAAGGACAAAACAGGTGCCGCTGCATCACTAAATAACATTGGTTTTGCTTATAAAATCAAAGGGGATATTAAAAGTGCCTTAAATTACTATAATCAGTCGGCCTCCATATATCAAGAATTAAAAGATACAAACGGGATTGCCTTATCTAACACCAATATGGGCGTATTGTATGAAAACCTTGGTGATATTAAACAAGCGGCTAGGTGTTATGATGTATCATTGCATATTTATGAATCTTTAAAAGATAAAAAGGGTGTTTCACAGGCTTATTACAATTTAGGGAGTTTATATAAAACACAGGACGATATTCAAAAATCATTTGAATATTATCGGAAATCATTAGCGCTTAGAATAGAAATTGAATATGGTTCAGGAATAGGATTTTGCTATAGCAATATTGGCCAATTATTTCAAAAACAAAATAATCAGGATAGTGCTTTGTTTTATTTTAATAAAGCCTTGACTTATTTAAAAGGTGTACATAAAATTGGTGAATCCTCAACCTTAGCAAATATTGGCAATGCTTTAATTAATAAAGGACAGTCTAAGGAGGCTATATCTTATCTGGAACAAGCCATAAAAATTCAGGAAGAAATTGAGCACAAACAAGGTTTAGCATCTGCTACAACTAATTTAGCCCGAGCATTATTTTTGACTAATCAATTACAAAAATCAAAAGTAATCGCATTAAAAAGTTTGAAAATTTCGCAAGATATTGGTTTTCCTGGTAACATCAGGGATGCTGCAAAAATACTAACTGATATTGCAAAAAAAGAAAATGATTATAAATCCGGACTCTCCGCGTTTGAACTATACATATCTATGCGAGATAGTATTAAAAATGATGAAAATGAGAAGAGTTCATTTAAACAACAAACTAAATATGAGTACGAAAAAACGCAAGCGGTTAAAGATGCAGAACATACTAAACAAGTTGAATTAATTGCCGAAAAAGAAGAAAAACAACGTTTCATTTCTTTAGGAATAGGAGTTGGTTTATTATTAGTCCTTGCTTTAGCATTTGTAATTTATAACCGATTAAAGATTTTACGAAAGCAAAAAAACATTATCGAAAACCAAAAACTTGAAGTTGAATCTCAAAAAAGAAACGTAGAGGAGGCGCATCATCAATTATCTGAAAAAAACAAGGAAGTGATGGATAGTATTAATTACGCTAAAAAAATTCAAAAGGCTTTGTTAAAAAATGAAAAGCATGAAAGCAAACACCTTCCAGAACATTTTATTTTATTTAAGCCAAAGGATATTATTAGTGGCGATTTTTATTGGGTTTTAGAAAAAAATAATTATTTATACCTGGCAGCAGCGGATTGTACCGGCCATGGCGTACCTGGCGCTTTGTTAACAATGCTCGGCACAAGTTTTTTAAACGAAATAAATGCGTGCGAAGAAATATTAAAACCTGCCGAAATTCTTGATCAATTAAGAAATAGGTTCATAAAAGAACTTAATCAAACCGGAATGGAAGGGGAAAATAAAGATGGTATGGACATTTCATTAATAAGAATTCGATTATCTGAAAATTCCTTATATAGTGAAACAACTGAATTAATGTGGGCAGGAGCAAATAATCCTTTATACTTAATTTCAAAAACCAACGATATTCTTCAAACAATCGGTGATAATAAAACACGGTTAATAAAAAACAGTGCTGTAATTACAGCTGTATTACCCACTAAACAACCAATTGGGTATTACAGTCAAATGAGTCCTTTTAAAAATCACACACTAACTTTAAACAAAGGCGATTATATTTGCTTGTTTACGGATGGATATGCTGATCAGTTTGGTGGGCCAAAAGGAAAAAAATACAAGTATAGCGCCTTTAAAGAAAAATTACTTTCAGTGTGGGAATTACCAATGGAAGAACAAAAAAATCAATTGCTAACCGAACATAGCCAATGGAAAGGTCAGTTAGAACAAGTGGACGATGTTTGTGTCATTGGTATCCGTATTTAATGCTAATAAAACCAATGGATTTTTTCAGTTATGATCAAATTATAAACCTTTTGCCCTACGATGGTAATGTATATTACTATGGAAAAGTTTTGCCAGGTAATGAAGCAAATTTTTATTTTAATGAATTATATAATACAATTGAATGGAGAAACGATGAGGGAGTAATATTCGGAAAACATATCGTAACTCAATAAAATTCAGAAAATGTTGTCTTTAAATCCTGATCCCAATAATGGTTACATCATCCACCTGTTCCAGTTCCCCTTTCCATTCCTGAAACGAACTTTGCAACTCCTGTTTTTGTTCAGTTATGTTTAAATGCCCAATTGAGCTTAACTTTTCAGCTAGCGCTTTGTATTTAAATTTTTTACCTCTTGGGCCGCCAAATTGGTCGGCAAAGCCATCCGTCATTAAATAAAAAATATCTCCTTTGTTTAATTCGATATGGTGTGTTGTAAAAGGCAAAGGATTGTCTGTTTTGCCGATAGCTTGCTTGTTGGCTTTGATTTCGCGGAGAACAACATCCCCCGTCCTACGGACACCGCCTTCAAAGGGGGAAATAAACCATAATTGGTTATTAGCAGCACTCCAGGTAATTTGTTTTATAGTTCTGTTAATGCACAACAAAGATATGTCCATGCCATCTTTAATTTCTTCGCCACTTTTGGCAAACGTTTCTAAAACCAATTTCCTTGTTTTATCGAGGATTTTTCCAGTGTCTGTTAATTTGAATTCATCAACCGCCCGGTTAAGCGCATTGCTGCAAACCACACTAACCATTGCACCCGGCACGCCATGGCCAGTACTATCTGCCGCGGCAATAAAAACAAAATCACCTGAAACATGCAACCAATAAAAGTCTCCCGCTACAATATCCTTCGGTTGATACAGTACAAAATTATCAGGAAGATATTTTTTCAATTCTTCATCAGAGGGTAGTATGGCTTTTTGCAATCGCTTCGCATAAGTAATGGAATCAATGATCTCTTTTTGTTTTTCTTCTACAAGATGTTTTTGCGCTTCTACCTCGTTTTTTTGTAATTCGATAATGCTTTTTTGTTTTCTTGTAAGCCTTAACGATCTCAGAATAAATCCTGAAAATATCAAAACCACAAATAAGCCGATCACAGTAGCAATAATTATAGCATATTGTTTACGGTTCCTTTCTTTTGCTAACTGTTGTTGGTGCTCCAGTTCCTTTTTATGTTCAGTAGCGGCAATGGCTTCCTTTTTTTCAAAATCATAGGTCATTTGATTTTGAATGGTTTGTTTTCTGGATTCTTCATTGTCTAAACTGTCCCTGTAAGAAATGTATAACAAATGGTTTATGTAGGCCCCTTTGAAGTTTCCGAGAACACTATCCAGCTCAGCTAAACCGTGATACGTTTCCCTGAGAATTTCTTTTTCCCCAATATTTTTAGCAAAATTTTTAGCTTTTTCAAAATATATCTTTGCCTCATTTAATTTTTTCTGTTTTGCTAAAACTGCCGCTATGTTTCCGTAACACATCGCTATACCCTGATTGTCTAAGGTCATTTCTCTAATTGAAAGTGCTGCTTTGAAATTTGTCAAGGCTTGGTCAAATTTCTCATTTTTGATGCTCACATTATTTTCATAAAGTCCCTGCTCAAAGTAAACCGCCGCTACATTATTATAAGAATTGGCCACACCATTTTGGTCTCCGCTTTCTTCCATTATTTTCAAGGAAGCTTTATGGCTAATTAAAGCGGCCGGGTAATCTTTTAATTCAAAATATACATTTCCAATATTATTATACGAATAAGCAATTCCCTGTGCATCGTTAATTTCCTTTCGAATTTTTAAAGCCGCCAAATGGTTCTTGATTGCTTCTTTATAATTATGTTGATCATAATATACCAAGCCAATATTGTTATAACAATTAGCTATTCCTTTTTTATCGCCAATAGCTTCTTTAATTTTTAAGGATAGCAAATAATTCTTTAAAGCTTCTACGTAGTTACCTTGGTCGGAATAAATCATTCCGATGCCATTATAGCACCCAGCCATTCCCTTCTTATCTCCCATACTTTCTCTAACAGCTAATGCCTTACTAAAATAATTTATAGCATTACCATACATATTCTGATTTCTGTAAATAGTGGCGATAACCGTATTTGCCTTTGCTTTATAACCGTTAATAGTAAACTTTACAACTTCACTAAGTTGTTGTTGTGCTAACAAAATATCTGCATCAACTATGGCCTTATTCGCAAATTTTACACCATCTTCATAATTGCCTAACGATAGATATTCTAAACTCAAAGCACATAAATGAATGAGTTTATTGGTGTCTGCCCTGTCAACTTTTACAAGATGATGAATCGAGTCGGAAATGCGTGATTGCTTTCCGTTATTACTTAAGTCCTGTGCGCTTAAGGCGCAGATAAAGTATAAACTCACAAAAACAAACAATATTTTTTGCATGTACCGAATATACTATAAAATTTAAATTGATTTTACAACTCTATGCGTATTTTTGAATTTCATAACCATGGACCTTTTCAGTAATAACGAGATCACCAATTTGTTGCCATATGAAGGTACAGTACTCTATTTTGGGAAAGTGCTTTCATTACCTATGGCTAATCAATACTTCACCGAATTATACAACACTATTGAATGGAGAAACGATGAAGCCGTTATCTTCGGCAAACATATTATCACGAATCGAAAAGTTGCCTGGTATGGAGACAAACCTTTTAATTATACCTATTCCAATACCACCAAAAAAGCGTTAACCTGGACAAAAGAATTACTTTTTTTAAAACAATTGGCTGAAGAAAAAACAGAGGCCACATATAATTCTTGTTTATTGAATTTATATCATGATGGAAATGAAGGTATGGCGTGGCACAGTGATGGAGAAAAAATGCTTCAGAAAAACGGCGCAATCGCATCTTTAAGTTTTGGTGCAGAAAGAAAATTTTCATTCAAGCATAAACAAAGTAAATCAACAGCATCGCTTATCCTTGAGCACGGTAGTTTGTTAGTGATGAAGGATGAAACCCAAACTCATTGGCAGCATAGACTTCCACCAACAACATCTGTCAAGCGGCCGCGCATTAACCTTACTTTTAGGTCAATTATGGAATATTAACTTCCGCCCATCAAAATATCATTTAAGCCTTTCACTTTTAAGCACTTTTCATTATATTCGTGTCTGTGCTTAGCCAAAACAACATACAACAAGATGCTACCTTGAAAATTCAAGAGTTAGCAAATCAATCAATTCAAATATGTCGGGGTAACCCCTCAGAAGGAATTGTAATAGCCGAAGAAATTATTAGTCTGGCAAATTCACTAAAACATAATGCCGGGTTTGTAATAGGCTTAGCCTGCAAAGGCGCTTGTTTAGTATGGCTAGGAAAATACGATACAGCACTTCAAGCATTATTTGAAGCATTACCTAATTTACAAAAATTCGGAAATAAAAAAATAGAAGCGCATGCCTACTATCATGTATTTTGTGCTTATTATTTTTTAGCTGATTACGATAACGCATTAAAATATGCTCATGAAATGTTACATCGGGCTACGCAAAACGAAGATTTATTATCCCAAGCAAATGCTTATAACGCTATAGGAACCATAAATTATTCAACCGGCGAAAATCAAAAAGCAATAGACGCTCTTTTAAATGGCTTAAACATTACAAATACGTTAGATGACAAACACTTATTGGCACGTATTTTAGATGGTATTGGAACAGCGCACTTTAACTTAAAAGATATTGAAAAATCCATTGAGTTTAAAAAGAAAGCACTAGACGTCTCTCGCTCAATTGGATTAAAGCAGGTTGAATCTTATGCCATTGATGGTTTAGCAAAATTATATTTAGACGCTAACGATTTAAGTAATGCAGAAAAATATTTACATGAATGTTTAACCATACGCAAAGAAATAGACTTTAAATCAGGCATTGCTGAAAGTAATTTTCAATTAGGTGACCTATATCTAAAAATGAACCGTTTAGATGATGCTTTATCACATTTAAACAGCGCATTAAAAATTGGTATAGAAACAAATACCAATGAAGTGGTTTATAAAACACATAAATCACTTTATAAACTTTACGAAAAACAAAACAACACCCCTAATTTTATTGAACACTTTAAAAATTACTATAATTTAAAAGAACAATTCTTTAGCGAAAAAAATAAACAGAAACTAAAAGGTATTGAAATGCAAATTAGCATTTCACAAATTGAAAAAGAAAAAGAATTACTGAGCGAAAAAAATAAGCAACTAGAATCATTATCTAATGACTTAGTTACATTAAGTGATTTAGGAAAAACCATAACCTCGTTACTTTCTATTGAAGCCGTTAACAAAACCGCTTACGACATCATCAATAATATGATGGATGCACATGGTTTTGGGATTGGAATTGTATCGGATGATACACTTAAATTAAACTTTCCCGGCTACATCGAAAAAGATGTTGTATTTAGTTCTTCATCTTATGATTTAAGTGATGACAATAGGTTGGCTTCGGTTTGCTTTAATAAAGAGATGGATATCGTTATAAACGATTATGAACTAGAGACTCAAAACTATATCCAAAAAAGATTAGAGCCTGTTATTGGCGAATCTGTTCAATCTATTATTTATCTGCCGCTTAAACTAGGAAGTAAAAAATTAGGTGTTTTAACCGTACAGAGTTTTAATAAAAATGCTTTTGATGAGTATAAAGTAAATTTGGTAAAAAATTTAGCTATTTACTGCGCTATAGCTATCGAAAATGCCACCTTATATCAAAAAATGGAGGAGCGTGTTGAAGAAAGAACTCGGGAAGTTTTAAAAGCTCAAGAAATAACACGTATGCTCAGTGTTATTGGAAAAGAAATAATTTCTACAACCGATTTTGAATCTATTTTTAAAAAATTACATGAAAAGGTTGGACAATTAATGAATGCTGATTGCTTTAGCGTTCGGGTATATGATAAAGAGCGAAGAGAAATTGATTACAAATACTCCATGGAAAAAGGAAAATTAAAAACTCCTTTATCTGTGTCGATGAATGATATTGATAACTATACGGTTTGGTGTGTAACTCATAACAAAGAGATTTTTATAAACGATAACCTCAACGAATACCATAAGTACACCAAAAAAATTGTAGTTCCAAGTGGGGAAATGCCAAACTCCTTAATATTTTGCCCCTTAAACATTGGTGATAAAGTTACTGGTGCCATTACCGTACAGAGTTTCGATAAAAACGCATACACTCCATTTCATATGGATGTATTAAAAACATTAGGCACATATACTGCCATTGCTTTAGAAAATGCAAACTTAGTTGAAACTTTAGAAGAAAAAGTAAACGAACGTACCTCTGAGGTTGTTGAACAAAAAGAAAAACTTGAAAAAAGCTTCAGAAACAGTAAACTACTAAGTGAAATTGGTAAAGAGATTTCCGCTACTTTATCAGTTGATGATATTATTTCAACAGTTTACACACAAATTAATACCTTGATGGATGCTACCATTTTTGGAATTGGTATTCATCGCCCAGAAACTGATGATCTATATTTTTCAGGCTCCATAGAAAAAGGAGAAAAATTAAATTCGTTTTCTTTTGATTTAAAAACCGAAAAAACAGCCACACTTTGTTTCTTACAAAATAAAGAGTTTGTAATAAACGACTGGCAAAATGAATATGACCAATACGTAAAAAACACCTATCAACCAGCAGAAGGTGAAATGCCTGAATCCATGATTTATATGCCTTTAATTTCTAAAGGAAAAACAATTGGCGTTATCACTGTTCAAAGTTTTAAAAAACATATTTATAACGAACATCATCTTGATTTATTAAGAAGTTTATCGATTTATGTTGGGGGGGCTATTGAAAATGCCAACCTATACAAAGGATTAGAAGATAGAGTTGCCGAAAGAACAAAAGAAGTAATTATTCAAAAAGAACAAATTGAAAAGTCACACGAAAACACTCGCTTACTTAGTAAAATTGGACAGCATATAATTTCTAATGTTGATTTTGATGCTATTTTTGGTGAGCTTCACCAAAACATTAGTCAATTAATGAATGCAGATTGTTTTGGCGTTCGTATTTATCATCCAAAACTAAATGAAATTGAATACCGTTATGAAATTGAAAAAGGCGAATTGTTTGAGCCTATCAGTGTTTCAATGGATAATGACGACAACTACTCTGTGTGGTGTGTAAAAAACAAAAAAGAAATTTTCATTAATGATAATTTAAACGAATACCACAAATACACTAAAAAAATTGTTGTACCAACAGGTGATATGCCAAGCTCCCTATTGTTTTGCCCTATGTTGATTGGCGAACGTGCAGTAGGGGCTATCACCGTTCAAAGTTTCGAGAAAAATGCTTATTTGCCTTTACATATGGATGTTTTAAAAACATTAGGTACGTACACTGCAATTGCTTTAGAAAATGCAAACCTCGTTGAGAATTTAGAAGTTAAAGTAGAAGAGCGCACAAGAGAAGTTGTAAAACAAAAAGAAATTATTGAAGAAACCAATAAACATATTACTGATAGTATTAGATATGCAAAACGTATTCAGGAAGCGTTTTTGCCAACTGAAGAAAACGTAAGTACACTTTTAAAAAATGCGTTTGTATTATATAAACCAAAAGATATTGTTAGCGGAGATTTTTATTGGATTGAAGAAAAAAACAATAAGATTTTATTTGCTGTTGTAGATTGTACTGGACATGGCGTTCCAGGGGCTTTTATGAGCATCATAGGTTTTAATGGTTTAAATCAAATTGTAAACGAATATAATTATACCAAGCCATCTGAAATCTTAACTCAATTAAATAAAAACATAAGTCACACGTTACGTCAAAAAGTAGAAGATTCTAAAATTCGAGATGGAATGGATGTTGCCATTTGCTCTTTAGATTTAAAATCCAGAAAATTAGAATTTGCTGGCGCATTTAGCCCATTATTTATTTTGCGTAATGGCGAAGTTTTAAAAACTAAAGGCGACAAACACCCGATAGGTAATTTTGTTGGAGTGGGAGAATATGAGTTTACTAATCATGAAATTCAATTACTTGAAAATGATAAACTATATATTTTCTCTGATGGTTTTGTTGATCAATTTGGCGGGCCAGGAGGTAAAAAATTAAAGTATAATGCCTTTAGAACCTTACTTTTAGAAAACTACCAAAAACCAATGCCACAACAAAAAACAGCTATTCATGATTTTTTTGAGCAATGGCGAGCCGGACACGAACAAATTGATGATGTTTGTATGATAGGTGTTTCAATTTAAATCAAAAACAAATGCCTTGAAAAATTTATACAACTCCGAACTTACAAAATCTACTTATGATTCCATTATTATTGGGTCAGGCATAGGCGGACTAACAACAGCAGTATGCCTGGCAAAAGCAGGGAAAAAAGTATTGGTGCTAGAAAAGCATTATGTTATTGGTGGGTTCACGCACACGTTTAAGCGTAAACACTTTGAGTGGGATGTGGGCGCTCATTATATTGGACAAGTTAACAATCCATCGAGCCTGATGCGCAAAACCTTTGACTATATCACCAACGGAAAATTAAAATGGGATGATGTAGGAGAAATTTATGATCAGGTGATTATAGAGGGCGCGGTTTATAATTTCAAAAAAGGTTTAAATAATCAGATTAATCAAATGATTGCTTATTTTCCTGATGAGGAAAAAGCCATCCGTTCTTATTATCAATTAGTGTTAAAAGTAAGCGGACACGCCTCCATCTTTTTTTGCGAAAAAACGATGCCCAACTGGCTAAGTAAATTGTTAGGGCATCAATTAAGAAAAAAGTTCTTAAACTATTCCAGGCAAACCACACACGAAGTATTAAGCCGTATAACCAACAACGAAAAACTCATTACTGTATTATGCGCTCAATGTGGCAACTACGGATTAACACCAAAACAAAGTAGTTTCGGTATTCATGCCCTTGTTATCACGCATTACATTGAAGGAGCTGCCTATCCTGCAGGAGGAGCTGCCAATATCCATAGGTGCATAGAAAATGTGATTGAAGAGCATGGCGGAATAATTGCCATCAAGGCTGATGTGAAAAACATTATTATAGAAAACAATAAGGCTATTGGGGTACTTATGCACAACGGTGATAAATTATTCGCCAAAAAAATCATAAGCAACGCGGGTGCACACAATACGTTCAATAAACTAATATTGCCAGAATTACAAAAAGCAGAAAATACGGTTGCTTTAAACAAAGTGATGCCATCAGTGTCACATGTTTGCATATACGTTGGATTAAATGCCGCCGACGAAGAATTAAAATTACCCAAGTATAATATATGGCTCTATGAAAATTATAAATTAGATGAATCCAGTGAACTTCATCTTAAAACTAAAGATAGTGAGTCGCCTGTGTTTTATATTTCATTTCCATCAGCAAAAGATAGCGAATGGCAACAAAAACATCCGGGCACGTCATCCATTCAACTACTAGGCTCTTATCCATTTAACTGGATGAAAGAATGGGAAGACATGAAATGGCAAAAACGTGGCGATGAATATGAAGCCATTAAAGAAGAATTAAAAAAATTATATCTAGAAAAATTATATAAAACTCTGCCGCAAATAAAAGGACATGTTGAAATTTGCGAACTCTCTACTCCCTTATCTACCAAACATTTTAGTAATTACCATAATGGAGAGATTTATGGCTTAGAACATACCCCCGAACGCTTCGAACTTAAACAACTGCGCCCTAAAACAAATTATAAAAATCTTTATCTTACCGGGCAAGACATTATTGCCGTTGGAGTTTGTTCAGCCATGTTTTCAGGAATTGTTACTTCCATCAATATTCTTAACAGAAACTTATTGTGGAGAGTTTTTCGTTATAAAATTTAATTTGTTTATTTAATGGTGCAATTAAAACTACCACTCAACAAACAGATAGCCTACGCTTTTGGCATGATGGGATGGAGTATTATGATTAACCTCATCAGTGTGATTCTAGTGTACCTATTTGTTCCGCCAGAAAATAGCGGCTTACCAAAACTCATTACTCAAGCTGCTATATTTGGGATCTTTAATGTGATAGCAATTATTACTGCCAGCGGAAGATTAGTAGATGCCTTATACGATCCTTTTATTGCTCAGATCAGTGATAACAGTAAAAACCCAAAAGGAAGAAGAATTCCATTGATGAAAAAGGCGATCATTCCGTCGCTCATATTTTGCTGTTTAATATTTTATCCTTTAAGCCATGAAGAATCAAAACTTAATATTGTATGGTTAAGTTTTATGCTGATTGGTTTTTATGTATCATCTACCACTTACATCATTCCTTACAATGCTTTGCTGCCCAACCTGGCTCCCACATCAACAGATAAGGTAAGGCTAGCAAGCTGGCAATCTGTTGGGTACGTATTTGGAATTGGTATAGCCTCAAACGTTTTTAATTTATCTGATTCAATACAACATAGTTTTAATATCACCTCCCGTTTAGATGCGCTTCAATTTGCAGTTTTAGGAATGGTATTATTAGCAGCCGCTGCCATGTTGGTTACTGTACTAGCAATTGATGAAAAAAAGTACAGCACATCAAAAACAAACTCAATTCCATTAAAAAAAGCGTTACGTCATACTCTTAGTAACAAAAACTTTCAGTTATTCATCGTTGCAGATTTCTCTTATTTTATTGCTGTAACTATTATAACATCAGGGCTATTATACTTTGTGACGGTTTTACTTCAATTACCAGAATCATTAGGGAACAAACTCATGATTACCATGGTGCTTGTATCTTTTATTTTTTATCCTTTAGTAAATTATTTAGCCGGAAAAATTGGAAAGAAGATTATCGTAATAACGTCGTTATTTCTATTATCATTTATTTTCCTCGGAATTTATTTTCTTGGTAAATTTTCTGTCGATGCGGAAGTTCAAATCTATGGACTTATTGCTTTTGCTTCCATTCCATTGGCATCTCTTAATATTTTGCCTAACGCGATTTTGGCAGAGATAATTGATAAAGACAGCCATGAAACTAAAGAAAATAAAGAAGCTGTTTATTTTGCAGTTCGTTACTTCTTTGTAAAAATAGCCCAAACATTTGGTATTGCTTTGTTCTCTATGTTTTTAATTTATGGGAAAGATGTTGGTAACGATTATGGAATCAGACTCAACGGTTTATTAGGCTTTTTTCTTTGCCTTATAGCTGCTTTTATATTTACAAAATTTAAGGAGCCTAAAAAAGGATAATGTAATTAGAAATATACAATCTTCGATTTTAGAGTGCTATCTATTAATGTTATTCGGCCTGGAGTAAACCATCTGCATCACATTAATGTTTCTCATAGCAAACGCGGCTTCACAATAACATAAATAATAATTCCATTTTCGAATAAAGTAATCATCAAAGCCTACGTTTTTAACTTCTGATAAATTCTCATTAAAATTTTTTGCCCATACATTCAAAGTGTAGGCGTAATCCAATCCAAAATCCTTCAGGTCTAGGAGAGTCATATCACTTGTATTGTTTATAGCCTCATTAATAGCAGCAACAGAAGGCAATAAGGAACCCGGGAAAATGTGTTTTTGAATCCAATCAACGCCATTTTTTAAACTGGCAAAACGCGAATCTGGACAAGTTATAGTTTGTAGGGCAAATATACCTTCCTTCTTTAATAGCTGTCCGCATTTTTTAAAATACTCTTGATAATACTTTGCACCCACAGCCTCTAACATTTCTATGGAAACAATTTTATCAAATGTTCCTTCCATCAAACGATAATCCTTAATCAAAATGGTAACTTTATCTGTCAGATTTTCTTTCTCAATACGTTCTTTTGCTAATTTATATTGCTCCTCAGAAATAGTTAAGGTTGTTACTCTGCAACCATAATGTTTTGCCATATAAATTGCATTACCGCCCCAACCACTTCCAATTTCAAGCACATGATCTGAAGATTTTAAATTCAGCTGTTGGCATAACCGCTCGTACTTAGCCAACTGCGCTTGTTCTAAAGTCATTCCTTTATCTTTATAATAAGCCGAAGAATAAGTCATGGTTGGATCTAAAAACAAAGCAAAGAAATCATTATTCAAATCATAATGTTCCGAAATATTTTTTCGGGAACCTCCCACACTATTAGCTCGTTTTAAATGGTAGATTTTATTAATAAATTTTAAAGCATTTAAAATAAGTGATCTTGAATTACTCCCGGAAACCGTTGGAGCATGATCCACATTCAATAAAAACCATTTCATCACATTCGTGATGTTATCCGTATCCCACTCTCCATCAACATAAGATTCTCCAAAACCAATATCGCCGTACAACATACAGCGTTTAAAAAAATTAAAGCTCTTCACCTCAATACTGGCGTTCACATTTCCTTCACAGTTTCCAATACGAATCACATCTCCATCTGGCAATGTAATACACATGGAGCCCATCGGCATTTTACAAAGTAAATCCATAACGACTCTTTGATAAAATCCTGTTCTTGGTTTTGTTATGCTGAGCACGGTTGACATGTTGCGAATATACTAAATTACAGATTTATTATGATTGTAATTTCTTGTTATTAAGTTAAACATTATATATCAATAATTGTTTAATTCTGATATTTACGAAAAACATTCTTCTGTAAATTTTGGTGCTCTGACTTTTTGTAATAGTTGATTTTTTTCATCCATAACAATAAAGCATTCCAATGTATTAAAATAATAATTTTTAAAGTAATTAATGGGAAGCGAATGCTATACAATACTAAATTTAAATTGGTTAATGGTTTTTGAGTTCCGGTTAACGTGCTTATAAAAACCCGTTCTTCTTTATTAACTGTATCAATCCTAATAGTTAACTTTTTATCAGGAATAGTGAGGTGAAAATCAAAATTATGATCAAGATCAAAAAACGGTGAAACATAAAAGTGTTTTATTGTATTTAAATGGTATTTATTTTCTATTAAATGTTTGTTAGTCAACAAATACGGCTTTAATTCACCGAATGTATTTCCCACCTCAGCAATACTACAAACCGGCTCATTGTTTTTGTTGAAGATATAATAGAACGAAACTGGGTTAAAATTATATCCCAAAACATTCAAATTAGTTAAGATCATAATTCTCTCATCTGTTAAAAAAATGCCATTATCCTTTAAGTATGCTGTGATATGTTCTTTAGTGCTTTTAGAGGAATCGGGTTTATTAATAGGTAATTGAATATGTTCTTTATCCCTGAAACTGAAAAAATTGAAACGGTTATGGCTGAATAATTTTAATTTTTGTTTTAGAATGCTCAATTCATCTAAATCAATATAAAACATAAAAACATTGTAATGAAAACGATGCTTTTTTGGAGCAAGCCTGTTATGCATTACATGAGCTTTATAAAGGTAACTATTCATTAAGTGGAAATTGGAAGGGGTGAAATGGAAAATGTAGTCATAATTTAAACTTCTTTAGATGACTTTTTAATTGCTGCGAAAATATTTCTCAATTCCTGAGATTCTTTTATGAATGATTCAAATTTTTCATGATACTCTTTCTCATTATACAACTGCTGGAGTATTCTAAGCCAATAAAGACTTTCCCTTGCTTCTTTATAACTAATACCAATTTTATGGGAAAAATCCCGTTTTGAAACTGCGCCTTGCGCTTCTTCATAATTAGCCCCAATTGACACACAAAATCTCCCAACTTGTCCTTTTGGGATTCTATAAATAAAATCGTCAGGTAAGGTTCTTAAAAATTTTAATAGATTTACTCCAAAATGAAACTTTCTATCTAACAATTCCTGTGTTCTTTCATTCATAATTGAAATATATTAATTCTACTTACTCACCAACTCATTTGCCATATTCCCTCTTACATTTTACCTTATAGCAGTTTACACAAATTAACCGCACTCGCATAAGCATCTTCATGAAAGCCGTATTTAAAATAGCTTCCACAAAAATATAACGGGCCTGCTTGATTCAATAGATGCAGCTCTTTTTGAGCATTGATAGCTGCCACATCAAATAAAGGATGCTCGTAATCAATTACCTTGATCAATTTGTTTTTATCAATACTGTTTGGAATAGCATTAATGGATACGAAATAATTTTTCTTTTCACTCACTCCCTGCAAACGGTTCATCCAATAAATGGTTGTTGGAATTTTTTGTCCATTGCGTTCTTCTATGCGATAATTCCAACTGCTCCACGTTTTTTTATTCTTCGGCATTACCAACTCATCGGTATGAACCGTAGCAGGATTTTTTTCATACTTAAAGTTTGACAATAAACGTTGCTCGTCAATTGTAGGTTGCTCCAACATGTCCAATGTTTCCTTGGCGTGAGCCGCAAAGATAACTTTATCAAATGTTTGTTGTGTACCGTCAGATAAATAGACAATGGCTTTACCATCTTTTTTACTTACTTTAACTACACCATTATTTAACTGAATTTTATCACGAAAAGGTTTGATCAAAATTTCCCTGTAAGACTGACTTCCATTATCTAAGGTATACCATTGATGCTGCGCATTTAGTCCTAAAAAACCATGATTTTTAAAAAACCGAATGAGTGCAACAGCCGGAAAATCTAACATCTTATCCATCGGCGTGCTCCATACAGCAGAACTCATCGGTACCAAATATTTCCACAACATTTCTTCACTAAACTTAAATTCTTTAATGTATTGTGCCAAGGTGTAATTTTCGTAATGCGGATTATCCAAAATTTCAACACTAATTTTATTGAAGCGTGTTATTTCCATCAGCATTTTTATATAGCTAACTTTAAAGATGTTTTTCCTTTGCGCAAACAAGCCGTCTAATCCTGAACCGCAATATTCTAAACCTGTTGGAACATATTGCACACTAAACGACATGTCTGTTTTTTTAACTGGCGCTTTAATTTCATCAAATAGTTTACACAGATTGGGATAAGTTTCAAAGTTAAACACCATAAAACCTGTATCCATGTAAACGTCTTTTCCGTCCTCATTCACCGTTACGGTATTAGTATGTCCGCCAACATAATTATTTTTCTCGAAAAAAGTGAGATCGTATTTATTTTGAAGCAAATGCCCGCATCCCATTCCGGCAATTCCTGTTCCTATAATAGCTAATGTTTGCATTAATGCGTGGTTACCGAATTTATAAATCGTTCTATACTATACGTTGATAATTGTCCGCTTGGACCGTTAATATTATAATCACAACCATGAGTAGCCCAAGGAAGATTTAAAAAATAGTATGGCACATTATTTTTATCCAATGTTTCAGCTAAACGGACACTGTGATAATATGAAACCAAAACATCGTTAAATCCATGAATTAATAAAGTGGGAGTTGATTTTTGAGTAACAAAATTACGGGCACTACTTTCTTCATATATTTCTGGCACTTCGCTAATTAACCCTCCTAAATAATCACTGAATACTTTATCAACATCGAGTACTAATTTATTTGATTTTATCTTTGCTCCCCAAACCATATCAGCCGGGCCATATAAAGAAATAACACCTTTAATTTTCGGATCGTTAAATGTGTAGGCAGATAATAATGCGATTTGCCCACCCGCTGAACGACCCAATAAAACAAAATTGCTGGTATCAATATTTAATTCCAAAGCCTTCTGAGTTAAATATGCAATTACATCCTTCGTGTCTACTATTTGTGCGGGGAATCTATACTTAGGCGCTAAACGATAATTAATGGCCGCAACATGGTATCCTCTGCCTGCTAAATAACTATTTAAAGCCGGTAATTGTTTGCTATCACCTAGGCTCCAGGAGCCACCATGAATAACAACAACACAAGGTGCTTTTACTTTACCCGCAGAATAAAAATCAATATTTAATTTTCGTTCAGGCAACACTTTATAAGTTAGAACTGTGGGGTTAACTTCCTTCACTCCAATTCCTGCAAATTGTTTAAAAAATGAAAATGGTTGATTTAATTCATTTTCTTTTTGCTTTGATGGAAATACATTAGCTAATTCCTTCGATAAATTATTTCCTCTTACACATGCTTCAATAATTGGAAGGGAATAAAAAACAAATGCCACACCAGTTATGATTAACGTTGGAATTTTATATGATTTAGCGTTTATGCAAATAACAAAAAACGCAAAAGACACTAAAACTGGTATATAAGGAAATTCAGTAACTGCCACAGCTACCCGCCAAAAGAAATTGGTTGGCGCTTTAAAAACTGTCAGCAATGACAGTAATAATAAAACAGCTGCTATGATTAAACGCCACATTTTATTTTTTATGAAATAAATAATGACTCACAATCCACTCTTCACCATTATTATATGCCCACAATTCGGCGCACGCTAAATAAAATAATCTCCAGTAAACCCACCATTTTACTGCCTGATCTTGTCCATAGGTTTTCTCAAACAAAGGTATAATCTGTTCTTTATGGGCATCCATGTTTCTTAACCAAGCCTCAGATGTTTTAGCGTAATGCGTTCCACTTACATGCCAGTGCTTTTCAATACTTAAATGCTCATTAAAATAAAGCAGCAAATCATCACTAGGCATAATGCCTCCGGTAAAAAAATATTTACTCATCCAGTCGCTTTCGTCAATCACTTCAAATTTATAAGCATATTCTTTATGTGTAAAAATATGAACGAATAATTTTCCATCTGGTTTTAAAGCAGACGAAACCAAATGCATTAACTTTTCATAGTTACGCATATGCTCAAACATCTCTACAGAAACAACCCGATCATAAATTTGCTCCGGTTTAAAATCATTGATATTAACAGTTATAACGGTTAGGTTATTTAGCCTGCGCTGTTCGGCCTGTTCATTAATATATATTTTTTGTGTACGTGAGTTAGAAACTACTGTAAATTTACTGTTTGGAAATTTAGCAGCCATAAATAAAGACAAAGAGCCCCAGCCACAACCTAACTCTAAAACCGTTTGACCGTCTTTCAAATCGGCACGTTGGCAGGTTAGTTCCAGCATATCTTTTTCTGAAATATCAATGTCTGTAACACCCGAGTTCCAATAACCGCTGCTATATTTTAGATGTTTTCCTAAGCAGTATTGATAAAACTCCGTCGGTACTTCGTAATGCTGTTCATTGGCATCAATAGTATTAATAGCAATTGGCGATGCTTTCAGTTCATCAATCAATTTCATTAAATGCTCCTGCTGAACTTCTGTATGTCCTTTGTTTTCATCCTTTAAACGTTGTTTTAAAAGATTACGAATGCCAATGCGAATTAAAGAATCTGGGATTTTATTTTTTTCTAATAATGAATTGTACCACATACATTTATTTTTTAAACCACGGAACAAAAGCGCTGGTTGTTCTTTGGTATTCTTTATAGGCTTCGCCTTTACTTCGGATTGCCTGCTCTTCTGTCATAGGAATTCCGGTAACTTTAAATAATAAATAACCAATGGATAAAGGACAAAGAATAGCGAGCCAACCATAAGGACTGGGAAAAGCAAAAATCAAAACAGAAATCCAAATCATAAGCTGAAAAAAATAATTAGGATGGCGTGAGTAATTCCAAAATCCATATTGGCAAACCTTTCCTTTGTTCGCCAAATTTTTTTTAAAATGCTGTAATTGCCAGTCGGATATGCCCTCTCCAATAACGCATAGCAACCATAAAGCCGCCCCTGTGTATTCCATGATGGATATGTGTTCTGATTTGTTGAGGGCAATTATAAAAAAAGGTATGCATAAAAACACATTAGATAAAGCCTGCATTTGAAAGAAGAAAAAGAATTTTGTGTTGTTCCATTCTAGTCGCAATTGCTTGTATCTACCTTCTTCAAATTCTAAGTGCCCTAATACCCGAATTGATAAATAAATTCCTAATCGAATACTCCATAAAGCAGCTAAGCCACATACCAATATTTTTCGGTTATCGTTTCCATCCGCTAAAAGCCAAATAATTATTGCGATTACTAAAAAATTAAAGGACCAAAATACATCAACCACACCATTATTTTTTATTTTTAAACCCCACAAAAAAACGATAATCATGATAAACGATACTGCTACTAAAGAAATTAATGGGATTGATAAGTATTGACTCATAAATTACGATTTGATAAATAATTCACGGAGATCGGCATCTTTATTAAGTTTGAACAGTTGAATTAATAAATAGATACAAGATGCAATACTTCCTAAACATACCAGAAGAATAAACCATAAAATTTTAGAAAGGTGAGAATTTTCTTTATAACATACCCAAAGGAAAATTACTAAAACGTTCGCGTAAAAATCATAAAGAGTAGCGCGCATCCAAGGAATATTTCCTAAAAAATCCCATTGCTCAAATAAATTGCTTTCTAATGAAGTTGTTATCACCTCATAACACATAAATATAAGAATAACGCTAAAAAGTATTTTTAAAAAGGTAATCATAATAACTAATAATAACCCCCAAAGGGCGCCAATTGTTTAACTGTTGAAATGAAATATACGAAAATATCCATTATGTACGTTAAGCAAGTTACATTTAATGTGAATAATTAAAAACCTCAAATCCTGTGTAAAATCATTTTTAAGTTTAGAACTATTCCAAATAAGTAAAATTTAGTCTGATTCTAAACCTTATTCAGCGTAAACTTGTTATTTAATTGATAAAAGCAGTCAAAAAAATTGCTTTAAAGGCTTCACAATTATACATTTGCCAAGTAAAAATTAAACAAATTTCTTATGAGTCAAGGATTTCTAAAATCATCAATTGGAAAAAAAGTAGTCATGGGCCTTACCGGTTTATTTCTGATTTCTTTCCTGGTAGTTCACTGCTTTATCAATAGCCTTATATTTTTTAACGACGGCGGCTTAACCTTCAATACCGGCGCTGCCTTCATGGCCCATAACTGGTTAATTCGCGCAGGTGAACTTGTTTTATTCGCAGGTTTAATCTTACATATTATCCAGGCTCTCATCTTAACACTTGAGAATAGGAAAGCACGTCCTATCGGATATGCCAAATTTAATGGTGCAGCCAACTCCTCCTGGTACAGTCGTTCTATGGGTTTATTAGGAACATTATTACTGATCTTTTTAATCATTCATTTAACTCACTTTTGGGTAAAATCTCGTTTTACAGGTTTACCCGGTGAAGACGCTAACGGGAACGAAAATCTTTATGCAGTGATGCAGGAAACATTTAAAATGCTGTGGGTTGTAGTATTATATGTCTTATCCATGTTTTCATTGGCTTACCATTTATTGCACGGGTTCCAGTCAGCTTTTCAATCACTGGGATTAAACAACAAAACTTGTGCGCCTATCATTAAGAAAATTGGTGTCGCATTTTCAATCATTATCCCTTTTATTTTTGCTTTGATGCCTATACTTATGTATGCCGGCGTTATTAAATAATTATCAAATTCAATATTACATTCTTAATTTTTCGATATGAGTAAATTAGATTCAAAAATTCCGGAAGGACCAATAGATCAAAAGTGGACAAAATACCGTTCAAGCATAGCTCTTGTAAATCCTGCTAACAAACGTAGCTTAGAAGTGTTAGTAGTTGGATCTGGCTTAGCTGGAGCATCAGCAGCAGCTACCTTAGCAGAAGCTGGATACAAAGTAAAAGTATTTTGTTTTCAAGACTCTCCTCGTCGCGCGCATTCAATTGCAGCGCAAGGAGGAATTAATGCTGCAAAAAATTATCAAAACGATGGTGACTCAACTTACCGTTTATTTTATGATACAATTAAAGGTGGAGATTACAGAGCACGTGAAGGAAACGTTCATCGTTTAGCAGAAGTTTCTTCTTCAATCATTGATCAATGTGTTGCTCAGGGCGTCCCGTTAGCGCGCGAATATGGTGGCTTGTTAAGTAACCGATCTTTTGGTGGCACTCAGGTACAACGTACATTTTATGCAGCCGGACAAACAGGTCAACAATTATTATTAGGTGCTTACTCTGCTCTGCAAAGGCAAGTTGGATCTGGTAATATAGAGTTATGCCACCGTCACGAAATGTTAGATATTGTGACTATTGATGGTGTAACACGCGGAATTATTGCTCGTAATTTAATTACCGGCGAAATGGAAAAACATTTTGGACACGCCGTTTTATTATGTACAGGTGGATATGGTAACGTGTTTTATCTATCTACAAATGCCATGGGAAGTAATGTAACCGCTGCCTGGAAAGCTCACAAAAAAGGAGCGTATTTTGCAAATCCTTGTTACACACAAATTCATCCTACTTGTATTCCGGTTTCAGGAGATCACCAATCTAAACTAACGTTGATGTCTGAATCATTAAGAA
>JACMNO010000085.1 GCA_014378485.1 Bacteroidia bacterium
AATAGCGAAGCAATTGTTAGTAATTTGATAGTTTTCATTTTGTTAAGTTTGATATGGTTCAAAATTAGGATAATTCAATGATTATTAAAGTTTGACTTGTAAAGTAAGATAAAAAGTTCGATTGTCAGCAGGGAGGATACCAGGGCCGGGATAGCCGGTCGCGCGGCGTGTGTAATAAAACTGGTCGGCCAGGTTATTAATATTCCCCTCAATTTTCAATCTTGAATTGTTCGGCTATTCCGGCATCCATTATGGAATACGCCGGGATCAGACAACTACTGCCGACACACCTCATTCTATTGCATTTGTGGCTTGGGTATATTGATCTGATAAATAGGTCAATAAGATACCTGGGTATTGATGTCCCACGATTTTAAAAATATTCCTTCGAATGATATCTGCCGGATCTTCATTTAAGTTTGAAGTGCAGATTCTTGGAGCTATTTTTTTTAGACGACCTTCCTTTTCCAGTCCGGTGATTTTCCCGCTGAGAATTGTATTACTGAAGGAAAAAATTATTTCCCGGAGATGTAAAGGGATTGACTTATCCATATCGTACTTTTAATGTTAGCTCTTTGAGATGACAAATTTTTCTATCTAATATACCTTTAATCCCAAAAATGACAAATTTTTAAGATTAACTAACCGATTTAGGCAAATTTTTAAGATTATGACCAATTAGACTGAAAAATCTACGTTGAATAATTTGATTGAAAACCGTGCTTTTAGATGCTGTTTGTGTTGCCACTGTGTTACCTGGGGAAAGCAAGAAAACAGGATGTATTAAATGAATTTAAAAATTAAAAAAAGAAATTTATGAAAACATCACAGTCATTTGGAATTCATTTCACTATCAAAAATGACAAGGTTAAAGATGGAAAAGCTCCAACTTATGCATGCATTACAGTTAACAGGAAGCGAAGTTACCTTGCTCTTCCAACTGTTAGAGGTTAAGTATTGGGACAATGATAAGGGAATGGTTAAAGGCAATCGAGAGGAAGTCAAAGCCATAAATAATTATCTCCAAGAGGTTAGTACTTCCATAAATACCTGCTATCAACAATTGCATCTTAAAGGTAGGATGTTGAGTGTAGGATCCAGACGTAAACCACTGGCTGGCATAAAACTAAACAGGGGCAAACCAAGAAAAAGCAGTTTAGTACGAAAGGTATTATTCATAGGTTTTCGCAGCCTTCTTTCGGAAATTTTTAATCCGATGAAAAGTGAGGAAATTTGCATCATGACCTCTTTCCGCACCTCCCGCTGCATCATCAAATGCAGTGCGTGATAAAAAAATAATGTTGTTACCTTCGAAAAGCCAGTCAATATACTGAAACGCATGTTTATCAGAATCAGGGTGTGATAAAATGATTTCATGTGGCTGCCAGTTGTTGAGGTCTGAAGAACTCATTAACACCAGGTTATTCCTTAAGCTTGCAGGGTTCTTGCCTTTGCTCAATTCCTTTAATGCTTTTGGAATAATGTTACTTAAGGTCCAGTACCTTTTAGACAAACTATCGTAACGTATAGTGAATTTTTTGCTTCCCCCCGGAAATTTAATAAATCCTGAAGCAGGGTCAAACGTGCCTGTTTTTCCATCGTCACTAATGCGAACAATTGCTGCTTTTTCATCTAAACTTGTCTGATCATCCACCCGGAGGATATCCAGAATATCTCCCTGGGGCGATAACACGGCATTACCTTCTAACCAGCCTTTAAATTTACCTGCAAGGTAAGTTGGATCATATAGCAATGGTGCGGTGCTGGTCCAATTATCTGCATTCAAAAGATCTGCATCAACCGGAATTGAAAGCATCATGGCTCCATACCGCTTGCCCCATTCTCTTATCGGTCCG
>JACMNO010000086.1 GCA_014378485.1 Bacteroidia bacterium
CAGGGTGATTAATACGGCCCCATGACAGGTCAGTAATGTGAATAAGTCCGTCAACACCACCTAAATCAATAAACACACCATAAGAAGTAATGTTTTTAACAGTTCCTTCCAATACCTGGCCTTTTTCTAATTTAGAAATGATTTCACGTTTTTGTGTTTCAATTTCAGCTTCAATTAATGCTTTATGAGAAACAACTACGTTTTTGAATTCGTTGTTGATTTTCACAACTTTAAATTCCATAGTTTTTCCAACATAAACATCGTAATCACGAATAGGTTTCACATCAATTTGAGAACCTGGTAAGAATGCTTCAATACCAAATACATCAACGATCAATCCACCTTTCGTACGACACTTAACAAAACCTTTAATAATTTCATCGTTATTAAGAGCCTCATTAACTCTATCCCATGATTTACCGGCACGAGCCTTTTTGTGAGATAAGATTAACTGACCACTTGCATCTTCAGCCTTTTCAATAAATACTTCGATAGAATCTCCAACTTTTAAGTCAGGATTGTAACGAAATTCTGATAATGCTACAACACCATCTGATTTGTAACCAATGTTTACAATTACTTCACGGGTATTTTTTGATACCACTGTTCCCTGCATAGTTTGTGCATCAGCAATAGTGCTTAATGATTTACCATACATTTCATCTAAAGCTGTACGCTCGTCTGATGAGTAATTGTCGTTTTTCTTCCCAATTGAATTCCAGTCAAAATCCGGATTTCCAACTGTTGCATTTTTGTCTGCCATTTCTTTAATAATTGTATTCAGTATTTAAGGGCTACCGAAGCGGTTAGTTTATAATTTTAATCCCAATTTTTACCCTGATTAAAAAGCGGGCTACAAATATACAGTAATTCAGGTGAATTTTAAACGATATGTAAAATAAACATTTATTTTAAAATACTGAATTTCAACCCTTTAAAATAAGTCTGAGCCTTTGTTTGTACGATTAAATGTTATATATTTCGGTAAATTCCGGCTAAACTCAAGGGTATGAATTCAATCATCACACATGGCATAGAGATCTCCGTTAAAACAAGGTACTATGCGCCTCAATCTGACCCTAAAAACAATCATTACTTTTTTGTTTATGAAATCACCATCACTAATAAGAGTGAGTATACCGTAAAGCTTTTGAAGCGCCACTGGGATATTACAGATGCTTTTGGCGAAAAAAGAGATGTGGAAGGTGAAGGCGTGGTGGGCGAAACCCCAACTATGGAACCTGGAGAATCTTTCTCCTATAACAGTGGTTGTGATTTTACAACAGACATTGGCAAAATGAGCGGCTATTATCTCATGAAAAAATTAGTAGATCAAACAGAGTTTAATGTCCTGATCCCTGAATTTTTAATGACACTTCCTGCGAGGTTGAATTAAAATCATAGATTTTCTTCTTTCTTTTTCTTAAATAAAATTTTTGTGATGTTTTTAATATCTATAACTTACTTTCTTTGCCGACCCTCTTCCTTCGATACTTTTGAAGCCAAAAGAAGAACTAACTTTTTGTCTTGATACAAAAAGTTAACAAAAAAATCAAGGCTTATTAAAATTTATCTAAAATCTGCACGGCATCAAGCTGATGCTTTAAAGCGCTTCGCGAAAAGCACAAACCATCTTCGCACATGCCCTTGCTTTTGATGCCTCTTGATTTATACGCTAAATTTTAATAGGCCATTAATCCATAGTCATATGTTTATCATTCTATTTTGAGATATAGATGTGCTAAAAAAATCTGACCATAAAGCGCTAGCACACCCCTGCATACGTTGGTAATAGTGCGGCTAGTTTTGGCGAAAGAGTGCGAACCGGCATTTTTCTACTCCGTTTTCTGGGCAGCTTTGCGCGCGAAAAATGCCGGTTGGTCTTTCGCCTTGATTTTTTGTTTCTCTTTCATCAAGGAAAAAGAAAAGAAAGAAACGCTTTTGGATACTTTTCGCAAAAGTATCAAACAAAACTTGAACGTTGGTTCCTGTTAAAGTTTCTCAAACTCATTTAAGCCTTTATTGCTTATCCCAAAATAAATAAGATATTTGATGCCTTATAAAAATACTAGTTAATGAAAAAAATTACACTTATTGCTTTTGCAGCTTTTGCTCTTTATTCATGTGATAAATCTGGTTCAAACAATTCCGGATTTGAAATCAAAGGAACCTTATCCAATTCAAAAGGAGAAGTCATTTTTCTGGAAAAACTTTCACAGGCCGGGCAAGCATCTGTTGACAGTGCAACAATCAATGAAAAAGGAGAGTTCTTAATGAATCACTATTCACCAAGCATAGGCTTCTATCGATTAAGAATTTCCAATTCTAATTTCGCGATGATGGTATTGGACTCTTCACAAAAAGTTTCTGTTAACGCAGATGCCCGTGATTTGGGAAATACATTCCAATCTGAAGGATCTCCTGATACCAAATTGTTTTTAGAATATAATAAATTAGCGCAGGGCCAAAAACTCAGAACAGACTCTTTGGAAAATATTTTTAGAACAGCAATGGTTGTGATGAAATTGGACTCTCTACGCGCCGATTCATTATCCAAAGAATTACAAAAGCCTTATGAAGTAATGGTAAAGCAATACAGCGATGTGTTAGCGAAGAAAATAAAAGAAAACAGTAGTTCTTTTGCCTCTATTATGGCCATTCAACAGTTACGCCCCGAAAACTACCTGGATGTTTACAAAGAATTGGATAAAGGTTTAAGTGAAAAATATTCTGACAATAAAGACATTAAATCATACCACGCTATGGTGCAGCAGGCCGAAGGAATGGTTTCGAGAACGGAGGCTATTAAAATTGGTGCGGAAGCTCCGGAATTAATTTTACCAATGCCAAATGATAAAGACCTTGCTCTGTCTTCCTTAAGAGGAAAAGTAGTGCTGATTGATTTTTGGGCAAGCTGGTGCGGGCCTTGTCGTAAAGAATTACCTAACGTGAAGCGTGCTTACGAAAAATACAAAAGTAAAGGCTTTGAAATTTTAGGGGTTTCTTTGGATAAAGACCGAGACGCCTGGTTAGAAGCAATTTCTAAAGAAGGTTTAACATGGCCACAGGTTAGTGATTTAAAATTTTGGCAAAGCGAAGCCTGCCAGATTTATGCTGTACAATCTATTCCATATACGGTGTTAGTTGATAAAGAAGGAAAGATCATAGCCACTGATTTACGTGGTGCTGCCTTGGATAAAAAACTAGCAGAAATTTTAAAATAAGTTGAGAGGCTAAAAAGACATTTTGACACAAGGGATCAAAGAAACTATAAACATTATTTTAAAAACATGTTGAAATATTTTCACATTCTTAGTTTTCTTTTTACCTACTCTGTTATTTTTGGACAACAAAATTATTTTCAGCAGAAGGTAAACTATAAAATTGATGTAACGCTCAATGATCTGACTCACGAATTAAGCGCGTTTGAAAAAATTGAATATATCAACAATTCTGCACGGCCGCTTGATTTCATTTTTTTTCATTTATGGGCCAATGCCTATAAAAATAATGAAACTGCTTTAGCCAAACAATTACTGGACGAAGGAGAAACTAAAATGCATTTTGCTAAACCGGAAGAACTGGGTTATATTGACAGCTTAAACTTTTTGGTGAACGGACAGAATATTAGATGGGAATATGATCAAGAGAATATTGATATCTGTAAACTATATTTAAATAAACCCATTAACCCGGGTGATACAATTATAATTACAACACCCTTTCATGTTAAATTACCATCAGCAAAGATTTCAAGACTAGGACACCTAGGTCAGGCCTATGCCATAACTCAATGGTATCCTAAACCAGCAGTATATGATAGAGAAGGTTGGCATCCGATGCCCTATTTAAATCAGGGAGAATTTTACAGTGAATTTGGAGAATATGATGTAAAAATTACTCTTCCAAAAAACTATGTATTGGCTGCCACCGGAGATCGTATTGATGAACAGGAAGAAGAATCATGGATATTGGCAAATGCTGAAGCCACTCAAAAAATGATCTCCGAAAAAAAATATTCACAGGATAATAGTTTTCCAGAGTCAAGCAAAGAATACAAAACCATTCAGTTTAAACAATACCGCGTGCATGACTTTGCCTGGTTTGCAGATAAACGATTTCATGTTTTAAAAGGAACCATTACTTTACCTAACAGCAATAAGGAAGTTGATACCTGGGCTTTTTTTACCAACAATGAACCTGAATTGTGGAGCCGATCAATTGAATATATTAACGATGCAACTTTGTTTTATTCTAGCATGAACGGTGATTATCCATATAACCATGTTACGGCTGTTGATGGAACGATCAGCGCAGGTGGTGGCATGGAATATCCAAACATTACCATTGTGGGGGAAAGTGGAAATGATTTTACATTGGAAACAACCATCATGCATGAAGTAGGGCATAACTGGTTCTATGGTATTCTTGGAAGTAATGAACGGGATTATCCTTTTATGGACGAAGGATTAAATTCATTTTATGAGATGCGATATATCCGTGCAAAATATCCTAATAAAACATTGGCAAGTATAATCGGAAGAGACAGCACCTTTAAATTTTTCGGGCTTAATAAATTCAAACATAAAGCGCAATATGAATTATCTTATTTTATGGCTGCCCGTAAAAACCTCGATCAACCTATTATGTCGAACTCAAAAGATTTTACTGAGTTCAATTATGGTGCCATTGTGTACAGTAAATCTGCTCTTGCATTTGACTACTTAATGAACTATTTGGGTAAAGATAAATTTGATGAGGCCATGCGGTTTTATTTTGAAGAATGGAAGTTTGAGCACCCTACTCCCGAAGATCTTATCAAAACATTGCAATATCATTTAAATGCTGACCTTCATTGGTTTGTGGATGAAATGCTCACGACCAATAAAAAATTGGATTATAAAGTTGTTGGGCATAAAAAACTGGCAGACAACAGCCATGCGATCCTGGTAAAAAATAACAATAAATTAGTTGGTCCCGTTTCTATTTCTGGATTAAAAGATGGCGTATTAATTGGCTCTGTTTGGTATAATGGCTTTAATGGAAAACGTATTTTTGAATTCCCACCTGCTGATATTGATGAATTTAAAATAGATTATGAAGAATTTATGCCGGACATTAAACGCAAGAATAATAACATTCGCACTCACGGCATACTTAGAAAAAGAGACCCTATTCAATTGACCTTTATAGGAAAACTCGATAATCCAAATAAAACACAGATCAATTACTTGCCGATACTTGGATACAATGAATACAATAAATTTATGCTGGGCTGCGCCTTTTATAATTACAGCTTATTGCAACGGAAAACAGAAATCACTATTGCGCCCATGTATGCATTTGGGAGCAATACACCAGTTGGTTTCGCTGACCTTACCAGGCATTTTACGCAGAATAATAAAGTGTTCCAGGAAATTACCTTTATAGCGAAAGCAAAATCTTTTGCATATAACTATGTGGACACAAAATATTTTAATGAAGCGAACACAACAGATATAAAATCATTTAATTTAAATTATTACAAAATTTCCACTACGTTGGATTTCGAAATTAAAAAGAGGAATCCAAGAAGCAGTATTACTCAACACATTGGTTATACTAATAACAATTTATTTGTAGATAAGGATAATTATAAGATTGATTTTTCCGATTCCTCTCAATCAACTATTGCTCCTATAAATGAAGTAACGATCATTAATAATTTTTATTACACATTAAAAAACACAAGAGTAATCAATCCATTTGATGCGGCTTTTAATTTTCAGCATAACAACCAGTTTGGAAAAGCAAGCCTGACCATGAATTATGCGGTGACCTTGAAAAACAAAAACAGTATCGACTTCCGATTATTTGCAGGCGCCTTTGTTTTTCAATCCAATAACTTAAAACAAAATTATAATTTCAGGATGACTGGATTCAGTGGTTACCAGGATTATTTATTTGATTATAATTATGAAGGAAGATATGCGATCAATGGCGTTGGCGCTGCTCAAATGGTGGAACAAGATGGTGCATTTAAAGTCCCAACTTATTTAGGACAGTCTTCACAATGGCTGATTGCTTTAAATATTAAATCTCCTAAGGTTGGTAAACTACCATTAAAATTATTTGCAGATATTGGTACCAGCGAAAGCCTGATAGCATCCAGAAAATTATATGGCGTTGGCACTACGCCCAATAGTTTAAAAAATGAACGTATTATGTATGATGCAGGTGTTGAGATCTGTTTATGGAAAAACATTTTTGAGATCTATCTTCCATTTATTTACAGTCAGGATATTAAAACCAATTTGGTAGCAAATAATAAAAGTGGCTTTTTTGATACTATCCGATTTACATTAAATTTGCATAACATTAATCCAAAAAACTTTATAAGCAACAGCTTTTTTTAATGCAGTCTGGAAAAAAAATATATTTTGCTTCTGATTTTCATTTAGGTGTTCCCACCTTTGAGTTAAGTTTAGCACGCGAAAAAAAAATTGTTCGATGGCTGGATTCCATTAAAAGTACAGCGGAAGAAATTTATTTAGTAGGTGATATTTTTGATTTTTGGTGGGAATACAAATACACTATTCCTAAAGGACAAACTCGTTTATTGGGAAAGATAGCTGAAATAGCAGATAGTGGCATTAAGGTTCATTTTTTTACCGGAAACCATGACCTTTGGATGAAAGATTATTTTGTGCAGGAATTAGGTGTGACAGTGAACCATGAACCGGTTAAAAGAACATACAATAATAAATCATTTTTTATTGGACATGGAGATGGCTTAGGCCCCGGTGATAACTGGTATAAATTTTTAAAGAAATGTTTTTTGAATCCGTTTTTGATCTGGTGTTTTAAAATCCTGCATCCGAATTTTGGTTTTTGGATAGCACGCCGTTCCAGCAAACGAAGCCGCATTGTAACCGGTGATTCTGATAAACATTTTTTAGGAGAAGAAAATGAATGGCTAATGACTTTTTGCAAAGACTATTTAAAAAAAGAACAGGTGGATTATTTTATTTTCGGTCACCGTCATTTACCGTTAGATCTTAAAATTTCTGAAACTTCCCGTTACATTAATCTTGGTGAATGGATCAACTATTGCACTTATGCAGTGTTTGATGGGACTACCTTAGAACTTAAAAAGTTTGAAAAGTAATTTGGGCGTGCCCCACTCCGCCAGCTGGCGGATCAGGTCGGGCTATCACTTCAAGCTTTTACTACACTCCGTTACGTAAAAGGCTTTCCGTTCTATCCCTCACGCAAAACAGCATAAAGTCAAAATTAAAATTCTCATTGAAGGTGTAGTTGCGTGAAGGATTGAAGTGAAAATCCTTTTTGCCTGTCTTCTGCAAAAAGATTGTAACGAAAAGCCTGACCTTGCCTGCCTCTTGCAAGGACACGCCCAAAACACAAAACCCTTAATAAAAATCCTGAACATCAATCAGATCCTGAACTTCAGAAGGCTGCACATTATTGATTTTATGCACCTTTGCAGGTATTTGATTATTGCCCTGGTTAATATTATTTCCATCAACAGTGTTAAGATCCTGTGCGTTATACATATTATAATTATTGTAAATGGATTTTACTTTCCCGAACTTAAATACCAAACCGAAGTTGATGAAAAGAGAGCCTTTCAATTTTTCTTTATAAAAAGGATTTAATTGTCCTTTATTTCCAGTGTTGAATGTTTCCGAAAATAAAGCAATATTATTTTGGGTAGTTAACCCAGCGCTTAAATAAAAATTAAAAAAACGACTCGGAAGTACATCTATGCGCGTTCCACCAATAAACTCATAACGTCCAAAGTTTAAACTTTTGTCGTTGTTCAAATAATAAACAGAATCTGTATTGGCAAAAGAATACACACCGCCTTGCCCTTTTGTATATAAACTTGTTTTCACGTATTTACCAATCGGGATATTAAAACTAACACTTCGAGGAAACTGTATGCTTAAATTAACACCATCTAATTGCCCTATCCGAATTCCTATATAAGGCAAATTTAAACGGTTACCATATAAAAACGAACGAGAATAACCGGCGCGCAAGCTAAAGTACTTGTTAACCGTAAAATTATAAATCAGCGTTGATGATACACGATATCTTTGCGTATAACGGTATCCATTATCCTGAGTGACAAAGGGCGTGAACTCCGCATAAAATAAACTTCTTTTTCCTGTATTATAAATTATTCGCACGCCCAAAGAAGTTCTGCTCAACTGATGATTTTTAGAAATTCCCGAAAACTTTGGGGTTACAACCGAGTAGCTACCATTAAGTAATAAATGAAAATTAGAAATAATTGAGCTGTCATTTTTATAAAAATCTTTGGTAAACAAGGGCGTATTAAAACCCAATACAGATTGTCTTACCTGGTAGGTTTTTAATTTTTGAGAAACAAAGTTTTTACCGGATAATTCACGTTGCCCTGTACTGTAATAATCAATGTAAACAGTCGTTTTAAAATAATGCTTTGCCGGTTTCAACAATTTTAAACTATCATCTTTAAAAGCTAAAAGCTTTGCATTAAAAAATACAAAGCCCATCAATAGATATAAGAGGTTAATACGACTCATTATTCCGGAGAATTACCTTTAATGTTTTTAATTAATTCTTTTTTGAAATCTTCTTCGGCCCTCCTGATCAAAGCAATTTTTTTCACAGGCAACACTTTTTTAAATTTCTCATAATACTCTTTGGATAACTCATACTCCTTTTGCTTCACTTGTAATTCAGCTATCAGGTAAGCTTCCGCTTCTTTATCTGTCGAAGCGTTAAAGTCTACATCTTTTATAAACTGCTGACGGAAAGATTTTTTAATATTACCCTGTTTATCATTGTATTCGTTATACAAAGGCCAAAACAATTGAGCCTCCTGGTTTGTTAACGTAACTTTTGCACTGATAAACGAAACACGCAGGGCTTCAATTTTATCACGCTTGGTGCCGGGCTGCGCCAGGGCCGCAAAAGCCATGAGCCATAACAAACTTATGTATATATATTTAGTTACGTGTTTCATCATAATTCATCCAATATGTCTTGTTCACTCACACTATCCATATTTAATTGCTCCGTTGAAACCTTTGTTTCTTTTTTTGAATTCAATTGTTTGTCTAAGCTCTTCACATCAACCAAGTCTATTAACTGGTCATCATCAAAATTAGAAATCACTTTGTTATTGTTTAAAATTTCCTGTCTCTCCAGGCAAGCTAAAGTTTTACAATCTCCGATTTCTAAAGGCTTTTCTGTTGATTTGTAGAAGTAAACAGCCAAACAGATAACTGTAATAATCCCAAAAGCTAAAGTCGTCTTCTTACCAAAAATAAAATCCAACACAGAATCTAAAACAGATTCTTTAGTTCCTTTAGTCGCAAAAATTTTATCTTTAATATGTTCGGCAAATGTTTCAAAATACGTTTCAGAAACAACAAACGGATTTTCTTTGTCAATACTATATAATATTTCGTATGACTTTAACTCTTCCGTCAATTCTACTTTATATTGAATACATGATTGTAAATGTTTTATGTAATCAGCCTCAAGTTCAGTTGGAACAATTGGTTTTATACTTTGTAATTTCGCGTATATTGATAATTCGGCTGTGCTCTCTAATGTTTTCTCAACTTCAGCAAAATAATCAACAGGAACCGAAAATAAATTATTCTTCGAAACAGATAAGAGAAAAGGGAACTCCTTTAATTCTTCCTGTGATTCTATTTTCTTTCTTAATTTATTTTCGAACGACGAAAAATAATCTGCCGGCAAATCAAAAGAACTCTTATCATCATGTCCTGATGGTAAGTTTGATTCGTCATTTAAATTATAATCGTTTGGTTCCATTGGCAATTTGACTCGTTTTTGTAGCTAAAGTTTAATTGGTCACTAAAAATTCTTCTATTTTTTTGGCTGCTATATGGTACGACGCTTTTAAAGCTCCAACAGAAGTTTCCAGAATTTCTGACATCTGTTCGTAAGGCGTTTCATCATAATAACGCATATTAAATACTATGCGCTGCTTTTCGGGTAAGGTCAATATTGCTTTTTGTAATTTTAACTGAATCTCATCCCCACTAAAAAAAGTATCACTTTCCAAAGATTTCGAAAGTTGATATTCAATAGGATGAATGGATGTTGTATTAGCCCTGGCCTTTTGTTTTAAAAAGGTTAACGATTCGTTGGTGGCAATCCTGTACAACCAGGTAAAGAGCTGTGATTCTTCTTTAAACCCGGCCAGGCCTTTCCAAACCTTAATAAAAGTATTTTGTAATACATCATCCGTATCATCATGGCTGATTACAATTTTACGAATATGCCAATACAATTTTTGCTGATATTTTTGAATTAAATGGTGCAGCGCCATATTCCGGGAACTTTCATCACGGTAAAGACTCAATATTTCTTCGTCAGAGTAATGCGGCATGGTTCTTGGACTTCAAAATAATGAAAAGGTTTAATGCACAAATAAATTATTGTTTAATTATTTTTTTTGATATCTGACCTCCTTTGTAAATGAGGCGTATCGTGTAAATCCCTTGATTCAGGTCAATAAGCTGCAAAACAGTGGTTTCCGTATTCATTTCCTGAGTTAGCATTAAATTACCGATGCTGTTATAAACTTCAACGGTTTTATTGATACGGAGCGGATAAGAGATCGTAATCCGATCAATAACAGAATTAGGATATACAAGCATTTCTTTATCTTCAAAATCCTGAAGAACTGCTTTTAAATCATCCGTTAATAAGAGTTTTACCCAGGCAGCATATTGATATGCTGATGGGTGTAATTCATCATCCGCCACTAAATAAGGTTTGTATATCCCAAATCTTGAAATGGGAGTAACGTCAAAATATCTGATATGATATTGGTTAGCAAAATTTTTATTAATTCGGTTGTATTGATTAATATTTTGACTTATAGCTTCAGTGCATGTTCTTTGGCCTAAAGGTGTGGCAGCAAAGTCGGGGATAGAAACAATAAATACACGACTGGTGTCACCGCCTGCAAAACGAATTGCTGAGTCAAGCAACTGAGGAAATTCTATCATATATTTTCCAAGCGGCGTATTTTGATACACATGATTAGCACCAATCAATACAGATACCAAATTATAACTCTGCTTTTCCAATTGCTGATTAGTAATGGCATTAATAAGGTTATCGGTTCGCCATCCGGTTCTGGCAATAATACGCATGGTATCAATAACCACATTTCTTGCTGCCAACGAATCCATAAGCTGTGCCGGCCACGATTGATTTGCCGAAAGATTTTCGCCAACGGTATAAGAATCACCTAATGCTAAAAACCGTAATGGAGATGAAACCTGCAAAGGTTGAGAAAAAACACCTAAAGAAAAAAGAAGAAAAATAATCAGTATTTTCATTACAGTAAATTTACGTAATAAACCCACATTTAGTTTAAATTCAAATTTCGTTTAATCTTTATGTTATTATAATGATTGCGAAGTATGATAAACTTTATGTCAGTTCGAGAAGCCTGTTAGCCCAATGTTGGACATTCGAAAACCAAAAAATCTTTAAACAAATAGATGTATAGGAAATTATATGTATAAAAGTTTACAGAAAACTACGTTTTTGCACATAGATTATAGATCGAAAACAAAACTTGAAATCTATGTTTCTATGTGGTTAAAATAAAAAGCAATCTACTCTTTCATAACTTTTTGAACCGTAACAGCCTTACCATTCTCAATCACTTTAATGAAATACATGCCACTACTTAAATCACTAATATGAATTGTATTATTTTTACTACTCATGGTTTCTGATAGCACCAACGCGCCAATACTATTATAAATTTCTATTTTGGTATTTTGAGGAATAGAAGTAAAACTAATATTTAAAATACCATTGGTAGGATTAGGACTGATCAAAATGTTATTACTCATTAAGCTTTCCTTTACACCAACACTTGCGCCAAGTGCCATTAATGTTCCTGTTCCAGTTGTCAAAGATGTAATAACTCCTGATGCATCAGACTGATTAGCTTGTGTAACACCTAGAGTTAAAGTTTGATCTGTTGATAAACTTGACAAAATTTGATAATGCAAAGTAGCAATTTTACCATAACCGCTCACATTATTACTAACCGTATGCGTGCTTGCAGTAAAGATCTTACCACCAGCAAAATCCAATTTCCGGAAATACAAATTTTGAGAAGCATCTAAAAATGAATTCTGGTATTCAAGATAAATGCTGTTTGATTCAATTAACGTATTATCAAAATCAACAGTAAAGGCTATACCGTTTATATTAGTAATAGTATTCGAAATATCTCCCAAATAAACTGAAGCAGTGCCCCACATTCCTTTAACCACCATAGCCTGATCCGGCACTATACTTAATTGCGGATTAACCGTAGTTGTTTGCGCCGTTTTAAAAGCATGCGTTAAGCCATAGTTATTATAAATCGCCAAAGTATCATCATCATTAATAGTTCCATCACCATTACAATCACTGTGATTCAAGTTATTTCCATTTGTAATAGTTCCTGTCCAGTTGTTTGCAAAATACGATTGCCACAAATTGCTTGCTGATGTTCTTGGCGCTCCTATTTGTGTATAATGCAATCCTAATTCCAAAACATCTAAATTATCTGCTGTGCCATCACTATTGGCATCTCCAGGCCAAACATCGGCGCAGGTGTTATCAACTATTACACTAAGTGTTTCAGTCGATGAGCACCCTAAACTATTTGTGCCAACAACACTATAATTTGTTGTTGTAGTAGGACTAAATACAACGCTTGTCGTTATCGCCCCATTACTCCATGTATAAGTTGATGCTCCTGTAGAAGTAAAAGTTGAACTTGAATTTACACATACGGTATTCGTTCCTGAAATTGAAATGGTTGGTGTAATAGTACTAACGCTAATTGTTTTTACTGCTGTACTCATGCATCCTCCAGTAGTAGTTGCCGTTAATGAGTATATTGTGTTAACAGTAGGAGTAACAGAAATACTACTTGTTGTTGCTCCAGTGCTCCAATTATAGCTTGATATTCCTAAATTACTAACATTAATAATTGTGCTATTTCCCAAGCATATCGAATTAGCCGCACTAAGAGAAAGGGTAGGCGAACTGTTTATAAAAACTCTATTTTCTATTACAATGTCTTTTTTTCCATCTCCATTTAAATCTGTTGAACATATAGCTCCTTGTGTTTGGCCTATAGGATAATTAATTGCTGGAGAAAAAGTACCTGAAGGAGTGCTCATCAATATCGAAAAAAAAGTAGAATTAGTATGCGCTACTAGTAAATCTATTCTCCCATCATTATTATAATCATCTTTAATAATTGAAAAAGGAATAGCACCTACACTGTAATTAACAGATGATAAAAATGTTCCGCTACCTGTACCATTAAATATAGAAATATAACTAGAGGCACAAGCCACGCCTAAATCTATTTTTGTATCCCCATTAAAATCACCGGTTAAAACATATGTTGGTGAGTTACCCGAAATAGATGTAGTATAATTAACTGCTGACAAAAACGACCCGGTGCCATTATTTATTAGTACCGAAACACTATTAGTGGTTTTATTTGCTGTCACTAAATCCATTTTTCCATCTCCATTAAAATCACCTGAATTTACTGATATAGGAAAATTACCAACAGAATATGCTCCCCCAGAGGGTAATGTCCCTGATGCATTTCCTAAACGGATAAATAAACTATTACCTGTTGAGCAAACAAATGCAAAATCAGAATAACCATCACCATTAAAATCGTTAACCGTAATGGCATTTGGGTTCGAATTACCTAAGTAATTTACTGCTGATGAAAATGAACCAGTACCAGTGCCTAATAAAACAGAAACGTCAGCTGAATTATCATTTGTAACAGCCAAATCAATTTTAGAATCTCCATTAAAATCGCCTGTTGCAACACCCTTAGGATAAAGACCTACTGTAAAGTTTACAGCAGGAGAAAACTGCCCTGCTCCTAGTCCCAATAAAACAGATACAGTAGATAAATGAGTATTTGTTACAACAAGATCATTAATACCATCAGAGTTAAAGTCTGCTGATTCAATTGAATTATAAGTTGCTGCAATTGGTGCGTCTTCTAGCGCAAAATTATTACTTATAAAAATACCAGCCCCAGAGCCTAATAGTAATGAAATGTAACCATTATTATTTAATGCCAAGTCAATAACTCCGTCATTATTAAAATCTTTAGTTTCAATATTAACAGGCGCTACTCCTGTATAGAAACTATTATTTACAGAAAATGAACCTGTACCTATTCCTAATAATACAGTAACTTCTTTGACATTTGTGGCAATCCCTGTAACACCGATGATATCCGTAATGTTATCTGCATTTAAGTCAACTGCCTTTATATAGGCAATTGTTTTATTTATTGGGACTATAGTAGGAGCATTAAACCCATTCAAATTATTACTAATTAAGACGTAAACGAAATTGTTATTAGACCAATTATAACCTGATATAGCAATATCTTGTTTTCCATCGTTATTAAAATCACCACTGGTCATAGTGCTTGGAAACAAAGAAGGGCTAGGAAATGAATTAGGGGCTAAAAACGTCGGCGTAAAAGTTCCTGTTGGTGAACCAAATAATACTGTTAACTCTTTCGCAAAATTAGCCAGTAATGCTAAGTCCTTATTGCCGTCTCCATTAAAATCTTTAATAATTATTTGGTTTGCGGTGTTATTTAAAATGTAATCTACTCCTGTTAAAAAACCACCAATTCCATTATTTAATAAAACTCTCATCTTAGTATCTGCGGTATTACCAAATACAAAATCAAGATTCCCATCGTTATTTAAGTCAGCTACTTCAAACCTATTTACATCCACACTTATATTAAATTGTGTTACTGTAGCAAAAATTCCAGTACCTAAACCGTATAAAATAGCAATATCAGATGGATTTCCGTTCATAAAAACTAAGTCAATATTTCCATCATTATCAAAATCTACTGACTTTAATGCTTTTGGCCCATAACCAACGGTATAATTAACAGGTGCCATAAAATTTCCATTTCCTGCACCAATAAAAACGGAAATATTGCCAGAACTAAAATTTGAAGATGCTAAATCTTCTATTCCATCGCCATTAAAATCGCCTGAAGTAATATCTGAGTTATTACTTGTAACTGGTGCGGCAGAATATGCAGAACCGTTAAAACAAACTGGAGTAACTTGGCCCTGAAGGCAAAAATTCAAAATCAAACAAACACTAAATAATACTTTTTTCATAAATTATTTTTATTCTCCCAAATGTAATGCAATTGTATCATAAATAACTGCCAATAAAAGGATTTTTAGCACATATAAAATAATAGTTCCAAAACATATGTGGTAAATGGTTTTACTAAAAAAATCTCAGCGTTCTGCGCAAAAAACATTGCGGCTTTGCAATTAAAAAAAATATAAAACAAAAAACCCCTACTAAATTAATAGAAGGGGTTTTATTGTAAAATTGGCATCGACATACTCTCCCAGGTTTTAGACCAAGTACCATCTGCGCTGGTGGGCTTAACTTCTCTGTTCGGAATGGGAAGAGGTGATCCCCACCGCTATAGACGCCATAAAGGGA
>JACMNO010000087.1 GCA_014378485.1 Bacteroidia bacterium
ATAGTCATAGCGACATCCAACTAAACCTTTTTTTTTGCAAATTTGCACCATGGCAGAATTAAGCATCAGCGCTACAGAATGGGATCGTTTAAAATTAAAACTTAAACGCAAATACAATCACTTATCAGACGAAGATTTAGCCTACGAAGCCGGCCAGGAAGAGCAGTTAATCATTCGCCTAATGGATCGTTTAAAACGGAACCGGGAGTACATTGTGTTTACGCTTAAAAAGGGCATGGAATTTTTAAATACCAACCGTTTATAGGCCTAAATTTGATTAAGAATAGTTGTTTTTGGGCGTTCGAGCGGGCTTTTCGCTTCAATCTTTTTGCTCTGGAGAAGAGCAAAAAGGATTTCCACTGCAATCCCTAACGCAAAACCCTTCTAGGTATCAAACACCTATTTAGTTCATCATAATTGCCCATTTACAAATCAAAATGAGGTTTAAGGGCTAAAATCATATAACCCATCATCTGCTATATTATTCGCATATTGTTAGCATGCGAAAACAGTACATTTTAATAGTTCTATTTATCGTTGGTTTGATTGTTTCTGCAATTAATCCGCACGATTATTTTACTTGGATTTTGGAAGTATTCCCGGCAATTCTGGGTTTTATCATCCTGTTACTTACCTATCGAAGTTTTCGATTTACTACACTCACCTATACTTTTATATTGGTTCACTGCTATATATTGTTTGTTGGCGGTCATTACACGTATGCAGAGGTTCCCTTATTTAATTGGATAAAGGAAATTGTGCATCAATCAAGAAATAATTACGACAAAATAGGACACTTTGCACAAGGATTTGTGCCCGCATTAATTGTACGAGAACTATTTATCAGATTGGAAATCATCAACAGAAAAACGTGGATTCCGTTTTTAACTGTTTGTGTTTGCATGAGCATCAGTGTATTTTATGAATTTTTAGAGTGGTTTGTGTCTACAATGTCTGGAGAGTCTGGCGATTCATTTCTCGGTACTCAAGGTTATGTATGGGATACGCAATCAGACATGCTTTATGCAATGATCGGAGCGATAGCTATGATTGTTTTACTGTCCCGCATTCAGGATAAAAAGATCTCCGAACAACTTTCTTTAAAAGAAGCCGCAGCATTTACTGCCACATAAAATCACTGAATAGATAGCGAACAGAAGTATAAATCGCTAAACTGTTCAGCCATATACACATGTTTTGTAACAGTATCCTATTCAATCCGTAAGATTTATGAAGTAGGTTGTTCTATTTAAACATTTTTGTAATTTAGAACAGTAACATGTAGATGTATCATCACTCCTAATTAAAACTTAATTTGTGCCCAGCCGTTATATTGCACACACATGTTACACTGGCTATAGTATCTTAACGCTCCAAATTTAATGAAGAAAAAAATAGTTATTGCAGTAATGGTTATCGGGGTGTTTAGCACCGCATTTGTTGATGACCTTTTCCAAGTATCCAAAAACCTCGACATTTTCGCTTCGGTTTACCGCCAAATCAGCATGAATTATGTGGATGAGGTGGATCCATCTAAAATTATTAAAACAGGTATTGATGCCATGCTCGATAATTTAGATCCGTACACACAGTACGTTCAAGAATCTGACATTGAGGATTATAAGCTAAAATATGTGAGCACTCAATATGGCGGAATTGGTGCTACTATTTTCTCCAAGGACGATAAAATGGTGGTTTCAGAGCCCTACGAGGGATATCCAGCACAAAAAGCAGACATCCGTGCAGGTGATATTATTTTGGAAATAAACGGTGCTAAAACCAAAAGTAAAAACAATGAACAAGTTAGTTTAATGCTCAAAGGGCCTAAAAACTCGGTAGTTAAATTGCTAATCAGCAGGCCTGGCATTGCCGAACCTTTTGAAAAAGTGTTAGTTCGGGCAGATATCACCCAAGATAATGTCAGCTATTACGGCATGCTCGAGAATAATGTAGGCTACATAAAACTCGACAAATTTCTAGAAAATTCCAGTCAGGAAGTGAAAGCCGCTTTAATAGAATTGCGGAAAAACAATTTAAATGGTTTAATACTTGATTTAAGGCATAATGGTGG
>JACMNO010000088.1 GCA_014378485.1 Bacteroidia bacterium
GGCATAGGTCCATCTGTTGAAGCTACAACTAAAATTGCACCATCCAATTGCGCGGCACCCGTGATCATGTTTTTTACATAATCCGCGTGACCCGGACAATCTACGTGAGCGTAGTGACGAGTGGCAGTTGAATACTCAACATGAGATGTGTTGATTGTAATTCCACGTTCTTTTTCTTCTGGAGCATTATCAATAGAAGAGAAATCTCTTACTTCTGATAATCCTTTTTCTGCTAATACAACTGTAATTGCAGCAGTTAATGTAGTTTTACCGTGATCTACGTGACCAATTGTACCAATGTTTACGTGTGGTTTGGAACGGTCGAATTTTTCTTTAGCCATTGTTATTTTTGTTTAATTGTTATTATTTATTATTATAGTTTAACTATCTCTTTTTGTTTTTTGAATCTAACCGAAACCTTTGTTCCTTTCAATTTCACTTGAGCTGTTGAGCGGGATTGAACCGCCGACCTCCTCCTTACCAAGGAGGTGCTCTACCACTGAGCTACAACAGCGTTTTAATAAATTTAAAACTCACCTTTGTTCGATGGACTTCAAAATTAAATTCTCGTTCGCCGTCTGGCGGAATGGGATTTTAATTTTTTATCTCCTCAATGGTTGAGCTTTAAAAGCCATATTAATTTAGCTCTGCTGCTTGCTTATTTTAAAGAACTGTGTTTTTGTATACACGAAAAGTCCCTCTATTTTAGGGACTTTCAAAAGCAATAGGACCGCATGCGCAAGTCTTTCCTGTCTTTTGTCCGTTTATACGGTTATTCTTCAACTTCACTTCTCCTTCTTTATTGGAGCGAAAGACGGGTCTCGAACCCGCAACCTCCAGCTTGGAAGGCTGGAGCTCTACCAATTGAGCTACTTTCGCTTATACTCTTTAACAATGCGACAACCATTGTTACTCTGTGGGGACAGGAGGATTCGAACCTCCGAAGTCGAAACAACAGATTTACAGTCTGTCCCATTTGGCCACTCTGGTATATCCCCGTAATTTAAGCAGAGCCGAAGAAGGGACTCGAACCCCCGACCTACTGATTACAAATCAGTGGCTCTACCAGCTGAGCTACTTCGGCTTAATTTCTTGATTTTAAAGAACGTCCCGTTTTATTGGGGTTGCAAATTTAATAACAATTTCCGTTGTTACAAAAAAAAAAATAACTTTTTTTGCTTTTTCTTAAAAATAATTGTTTTCATGTAACACTAAGCCATCCGGCTCAGTTAGCTGTGGCTGTATAAATACAAGTGGTTTCCTTCACTATCGAGGATTTCAGCATAATATCCGACCTTCCCGTCAATTAAATTTGTGCCTATGATAACATCTCCGTTTTTGTTTTTTTGGCGCAATAAACTAGGTTCTTTTATCACTTTTCCTCCAAATTCCAGAACGCTTTCAACCGTATCGTTCATTATGTCGACATAAATAATGGGCTTAATGCCATTGGAGCCATCATGATTTTCGATTTGGATAAGAGAGCTTTTCATGCCAAAAACCTCCTTATCAAACAATGCCATTTGAGTTCCAAACAAAACCGTGAGTTCTAATTTTGTATTTAAAACATTTTCGTAAAACTTCACTGCCCTGTTTAAATCAGAAACAGGAATTTCAATCCAAAGTATAGGTGTTTTCAAAAGACTTAATTTTAGAATTTAAGAAAAGGAAGCAAACACTTCCTTTTCATATTCAGATTTTAGTGATTGGCTAAATAATTTGCTACTCCCTTGTGGTCGGCTTTCATACCTTCTTTACCTTTACTCCAGTTTGCCGGACAAACTTCCCCTTTTTCTTCAAAATACTGCAAAGCATCCACCATACGTAAAGCCTCATCAACATTTCGCCCTAAAGGCAAATCATTGATTAATTGGTGACGAACTATCCCGGTTTTATCAATTAAAAACAAACCACGAAAAGCAATCATTTCGCCGGTTGCGATTAAATCTCCGTTCTCATTCACATCATAATCTCCTAATAAGGTATCAAAATTGATGGAAATAATCTTGGTAGTATCAGCAACAATTGGGTAAGTTACTCCTTTAATTCCACCTTGTTTCTTATCTAGTTGCAACCATCCCCAATGACTTTGCTCTGTATCGGTGCTGCAGCCGACAATGGCACACCCACGTTTTTCGAATTCTCCTAATTTTTCCTGAAAGGCATGCAATTCAGTGGGGCAAACAAAAGTAAAGTCTTTTGGATAAAAGAAAAATACGACATGTTTTCTTCCGATATATTGATCCAAAGAAAAATCATCTACAATTTCTTCTCCGTTTATTACTGCTGAAGCCTTGAATGAAGGCGCTTTTTTTCCCACTAATGGCATATAATTATATTTAAAGGTTGGTTAAAGTTTTCGGGTGCAAAATTACCATTTACTTTGGTTTATTTCACATATGAACATCCTTAAACCCGAAAAGTTTGGAAAGTTAACATTGTTTAAATTTTAATGCATATTAAAACCGAAAATACCTTAATTTCAACCTTTCACAAATAAACTTAAATTTATGCCATTAGAATTAGGAAAACCAGCCCCAGATTTTACACTATTCAATACCGAAAAAAAAGAAATCTCTTTATCCGATTACAACGGAAAGAACTTACTGATCTTATTTTTTCCTTTAGCATTTACAGGTGTTTGTACTGCTGAACTATGCAATATTAGGGATAATTACAACATTTATACATCTTTAAATACAGAAGTCATTGGAATTTCTATTGATTCTTTATTTAGCCTTGGAAAGTTTAAAGATGAACAAAATTATAACTTTGATTTACTGTCAGATTTCAATAAAACAACGGCAGCAGCTTATGATTCGTTATACGAAACATTTGGCTTTGGAATGTTAGGCGTTACAAAGCGTTCGGCTTTTGTAATTGATAAACAAGGTGCAATACAATATGCTGAGATCCTTGAAGACGCAGGTAAACAACCTAACTTTGATGCCATTAAAGAGACTTTGGAAAGATTGAATTAAAAAGTAAAATATTAAAAACAGTGATAGTTATGACTAATTGATATTTAATGTTGTGTACATAATTTTTCATAGGTACCAAATTTAAGGATAATTAATCTAAAAAATTTGCGCCATTTAAAGTCCACTATTTAAAGATGCTGAAATCCTATTTCGATAAAAATTTAATTGAAGCAGGCTGTGACGAGGCCGGTAGGGGCTGTTTGGCCGGGCCGGTTTATGCAGCAGCCGTAATTTTAACCAAAAAGTACAAGAATAAATGGTTGGATGATAGTAAAAAATTAAGCGATAAAGACCGGTATGAATTACGTCCTGAAATAGAAGCAAGTGCTGTAACATGGGCCGTTGGAGTTGTTGATAATGTTGAGATTGATCGAATCAATATTTTAAAGGCATCGTTCCTGGCCATGCACCGTGCGATTGATCAACTAAAACAATCTCCGGAATTATTGCTTATAGATGGTAACCGGTTTACACCCTACAAAAAAACACCTCATCAATGCATCATCAAAGGCGATGGTAAATACTTAAGCATTGCAGCCGCCAGTATTTTAGCTAAAACATACCGGGACGATTTTATGAAGGAAGCCGCTTTACAATACCCGCATTACGGCTGGGACCGTAATATGGGTTATCCCACAAAACTACATCGCGAAGCCATCAGAAATCATTCAACTACATCATTACACAGACTAACGTTTCAGTTATTGCCAAGACAGTTGGAGATCGAACTAAATGCTTAATTGCGATCCAACGCAAAGATGTTAAGAATTATTATTTAATTTTATGTAATGGAATTTATTACCAAAGAGCTCAGCGATTACTGCGAAAATCATTCTTCTCCGGAACCTGAAATACTGGCAGTACTCAACCGTGAAACACATTTGAAAGTTGTTTCACCTCGCATGCTCAGTGGGCATTTACAGGGCCGATTTTTGAGTTTAATTTGTAAACTTCATCGGCCAAAATTTATTTTGGAAATTGGCACCTATACAGGTTATTCAGCTTTGTGTTTAGCGGAAGGTTTACACAAAGACGGAAAATTAATAAGCATTGATGTGAATGTAGAAACATCGGCTTTTGCAAAGTCATTTATTGAACAAACCGAATTTGCAACAAAAATAGAATTGGTTATGGCAGATGCCAAAGAATACATCCCAACCATCAACGAACCAATAGATCTTGTATTTATTGATGCTGACAAAAAAAATTACCTCAACTATTATCATTTGGTTATTGACAAATTGTCGAAAGGCGGATTGATCATAGCCGACAATGTGTTATGGAGCGGAAAGATAACCATGCCTGAAAGTGCGATGGATAAAGAAACCCTGGCACTTCATCAATTCAATCAATTTGTGCAAAATGATGAGCGTGTAGAAAATATTTTATTGCCCATAAGAGATGGATTGATGATGGTGAGGAAAAAATAATATTAGCTTTGTATTTAATGAGAATTTTAACTTATTATACAAATATTATTAATGCCGGTGTTAGTGGAGATCAATCTCATTCCCTCTCTGATAAAATTCAAGCCCGAAACAAATTATCCTTGCTTTGCGTTATTTTTTCATTCATTTATTTTTTCTATTTTTTAATTCACGGGCAGTATATTCCATTCACTGCTATAACAGTTGGTATTATATTTTTTATTACCTCTATTGTTTTAAACCATTTTCGGCAATTTACAATCTCAAGTTTATTAATACTGTTCAATACTAATTACTGTGTGTTATTCTTTTCTATTTATCTGGGCTTTTATTCCGGAATTCATCTTTATTTGTTTACATCACCACTGATCGTACTTTCCTTATTTGATACTAAAAAGGCCTTATTGATAAGCTTATCAATGATAAGTTATATATTAAATTTTGCGGTTTTAATTTCGCTAGAGAAACTGGCTAAAATTGATTTCCATGTATTAAATCACAATCAAAAAGATAATTTTTACTTAATTAATTTTATTTGTTGTAGTGTCATTTTAATAACCTTATCGCTTTATTTTTTATATAATAATAACAGGATTAATACCTTACTCATATTAAAAAACAAACAATTACTTTATCAGCAGGAACAGTTGAAGGAAGAAAATGAAATAAGAAAAATAGCCGAGGCTCAAGCAGTTTCCTCTTTAATTGAACGTGATATTTTATTATCAGAAACTCATCACAGGGTAAAAAATAACCTGGCTGTGGTAACCGCTTTATTAGAGTTGCAATCTTTTTACATTACAGATAAAGAAACCACCGGAATACTAAGGGAAAGTCAGAATCGAATAAAATCGATTGCCTTACTCCACGAAAAGCTGTACGAAAATAAATCTTTAAAAAACGTAAATGTTTCATTGTACGCCGCTGAACTGATCCACTTTATTAAGCAATCCTTATCCAACAGGGAAAAAGACATTAGCATTCATTCGCAAATGGAACCCATAAATCTTTTAATGGCAAAGGCAATGCCGTTTGGCTTGCTACTAAATGAATTAATCACAAATTCTTATAAATATGCTTTTCTTGAAAAGGAAAAAGGAAATATCTGGCTTAATTTTAATAGGTTAAACGATAATTATATTTTAGAATATAAAGATGACGGACCGGGATTTGAATATAATGATGAAACAAAAAAAAACTCCCTTGGGCTGAATTTAATTGAATCATTTTGCATTCAATTAAATGGTAAATTTGAATACAAATACATTGGCGATTATTTGACGTTTGAACTCAATTTTCCTGTGGTATAAATTTGGTAGTATAATGGGTAAAAAAGTTTTGATAGTTGAAGATGATATGATTATATCAATGGTCAACAAAAGATATATCGAATCTCTAGGCTTTAAGGTTGTTCAGTCTGTGAGAAACGGGCCGGACGCAATTGAAGCCGCCAAAAACCATTCTCCTGATGTTATTTTGATGGATATCAGGATTGACGGGGAAATGGATGGTATAACAGCAATGGAGGAAATCCGGAAATTCTCTAATGCAGGAGTTATCTATTTAACAGGAAATTCAGAACCTGCCACTAAAGCAAGGGCTGAACAAACTAATATGCTGGCTTTTTATGCCAAACCTGTTTCATTAGACGATATAAAAGATGTTTTAGATAAATTGGGCTGCTAAATAAATCTTGCAGATTATTTTATTAAAACTCATTAACAAAATCGTCCATTTTTTTACTATTTCTTTATCTTTAATGCCTAATTACAATATAGTAAAAAATTATGGCAACTATAAAATACTCCGCACAACTGGCTTCTGTTGAAGACGCAAAAAATTTAGGTCTATTGACTGAAGAATATGATCGCATCAAAGAAATTTTAGGCCGCACTCCTAATTTTACCGAGGTGTCTATTTTTTCTGTGATGTGGAGTGAGCACTGTTCTTATAAAAATTCAATTACCTGGTTAAAAACATTACCTAAGGATGGTCCGCACATGTTGGCAAAAGCCGGTGAAGAAAATGCAGGATTGGTTGATATTGGAGACGGCTTAGGATGTTGTTTTAAGATTGAATCCCATAACCATCCGAGTGCTTTAGAGCCTTACCAAGGTGCCGCAACAGGTGTTGGTGGCATTAATCGTGATATATTTACGATGGGTGCACGGCCAATTGCTCAGTTAAATTCTTTACGTTTTGGAGATATCAATTCTCCGAAAACACAATGGTTAGTAAAAGGTGTTGTTAAAGGTATAGGCGATTACGGCAATGCTTTTGGAATTCCAACTGTAGGAGGCGAAGTGTTTTTTGATGACTGTTATAATGTTAATCCTTTGGTTAATGCCATGAGTGTGGGTATTGTAAAAGAAGGAGAAACAGTAAGTGCCACCTCTTATGGTGTTGGAAATCCTGTATTTATTGTTGGTTCGTCAACCGGTAAAGACGGAATTGCAGGAGCTGCTTTTGCAAGTAAAGACTTAACAGAAGATTCAGCAAAAGATTTGCCATCCGTGCAGGTAGGAGATCCTTTTCAGGAAAAATTATTATTAGAAGCAACGTTAGAAGTGATTAAAACCGGTGCTGTAATTGGAATGCAGGATATGGGTGCAGCGGGCATCACCTGCTCTACTTCCGAAATGAGCGCTAAAGGCGAGCACGGCATGAACATTTGGTTACATAAAGTTCCAACACGACAGGCAGGCATGCATCCTTTTGAGATCTTATTATCAGAATCACAGGAACGTATGTTAGTGGTTGTTGAGAAAGGCAAAGAAGCTTTGGTGCAAGCAGTGTTTGATAAATGGGATTTAAATTGCGCTCAAATTGGTGAAGTTACTGCCGGCGACCGTTTAAAATATTACATGAATGAAGAACTGGTTGCTGATGTACCTGCCGATGTTTTAGTGTTAGGCGGTGGAGCTCCAATATATACAAGAGAATATAAGGAACCTGCTTCTTATGCAGAATCTAAAAAATTCAATATCAATTCTGTTATCGAACCTAACGATCTGAAACCTGTGATGCAGTTTTTAGCAAAACTTCCTAATTTAGCGAGCAAGCGTTGGATCTATAATCAATACGACAGTATGGTTGGCGGAATTAATATGAGTACTAATAAACCGAGCGATGCAGCCATTGTTAATGTACGCGGCACCAAAAAAGCTCTGGCTATGACGGTTGATTGCAATGCCCGTTATGTGAATGCAGATCCTGAAGTAGGTTGCGCTATCGCGGTGAGTGAAGCTGCCCGTAACATCGTGTGTTCTGGTGGTGCACCGAGTGCCGTAACTAATTGTTTAAATTTTGGTAATCCTTATAATCCTGAAGTATACTGGCAATTTGTTGGTTCTATTAAAGGTATGAGTGCTGCGTGTTTAAAATTCAAAACACCGGTAACAGGCGGTAATGTGAGCTTCTACAACCAATCAAGTTATGAAGGGCCCGTGTTTCCAACTCCAACAATTGGTATGATTGGTATTTTAGAAGATAAATCTTTACAAACAACTTTGGATTTTAAAAATGAAGGTGATGCTATTTACTTAATCGGTGAAAGCAAAAACGATATTTCATCTTCTGAGTATTTATACAGTTTTCATAAAACAAAAAATACACCTGCTCCTTTCTTTAATTTGGAAACAGAATTCGCCATTCAAAATGCCGTAACTTCCATCATCAAAAATAAATTAATTGCTTCTGCTCATGATGTGAGCGATGGCGGTGTATTCATGAACTTACTGGAAAGTGCCATGGTAAATAATTTAGGATTTGAGATCACAACTGATTCTTCTGTTCGTAAAGATGCGTTCCTGTTTGGCGAAGCACAAAGCCGTGTCATTGTAACTTCAACTAAAGGCAATGAACTTGAAGCTGAGTTAAAAAAACAAAATGTAGCCTTCACTAAATTAGGTGCGGTAAAAGGAAACTCCATTGTGATAAATGGGATAAACTACGGAACCATTGCAGAATACAAGCATTCTTTCGATACCAGCATTGAAGGATATATGAATTAGGATATTTATAAATTAGAGCAGTTTGTTCGCTTTCTGGCGGAGTGTGAAAAAATTTGCTAAAATTATTATAAAATTATTTTGGGCGTTACCCGCAGAAAAACGGGTCGGGCTTTTCGCTTCAATCTTTTGCAAGAGCAGGCAAAAGGATTTGCGCTACAATCCCTAACGCAATATTTACATTTCAAATTGCAAACTTTCTTCTAATTTAATAATACATTCGTTGTCTATAAATTATCTCATGAAACTAATTTACTCATTCCTTATTCTTGCCTTTTTCACTTTTCATTCCAGGGCTCAAACCAGTGAGGAGCTCGCTACTTCCTTTATAAAAAAATTGGAGCGCCAACAGTTCGACAGCTGCTACGCCATGTTTGACACCGTTATTGCAAACAAGATATCTGTTGATATGCTTTCTCAAATGTGGGCCAGTATTCCCCGCTACATGGGAGAATATAAATATTATACCTCTATCACCAAAGAATTAAAAGACTCCTTTGAACTTGTTTTTGTGAGGTGTGAATTTGAAAAAACAAAAATGGATCTGCAATTGGTTTTTGAAGATCCGCCAAAAAAGATTGTTGGAATGTTTTTTACACCACCTAAAAACAAGACAGCTTATGTGGCACCCGAATATGCGCAACAACACAAATATTATGAAACAAAAATTCCTGTAAAAACAGGCACGCTCACATTACCAGGCGCATTATGTGTTCCCAATAATGTAAAAAATCCACCTGTTGTTATATTGCTATCCGGCTCTGGGCCTAACGACAAAGATGAAAGCATTGGCCCTAACAAACCATTAAAAGATCTGGCTATTGGATTAGCGTCCAACGGAATTGCTACCTTCCGCTACGATAAACGAACACTTGCTTATGCAAAGGAGATTAGTCAGCAGATGGATAAATTTGATCTGAACAAGGAAGTAATAGAAGACGCAATCAGCGCAGCTGAGATGTTGAAAAAAAATCCTGATTTTAAAAATTCAAAAATTTATATAGTAGGGCACAGTCTTGGCGGCATGTGTGCACCATTAATCGCCAGTAAATCAAAATCTGTGAATGGCATTATTTTGTTAGCGGGAAATGCAAGGCCATTGGAAGATCTTTTACTGGAACAATACAATTATGTATTTGGATTAGATAGCCTTGACGCGAACGAAAAAAAGGAAATTGAAAACCTGACACAACAAATTAAAATACTGAAAGATCCTAACCTTTTAAAAGCTGCTACCAAAGAACAATTGCCTTTAGGTTTGCCGTCTTTTTACTGGCAGTCGTTTAACAAATACAACCAGCTGCAGGTCGCAAAAAAAATAAAACAACCTATATTAGTTATTCAGGGAGAGCGGGATTACCAGGTGACGATGACCGACTTTAATTTATGGAAACAAAACCTCAGCAATAATCCTAAAAATCAATTTATTTCTTACCCGGCGTTAAATCATATGCTGATGAAAGGGGAAGGCAAATCCATTCCTGCAGAATATGAAAAACAAGGAAATGTAGATGAGCAAATTGTTCTTGATATTGCAAAATGGATAAAGAGTCAGTAATTCTTTAAGTTCAGAATCCCTTAAAAATAAAGTAGCTATCTCAAAAGTCAATTTTTTGCTATCATTTTGATGTGCCAGCTCGCGGACAGTGTGACATTCCTGTACTTTTGCGGCGGCCTCATTTTCATGAGATTACACCGCGTTAAAAAAGAAATTTCAATCTCCTGTAACTTTTATTAAAAGTGTTGCGTCCTATGTATAAAATCTGCAGAAAGATTATTTATACTTTAAAAAACCATCTTACAATTAAATAACAAAACAAATATGAAAAATATACTAATATCCTCATTGCTTGTAATCAGTTCCATGACGATAAAAGCACAATCCTCACAGGAAAGAGAAGCAAAACCTTTTAAAAAACTGGAAGTTTCCGGTGCTGCAACTGTGATCTATAGACAAAGTGATACTTTAAAATTAAAAGTTGTAGCGGATGAAAAAGAAATTAATAACATCTATACAACCTATGAAGATGAAACCCTGGTGATCAAAGCAAAAGGCAGTTTTACTCACAATTACAAGATCTATGTAAGTGGCAATACACTGAACAAAATCACCTGCAGCGGTGCATCTAAAGTGAGTTCTTCCAATACCATTATTACCGATAGTTTGTCAATAGATGTATCAGGAGCCAGTGATGTGATCCTCAATATTAAAACAAAAACGGTTGATGTGACATTAAGCGGCGCATCTGTAGTAAACCTGGAAGGAAATACGGAAACATTTTATGCGAGAGCAAGCGGTGCTTCTACCTTAAAAAGTTATAAACTTAACTCCAACATAACCAATATAACAGCCTCTGGTGCATCATCAGCAAAAGTATTTGCCAATGATAAGATCAACGCCAACGCAACGGGTTCCAGCACTATTAAATTTAAAGGTGAACCAAAAGAAGTGAGCGCCGAAGCATCGAGCTCTTCTTCAATTGCAAAAGTAGTGGGTGATGACATCGCTCAAAAATCAGGGAATAAAAAAGATACAACAACTATTAACTTCCGAAAAAAGCAATACGTCATTATTAATAAAGATAAAGACTCTGAAACAAATGTTTCCAAAAATAATGAGGATGATTTTCACCACTGGGGGGGATTTGGAATGGGTGTGAATGGATGGCTTTCAAACGGAGGTTTTTCAATGCCAAAGGGACAGGAATATATGGCTTTAAATTATGGTAAATCATTAAACTTTCAATTAAACCTTGAAAAGGACATTCATCTCTATAAAAATTATGTGAACCTGGTAACCGGGTTAGGGTTTGAATGGAGCCAGTATGAATTCAATAACAAAACCAGATTAAAAGCCGATTCAAGTTATACTTACGGTATCATTGATTCAAGTAATACATATAACTATAAGAAAAACAGGTTTAAAACAACCTATGTGAACGTTCCTGTTTTGTTAGAGTTCAATACCAATAAAGATTCTAAAAAAGCATTTCATATTGCCATTGGTGCTATTGCCGGTTATAAATTGGGTTCCCGCACACGCCAGATTGTAGAATTAAATGGAAACAACATAAAATTTATTAAAAAAGACGATTATAATCTGAATCTGTTTCGCGTAAATGCGCATGCCAGCATTGGTTACCATAATTTTACTTTATATGCGGATTACGCATTAACTCCCTTGTTTGAAAGCGGAAAAGGTCCGGAATTATATCCTTTTACCATTGGTGTAAAATTAATTTCATTTTAAAAGACCAGAATTACGAGCGATTGATTTAAAACCGTTTCAAACAAATTAAACCCTTCTGATTGATAGCAGAAGGGTTTTTTAATGCCATTTATTAGTCGATTTACTACCACTTATCAATTCAAACCTACCACTTATGAGTTGGTGGTTTTTTTTGGGAATTATGGTTGTAATTTTACATCAACGTTCTTTATCATAGGTTTTGTTAAGTTTAAACCAATAAAATCAGGCTGCTGTGCTTTAAACGGGGATGGGCACAGCAGTCTTTTTTATGCCTAAAATTTCCTATTCTCCCGCAGATCTCACTGATTAACACAGATTTTTTTTCTCTGTGTTCTCCGGGCCTTTGTGGTGAAACCTTAAACTAATTTATGTTCCACCAAATATTCAGCAATCTGAATAGCATTGGTAGCGGCTCCTTTGCGTAAATTATCAGACACAATCCACATATTTAAAGTTTTAGGTTGTGTTTCATCTCTTCGAATCCTTCCAACAAATACTTCATCCTTGTTATGAGCATTCATTGGCATCGGGTAAATTTGGTTGGCAATATCATCTTCCAAAACAATTCCTTTTGTGTTCTGCATAATATTAAAAATATCTTTTATTTCAAATTCATTTTCGAATTCAACATTCACGCTTTCACTATGTCCACCCATTACCGGAATTCGAACGGTAGTAGCCGTTAAACGAATCGAATCATCACTCATAATTTTTTTTGTTTCATTCACCATTTTCATTTCTTCCTTTGTATACCCATTATCTGTGAACACATCAATCTGTGGAATGACATTCAAATCAATCTTATATTTGTAGGCCATTTCGCCTTCTTTACCGGCGCGCTCATTCATTAACTGGTCAACGGCTTTAACACCTGTGCCTGTCACCGATTGGTAAGTGGAAACAACAATGCGTTTAATTTTATATATTTTATGCAAAGGATTTAAAGCCACTACCAACTGAATGGTGGAACAATTTGGATTAGCAATTATTTTATCAGTTGCTTTTAATTCATGCGCATTGATTTCAGGAACCACTAATTTTTTTCCAACATCCATACGCCAGGCACTCGAATTATCTATCACTGTGATACCTGCCTCCGCAAATTTTTGGGCCCACTCCAAAGAAGTGTTCCCTCCTGCCGAAAATAAAGCAATTTGAGGTTTCGCAGCAATGGCATCCTCCATTGAATACACTTTATATGCTTTTCCCTTAAACATAATTTCTTTTCCCACTGATCTTTCAGAGGCTACCGGAATCAATTCTGTTAAAGGAAAATTTCTTTCTGCCAGCACTTCCAGCATTTTTGTACCTACTAAACCTGTTGCTCCTACGACGGCAATTTTCATATGTAATTGTATTTAATAAATGAATTAGATAAGACCCTAAAGTTGTTAAATTATTCTTTATCAAAAAAATTTCTTATTTTAGTTTCTTATAAATTACTTATAATGACTCGTTTTCATTTTATCACATTATCATTTTTAATTTATCATTTTTCCACTGCTCAAATCGGTGATAGTTTTACCGATGGAGATTATACGACTAGTCCAACATGGACCGTAAGTTCTGCAAGCGACTTTTCTGTAAATGCCGGGCAGTTAAAATCAGCTAACACAACCAGTAATTCCGCTTTCTATATCAGTACCACTAATACCCTGAGCTCCAACTGTACCTGGGAATTCTGGGTAAACCTGCAATTTGCCACTTCCGGCGCCAATTATGTTGATGCTTACTTAATCTCTGATAATTCCAATTTATCATCTGCTTCCATTAATGGTTACTTTGTACGAATAGGAAACACTTCGGATGATATCTCCTTATATAAAAGTTCAGCTGGCACCCAAACAGTTTTAATAGATGGTGTCAATGCCAGTGTTGTAAGTACTTCTAATAATTTAATTAAGGTCAGGGTTACCCGAACCAGTGCCAACCTATTTACTTTAGAAAGAGATATGACCGGCATAGGTTCAAGTTATTTTACAGAAGGAACAGTTACTGATGCCAGCTTTACAAGTTCAACGGCTTTTGGTTTCATGATCAAACAATCAACAGCAAGTTTTTTCGGGAAACACCTATTTGATGACATTAACGTTGCCACCATTTTTGTTGATGTCACGCCGCCCTCCATTTTAAGCAACACCGTAGTTTCCAATACGCAATTAGATGTTTTATTTAATGAGTCCTTAGAAATCACTTCAGCGCAAACAGTGACTAATTACACCGTTAATAATGCTATAGGCAATCCTAACACTGTTACAAGAGATGCTTCCAATTTTGCATTAGTGCATTTATCGTTTACAACTCCTTTTACCAATGCGCTCACTAATACATTAACTGTTTCGGGGGTTCAAGATATTGCCTTAAATGCCATTACAACTGCAACAACTAGCTTTAACTATACTACAAGTATTACACCTACGTTCAAGGACATTGTTATTAAGGAGATTTTTGCTGATCCTAGTCCGGTAATTAATCTTACAGTCACTGAATTTGTAGAATTATACAACAGAAGCTCAACTGCCTTTAACTTGAATGGTTTAAAATTCACAGACAATACTTCTACGGCAACACTTGGAAACTTTACACTAGCCCCAAACTCTTATGTAATCATTTGTCCTATTGCAGATACAGCCCAATTTACGGCACTGGGCTACATGAATAAACTGGGCGTTAGCTCTTTTCCATCCTTAAACAATGCCGGTGATAATCTTTATTTAAAAACTTTTACCGGTGTTTTTATCGACAGTGTGAATTACAGTGATACCTGGTATCAGGATGCTACCAAAAAATTGGGTGGCTGGACATTGGAACAAATTAATCCTAATTTGAATTCCGGATGTTTTCAATCCTCCAATTGGATTGCATCAAATGATGTGGATGGAGGAACACCCGGTTTCATAAATTCCGTTTATTCAATTGTTGCTGATGTTACGCCACCGGTAATTAGCTCGGTGAGCGTTATAGATAATTCACATATATCTATTTGTTTTGGCGAAGCTATTTCTTCAGCGCAATTATCTAACGTTTCAAATTATGCCATTACCGGTGGAATTGGTTCGCCTACATTAGCAACTGCAACATCCACGAATATGTGCGTCACAATAGCTTTATCCTCAACATTGGTAAATGCAACTACATATACTGTTACCATATCCGGAATTACAGATTGCAACGGAAATGTTTTATCTCCAAATACAATTGCTTTTACTTATACAGCAGATGTTACTCCTCCGATTATTGTCAATCATACAGTGATTTCGAATACTCAATTGGATGTTTTATTCAATGAGCCGTTGGAAATTTCCTCTGCTCAAACACAAGCAAACTACATCGCAAATAATGGACTTGGAAATCCGAACAGCGCCATTAGAGATGCCTCCAATTTTGCTTTGGTTCATTTATCCTTTACCACCCCTTTTACAAATGCTTCCATCAAAACTTTAACAGTTGCCGGTGTAAAGGATGTTGCTTTAAATGCTATCAGCTCCGTTACTATTAATTTCACTTACTTCGCTCCTGTTGTTCCGGTTTTTAAAAACATGGTAATCAATGAAATTTTTTCGGACCCTTCCCCGGTTATTAATTTAACGAACGCTGAATTTATAGAATTGTATAACCGAAGTTCTTCTACTTTTAATCTGAATGGGTTAAAAGTAGCAGACAGTTATACGGCTACCGGCGCTACTTTAGGAAATTACATTTTAACCCCAAACAGTTATGTGATCATTTGCCCAATAGCTGATACTGCTCAGTTTACAGCACTAGGTTATATGAATAAACTAGGGGTAAGTTCTTTTCCATCACTAAACAATACGGGAGATAACCTTTATTTAAAAACGGCAGGTGGTGTTTTTATTGACAGTGTGAATTACAGCGATACCTGGTATCAGGATGCTACTAAAAAATTAGGTGGGTGGACTTTAGAACAAATTAATCCGAATTTAAATTCAGGCTGTTCTCAATTTAGCAATTGGATCGCATCCAATGATGTAGACGGCGGAACACCAGGATTTATTAATTCTGTATATTCTACATTACCGGATCTTACCGGGCCATCCATCAGTTCTGTAAACGTGATTGATAACACACATATCACCGTTTGCTTTAATGATCTTATTTCTTCAGCACAATTAACAGCTACTTCAAATTATACTATTAGCGGCGGCATAGGTACTCCGACCCTATCAGTTGCCAATCCTGGAAACATATGCGCCACACTTTCCATAAATACTGCATTAACGAACCAAAATATATACACGGTAACGGTTTCCGGAATTACAGATTGCAGCGGAAATTCCGTCTCTACTGCAACTATGACTTTTACGTATATCGTTTTTTCTGCCCCGGTATTTAGTGATGTTATTGTTAATGAGATTATGGTTGATGTAAATCCTATTCCTAACGGTTTACCGGCTGCTCAATATCTTGAACTCTATAATAAAACAAATAAATATTTTAATTTAAATGGATGGAAATTTAGCGATGGCTCCACAACATCTACGATTACGGCAAATTTTTCTCTAAATCCATATTCGTATGTTATCTTAACAAAAAGTGCAGATACAGCCGGCTTTGTAGGTGTATATAATAAGATAGGAACCAGTTCATTCCCGACTTACAATATCAGTGGCGATCCCGTATTTTTATATGATAATGCTAATAACGTGATTGACTCAATAAGATATAAAACCGCTTGGTATCAAAATGCAACTAAAGATGATGGCGGTTGGAGCCTTGAATTAATTAATCCTACTCTTAATGTTAATTGTATGGAAGCAACTAACTGGATAGCTTCTATAGACAATAATGGTGGAACTCCCGGTATTGTAAATTCAGTTTATTCATTGACCCCGGATATAATTGCCCCTAAAATTAATTCAGTTTATGTGATTGACTCTTTGCATTTATCTGTTTGTTTTGATGATGCGATTGCGCCATCGCAGTTAAGTGTTATTTCAAATTATGTAATTAATGGCGCTAGTGGTTCGCCATCTTTAGCGTCTGTCTCGCCTGGAAATATGTGCGCTATTTTGTCTTTATCAAACAAACTGTTAAACGCTACAAGTTACACCATTACAATTTCAGGCATAAGTGATTGCAACGGCAATAGTTTATCACCCAACACAAAAGCATTTTCTTTTTATAAAGCTAAGCCTTATGATGTTGTGATCAATGAGTTAATGCCCGACCCTGATCCGAGCATTGCACTGCCACTTGAGGAATACGTTGAGCTAAAGAACAGAACAAATTATAGTATAAATTTAAAAAACTGGAGTTTCTCTAGCCTAACCAGTTCAAAAAAATTACCGGATATTACTATTGCGCCGAACAGCTATGTTGTGCTGGTTGGGTCAGGCGCAGGTGCACAATTTTTAAATAATTTTGGAATTACGGTATATGAAGTTACAAGTTTCCCCTCTTTACTAAACGATGGAACTACTATTACACTTCGTGACACCAATGATGTTGTTATTAGTTCTGTCTCCTATTCATCAAGCTGGTATAACGATGCCAACAAAAGTGCTGGAGGCTGGAGCCTAGAACAGATAGATGTCAACAACCCATGTGCGGGGCAAAACAACTGGCACGCGAGTACTCATCCTAACGGTGGCACACCTGCTTATCCGAATTCTGTAGTCGCATCTAATCCTGATGTATCTTCACCAACTGTAGAAAGAGTTGTTGTGATCACTACTGACACAATTGCCGTTTTATTTACGGAGCCTTTAGACAGCACTGCACTATCAAATCCTTTGAATTACACATTTGATAATGGACTCGCTACTCCAACTTTTGTAAAAGCAATTGCACCAGATTTTAAAAAGGTGATCTTAAAATTATCTTCATCAATGCAAACAGGAATTATTTACAATGTTACTGTAATGAATGGCGTAACAGATTGCGTGGGCAATCCCTTGATTAATGGTTCAGCCGCATTTGCACTGCCGGAACCTGCAGCACCCAATGATGTTGTGATCAATGAAATTTTATTTGATCCAAATACCGGTGGGTATGATTTTGTAGAACTTTATAACAAAAGCAACAAAACCATCAATTTAAAAGACTTACGAATTGGGTCGATGGATACTTTGACAGGTTCATTAACAGACACCAAAACAATTACAACTGAAGGATACTTATTATTCCCTCAAAGTTATTTAGTGATTAGTGAAAACGGTGCTGCCATTAAACAACAATACGGTACACCTAACCCGAAAGGATTTTTAGATATTGCAGACCTGCCAAGTATGAATACAGACGATGATGTGGTAACTTTAAGTGATGCATCATTCACCGTAATCGATAATTTTAAATACACTTCTAAAATGCAATTTCCTTTACTGGTCAATACTAAAGGTGTTTCATTGGAACGAATTGATTTTAACAGGCCAACAGATGATAAAACCAACTGGAACAGCGCCTCCGAAGGAGTTGGTTTTGCAACACCTGCTTACCGTAATTCACAATACTTACAGGCCGATGGCGGAAGTGGGGTCTCAATTCCAAATCCTTTATTTTCACCGGATAATGATGGATACAATGATGTATTAAATATTAGTTTTAAACTTGATGAAGCAGGAAAAGCAGCTAATGTTTTTATATTTGACAGTAAAGGTAGGCAGGTAAGACATTTGGTGCGTAACGAACAATTATCAACAGAAGGTGTGATCAGTTGGAATGGAATTAATGATGATAGCGAAAAAGCACCGATAGGAATTTATGTGGTGTATATTGAATTATTTAATCTCAACGGAAAAATAAATAAGTACAAATTAAGTTGTACTCTGGCGGGTAAATTATAAATAATAGTATAAAACTCCAGAAAATGATTAAAATTAAAACACTTATCGCTGTCGCTTCGTTTTTAGTATGCAACCAGTTGGCTGCGCAAACAATCCCCGTTAACAGGATATATGACTGGAAACACTCAGGCTTGATAGAACCCTTGCCGGCATATACTACTACCTTAAATATGCAAACAGCCGGTGCAGACACTACAGGGGTAATTCCCAGTGATAATATTTACCTTTCAGTCATCAGCCAATGTACAGTTACAAACCAATCTTATACGATCTTTTTCCCAACTGGTATTTATACATTTACAAATACGATTAATTTAAAAGATAATGTTAAGCTGGAAGGCATGGGTGCTAATACGCATTTAATTTTTAAGACAGCCGCAACCTGTGTTAATTTACAGGGGACTATTAATGCGACTACTACCTATAGCATTACCCAAACCGCCAATCGTTATGACCGATTTTTAAAATCAAGTGCCAATACTCCCTCTGTTGTTATAAACATTAATGATTTTATTGCCGTGAAACAACATGCCGCCACTCTTGTGAATAATGACTGGGCCTACAATAGTGTGGGACAGTTTTTTAAAATAACTGCTGTTACTGGAGATACTTTAAAATTAAACCATGAATTACGAAAAGACTATGCTTTAATTGATACGATTTCAATTTATAAAGTAAACCCTATTCAGAATGCCGGTTTAAAATGTATGCATATCACCAGAAGTAATTCAAGTGTGGATCAGATTGCAACGGTTCAAATGTCTTATGCTTATAATTGTTTTGCAGAAGGCATTGAAGTGGATAGTTGTTTCTTTTCACACATCACACTTGACCAATCATTTAACTGCGAGATATCTGGTTCTTATTTTCATGATGCCTATGATTATGGCGGAGGTGGACGAGGTTATGGCATTAATATACAAATGGGATCCTGCGATAATAAAATAGAAAACAACATTTTTGATCATTTGCGTCATTCTGTGTTGTGTCAGGCAGGAGTTAATGGAAATGTAACAGACTATAATTATTCCATTAATGCTTATTGGACCTCTTTCCCAACAAATGCTGCAGGAGATCTGGTGCTGCATGGAAATTATGTATTCGCCAATTTATTTGAAGGCAATATCTGCCAGCAAATTGTTGTAGATAATTCACATGGGATCAATGGCCCCGATAATAATTTTTTCAGAAACCGGGCACAAAATTATGGTATCTATATGAATTCTGCACAGCCGTCTAACGGGCAGGTTTATGTGGGTAATGAAATCACAAACATTTCCATAGGCCAGTATATAATGGCAGGTACAGGCCACTTTGAATATGGCAATAAAAAACAGGGCACGATTACGCCTGCCGGAACAACCAGTTTAACAGAAGTAAGCTACTGTTTTACAACACAACCCGGATTTTTAGCCGGCAACAACTGGCCTGTGATTGGCATTCCAAATACATACAATACAGGAACCATCCCGGCAGAGGTAAGAAACGGCAGTGGTTCAAAATTGTCCTGCAATGCTCTTACAACCAATGTGACTGCCTATGTGGAAAGCAACACCTTTCAGATTTATCCAAATCCCGGGAATCAATTAATACATATTAAAACGGCTGCTACTAATTTTGATGGGATAGATGTTGTCAATCTTTTGGGAGAGCTGGTGCTGCATTCAGCAGCAGTTGAAACCATTAATGTTTCAGCATTGCCAAATGGTGTGTACACTATTCTTATTAAATCCGAGCAAAAACTAATGCATACAGAAAAGGTCTTCATTGTAAGATAAATTAATAGCGATATGTTGCAGGATTTCATTTCATTAATCTATCCGCGTAATTGTGTAGCCTGCGGAAATTCATTGTTTAAACATGAAGACCAGGTTTGCAATTACTGCTACACCAATTTACCGAAAACAAATTTTCATCGTCAACAACGTAACCCGGTGGATGCTTTATTTTATGGGCGAACGCCTCTTTTAATAGCCAGCAGCTTTTATCTGTTTCAAAAAAAAGGAAGCATTCAAAAAATACTGCATGCAATAAAATACAAAAGCAATAAAGACCTGGCTGTTTTAGTTGGCAAATGGTACGCCGAAGATCTCAAAACAGATCCCGTGATTAGCAAAGCAGACTATATTATTCCGGTTCCTTTGCATTCTAAAAAGTTTAAGATGCGTGGATTTAACCAAAGTGAAGAATTTGCCAAAGGTTTATCGGAAGGATTGAAAACCTCACTAAATACAAGTGTTTTACAACGAAAAGAATTTACTGAAACTCAAACTAAAAAAAGCAAATACGAGCGCTGGGAAAATGTAGAAGATGTATTTGAATTAATTTGTCCGGAAACTTTTAAAAATAAACAAGTTGTTTTGGTAGATGATGTGATTACCACCGGAGCCACGATTGAGGCATGTTGCCAATTGTTACAACAAATAGAAGGAATAAAAATAAGTGTGCTGAGTATTGCTTACGCAGATAAGTAATGATTAAAACACATAGGCCCATAGGTTTTTTGCCACTTCAACCAGTCACTTGGTGCTTGTCACTTCGAGCGGAGTCGAGAAGCAGCATCTCATGATACCCTGAATCTAACGCCAAGGCGTGACAGGGTGACATAAAACTACATCGCTTCACTCACCACCTCTTTCACCGCATCAGGTAATAAACGTTTTAATAACGCTTCAATGCCTGCCTTTAATGTCATGGTGCTACTTGGGCAACCACTGCAAGCGCCACGCATTTGCACAGTCACAACACCTTCTTTTAATTCTTTAAAAGTGATCATGCCTCCGTCTGATTCTACTGCCGGACGAATGTATTGATCCAATATCTCAATGATTTTTGCTTCCACTTCATCTTTAGCAGCAACGTGCTGTGTATTGATAATTTTCTTTTCAGTAAAGGTATTGTCAACTGCTACTTCCTGCTGGGGTAAAGAAGTTACAATTAAATTGCCCTTGTTTAAATAGTCATTAATAAAAATGCGCAACTCAAGGCTAATATCATCCCATTCTACATTATCTGTTTTGGTAACGGTAATATAATTGGTTGCAATAAAAACCGTTTTTACAAAAGGGAACTGAAATAATTGCTTGGCAATAGGTGCCGTTTGTGTTTCAGAAATATTTTTATATTCGGCTGTTGCGCCTTTTTCTTTGATCAGTACTTTATTGGCAACAAATTTCATTGAAGCCGGATTGGGAGTGGCTTCTATATATATGGTATAAGGTACTTCTATGTCGTTTTCCATGATAATTAATTTAGCACAAAGATACTAAGGTTTTTACAATAAAAGGAGTGCTTTTTGCGTGAGGGATTGTTGTGAAAATCCTTTTTGTGCCTCCTTTACAAAAAGATTGCCGCAAAAAGCCCGACCCCGCTGCCTCTTTAACGGGGACACGCCCAAAATAAAAAAATGCTCATTTTAGTTAAGAAAACAAAACTCTTTTAATTATCTTCACCTCCTCAAATTATAAGCTATGACCACGCGCACAAAAATCAAGGAATTATTAAAAGGAACCCAAACCGAACAAACAGTTAATGTAAAAGGTTGGGTACGTACATTTCGTAATAATTCTTTTATTGCCATTAATGATGGTTCTAGTATTAATAATATTCAAGCCGTTGTTAATTTCGAAACTACAAATCCTGAAACACTGAAACGCATTACACCCGGTGCCTGCGTGGGCGTGACCGGTAAACTGATTGCTTCGCAGGGTAAGGGACAAACTGTTGAGATTGTTGTATCAGAAATCGAGATCTATGGTGATGCTGAATCTGATGTTACTAAACCAAATTCTTATCCTTTACAACCAAAAGCGCATTCTTTAGAATATTTAAGAGAGATTGCACATTTACGTTTTCGAACTAATACGTTTGGCGCCATATTCAGGGTGCGTCATACTTTAGCTTACGCTATTCATAAATTTTTTAATGATAAAGGTTTTGTATATATGCACACGCCTATTATCACAAGCAGCGATGCAGAAGGAGCCGGAGAAATGTTTCGTGTATCGACGTTAGATCCTAAAAACCCGCCATTAAACGAAACAGGTGAAATAGATTACAAGCAGGATTTCTTTGGTAAGGCAACCAACTTAACGGTATCAGGACAATTAGAAGGCGAATTAGCTGCTATGGCATTTAGTGATGTGTATACATTCGGACCAACATTCAGAGCAGAAAATTCGAACACTACGCGTCACTTAGCTGAGTTTTGGATGATTGAACCAGAAATGGCTTTTTACGATTTGAAAGATAACATGGCTTTGGCAGAAGAAATGCTGAAGTATGTGATCACTTATGCTTTGGATAAAAATAAAGAAGACATTGAATTTTTATCGCAGCGTTTGTTAGATGAAGAAAAAAACAAACCACAAACAGAACGCAGTGAATTAAATTTATTAGAAAAATTAAATTTCTGTTTAGGGAATGAGTTTGCAAAAATCACCTACACAGAAGCGATCGACATCTTGCGTGAATCGAATCATAACAAGAAAAAGAAATTCCAATACATTATTGATGGCTGGGGAGCTGATCTTCAAAGTGAGCACGAACGTTATCTTGTAGAAAAACATTTCAAGAAACCGGTGATCTTAACTGATTATCCGAAAGACATCAAATCGTTTTACATGCGTATGAATGAAGATGGAAAAACAGTAGCCGCGATGGATATTTTATTTCCGGGTATTGGCGAAATTATTGGTGGTTCTCAGCGTGAAGAGCGTTTGGATAAACTTGTAAGCCGTATGAACGATATGCATATTCCCGTTGATGAAATGAGCTGGTATTTGGATACGCGCCGTTTTGGTGCTTGTCCGCATGCTGGTTTTGGTTTAGGTTTTGAACGTTTGGTATTATTTGTAACGGGTATGACTAATATTCGTGATGTGATTGCATTTCCTAGAACTCCGAACAACTGTGAGTTTTAATGGGCTTAAGGTTTTAGACTTCACCACGGAGGCACAGAGTTAGAGAAAATTAATGAGAAGTCATTAAGGTGCCAATTTGGCACCTTAAAACATAAACCATTTTCCTAATGTCACGAAAATGGTTTTTAAAATAATATTTCTTGCGAAAATTGGAGGTCACAATTTGTGACCTCCAATTCTGATAAATTGGGATTGCGTTATGCTCCTTTTGCATTTACAGAACAAGGTGTGGCAATGCTATCTTCCATTCTGAAAAGTAAAAAGGCAATATCAATAAATATTCAGATCATCAGAATTTTCACCCGGATGAGACAAATATTAATGGATAATACTGAGATACGTTTGGCCATAGAAAAATTAGAAAAGAAAACAGATAATAATTCAAAAAACATTGAAGTTGTTTTTCAGTATATCGATGAACTAACGGATAAAAAAGAATCACGCCAAGACGTGATTAAACCCCGGAAACAAATAGGGTATAAATTACCAAAAAAATAAAATCTTCGTCACTTCGAGTACATTTGCCTGTTCTTGCAAATGTTTATCGAGAAGTGTTCTCGACTATGCTCGAATTAACAGAATTTACTGACATTAGGAAAATGTTAGTCTTGCTTCTTAGACTTCGTGTAACCTTTTTTAGCTATAGCAGCTTTTTTTCGCAGCTTTCTGTGGTAACTGCTCCTGGATCTTTTTTACAGCTTTGGTTAGCTTCAAAATAGCGTGCGCCAAATCGGATACTTCTGCTTTAGTGGCGTAACCGTAAACCAAATCACAATGTATCCCAAAAAAGCTTGTTCCCTGCTTATATTGGTTACCTTTAAAAAAAACGTAAAAACATGTCAGAAAAAAGCAAAAAACAATTTGGTGTATGGATGGACACACATCATGCAACCATTACAGGAAGAGAACATATTGATAAGGGAGAATTTGTGATCCTGGGACACGTGAAAAATCCGGGTGCCGATAATAATTCGAATGAAAGTGCTTCCAATCATCAGGAGATTACCTTAACGCATAAATTCTTTAAAGAGATTGCCAGCAAAATGCCCAATATCGATGAAGTACATGTTACAGGAACAGGCCAGATACAGGAAGAGTTTATGAAATTTCTTGCTGATACAGCACAATATAAAAATGCCCATTCAAGCGATAGCACATCCAATAAAATGAGTGATGAGCAGTTGATTACATTTATGACAAGCCATTTTAATTAAGAGGGTACAATCCCAATAAAAAAACCCGGTACTTTAAGTTCCGGGTTTTTTTGTGATAAACAATTATGGTTCACTAGAGCCTATAAATTTGATTTACTGCATTGAAATTTAAAATAAAAGATAAAAATTTACGTATCGTTTTTAGCAAATTTAGCATTCGTTGGTAGAGGTGCGGCTGCTTTTGGCGAAAGAGAGCGAATTACGATTTTTTCGGTGGCACTGCGAATGCTTTTTGTGGGAGAAAAGAATTGGAATTGGTCTTTCGCCTTGAATTTTTGTTTCTTTTTGTTCAAGCAAAAAGAAAATGAAAAGTAAAATTGTCTTTATAAGTGAGCCTCAATTAACTATTGATCACCCACTTCAGCTCATTCATGATCATGGCGGTGGCGCCCCATAAAATTTTATCCTGCACATCAAAATAAGGTGTGTGCAGCTTTAAGCCGGGCATGGGTTCTATGGTGGTTTGCTTCACCGTTTCAGCATCAATGAAGTTCGTGAAAGGCCATTCAATCAATTGCTTAACTTCGCGGGTATGGATATTAAAATTGGGGCGTGCCGATAAATAAGCGATAAAAGGCTGCACCATAAATTTACTTACCGGAATATAAACCGGTGTCAGTTTACCTATAATTTCCGGTGTTTTGTCAGAACCTGTTTCTTCAAAAAATTCACGCATTGCTGTCGCTTGCAAGTCGGCATCCGTTGGATCAGCTTTTCCTCCAGGTAGCGCTATTTGTCCGCTATGGTAGCCATCATAGGTCACACGTTCAATGAGCAACAAGATTGTTTCTCCATGTTCATTTGGATATAATAAAATCAATACGGCGCTGGGACGGTAATTTTTAGACTCAGGTGATTGAGCTAAAATTTTTTCACGGTTTATATGCGCCATTTCAAACTGCGCTTTTTCACCAGGAAGTGGTTGTTGAAGTTTTATTTTTAAATTAGATATAAATTCCTCAAACATTACACACAGTTAATTGTTTTACTAATCTAACAAATATATAGCTTATGAAATTCTATTCCATTAAAAGCGTTCAACAATTGCCAATTTCATTAGGAGAGGCGTGGGACTTTTTTTCGTCACCTAACAACTTAGCCAAAATTACACCAGCAGATATGGGATTTGTAATTACATCAGACAAAAAAGATGGAGAAAAGATGTATCCCGGGCAAATTATTACTTATATCATTAAACCCTTATTAGGAATTCCTATTAAATGGATGACCGAAATAACTCATGTAAAGGAAGGTGATTATTTTATTGACGAACAACGCTTTGGTCCTTATAAATTATGGCATCACAAACATTCATTTAAAAAAACAAGTACTGGAGTTGAAATGCATGACGAAGTAAATTACGTGTTGCCTTTTGGCTTTTTAGGAACAGTAGCTCACCTATTATTTATTAGAAAACGAATAGAATATATTTTTGAGTATAGAACTAAATTTGTTGACAATTTTTTTGGAAATTAATTATACATGCGTGAAGGATTGAAATGAAAATCCTTTTTGCCTGACTCCAGCTAATCACGCCGCAGCGTGAGCAATGGAAAGCCTGATCCTGCCGTTTCTTTTGCAGGGGCACGCCCAAATTTATTAAATATCAGTGTAAAATATAATCCGTAAATTTGTGGCGCAAAAACATCCCATAAGCCATGGAAACAATCAAATTAAATACCATAGAAGAAGCCATTGATGATATTAAAGCGGGCAAAGTGATTATTGTTGTGGATGATGAGGACAGGGAGAACGAGGGAGATTTTTTAACCGCTGCCAATAATGTTACTCCTGAGATCATTAATTTTATGGCAACTCATGGTCGTGGTTTAATTTGCGCTGCAGTAACGCAGGAAAAAGCTAGAGAACTGAAACTTGAGTTAATGGTTTCATCCAATACTGCTCTTCATGAAACTGCTTTTACAGTGTCTATTGATTTGTTAGGGTACGGGTGTACTACGGGAATCTCTGCATCTGACCGTTCAAAAACGATACAGGCCTTAATTGACCCTAAAATAATAGCTTCTGATTTTGGAAGACCCGGACATATATTTCCTTTAATTGCCAAAACAGGTGGCGTACTTCGTCGAACTGGACATACAGAAGCAACCATTGATTTTGCGCGGTTAGCCGGATTTGAACCTTGCGGTGCTTTGGTAGAAATTATGAATGAGGATGGCACGATGGCGCGCTTACCTGATTTAATGAAAGTGGCCAAGCAATTTAATTTGAAAATTGTGACCATTAAAGATTTAATTTCTTACCGTTTAAGCAAAGAAAGTATTGTAACCCGTCAGGTGGAAGTGGATATGCCAACCCAGTGGGGAAATTTTAAATTAACAGCTTACAAAGTTGATACCAATGGTGAAGAGCACATGGCATTAACAAAAGGTGAATGGACAAAAGATGAAGCTGTATTAGTTCGTGTGCATTCATCCTGCGTTACCGGAGATATCTTCGGATCATGTCGTTGTGACTGCGGACCACAATTACATAAAGCCATGGAACTTATTGAAAAAGAAGGCAAAGGTGTAATTGTATATATGAACCAGGAAGGTCGTGGCATTGGTTTATTAAATAAATTAAAAGCTTACAAATTACAGGAGCAAGGGCGCGATACCGTTGAAGCTAACTTAGAACTTGGTTTTAAAATGGATGAACGTGATTACGGTGTTGGTGCACAAATTATTCGTGATTTAGGGATCAGTAAAATGAAATTGATTTCCAATAACCCGGTGAAACGTGTTGGTTTAATTGGTTACGGACTGGAAGTAGTTGAAAATATTCCAATCATTATTCCATCGAACCCACACAACGAAAAATACATGCAAACCAAGAAAGATAAAATGGGCCATAGTTTTTAAATTTAAATTCTAAAAATTAAAAATTTGAGCGGCAATCATTTGAAATATTCTTTTCAGCAAAAGTTCATTTTATTTGCAGCTCTTTTTTTCGTCAGCGTTTTTTATTTCATTTCCTCCTGTTACATTAACACATCAAATGATGGCAGTCACTTTGCATTAGTGAGTGCTTTAGTTAATAATCATTCTGTTGTTATTAATGATTACATAGAGTATACCGGCAAAGTAGATTACGCGGTCAAAGACGGTGTTTTTTACTCAGACCGTTTGCCCGGGAACGCTTTTTTAATGATACCATTTTTTGCTTTTGGAAATTTACTGGATTTCACTCATTTAAGCACAGTCAGCAGCCATGCGCCTATTCAGGAAGTCACCGTAATTCTTTTACCAAATTTATGTGGTGTACTTGGTGTATTATTTGTTTTTCTGATCTGTCAACATTTTAGCGCGTCTTTTAAAAAATCTGTGATTGTCTCTTTACTTTATGGCTTATGTACATTAAACCTGCAGGAATCTACCCATGTTTTTTCTCATGCCCCATCAATGTATTTAGTGTTAGCCGCATTCTATTATCTACTAAAAACTCCAAATATTTATGATAAACGATTTTTATTATTTGTTCTTTTACTATCATACAGTTTGATTGTAGAGTTGCAAAATTCTCTGTTGTTTTTGCCTGCCTTGATTTATATTCTACAAACGAGAAAAATTGATTTTAAATTGAAATCAGAAAACGTAAAAGTGATTTTTTTTTCTTGCCTCATAATTTTTACAACACTTGGTGTTTTAATTTCTTACAATTACATCGCCTTTGGTGAAATAATATTAAAATCAAATAAATTTAATCCTGAATTTCCGGAAGAAAAAGAATTTCTAACTTCCTTATCAGGGGATTTTATTGACGGAATAGATCGTTTGTTTACCAATTTTAAAACGCCTGATCTTTGGTTTGATCTTAAATCAGGAGTAAAAAACAATATTCCAGGCTTATTTATTACTTCTCCAATACTACTTATTTCATTACTTGGCTTTATTCCATTTTATAAAAAATTCTCTAAAGAAGCCGCTTTGTTTTTATTGATTGTAATCATCAATGTGTTGATTGCAGGATTTCACAAAACAGTTCTTGTAAGACATATCTTTACCATTACTCCTTTTTTAACGCTTCCGGTACTTTTTGCAATTTGTTATATTCAATCTAAAAAAAACAAATTGCTATCTGCGGCATTTTTTTTCATTTGTCTTTGCCTCTCATGCTATAGTTCATTCCGTGTCTTTTATGTTACGCATACCTATTGGGGAAGGGATCTTTCAACTATTTTTCCATTTATGAAGGAGTTAAAAATTTACCTGTTATATTTAATATTTATAAGCGCTATATTTTTTTCTGCGTACTGCCTGAAAATATTTTTGAATAAAATACATCTGAACAAAAATTTGTAGTCCTGCAAAAAACATGAGTATGCGAACATTCAAAATAGATAGAAACAGTTATCCTATATTATTTTTATTGGTTTTGGCTGCCGCCTTAAGAGTTTACCATCTCTTTGATTTAGAATATACCTATGATGAATTAAGCGCCCTGAGCAGAACGGGATACGGTTCTTTTAATGAGCTAATTGAAAAAGGAGTAAAACCGGATTTTCACCCTGCTCTTATTCAGGCTTTTTTATATTACTACTGTATGTTGTTTGGTACAGCTGAATGGGTGGTGAAACTTCCTTTTATTATAGCGGGTATTTACTCTATTTATTTAGTGTACAAAATCGGAAAAAAATGGTTCAACGAAACCACCGGACTTTTAACAGCTACCATTTTCACCTGCACTCAATACTTTATTTTTTATAGTGTAACGGCAAGGCCTTATATCAGTGGTTTACTTTTTTGCTTATTGACTTTAAATTATCTCCTGAATATTTTATTTGATGATTCGGTTTCTAAGAAACAATTTGTGCTTTTTGCACTCTTCGCTGCACTATCTGCTTTAAATCATCATTTTAGCCTTATGTTTGCCGGCTTGTGCGGAATTACCGGTTTATTTTTCCTGAATAAGAATATTGCAAAAGGCTATCTACTTTCATGTACAGCGGCAGTTTTGATTTACATTCCTCATCTTCCCATTTTATTTTATCAATTACAAATAGGCGGCATTGGAGTCGGTAGCGGAGGCTGGTTAAATCCTCCCGAAAATGACTTCATTCTTCAATTCTTATTCTATTTGTTTCATTATTCATATTTGTTTGCTTCTATTTTTTTAATGATAGTGGGAATAGCTTTCTTTATTACAAAACAAGAGTCAAGTCTTAAACAAAACAAAATAAGGATTATCCTGTTTTCACTTTTTACGGTGTCGTTTTTAATTGGTTTTTTCTATTCGCAAAAAATAAATCCTGTAATTCAATACTCCACCCTGATTTTCTCCACGCCATGTTTGTTATTGTTTATTTCCTCATTTTCCGGAGAATTGAAGTTAAAATTTAAATGGGCGGGTATGATATTGCTTGTTATTATTGGCATCAGTACACTTATTTTTAAAAGAAAATATTATGATCTGGTTTATCGTCAATCTTTCGATACTTACATTCAAACTGCTAAAAAGATTGTAGACGAGAAGGGTACTTCAGATGTGTTCTGTCTGTTTAAGGGTGAACAATGGTTCCTCGATTATTACAAAAACAAATATAATAGTGCCGCTCGTTATAAAGTTATTGAAAATGAAGCATTGAGTTTTTTTGATTATAACTCAATTTATGATACATTATCTTGTAACTATTTGTTATTGGGAGACTTTAATGCGGCGCAGGTTCTACAGGCTTCCGTTTACTATCCTTATGTTTACAAAAAAATAAGTGGCTTTGGTTATGAACTGTATGTGTTGACTAAAGTACCAACCAATGAAACACTTCAAACAGAAAAACAAAATATCGTCTCTACAGATTTCAAAAATATTCCTGAAGGATTTAATTTAAATAAGGACCTGATCATTTCTGAGGAATCTAAAACATGTTATCGCATTGATAGTTTAAATGAGTATCCTCTTTCTTATAAAATAAAAAATACAGGACTGCATGTGAAAGAAGGGCAAACGATAGTGGCGGAAATACAATACCTATCCAAAAAACCTGTAAAAGGATTGTTATGCGGCAGTACAGAGGCGCTAAAACAAAACGTTCACTTTACCTCAACGGATTTGGATGCATTTTACCATTCAGGACAAGCAGTACAAATCGCGTATGTTTCCATATATGTAGATGCAAAATTCAATCGTCCTGATAATGAACTCACCATCTTTTTATGGAACAATAAAAAAGAACAATTTAAAATCGTGAACTTTTCTGTCTGCACCTGGAATAATAATCCTTACCGCTTTGGGCTGTTATCTGAATTTTAAATTACCTTTGACTTATGATACGTGATTACCGCAGCGGCGAACTTTTATTAATCAACAAACCATATACCTGGTCATCTTTTCAGGCTGTCAATAAGCTCAAACATGCCCTTAAAAAACATCCTTCATTATTATTGGATGGCAAACTCGTTCATTTAAAAATTGGCCACGCTGGCACATTGGATCCTTTAGCGACAGGCTTATTGATTATTTGTACCGGAAAAAAAACAAAGGAAATTTCTCAATTCCAAGATTTGCCAAAAGAATACACCGGAACATTTTTTATCGGGGCAACTACACCCTGCTATGATAAAGAGAAAGAAGTAAATGAAACCTTTACAACGGATCATATTACCGAAGAATTGGTTTATGAAACCGCTGAATCTTTTATCGGAAAACAGGAACAAATTCCTCCTATGTTCAGCGCTGTGAAAGTGGATGGCAAACGTTTATACAAATTGGCGCGTATAGGGGAAGAAATTGAATTGAAAGCACGCCCTATTGAAATATTGGAATTTGAAATAACGTCGTGCAAACTGCCTCTGGTTGAATTTAGGATTTCATGCACAAAAGGAACGTATATTAGAAGTATTGCCCGTGATTTTGGTTTAGCTTTAAACAGCGGCGCTTATTTAGATACTTTATGCAGAACTAAAATCGGGCACTTTTCTATTGAAGATGCAAAAACGCCGGAAGAATTTATAAAAGACAACTCTTACTAAAATCAAAAAGTTCTCTATACTCACGCCAGACGTGATTGTAAAGGGCAGGCAAAAATCACTCGAACAGACATCAAGTATATTGCTTGTCACATCGAGTAGAAAATCCTGCCTCTTTGGATTTTCGTATCGAGATGCTATTAAAAAACACATTGATTTAAAGGAGTTCTCGATACAATTTTTGAAAAGAAGACGCAAAAATCACTCGAACTGACCTCTTACATTACTTTTTAAATTTTTTCTTTGATAGGACTTTTAACAACTCAAAATCACCATTTATAAGGGCTTGCTTTTTTGCTTTGCTCCACTTCTTTATTTTAGTTTCCAATTCGAAAGCTAAATTAAAATCTGAAAACATTTCGTGAAAAACTAATTCAACTGGACGTCTCGTAAAAGTATATGATTCTTTATTAATTCCCTGATTGTGTTCTATCAGCCTTCTATCCAAATTATTAGTAACTCCTCTGTAATATGAGCCATCGCTGCATTTTAGAATATATAAGTAAATTACTTTATACACAAATTTTTTATATGGTTCTCGATACGATTTTTGCAGGAGACAGGCAAAAATCACTCGAACTGACAATACGTTTTACTTAGTCCCGGTATGCCCAAAACCACCCGCACCTCTTTCGGTTTCATCCAAAGCAGAAGTTTGTTCCCAGGAAATCTGTTCGTGCTTAGCAATAACCATCTGCGCCACGCGCTCACCATCGTTAATGAGAAACGCTGTATTGGATAAATTAACCAATAATACTTTTATTTCTCCGCGATAATCTGCATCAATAGTTCCGGGAGAATTTAAAACAGTAATGCCGTTTTTGAAAGCAAGGCCGCTCCGCGGACGAATCTGAGCTTCATAGCCTTTCTGCAATTCAATAAACAAACCTGTTGGAACTAAGGTTCTTTCCAATGGTTTTAATTCAATAGGTGAATCAATATTTGCCCTAAGGTCAAGGCCTGCGGAAAACTCTGTAGCGTATTGTGGTAATTCATGTTTTGATTGTTTAACAACTCTTATCTTCATGATTCTAAATGTTTCAGTTTTTTTAAATTATCGAATTCTAATTTATAAAAAATAAAAACGAACAACGCAAATAAGATATTATTCAATACTAACTTTACAACTGCGTTCTCCATTTCTGAATACAGTAACGAAATAAAATAAAGCCCTAAAGCCAGCACAATAAAGACAAATATGCTGCGCAAATTATAGTTAACAGGATAATATTTTTGGCCGAGAATATAAGATGCTATCATCATAAAACCATAAGAAGCTAAAGTTGCCCAGGCACAAGCCATAAAACCATATTTAGGAATTCCAAGAAAATTAATTATCAAAGTAATAACCGCGCCAAGAATAGTAATGATGGCGCCGAATTTTGTTTGTCCGGTTAGTTTAAACCAAATAGATAAATTCCAATATACTCCCACACATAAATTGGCGAGCAGTAAAATAGGAACAACTCCTAACCCACTTCTGAATTTTTCACTGACCGCAAATTTTAACCAGGGCAAATTCATCATGGTTCCTAAAAACAGGAATAAACAAAAGATCACATAATACTTCATGACCACGGCATTCAACTTTTTAGAATCTGCATGTTTTGCATGAGTGAAAAAGAAAGGCTCAGCGGCATATTTAAACGCTGTTGTGAAAATGGTCATCAGCATTGCAATACGGTAACAGGCGCCATAGATTCCCAGTTCGCTTTTTGCAATTCCTTCAGGCAGTAAATATTTTAGAATAAACCGATCGAAAGTTTCGTTAATCATTCCTGCAAAACCCAATATTAATAATGGCCATGCGTAAGACAACATTTGTTTCCAAAGCTCCTTATCAAATACATATTGCACATTTATAAATTCTTTTGTCAAAAATAATAAACTCACCATGTTAGCCAGAAGTCCTGCTAAAAACATATAGCCCACTCCAACTTCCGGATTATAAAATTTTGCAAAAACAGAAGCGGGGTCATTAATGTATGCAGGTTTACAAATGTTGAAATAGAAAATACAAATCAAAATAAAAACAGTCACATTTAGTAATTTTAAAGCGCCGAATTTCTTCGCCTGGTTGTTCAATCTTAGTCTCGCAAACGGTATAGCCATCATGGCATCGGTAGCAACTATTAAAACACACCAGATGATAAAATTAACATGATTGGGTTCTTTAATAAATTCCGCTATAGAACCTGAAAACCCTATAAATAAAAGAGATAAAATGATACTACTTCCAAAAATAGAAATCAGAGCAGTTGAATACACCTTTTCTTTATCATCTGTTTTATTTGAAAAATTAAAATAGGCCGTTTCCAAACCGTAGGTAAACAAAATATTAAGGAAACTAATGTAAGCGTAAAACTCCGTGTTAGCTGATAACTCGGAAGGTTGCTCGAATATATAAGTTAATATGAAAGAATATAAAAAAGTGATGACCCGTGGCAATACACTTCCCAGGCCGTAGACGGCAGTTTGTGAGGCAAGACTTTTAAGAGGGTTAGACACTTCTGTTTTGATTAAAGAAATAAAATTAGGGCTTTATTGGAGAATGCAGCAGGTAGATTTTTGAAGATATTAACCTTTGTTAGTTATTAGTAAGATGTGTTTTTGTAAAGGTACGCGTTAAGGATTGCAGCAAAAATCCTTTTGCCTGCTCTTCGCAAAAGATTGGTGCGAAAAGCCTGACCCGCTTTTTCTGCGGGTAACGCCCAAATAATTATCCTTTCATTTTTTCAATCAACTTTGTAGTTGAGAAACCATCCACCAATTGAATAGTCATAACCTTCCCACCTTTGGCGGTCACTACGTCATATCCTACAATATCTTCTGCTTTGTAATCATTTCCTTTCACCAACACATCCGGCTGAACAATAGATATGAGATCCAAAGGTGTGTCTTCATCAAATAAAATAACAGCGTCTACACATTCCAGCGCGGCCAATATCGTTGCCCTTGTATTTTCTGAATTGATAGGTCGTTCCGGTGATTTTCCCAATCCCTTAACTGAAGCATCCGTATTTAAACCAATAATTAATTTATCTCCAAGATCTTTGGCGTGACACAAATATTCTACATGTCCGCGGTGTAAAATATCAAAACATCCATTAGTGAAAACGACTTTTTGATTTCGCTTTTTCCATTCCGGCAAAAGGTCTTTAAGTCTATCTTTTGTAATTAATTTTTCAGATAGTTTTTTATGATACAACATGTTTTGATTTTGCTTTGTTAAGAATGGGAAGAAGAATAAGACTCAATAATCCCAATGAAACTACCAGTATGAACTGGGAAGTCCAGGCCATCCATGGGAACGAGAAAGCAGAGATCTGTTCTACACCATAATAAAGTAACAGAGCTGTGATAATAGCAGGATAAGCGCCTAATCCGCCTGGAGAAAATACAACACCAAATGTTCCAAATAACAACAGTACCAGGCACTCTGACTGCCCTAAATTTGATGTTCCCTGGAAAGCAAAAAAACAAACATACAAGCTGTAAAAATAGGAGGCCCAAATAGCTAAACTCAAAATAATAAACTGAAATTTTTTATCAATATCCTTTACTGAACTTAAACCTTTACCGAATCCCTTGATTACATTTCCTAATTTTCCTTTCAATAAACCTCCTAATTTTTTGCGGATGAGGATTAAACCTATAGCGAACAAAACAAGCGCGCTCAATAAAATGATAAAGTTAAGTGGATGCTCGGAAATACCTTTGAACTTAAGCATCATGGGATTATAAATGTAAGTAGCCGTAAGTTCTTTTAATTGTGAGAACTGGGCAAATAAGGTCATAAAGAAAATAATGATCAGGATCAGAAGGTCAACAATACGCTCAGTAATTACAGTACCAAGTGCAATTTCGAACGGCACACCGTTATACTTTGTGATTAAAGTACAACGTGAGATTTCACCCATGCGCGGAAGACCATAATTAGCAAAATAACCAACAAGTACGGCTCCAAGAGCATTACCCGGCTTTACAGTATACCCTGCAGGTTTCAATAAATAATTCCAGCGAAAAGCTCTTAATAAATGAGCCAAAAAAGCAAACAAAATAGAGACGCCTACCCAAAAGTAATCTGCTGTTTTAAATGAATCAAGAATCTTTTCTTTTTCTGTCCACACAGATCTGAAAGACAGCCAAACCAATAAAACACCAATGCCAAACAATACGATAAACTGAATGATAGATTTGGTGCTTTTATTCATCTTTTTACTTTAAACGATTTGTTTTGGTTTCAGGAAAAACAACCCAGGGCTTAAAAGCTTTTGCTTCCTCAAAATCCATTGAGGCATAGGAAATAATAATAACCACATCGCCTAAACTAACGTGTTTGGCAGCAGGGCCGTTTAAACAAATAACGCCTGACCCACGGTCACCTTTAATTACATAAGTCACTAGGCGTTGTCCGTTGTTTTTATTTAAAACATGCACTTGTTCATTTTCAATAAGATTGGCTGCATCCATAAGATCTTCATCTATGGAAATACTTCCTATATAATCCAATTCGGCTTGTGTAACAGTTACACAATGTAATTTGGATTTCATCACTTGAATTTGCATCATGCCGCAAATGTAAGGATTTAACCATAAACCACATAAATAAAAAGTGTAAAAACAAGTTAATAAACCCACCAATCATTAACCTAAACCGCTTATATATCTGCGCTTCGCTTTTTTTGCAAATCAGTAAATTAATTGCACATTTACTATCAAACTTTTATTTATGAACTTCAAACATTTACTTTTTACAGTTGCTTTTTTCGCGTCAATTGCTGCTTGTTCATCTTCTAAGAAAACATCAACGAATTCCAACACTTCAAAAACTTTTGCTGAACCGGCGATCGACCTGGATACTATCAGAGTTCTTGCAGAAGATCCTCCTAAAAAGAAAGTTTATCAGGCAACTCCAACCAAAAGTAGTGACATTATTCACACTAAATTATGGGTGAGTTTTGACTGGCAGAAATCTCAGTTAATAGGTAAGGCAGAGTTAAAAGTAAAACCTTACTTCTACCCAACTAATATGCTTTATTTGAATGCACGTGGGATGGATATTAAATCGGTGAAATTAGCGGAACTGCTTACCAAAGAATTGCCCGCAAAAAAAGGCGGAAAATCTGTTGTTACAGAAGATGCATTTACTGATAAACCAGTAACCTTTAAATATGAGAACGATTCGATAAAAATTAATTTAGGGAAAGAATATACCGCTAAAGAAACTTACATCGTAACGATCGAATACACTTCTAAACCAAACGAATTAAAAGAAGGAGGAAGCGGAGCCATTTCGAGCGACAAAGGATTATATTTTATTAATCCAACAGGAACTGATCCTGATAAAATGCCGCAGATATGGACACAAGGTGAAACTCAATCCAATTCCGCATGGTTTCCAACCATTGATAACCCAACAGAAAAAATGACCAATGAAATCTACATGACCGTAGACGATAAATACATCACGCTTTCGAACGGCTTATTAAAAGATGCAAAAAAAAATACAGATGGGACCCGCACCGATCATTGGGTTATGGATCTTCCTCATGCACCCTACCTGGTAATGATGGGTGTTGGTGAATTTAAAAAAGTTACGGATGAGCCATGGAATGGCAAAGAAATTTCTTATTATGTTGAAAAAGAATATGAGCCTCACGCTAAAGCAATTTTTGGAAAAACCAAAAAGATGGTAGAATTTTATTCAACGAAATTAGGGGTTCCTTATCCCTGGCAAAAGTATGCGCAAATTGTTGCGCGTGATTATGTGAGTGGTGCTATGGAAAACACTTCAGCAACTCTTCATGGAGATTTTGTTTGTTATCAAACTACCAGGGAAATTATTGATGGCGCAAAAGGCGAAAGTACAATCGCGCACGAATTATTTCATCAATGGTTTGGTGACCTCGCAAGCTGCGAAAGCTGGAGTAACCTGACTTTAAACGAATCGTTCGCAACTTATGGCGAGTACTTGTGGGAAGAGTTCGAATACGGAAGAGATGCGGCGGACGACCATTCTGCCGGATCTCGATTTGGTTATTTTGCTCAGGCTAATCAAAAACAAGTTGACCTTGTACGTTTTGATTATGCAGAGCGTGAAGATATGTTTGATGCTTTTAGCTATAACAAGGGCGGACAAATTATACACATGCTGAGAAAATATGTAGGTGACGATGCTTTCTTTGCTTCTTTGAAATTGTATCTTGAAAAAAATAAATTTAAAACGGCCGAGGTCCATGACCTTCGTTTAGCATTTGAAGAAACAACCGGAGAAGATTTGAACTGGTTCTTTAACCAATGGTATTATGCAAAAGGGCATCCCGAATTAGATATTAAGAAAACTTTTGATGAATCAACAAAAAAATTAAAGGTAGAAATTACACAAACGCAGGATTTTAAAGTAGCACCCTTATATAGGCTTCCAATCTATATTGATATTTATGCGGGAGGAAAAAAAGAACGTAAACTTATCTGGATCGATGATATAAAAAATTCATATACGTTTGATGTTAATTCCAATCCTGAATTGGTTAACATTGATGCTGAAAGGCAATTGCTGGCAAAAATGACTTATGAAAAAAGTAAGGAAGAATATATTTTTCAATATAAAAACGCACCACTTTGGGGCGACAGGGATGAAGCATTGGATTATTTCCGCGACCACATGAATGATAAAGCGATTTTTGATATTGTAAAATCCATTGCCCAAAATGATCCATGGAGAAAACTTAGGTCGGATGCTATTACAATATTAAGTGATGTAGCAAAAGATAAAGAAGCAGAGCTTAAACCGTTATTTATTTCCATCTCCGAAAAAGATGTTAATACTAAAGTACGTGCTGCAGCTATTAAAGCACTAGCTTCCAATTATAAGGGAGATGATTTAAATGCCTTATACGAGAAAGCATTAAATGAACAATCCTACGCTATTGTTTCTGAAGGTTTTGATGCTATTGCGAAATCAAATCCAGAACTGGCAATGAAAAAAGCTGCGGCTTTAGAAAATGAAATGTCTAAAGAGATCATTTATTCAATTGCCGATTTGTATGCTAAAAACGGTACTGATGATAATCATTCCTATTTCAAAAAAGTAAAGAAGCAATTTAATGGTTTTGAATTAATGGCTTATGGTAACATATATGGGAAATTCCTGAAACGCTGCACAAAGCCGGAGACTGCCATTGACGGTGCAAAAGAATTGGCAAAAATTGGTGCCAGCGACAGTAAATATGTTAAGTATGCGGCACAAAAAGTGATGAAAGATAATTTATTAAATGTATGGCAGGATAAAGAAGATAAGCTGAATGCAAAAATCGAAAAAGCGAAAAAGGAAAATCAGGATGTTACAGCAATGAATCTGGAATTAAAAACTGTATCAGAAACTAAAAAACAAATTTTAGATCTGTATAATTCTATAAAGAAGTAATGTGAATATTTGTCATGCTGAACTTGATTCAGCATCTCAATTAATAATTAATGAAACTAACAAACGCCTTTATATATATTATGTCTAATAAAAATTTAACGACATTTTATATAGGAGTAACAAATGATTTAGAAAGAAGAGTAAAAGAACACAAACTAGGTGTAGGATGCGAATTTACTAGTAAATATAAATTGACGCATTTGGTCTATTATGAAATAATTAATGATATTAAAACAGCAATCGCGCGTGAAAAGCAATTAAAAAACTGGAGACGTCAATGGAAATTGGATCTGATAAAAGAATTAAATTCAGAAATGGTAGATTTAGCAATTGATTGGAACTAAAATAACAACCTACTAAGTTAGGGATGCTGAATCAAGTTCAGCATGACCAAAAAAACAAAATAAAACAAAATGAAACAACTATTATTAATTACCAGCTTAGCAATTAGTTCTATTTCCATTGCACAGGAAAAACTCCTAACCATCCAGGATGCTGTTTTAAAAGGAAGAACCACCCTGGCTCCAAAGCGTTTACAGGCGTTAGATTTTATCAAAGGATATAACCGATTTACTTATATTGACAATAACGTTATCAAAAGCGGTGATAATTTAACAGGTAAAACAATAGACTTATTGTCAATGAAAGATCTTAATGTTGCTCTAAAAGGCGCTAATAAAGATACTTTGGCAGCCGTAACAGGTATTACCTGGAAAAATTCAGTCCAGTTTTATTTCTCAAACAAAAAAGGTGAATTAATCTATGACATCGAGAAAAAAACAATTTTAGAATCGGATAAAAAAACAGAGGAGTCTGGCTTAGAAGCTTATGATAAAGAAGCAACAACCGAAGCTTATACTTACTGTAAAGATTATAATCTATTTGTTGTAAAGGATGGTAAGGAAACACAAGTAACAAACGATGGTTCTTATGACATTGTGTATACCGGAAAAAATGTACACCAAAATGAGTTTGGAATAAATGGTGGAACGTTCTGGAGCCCGAAGGGAAATTACCTCGCTTTCTACCGCATGGATCAATCACCGGTAACAGACTACCCAATCATTGACTGGACATCCCGTCCTGCAAAAAACAAAAATATAAAATACCCAATGGCCGGCAATAACAGTCATTATGTTGTTCTTGGTATTTATGACTTAAAAAACAACAAAACAATTTATGTAAAAACAGAAGGCGACAAAGAACAATACTTAACCAATGTAGCATGGAGCCCCGATGAAAAACGTATTTACATTGCTGTGTTGAGCCGTAATCAAAACGATATGAAATTAAACGAATACGATGCTGCCACCGGAAATTTTATTCATACCTTATTTGAAGAACACGATGATAAATATACAGAACCTTTGCATCCAATGTTATTTGTAAAAAACAACCCAAGCCAGTTCATCTGGCAAAGCCGTAAAGATGGCTTTAATCACTTTTATTTATACAATATTAGCGGAAGTTTAATTAAACAACTAACCAAAGGTAACTGGGAAGTAAAAGCAGAAAATGGTTTTGATGAAAAAGGCGAACGTTTATTTTTCCATGCAAATGATCAAAGCCCGGTGAATCAGGATTTTTACAGCGTAAATTTAAAAAGTAAGGAAGTAAAACGATTAACTTCAGGAAATGGTTTTCACACCTGCATACTAGATGAAAAGGGTAATTACACAATTGATAATTTCTCTAATTTAACTACACCAAGGGAATATAATATCATCAACACGACGACAAAAAAAGCAGTAAACTTTTATAAAGCAGATAACCCAATCAAAGATTTCAAAACAGGAAGCTGGAGCTTATTTCCTATCAAAAATAACGAAGGAACGGATCTGTTTTGCCGCTTATTTAAACCAGTAAATTTTGATTCCACGAAAAAATACCCGGTGTTGGTATATTTATATAATGGACCTCATTCTCAATTAGTGACTAACACCTGGATGGCAGGAGGAGAGATATGGTATCAATACATGGCTGAAAAAGGCTTTATTGTATTTACGTTAGACGGTCGCGGAACATCCAACAGAGGAAAAGCATTTGAACAAGCAACTCACAGGCAGTTAGGAACCAAAGAAATGGAGGATCAATTAAAAGGCGTTGACTATTTGAAATCGTTGCCTTACGTGGATGGCAATAGAATTGGCGTGCATGGCTGGAGCTTTGGTGGTTTTATGACTACTACATTAATGACGCGATCTCCTGGGACATTTAAAGTGGGCGCGGCTGGTGGCCCTGTAATTGACTGGACTTTTTATGAGATTATGTACACAGAGCGTTACATGGATTCTCCACAGGATAATAAAGAAGGTTATGAAAAAAATAACCTATTAAACTATACAGATAAATTAAAAGGAAAATTATTAATGATTCATGGTGCCCAGGACCCAGTAGTTGTTTTGCAGCATAGTATCTTATACCAAAGAAATGCAGTTGAAAAAGGTATTCAATTGGATTACTATCTATATCCGGGACATGAGCATAATGTACTTGGAAAAGACAGGGCGCACTTAATGGAAAAAATCACAAATTACTTTATTGATAATTTGTAATTGCAACCACTTCGATACAAAGAACTAGAGAAAAATTAATCATTCAAACAACCTCCGTGGCCTTTGCGCCTCTGTGGTATAAAATAAAAATATGGACTTTATAAACTACAAACACACCGTTACTGAGCGTTTTATCCGTTACGCAAAAATTGATACACAATCAGATCCTGATTCTACAACGATTCCAAGTACCATGAAACAAAAGAACCTTGGTAAATTGTTGGTTGAAGAATTAACCACTATGGGTATCACCGACGCGGAGATGGATCAGCATGGTTATGTGTATGCAACTATTCATTCCAATACAACCAAGCAGGTTCCCGTTATTTGTTTCTGTTCTCACATGGATACATCACCGGATTGTAGCGGCGAAAATGTGAATCCAATCATACATGAAAAATACGACGGAAAAGATATAATTTTATCAAACGACACTTCTCAGATCATTAAATTTGCTGAACATCCTGATTTAGCTGCCCAAATTGGAAATGATATTGTAACAACCGATGGTACAACTTTACTAGGCGCTGACAATAAATCAGGATTAGCTGAAATTATGGATGCCGCCAATTATTTAATGCATCACCCCGAAGTGAAGCATGGCGATATTCGAATCTTATTTACACCGGACGAAGAAATAGGGCGAGGCGCAGATCATGTTGATATTAAAAAATTAGGCGCTCAATATGGATACACCATGGATGGCGAATCTTTGGGACATATAGAGAATGAAACTTTCAGTGCAGACGGAGTTTCTATTATGGTTAAAGGAGTTCCAACTCACCCCGGTTTTGCAAAAGACAAAATGGAACACTCCATTAAAATTGCGGCAGAAATTATCAATCGCATCCCAAAAGATAAAACCCCTGAAAACACAGAAAAGAAACAACCCTTTATCCACCCGGTAGCTATTAATGGTGGGTTAGAACAAGTAGAAATTAAATTTATTATTCGCGCCTTTGATACGGCTACTCTCAAATCGTTAGAAACTGAACTGGAAGAAATTACTAAATCAGTTTTATCAAACTATAAAAAATCGAGTTACTCATTTAAAGTAACTGAACAATACCGAAACATGAAGGATGTTTTGGATACCTGTTATTTTGTAGTGGAAAATGCACTAGAAGCTATTAAGCGTACTGGAGTAAAGCCAGTGTTGTCTAGCATTCGCGGGGGAACGGATGGCTCTCGTTTATCATTCATGGGTTTACCATGTCCTAATATTTATGCAGGCGAGCATGCTTTCCATAGTAAACTGGAATGGGTCAGTGTTCAGGATATGGAAAAAGCAACACAAACCATTGTGCATTTAGCAGCAATCTGGGAAGAGAACGCAAAATAAGATTAATCTTACCCTCTTTCTTTTTTAATAGGCGTGAAAGCTAAAGGATTAGTATTGATTTCCTCATGCAACATTCTTCTCTTATAAATATCTATAGCAGCATATAATGCTTCCCTGAAAGAAGATTCATCTGCGATTTGCTTTCCTGCAATATCATAAGCGGTGCCATGGTCAGGAGAGGTACGAACAAAGTTTAATCCGGCCGTAAAATTAACACCACTTCCAAACGCAAGCGCTTTAAAAGGAATCAATCCCTGATCGTGATACATAGCTAGTACACCATCAAATTTAGATTGCGTGTTATTTCCAAAAAAACCATCTGCCGAATAAGGGCCGTAAACCATCATGGTTTCTTTTGCTTTATTGATTGCGGGAATAATTACATTCTGTTCTTCTTCGCCAATAGCACCGTTCTCGCCTGCGTGTGGATTTAAACCCAATACCGCAATTTTTGGTTTACGAATCCCGAAATCTTTCACCAACGAAGTATGCAGTTGTGTGATTTTAGAAATAATATTTTCTGAGGTAATATGTTGTGCCACATCTTTAATCGGAACGTGTCCTGTTACAACTGCCACACGTAAATCACCTGAACACAAAAGCATTAATGGTTTGCCTTCTAATTTTTCTCCAAGGTATTCTGTATGCCCAGGGTAATTAAACCCTGCCTCCTGCATATTATGTTTGTTGATCGGAGCAGTTACTAATACATCAATTTTTTTGTCATGAAGCGCTTGTGTTGCTGCTTCCAAAGACAAGCGAGCGTATTTCCCAGCCATTGCAGTGGCCTTGCCCATTTCAATCGTAACTTCTTCTTCGTAACAAATAAATACATTTGGTTTTTTTGTATGCACCTGATTAAAATCTCTTAAAGGATTAAAATTAAAGTCTTCAAGGTTCAGCATTTTCCTAAAATAAGATACTGTTTTTTGAGAACTAAACAAAACGGGCACACAAATCTCCAACATTGCAGGATCTGATAAGGTTTTCAAAATAATTTCGAGGCCTACTCCATTTAAATCCCCCTGAGATATTCCAACAACAACTTTATTTTCTATCATATTATTTAATTTATAATCCAACCTGCTATTGACAGTAAATTGTCAATGTAAATATTTTCCCATTTGGCTTTAAACACGCTATAAACTGAAAGTTCTCTCCTGTAAACAGATTCACCAAGTTTGATATGGGTGATGATGGCCGCATGGTTTTGTGATACCTTAAAGTTATGTAATTCAAAATTCTTTTTTCCAATTTCAATCCCCTTGTAATAAATTGCTCTCCCAATTGGTTTCGCTTCAATACTCACCGAATAATTTTCATCGAATTCTTTGTAATAGGCCGCTAACATGGTTTCCTTTGCAGAATTGATCAGGAAATATTTATCTTTAAATGAAAATTCCACAAGTCCATTGCTTACCTTATTAAAACTAAAAGTAGTTGGTACTTTTGCCACAGAATTGAAGCCTCCGATGATCTTTTGTGTTTTTAATCCAAGATCATATTTAATAATGCTTCCTTCTAAATCTGTGATTTTTATGTAAGGGAACATAAACGAATTATTGTTGATCCAATAAACCGGAACTTCCGTTTTCTTCTCTAATGAAGAAATGCCCCCATGGCCAGCATCCTCCATGATCACAACTTTTGACTTACCTTTTGGAGAATAAATTAATTTATAAGGCGAAGTTTTCTGATCAACCTCAACATCTTGCCCAATAACCGGTTTAAATTCCGGGTCATTGATATTTGAATATTTACGTTTCGTTAAGTCATAAAGCGAATAATAAGAGCCCGAAAAAACATCATTAATAAAATAAATGATGCTGTCGTTGCTGCACCGAACAACTTTTGCGGGGGCATCATGCAGAATCTCTTTGGTTTGCAGATCAAGTATACAACCCCTAGAAGAAATCAGGTAACGGTTTTGATACAAGGTATTTTCTCCTTGGTCAAATCTCAGATAATCTGTCCCGTTTTTTGTCCCATCAATTTTCAAGACAGTGTCCCTGCCTTCATATACGTGGTTAACGAAATTATATTTAAATACTAGTTGTTTTAGGTTCTCTTTGCTTAAAGGGTCATAACATACCGCCACCAATGATTCACTCATTTTTACCTGGGCGCTGCTCCAAAAGGAACAAAACACCATGATATGTAGCAGTATTTTCAATTTATAGATTAGAGAAAAAATCAAATAAAAGTCTTACACCGTAACCAGTGCCACCTTTTCCACGATAACTATCTTTTGCGCCTATAAATGCAGGGCCGGCAATATCAAAATGCATATAAGGGTAATCGGTATATTTTACTAAAAATTTCCCTGCAGTTATAGCACCGCCATAAGGCCCACCAAGATTTTTCTGATCAGCAATGTCTGATTTGATCAATTCATCATATTCATCCCAGAATGGAAATTCAGCCAAACGTTCATGCATTCGCAATCCACTAACCGTTAGTTTCATTTTTTGTTCATCAGTCGCTGTGCCCATACTTACAATTCCGTATTGTCCTATAGCCGCCATTGCTGCCCCTGTCAAGGTTGATAATTCAATGGCCATTTCAGGTTTATAACGTTTTGCGTAATGAAGTGCGTCTGCTAAAATCATGCGGCCTTCTGCATCTGAGTTCAACATTTCCACTGTACTTCCATCCATCATAGTTATAATGTCTCCGGGTGCAAAGGCATTAAAGCCGGGACGATTATCAGTTGCAGGAACCAAAGCAATCACGTGTACATTCAATTTTGCTTTAGCAATAGCGTACATTGTACAACCCACTGCCGCACCTCCTGCCATATCACATTTCATAAGGTCCATGCTGTTTGGTGTAGGTTTCAAGCTTAAACCACCAGTATCATAAACCACTCCTTTACCAACCAAAACATATGGTCTTTTATTTTTTGGATTTTTTGGTTTGTATTCCATCACTGTAAAAGTTGGCGGATCTACGCTTCCTTGGTTTACAGCTAGTAAGCCTCCCATTTTCAATTGTTTGATCTTTGCCTTATTAAATACTTCCACTTTAAATCCTGCACTCTTTCCCATTGTTTTAAACGCGTCAGCAAGGTCAGTTGCATTTAAAGTATTTACCGGTTCGTTTACAAGGTCACGGGCTTTCAAAGTAGCATCTACTGCAATAGACAAATTATCAATATGCTGTACCGTTGCTTTATCATCCACAACATTTATACTTGCAAGTGTATTTGCTTTTTTCTTAGCGGTTGGTTTATGTTTAATGAACTGGTAATTTGCCAGTGCCATTCCCTCTGCCAAGGCTAATGAAAAATCAGGGTTTGATAATTCATTCACAATCGAAACCGCTGTTAGTTTTTCAGAATTCAGATGATCAGTGATGGTGGCACCATTTTTACGAATACTTTCTAAAACAGTATAATGATTTTTTTTGTCATCTACCAATACCACACAAATAAAACGAGATAAGGTATTGATGCAAATGAATTTTTTTTCATTGACTTTGATGTCACGGGAAATATAATCTGCCTGCTCTTTGGTTAAAGCATACTCTGATTTATTTTTAAATGCAGAGCAAAGAATTGCCAAGCTTTGTTTACTATCAGTCTGCTTTTTTTTGGATATAACTGTCATATATGCGAATTTACCTAAAATAAACGCGATTTTAAGAGTCAGCAAAGGTGGTTTTTAACCATCTGTAGCTGATAACATCATTTAAACTGCACAACCAACAGTTTTAAAAATTTTTTAAAAGTTAAATTCCCAGTTTTTTTGCATGATTAGAAGACTTTGCCGGGTTCCATGCGTCTTTATAAGAACGCTTGAAAAAGAACTCTTGCACATAAGCTACAGAACGCACTAACCTTAAATAAAACCCAAAATACACTACCATAAGAGGTAAATAAGGAATAAAATAAATAATAGATGAATTTTTTCTCGTTCTGAATAATGAAAATACAAGGAACTTTAAAAAATTATTTACGGTATACAGCAAAATATTAAATGGAAATACAAATGCCAGCAAAGAGCTGTAATTAACTACCATATCAACAAGGTAAATCCACCATTTGATATTCAGCAATAAATTATAAGTAATATTTTCAGCACTCGACACAAAATTTGAAAAACGGAAAGTGGCATTCGGATAAAATACATCGCGGTGTTTTCTAACCCTAAAACGAATGATAGACTTGTCCCAACGGAGCCTTTGCTTAACTAATTTTCTGAAAGTGTCCGGTACACTTGTTTGGCAGACAGCCTCAGGCTCAAACACGATTAAATATCCTAGCTTTCGTAACTTTACCGTAATATCACCATCTAACCCTGGCCCAATATCCCAACCCCCAACTCGGTCAAGTGCTTCACGTTTAAATGCACCAAAAGCTCCTGAAACCAACCGATAAATACCAAGATAACTTGAAGTTATTCGTCCAACTGAAATAGTATCAGAATACTCAATGGCCTGCAAAGTGGCACATAAACTATCTTTAAAATTTCGAACCAATATATTTCCACCAACTGCACCAATGGCATCATCTAAATAAAAAGGAATAATGATTTTTTCAATGGCGTCATTATCATAACTGCAATCCGCATCCAAATGGACAATAATTTTTCCTTTGGAAAACCGGTAGCCTAAATTAGCTGCTGATGCCTTGCCGCCCCGAACATCATTTCTTAAAAATAAATCAATAAAACCGTTTTTCTGAAGGCTCTTACAAATACGTTCTGTATCATCATCGGAACCATCATCAATTACTATAAATTCAAAATTGGTATAACTTTGCTCTTTTAATGAGTTGGCTAATTTAAAAATGTGCAACCCTTCATTTTTTCCGGGAACAATTACAGAAACTAACGGCCTCTCAATAAATAACCGTCTTCTGGCATTACTATAACGTTCTTTACGCTGCGGTTCACGCAATTTCCAGATGATTAGCACTGTTAATTCGAAAATAAAGAAACGGGCAAACTCAAAAAAAACGAAAAACCAGAATATTCTTAATAACTTGGACGGACCAACAGCTGAGATATAACTAAAAAATCCGTCAACTGCCTCTATCATGTTTTTTCAACCAACTCTTTGATAATAGATTGTATTTGCTTATCAAAAGATTGGCTTTTGCTCAGCAAAGCAACCTGGGAAACAACTAAAATTTCAAATTTTTCAAAGTTATCCCTCACTAATTCCTCTATCATATCTGTGATTTTTAGTACCATGAGGCTTGCGTTTTCAAAGGCCACGTCGTTTATACAAATGCTTATGATGGAAGGATTATTAATGCAAATAAAATCGGCTGGTGTAATGTTATCACGAATGATCGTTACAAACTCGGTCAACAACGATTTTTCTTTAGACTTACTAACGATTTTATATAAATCAAAAATATTTTCGAAATAAAAAACTACAAGGTTTGAACTAAGTGTCACGTTGGCTTTAGTTCTTTCCTGCTCGTAATGCATCATAGTGGAGAAAGTTTTAAAGTCAAGTGTTCCTACAATCTCATGATTTAGTTCATAATCTGACGTGTAAATGCCCCCAACCGCCGAGTTTCGACCTTTTTTGGTCAGTTTATACAAATTGATGTCTTTTGAAATCAGGAATTGCACATCGGTATCCGTTTTACATTGAATGCATTTTGCTTTTACTAAATAATCCTGAAAAACATCATTGCAATTTTGGCAGTGGTTAATAATTGAAGGCTTGTCATAATCAACACCAATGTGACGGAGATTTTTGGAACATTTTGGACAAGTTAAAACAGTATCAATGTTGTTTTTAAAATCACTAATTGCTCCGATATAACCGCAGGGAAAATGATGGACAAGATCTTCTGACCGCATGTTTGCTGAATCACAATTGGGGCATATTTCCCTAAAAGACAGATGACCACCTTTGCAATTACTGCACAAATAAACTCTGTCCTGAAAATCGGGCCATATCAAATGTTCTTTTTCGGCCCATTCTAAAATTTCAATAACTTTTGCTTCTTCAAATGCCTCAAAATTGACGGAAATTAAAGGATAACAATAACCTATAGTAGAATTGATATCCGTGATTGGTTTTAATGTATTAATTTCGCGCGTAAACATAAAGTTCAACGCTTTTTTAAAAACCTGAATCTCAAAAGATGAAGAAGGCGAACTTTCAAGCCGGGTAATCTTCATGTAAATCTGATTGATATCATTGATTGTTTCAGGTATCTGATCAAAAGACATGATGATACCATCCGCTAATTCTTTTATATATGGATCATCGGTCACTTTATTATTAATTAAAAAAAGTGGCTTCAGATAAAATTCCATATTTGAATGACTGCGGAATTTTTTTATAATTATTCGTGTAAATTCTACGTCTCTGGCATCGATAATGATGGCATCGTATTTTTCAAGATCATCAATCTTTAATGAACTAAACGATTCAAAATAAAAGAATGTTTTACCAAAGCATGTTAAAATATTATCATGAAACTCAACTTTATTATTCGCTAACGTTTTATCCATAGCCTAATTAAATTTTAATTTTGATATATCCACACTCATTTTGTAAAAGGCATGCCATTTCTTAATTTCAAGAGAATCGGCAGGGTATATATCAGCTGCAATACTTCTGGTTGTTGGCTCATATTTTTTTTGGAACTCTTCAGGCAATGTATAAGTGGCAATATAAAAACGCTTCAGAATACCAATACTGGTGGTTCCATCCGGGAATTTAATTTCAAATTCATCACCTACATTAAAATACTTCAAGTCTTCTTGCTCAAAATAGGCTTTTATAAATGCAGGATGGGCTTGATGGATAGACATAATTTCCTCACTCTTTAAAGCCGTTTCATAATTATGAATAAAAATCCGCGTAGAAACGCCACTGATCGGAGATTTAAAATATTTGGGCTCTGATAACAACTCCTCGCTAAATGCCAGCTTACTCATTTCAGATACACCTTTTGAAGAGCCATTTTTTAATCGGATGTTAGACGCGCTGTATTTATTTTTATTGGTTGTCGGTCCCAATGTGTTGATCAATCCGTTTAATTCACTATTTTCCTTTTGCAGTTTTTGATTTTCAGTATTTAATCGAAAGATCTCATTCTGTACAAACTCCAACCTGCTTTTTGGCATTACATCCAGAATCACTTCGTTGCTTAACCGCTTGATTTCCGTTTTATAATTAGCAACAAGATTTCCGTTTTCAGAAACATCAATGTTATTTAAAACGATTTTCTTTTTCAAAGCAAACAATTCTTTCACCCACCATTCATCTTTTCCCGCAGCCGTCAAAGAACCTATACCCAGCGATGATTGTCCGTTGATATCATCATCCCTGTCAAGTGCATAAGAAAATAAGGTGTCGTTTTTTTGAATGCTATCACCTTCGTTCACATAAAATTCGATCACACGGGCATCGTCCGTTAAGCGAATGTGTGTGTTTTCGATAATGACATGACCAAAGGCGTGAACATACACAAATTTGAAAAAGAAATAATAAAACATGAAAAGGATAAAAGTCAACAGCAAGCCTATATAAAGAATCCTGTCCCAGTTGCGCTGTTTTTTCTTTTTTACTTTTTGCTCATTAACAACGCGTATCAATGATTTGTTTCTCTGGAAGTTTATGCTTTTCATTTTACTTGTTACCTTCCTTCAAGTTAATACTTTGATTGTCAAATTTGATCAAGTCATCCAAATCATGGTATGCTGATTTATCAAAACCGGATTTTTTTAAAGCTTCATTCATGCTATTCCTGTTCTCAAAGTCTTTGGTTCTTAATGCTAAAACGCATTTACTTTTTAGTATTGCTTTTTCCTCTAACGTTTTCCTGGAAATAAAATCAGGGTCAACATTTTCGTAGGCCATTAAGTAAACATAATTACAAAGCGTATTTAATACTGTTAAAACATCTTCGGGATAATTTAACGGGATAGAAACGGATAATTCTAGCTTATTTTTATCCGTAAACTCTTTAGCCTGCTTTAAAACCTGAATATATTTTTTGAAATACTGTTCTTTGTTTTCTTTAAAGTCGGTAAAAGTATGTGGTTCAATATCCAAATGAATACCTTTAATGTATAACAGGTTCATGTTCATTTTTAAAGTATCTAAAAAACCAGTAATACCTGTCTGCAGCAGCTTATTGCTCCCAATCATTAAGTGAACCGGCGTGTTGTGATTCTTTGAAATAAAATCAGAGATTTGCATTACATAGGCTTTGCCAGGATTATAAGAGATCAATAAAGGATTGAACTCATTCACTTTACAATATTCATTGATAACGGTCTGTGAATTGTTTTTGAATGCATCGCTCCAAATATAAACAGCCTTAAATGGCGGATTACTGGAAGCAATATTAAGATTCGATAAATTCAAAGGGCTTGTGTATTCAGATATTTGAACCTTAGGCATTCCTGTTTTCAAGTCCAGAATAATTTTATAGAGATCCTGTTTTAAATCAATTAATTCAATAGCGTTACTCCAATAATCGTCCAATATAAATAAAGCAGTATTGGGATTAAACTCCATGTCATCAAGCTGTTGCTTAACTCGCTCGGTTCTTAGTAATTCTTCAAATACCAATCGCTTATGATACAGGTTTTTAAATTGCTTTAATTTGTATTGATACTCATAATATTTGTTTAAGATCGATGCTTCAAAATCAACAGAATCAATTTCTTCTTTTGTAGTTGTTAGTTGTTGCTGAAGCAGGTAAAAAGCCTTTTTATCTTTTTGATTAAATGCTAATGGCATGGATAAATTCATTCCCACAGAAATGTAAGATCTATTTGGTTGGGACGAATTATACACGTCGTAATAATTATAACGGGTGTATGCCTTTAAACTCACATCCTTCAAATAAGAGGATTGGTATTTTGCAAGCCGTGAGGCATCAGTTGCAGTTGAATCAAACGTGGAAATGTTTGCTTTTTGCAAAAGTTGATGAATATTAATATCAAGAATCGGTAACTCAAAATCAAAGGTCTTTCCATTTGCTCTGGCCTGATTATAATTCTGATAAATATTATACTGAGCATTGATATCTGTGGTGTTTTGAATCGCTTTTAAATAATTATCTTTTGTGATGTGCTTAATGTCCCACAACTTTTCAATCACCGGAATTTGTTTGTTGTTCAGATTTTTTCGGGCATTTAAAATTTCAATTTTTTTAATATTAAAGTAAACAATTATCTGTGTTGTCTGAGCATTCTGAAAAGCGTTCAGTTTTTCTGTCTGTTGCTTTTTTTCTAATGTTTCATAATTCAGTTTCAGTATTTTGTTTCTCACCCTACTTTCGTAAAATCCATTGCTTAAAATATCCCAATCGAAGCCGGCAATCGCACGTCTTTTAAAAACAACAAATTCTTCGGGGTCAACAATCGGGTTATTAAAATTTTCCTGGTAATTAACAGTTGCATGCAACCCGACCTCTTTTTTATTTATCGTTTGCTGCAATTGATTTAACCTCAGCTGCATTTTGGTACGGTTATCAACCAAAGACTTTTTGTCGATTTTAAAAGGCTCCGATTTTAAAGTGGCCGTTGAATCAATGATGCAGGAGGAAAAAGTTTGTGTATTAAACTCATTCCATGTATCTGTGAGGCTTTTGATATACGATGAAACAATTTCATCCTTGTTCTGTCCCAACATAATATTCTCATGATAGATAAACAAGACTGTTAGAAAAGCTAATATGTTACATTTTTTACAGAAAAAAGCCATTTGAATTAAAGATTGTTAAAGTTAATCTTTATTTACACATAAGGAATTCTTAATACTTCGCGCTATTTTTATGACATTCAGCATGTTAAGAGAAATTAGTATCGTTTTAGTTTTCTACATGTCAATTTAAACTGAAAGATCCTATAAGCAAAGAAGCCATCCACTAATGAGCGGATGGCTTCTTTGCAAACAAACTTAAAAAACTAATTTGCAAACTCGCTAATGAACTTAATTCGCATCAATCGTACTTCTTCTTCGCTGTACTCATCTTCACCCAATTCTTTTAAAATAGAGGTGATGTCGTCTGTTTCAGATTCTCGCAGACATTCATAAATATCATCTTTCTTATCTTCATCCACTACCTGGTCGATGTAATAGTTAATATTTACTTTTGTTCCCGAAGTTACGATTGTTTCAATTTCTGTTAACAGATCGTTCATCTTCAGGTTTTTATTTTTAGCCATATCTTCTAAACTCACTTTACGGTCAATGTTTTGAATGATAAATACTTTTAATCCTGATTTATTTACTACCGATTTAATGACCATGTCGCTCGGACGCTCAATGTCATTTTCTTCTACGTGTTTTTTAATTACTTCTAAAAATGCTTTACCATATTTAGCCGCTTTTCCCGCTCCAACACCCGTAATTTTCGCCATTTCTTCCATGGTGATCGGATAGTTGATGGACATTTCCTCTAAAGATGGTTCCTGGAAAATAATATACGGTGGTAAATTATTTTGCTTGGCTACCTTTTTAGTCAGATCTTTCAGCATCGCATATAATACCTCATCGGTGCTATGTGAGCCTTTCCCACCAACAATATCATCATCGCTATCACTTTCGGCATTACTAAAATCGTTATCGCGTGTGAACTTAATACTGAACGGACTTTTTAAGAAATCTTTTCCCTTATCGGTGATTTTTACTAACCCGTAATTTTCAATATCCTTTGAGAAGAAACCATTTACAAGGGCTTGGCGCATCACGGCATTCCAGAATTTATCGTCTTTATCAGATTCCACTCCTTCGCCCCAAGTTTTGAGTTCGTTGTGTTTGTAGGATTTTCCGGTAGCCGTTAAGTTTCCGATCAGCAAATTAATGATGTCTTTAACCTTGTGCTTCTCTTTGCTTTCTTTCACAGCTTTGATAGCCAGTGTTAAATCATCCTGTGCTTCAAACTTTTGTTTCGGATGGCGGCAATTGTCGCACATCTCGTTACATTTCGCATCATCAAATTCTTCTCCAAAATAATGCAGAATGAATTTACGGCGACACGAAGAAGTTTCTGCAAACGAAGCCGTTTCAGACAACATTTGCTTTCCTATTTCCTGCTCATTTACCGGTTTATCCTTCATGAACTTTTCCAGTTTCATGATATCATCATAGCTGTAAAAAGTCAGGCAATTTCCTTCTCCTCCGTCACGGCCGGCACGTCCTGTTTCCTGGTAGTATCCTTCTAATGATTTAGGAATATCGTGGTGAATAACAAAACGTACATCCGGTTTATCAATTCCCATCCCAAAAGCAATGGTTGCTACAATCACGTCAATATCTTCCATCAAAAAGCCATCCTGCGTTTTAGCGCGCTCTTTGGCGTCTAATCCCGCATGGTATGGAGCTGCTTTTACACCATTAACGATAAGGGCCTGAGCTACTTCTTCTACTTTTTTACGGCTAAGGCAGTAAATAATACCCGATTTACCTGCATTTTGCCGTGCATACTTAATGATCTCTTTGATCACATTTTGCTTGGCGCGAACTTCATAATATAAATTATCGCGGTTAAAAGAGGATTTGAATAAGCTGGCTTCCAGCATTCCCAAATTCTTTTGAATATCCTGTTGAACTTTAGGAGTAGCAGTAGCTGTTAAAGCCATTACAGGTACAGAGCCTAATTTATCAATGATTGGACGCAGACGACGGTACTCCGGACGGAAATCATGACCCCATTCTGAAATACAATGCGCTTCGTCGATAGCAAAGAAAGAAATTTTAAATTCTGAGAAGAATTCAATGTTATCTTCTTTATTTAAAGTTTCAGGAGCAACATATAATAATTTGGTTTTTCCGGAAAGGACATCTTTCTTAACTGTGGCAATTTCAGATTTATTTAACGAGGAATTTAAAAAGTGGGCAATGCCTGTTTCGTTACTGAAACCACGAATAGCATCCACCTGATTTTTCATTAAAGCAATAAGAGGCGAAACAATGATTGCAGTTCCTTCGCTCATGATAGCCGGTAATTGGTAACAAAGCGACTTACCACCGCCTGTTGGCATGATAACAAATGTATCCTGTTTGTTTAATATGTTATTGATAATAGCTTCTTGGGTACCTTTAAATCCGCCAAAGCCAAAAAAAGCCTTTAAAGGATCTACTAAATTATGGGTTTCAACTTCTGCAACCATGTGTTTATTGATTAAAATGTATGTTTTAGTGAGTGAACGTAATGATCATTTCTATATAAAGATATAATTAAATTTTTGAATAAAACAAAACAATTTGACAGTTAAATAGCATTTTCAGACTAATTAACTTTTTAAAACGATGAATCGATGAAAAGGGCTAGAATGAAAACGTTATTTACTTAAGTGCAGAAAACTCATATAATAAAGGATTGTTGTTAATGGCAAAAACAGGGGCAAGTTTCAGTGTTGTATGAGCTTGTAAAATAATAATTTGAAAAACACATATTCTATTCCCCATTTTGATCTTTTCGATCATGAGGTGTTTTTTGAATTTGTGCACCATGTCGGCCATTTGCTGTTCATATTCCTCCAAATCTTTCATGTCAAGGTCGGAAGCTTCTGCCAACAGGTTTAATTTTGTAAGGTTTGCTTTCATTGCTTCCAGTCCATGTATAGTTGGTTCAAGGCTTTGATCGGAGTCATTCAGGCTTGCTATTTTTTCTTCGGTGTCTTTGATAAATTTTTCCACGTAAGGAATTATATCTAAGGGATTATTGGGCGTGTTCCAAACAAAAGCAATGTTGCAGCGTCGGCATTTATATTTGTTGCTTTTCCAGCCCTGCGGACTTGTTTCAAAACAAATGGCTTTCAGCATTTCATTGCTGTTGCATTTGGGGCATTTAGCATTGTCTTTAATCATTCCTTCCAATGGTTCCCGCTCAGCAATGATGGTATCCCTGTTCTTTGCGTGCAGAAAAAGTTGTTCCTGTAAGTTTGTCGCAGGTTTCCAGCATCTGGCGATAATCCTCTTCCAGCTTATTTTCAGTGATAAGCACCAGTGCGCGTTTTTTGAAATACTGAACCAGCTTTACCAATTCACGTTCTTCGGGTTTCAAGTTCTGCTCCATGAGGAATTAATCTTTTTTCAAAGATTAATGTTTAGGGGAATTTTGCAAAAGAGAGGCAAAGTAAACAGTAGACGTACAATATTGAACAACAGTGTATAAACATTGTGGCTTTTTTATTATTTACTCATTATAAAAGCCACTAAACTTTCAAATCTACTATCAATGAAAACACTATTACGTGGCGGTCTAATCTTAACCTTAATTTCGGGAGTTCTTTCCTGCACGATACAAAAACGGATTTATATGACGGGGTACTACATCGACTGGATAAATTTTGCTAGTACAACGCCCACTCCGCAAAAGTTTAAAGTAGTTGGCTATTCTTTAAATGCCTACAACTCTCTGTCTCGCAAACTCTCGCAGGAAACAATTATTGATGTCAATAACCCTGGCGAAATATATTGTGATGAAGGAACAATTGTAAAATTTCCTGATAATGCTTTTGTATATGAAGATGGAAGAAATATCAAATGCTCACAAGTTGCCGTTTACATTACCGAATTTTACACGATGTCGGATATATTAGAGGCTGGCTTAACCACCTCAAGTAACAACCGCACCTTAGCTTCTGCTGGTATGGTTTATATTGAAGCCCGATGTCATGGTGAAAAACTGAAGCTAAAACCTAACAAACAAGTCATCGTGAAAATGCCAACTTCATATCCTGACAAAACAATGAAAGCTTTTTCCGGCAAATTAAAAAATGGAATAATCGATTGGAAAGTAAATGGCAGCATAGCTATTGAAAATGTGGAAAGTTTTCCAGACAGTGGTTTATCTGATAGTCCCGAAAGATTTATTGAATATGAAGGAGAAAGCGGTAGAGAATATCCGGAAGCTTATATCATGAGATTAAGCACATTGGGTTGGATAAATTGTGACCGTTTTTATGATACAAAAAAATCAACTAATCTCATCGTAAAAGCAGACTCTATTGAGAAAACATTTGTTGCCATGATTTTTAAAGGAATGAAATCTGTTCTGCCGGGATATGAATACGCCAATCACTCGGTTGAGTTTAAAAGTATTCCGACAGGGCAGGAAGTTAGTGTATTGGCCTATCGTGTCAATGAAAAAACGAAATTAGTAATGGTAGGGCATCAGGACATGGTTATAGGCGATACATCTTTGATAGAGCTAACAATGGAAACCATGACCCAAAATGCTTTTAAAACTCTATTGGCTGGTTATAATTAAAGATTCCTATCCATCTTCCTATAATGGATCATAAAGAAAATAATAAACAACACCGAGTAAAAGATGCTAAAGAAAAAACGGAAGCCATAGAGATCCAAATACATAAAGGTGATGAGCCTGATACAAAACATGATGATGAATAATTGAACGCCCCATTGTTTCATGTGCCAGATGCCAATCAAGGAAACAAACTGAAGAGTAATGATGATGCCCAGGATCATGGGAATAAAATCGCCCATACGTTTAATGGAAGGCATAAACAGCATTGGAAAAGCCAACAACACCAACACAATGGCAATAACCGTGATTACAGAAATGGTTTTTGGTCGTTGTAATACTGCCATATTAATTTGTTGTCTTCAACAGGCTCGGGCACCTGTGTTTTTTTATTGTTTTTAATTTGTTCTGATTGCCTCTACCGGATCTAACTGAGACGCGCCATAAGCAGGGATAAACCCACTAATGATACCAATCAATACAGAAATGGTTAATCCTAAAATAATGTTGGAACGTGTTAAGGTAATCTCCATATCAATGACACCATCTGCAGCAAAGGTGAGAACATAAATGAGTAAGAGTCCTATGATGCCTCCGATCAATGATAAAAATACGGCTTCGAATAAAAACTGCGCCAGAATAAAATAATTTTTTGCCCCTAACGATTTTTGAATTCCAATTAGGTTAGTCCTTTCCCGCACCGACACAAACATGATGTTAGCAATACCAAAGCCACCTACCAAAATAGAAAATCCACCAATGATAGCACCTGCAATTCCCACAATATCAAACAGGGTGTCAAAATTCTTACTTAATAAATTAGTTTCATTCAGTGCAAAATCATCATCCGCTAAAGGCTTTAATCCGCGAATGAATCGCATGATTCCGGTGAGCTCGTCTTTTAACTGATCGTTAGTAACGCCCGGTTTTGCTTTTGCAGCAATAAAAGGATCGCTGTTTTCGGATTTCACATCCATAAATAAACGGGCAAAATTATATGGCACTACCGCCTGGTTATCCATACTGTTGCCAAGCATGCTTTCTCCTTCTTTTTTAAAAAGACCAATGACCTTGCAGGTTCTGCCTGCTACTTTGATGGTTTTTCCAATTGGGTATTCATTATTCGGAAACAAGCCATCGACCAAGGTGTAACCCAACAAAACCACGTTGTATCCACCTTCTGCCTCATCCTCTCGAAAGTAACGGCCTTCAACAATATCAAAAGCTTTTACTTTTCCATATCCGTAAGACCAGCCCGAAACCAAACCGTTTTCAATGGTATTATTGTTATGCTTTAAAACTTTCCTTGCACCAATCCTGAACCCAACAGCTTCAATGCTTTTTGCTTTTCGTTCCACTTCTGCCAGTTCACTGTATTCAGGAACCGGGCGGTTCATGTATTTCCACCAAGGATAATCGGGACCAAAGGTCCATGGCCATTTCATCACAAATACCACGTTATCACCGAGGCTTTGAACACTTCCACGAATGTTGCGTTCCAAACTATCAACAATGGTAAACACGGTAATGATGGCGAAAATGCCAATGGTAATACCTAGCAAACTGAGAAAGGTTCTGAGTTTATTGGCAATTAAAGCGCCCCAGGCAAATACAATACTTTCTTTTAAGAGGGTGAAAACCATACGGTAAATATAATTTATAATCCAATGCCTTAATCTTTTTTTGTTTTAGCGGTTTAGTATTAAGATAAGGGGGATTTGATAAATCTAAATACAGAGCCTTCAAATTTTAATTATATTTATAAAATACAATGGTAGAATTAAATCAGATATATAAAGATCGACACATTGATGAAGATCAATTCATTCGAATCAAAGGCATTGAAGAAAATAAATTATTTTCCATTCACTGGGAACTGAGAACCATCCTTTATCTGGGGATTTTATTATTATCATCCGGCATTGGTATTTTAGTTTATTTAAATATTGATACAATTGGTCATCAGGCCGTATTAGGCGCCATTGCAGCGGGCTTTACAGGTTGTTTTTATTTTGCCAATAAACATAAACTGCTCTACCGGAACGAAAAGATTACACATACTTCACCTTTCTTTGACTATGTTGTTTTACTGGGCTTCCTGCTTTTCGCTTTATTTATAGGATATTTTCAATATCAATACAGTCCTTTTGGTAAGCATTACGGCATTCTTGTGTTTATTCCCACTTTATTAGCCTTTTACCTGGCTTATCGCTTTGATCATAAAGGCGTTTTATCGATTGCCATTACAGGGCTTGCTGGAACTTTTGGATTAAGCGTATCTCCAAGGCAACTAATAGACAATAATGATTTCTCAAATCTCTCCGTTATTTTTACAGCCTTGACTTTAGGAATAGCATTGAGCGTATGGGCATTGTATTCAGATAAAAAAGAAATAAAAAAACATTTCAGTTTTACTTATAATAATTTTGCTATTAATATTTTAAGTATTGCTGCGCTTGCTGCTTTATTTGATCAGGATTTGAAATTGATCAGTTTACTTGCATTAGCCGCTATATGTGTTTATTTTATTAAATATGCGTTGATACAAAAATCTTACCTGTTCTTGCTACTTGCTGTTTTATATGGATATATCGGATTAACATATTGTATCTTTTATTTATTATCACAAATTGATAATATAAGTGAAGGCACTGCTCTTTTAGGAATGTTATATGTGATAGGATCTGCAATAGGTGTCATTTTTTTATTTTTAAATCTTAAAAAGATCGTCAAACAATAATAATATGAAGGCTTATAATTCAGTTACTCTTTTTAATACTTCTATTAAACGAAAAGCAGAAAACTGGTTTGCTCAGAAATTAATCTCAGCAGAGCAGCGCGAAGCTATTTTAAATAGCTACAGTACCTATTTATACACACCAAACATTTTTGTGAAGATTGGATTATTTCTTTTTACTTGTTTTATTATTCTGGCAGCCTCGAGTATTTATTTCCTGATGTTTGCTTCCGGTTTTAATAGTAGTGGAAATGGTTTTTATATTTTTACTTCTTTGTTTTTTTCGTGTGCTTGTTTTGCCGTTTTGGAGTTATTGATAAAATCTAAACATGTTTATAATGCGGGCAGTGATGAAGCTTTGTTATATGTGGGGCTTTTATCTTTATTTATTTGTCTCTTCACCATTATAGGTGCTTCCGGCGAAGACAATGCTTTATTACTCGCCTGTTTGGCAATGCCTTTTATTGCTTTTGCTGTTATTAGATATGCTGACAGGCTTATCACATTAGCATTATGTTTTTGTGTTTACACTATTTTGTTTTTGTTTGTTTTAAAATTTGGTGATGTTGCAAAAATGGTCATGCCATTTGTACTCATGTTCTTTTCAGCGATGGTATATTTTCAAGCTAAAAAAATTAAAAGCAAAACAAATTTATATTACTGGCGTTCCTGTATTGGCGTGATTGAGTATGTTACCTTACTTGTTTTTTATGCTTCATGTAACTATTATGTAATCAGGGAATCAAGCGTGGCTTTTTTCAATCTTCAATTGGCAACTGGACAAGATATTCCGTTGGCGTTTTTATTTTATATTCTTACCGCATCCATTCCAATCATATATATTTATTCTGGATTGAAACAAAAAGACAAAACTTTGCTTTGGTCCGGACTTATTTTATTAGCCGCATCCGCCATTACTTTTAAATATTATTTTAGTTTGGGTCACCCCGAAATATCTTTGACCATTGCAGGTATCTTACTGATAATGGTGGCCTATTTCGCTATCAACTATCTTAAAATTCCAAAACATGGTATTACATATGAAGAAGAAAAGGATGCCAATAGTTTTTTAAGAAGCAATGCCGAAGCATTAATCATTTTAGAAGGCATGAGGCAGGAATCACCAACCACCTCGCAGGATGATTTTGAATTTGGTGGTGGGAAATCCGGGGGAGCGGGTTCAGGCGGATCCTATTAACTTTAGCAAAATGTTATCAAAAGTCGGCAAGCAAATTTTAATATATATTAATAAAGTTGTATGGTTATAATTGAGCTTTTAAGCTTAAATTTGATTTGTTAATTTTGAAGAGGTGAGGCTTTTATTTTGTTTGATATCAGTGGTTTTTGGAGTTGGATTATCATCCTGCAGAAATACCCATGCATACGAAAAGTACACCAAAGAACTGGATAGCCTGAAAGTTGTGTTGCAGCAATCCGTTTCTCATTTTAAAGCTGTGGATAGTTCGGCATGTATGAAGGCTTATTCAAAACAATATACCTACTCGCTTTTTATCAATTCTCATTTAAAAGATACGGTAACCAAAACGGTTGCAGAAAATTTACAAGCTTTTCAATCAGTGGGAAAAGGCATGAACGAATACCTGGCTTTACGATCCGGCTGGCTGAATGAAGCGGATTTATCAGTTGAACAATTACAAACATTATCACACGACTTAAAAACAGGAAGCATTGATGAGGAAGAAGCCATTGAATTTATTAATGAAGAAAAAAAAGAATCTGAAAAGATCATTGAAGAATTAAACGTGAACACTGAAATTATCCGGAAACATTTAGAAGTATTTAATCAAGCTTTACCTGTGTGCGAAGATTTAGTAAAAAAATTAAACAGTGGTGTTTTGCCTGAATTAATTTATCCAGAAATCACCCATCAAAATTCTACTAATTAATTTGAAACGATTTTTAATATGCACCCTTTTTTTAGCATCGTTTATTTCGGTAAGCGCTCAAAAAACCACTGATGATAAACTGGCTATGCAGTATTACGAGCAGAAACAATTTGATAAAGCCATCGTGTATTTTGAAAAGCTTTATGACAAACTGCCCGATGCTTACTTCATATATTATTTCAGGTGTTTAATAGAGACCAAAGATTATAAGACAGCGGAGAAGATCACCAAACGACATATCAAGCACAGTGATTCCAACGCGCATTTATATGTCAAACTTGGTATAGTTTACAAATTGATGGGTAATCCCGATAAGGAAAAAGATCAATATGAAAAAGCGGTTAAGGAAGTGATTCCCGAACAAAGCACCATCTTTGCTTTGGCACATGCTTTTGAAGAAGTGGAATTGTATGATTACGCCATTGACGTATATAAAAAAGGGCGCAAGAAAACTCCTGAAACTTATCCATATTATTATGAAATTGCAGATCTCTATAAAAAGAAGGGTGACTTAAAAGCCATGGTGAATGAGTACCTCGACGCCATCGAATTTCGGGAAAGCGAATTATATACGGCTCAAAGCAATTTGCAACAATCTTTGGGTTATGATGATAAAAACGGTGGCCTTAATAATCCGATCTTAAAAGAAGAATTACAAAAGCGCATCCAACAAAAATCAGATAAAACAGTTTTATCTGAATTCCTGATTTTTTTATTGAATCAGCAAAAAGATTTTAACGGCTCTTTTGTTCAGTCCAAAGCATTGGATAAACGCCAGAAAGGTGATGGTTCCCGTTTAATGGAACTGGCTAAACTTTGCATAAGCAATGAAAATTATGTGGTGGCAGAGAGGTGTTATCAGTATGTGATCAGCAAAGGAAAAGACAATCCGTACTACGACATCGCAAACATCGAAAAACTAAATGCCGGTTATTTGCAGCTCACCGGTCAGGTCAATCCGAACCTTATAGAAATTGAAACCCTTCATACAAACATGGAAGCTGCTATTAAAGAGTATGGAATTAGTAATTTAACTTTTCCTCTCATCAAAAAATCAGCTTTACTAAATGCCTACTATCTGAATAAACCTGCAGAAGCCATTCAATCATTGGAAGATGTGATGTCACAATATACGTTTGATAAAAACATGCTGGCAGAAATTAAATTGGATCTTGGTGATATGAATTTACTGATCGGAAATATTTGGGATGCATCTTTGCTTTATTCGCAAGTAGAAAAAGATTTTAAATATGAAACCGTAGGGCAGGGTGCAAAATTCAGAAATGCCAAATTGAGTTATTACGCGTCGGATTTTAAATGGGCCAAAGCGCAATGTGATATTTTAAAAGGTGCCACCACCAAAACCATTGCTAATGATGCACTGGATCTATCTCTGGTGATTACGGATGCCATTGGTGTTGATACGAATGCTGTTCCTTTAAGCATGTTTGCTTCCGCAGAACTTTTGATCCTTCAGCATCAATATGATAAAGCCATTGCACGCTTGGATAGTATCAATTCTATTTTCAGCGAGCATACGTTGGGTGATGATATTTATTATAAAAAAGCGGAGATATTTAAGCAAACAAACCGTTATGCGGATGCCGCAAAAATGTACGAAAACATTTTAGAGTTTTTCCCTACCGAATTATATGGCGACGATGCTTTATTCAAGCAGGCAGAATTATATGAGCGTTACCTGAACGACAAGGAAAAAGCAAAACAATTATACCAGGACATGCTGGTAAAATATCCCGGAAGTATTTATGTGGTAGATGCCCGGAAACGTTACAGGGATTTAAGAGGGGATATTGTAAATTGATTTTTTTTAATGCTAATGTCTGTTCGAGTGATTTTTTGCCTGCTTCTTGCAAAAAATAGTATCGAGAACAGCTAAATAAACTTCTAGATACGAATTTGCACGATACACAAATTCTACTCGAAGGGACAGAATTATAAAACAAAATTATGTATATATACAGCGTTACAGTAAGCATTGATAAACTGGTTGCCGATGAGTGGCATCAATGGATGAAAACAATTCATATACCGATGGTGATGGAAACAGGGTACTTTACAGAATACAAAATGTGTAAAGTATTAAATGTAGATGATGAAGGAGCCACCTACTCTACCCAATATTCTTTTAATGACATGAAAGATATTGAATCGTATATGGCTCTGGAAGCCCCACGTTTACAAACTGATATGAAAGCATTATATGATGGAAAATATGTTGCTTTCAGAACATTACTGGAGATTGTTTAATGAGACCAATCGTTTGCATAGTTTTATTTTTAATTTTAAAATTTTCTTATAGTCAAAAAATTTTAGAATTGAATTATCATTCTGTTTTCGGAAAAGAGAAGTCCTACCAGTTTTTTAATAATTCTAAAATAGATTATAAATTAAAAGGCGATCTGTTTTACAGAACTCATAGGTTAGTCAACTTAAATGATAGCGTATTGGTTTTTGATAATGATTCTGCTGTAAAAATAAGCCAATTAAAAGCCATTAAAATCAGAGGTGGTATGTTTAGCCCCTGGTTGTTTTCGGCCGGCTTTTTGTTTTTCGCTATCGATACCGGCAACAATATTGCCAATGGGCATGCCACGATTATCAATGAACAAACTATCGTAGTAAGTTCTGTTCTTATCCTTGCAGGAATTATTGTCAGAAGAATTCAGGACAAACATGTGTATATTCGTAAAAACATAACGATCAGAGTATTGGATACCAATTATCAAAATTTAACTAAAACAAACTAAAACCTAATATAAATTCCGGCATTCATTCCAAAGGAATATAGATAACCATTAACAGGATAATCTACCATTTTCCTGATAAATTGGCGGTAAGAAGGTTCGAATTTCAAAAACAAACTTTTGTTTAACTCATAGCTTAACCCTAAACCTATTATTAGAGCCGCATCAAGTGCCGGAATATTTTTGTTATTGTAGCTATGAGAAATTTGAGTCTTCCTGATTTCAGCATTATCTAAAACATTAGTGCTCGTTTTCTTTCCTAAAAACACATTCGCAGAAATTCCAATGGAAGGAAACATTTTAAATTTATTATTGAGAACATAGTAGTTCATCTTAAGAGGAATTTCCAAATATTGATAGGTATACATGCTTTGTTTTTCAAATTCTATCGTGCTGAGTCCACTATTAGGTATAGTAGGGTCATAAGTTCCTCCTGATGTCGCCCAGGAAGGTGTATGTACAAATATTCCTTTAGATGAAAACAAAGCAGCCGCTTCAACAGCAATTCTTTGTGATACTATATAAAGCACGTTCACGCCCGCAGTTAAACCCAACTTTGCCTTTGCCTCGCTTTTTACATAACCCATCTGCATCTTTGAGCCACTAGAAATTTGATTACAATAATCAGGAGAGCCAGTTATACCGATGGCCCACTTTTTAATTTTTAAACTATCGCTTGTTTGGGCGCAGAGGATGTTGATTAAAGACAGAAGTACAACAATAAATATTTTCATTTTTATAAATCAATTCCTGTAAATATAATTACTAGTACCACTTTAAACAACAAAAATGAAATTTTTATGTACTTTTAAACCATGGCATCACCCGTAAAAGCAAAGAAACATTTAGGCCAACATTTTTTAATTGATTTAAATATTGCGCAAAAGATTGTCAACTCTTTACCTAAGGATGACACTCCTATTTTGGAGGTTGGTCCGGGAACCGGAGTAATCACCCAATACATGATCGAGAAAGAAAACTTCACGGCCTTTGACATCGATACAGAATCTATAGCGTTTTTAAAAGAAAAGTATCCTCAACACGAACACAAATTTAAGTTCCAGGATTTTTTAGAAGCAGATCTTTCACCCTTTGCATCCGCCGGTAATTTTTACCTGATTGGAAATTTTCCTTATAACATATCTACACAAATTATGTTTAAGGTATTGGAATACCGAAGCAACATCAATTGTGTAGTTGGAATGTTTCAAAGGGAAGTGGCGCAACGTATTGCCGAAAAACCCGGAACAAAAACCTATGGTATTTTAAGTGTAATGCTACAGGCCTTTTATAAAATTGAATATTTATTTACAGTCAGCGAACATGTATTTAATCCACCTCCAAAAGTGAAGTCTGCCGTTATACGTTTAACGCGCAACACAACAACGAAACTCAACTGCGATGAGGAATTATTTTTTAAAGTTGTCAAGGCTTCTTTTAATCAACGAAGAAAGACGGTGCGTAATTCGGTTAAAGTATTAAGCGGGAATCATATAGTTGAGTCTGTTTATCTAGACAAAAGAGCCGAGCAATTATCAGTGGATGAATTTGTGGACTTAACGAATTCTATTGAGAAGGCCATTAAAAAATAATTATTTCTAAAAGATTTAATAAAAAAATACCTCAACATTATGTTGAGGTATTTTTTTCACAAACAAATTCAAAAAAGCAGTAAATTACTATTAACCTTTTATGACGTTAAATCTATAAATAGGTTCAATGTCTTCGGTTCCATCATGTATAATACTTAAATCAGTAATCAATCCACTATTAATCCCATAAACCCAGCCATGCAAATGTAGTTGCCTGGTTTTCCATGCTTCCTGAACAATCGTAGTCTTTGCCAAGTTCCTTAACTGTTCAATAACATTTAACTCCGTTAACCGATCTGTGCGTTTATCAATATCACTGATAGCTTCCAGTTCCACCGTGTTCTTATTATAAACATCTTTTATATTTCGCAACCAGTTATCTACAAAACCATGTAGTTCATTGCTCATAGCCGCTCTTATTCCGCCGCAACCATAATGCCCGCATACTATAATGTGTTTAACTTCCAGAAATTTGACTGCATATTCCAACACACTCAATAAATTCATATCTGTATGCACCACTAAATTTGCAATATTTCGGTGTACAAATATTTCGCCGCTCTCTGTGTTAGTTACTTCATTGGCTGGCACACGACTATCACTACAGCCAATCCATAAATAGTCAGGCTTTTGTCCTAACGACAATTTTTTAAAATATAAAGGGTCTTCGAATTTTTTTGACATAGAAAAACGTTTGTTTCCTTCTATTAATCGTTGATAAGATTCATTCATAATTTTTATGTTTTTTATAATTTTGATATACTCTAGTTATGATATTTAAATAACTCTACTTCAATTTTCTTTTTTTTACTATTGCTGACAAAATCTGAAATAACATCTTTAGCGTCCCTGTTTATACTTTTATTAATGCTTCCATCTATGATTACCTTGCTTCCTTCATTTACGGTTTTGAAAAACCGGATCAGGTATCCTTTATTAAAAAAAGTAACCTGCTGCGGTAATTTTATCAGATAGTATTGTTTTCCATTCAGCATTTCATTGCTTGAATCAAAAGAAAATTTAATATTATCCCTGATAATAAAAATAACGGATACAAGAAGGCCAGCGCAAACTCCTTTCAACAGGTTTGTTATTAACATCACACAAATAGTAACAATAAAAGGAATAAACTGTTCCGGGCCGAATTTCCATTGCTCTTTAAAGATGGCAACTTTAGTTAGTTTAAATCCTGTCATAATTAAAATAGTAGCTAAACATGCATTTGGGATAAGTGCTAATAACTGCGGTAACAGAAGAACGCTTACTAAAAGCAAAACAGCGTGCAGCATAGTAGACATTTTTGATTTTGCCCCCGAATTAATATTTGCAGAACTTCGGACAATTACGGATGTAACCGGTAAGCCACCTATTAGTCCGCAAGCAATATTACCTATACCCTGTGCCATTAATTCTTTATTGGTGTTTGATTCATTTTTGTCAGGATCCAGTTTATCAATGGCCTCAATTCCTAATAATGTTTCCAGGCTAGCCACAACAGCTAATGTAGCCACGATTATCCAAAATCCGCTTGATGTTGCTTTGCTAAAATCAGGAAAAAAAAGATTACTCTTCAGGTCTGTAAAAGATGAAATTCTAGGTAAATTAACCAAGTGTTGTGAATCTATGACCAGAAAAGGATAACCCTTAAAAGCAACAGTAAATAAAATACCAAAAATTACAACCAGCAGAGGGCCGGGCATATTGCTCAGTATTTTATCTTTTTTATAAAATGGTTTTTCTGCAATAAACAATACCAGAAATGAAACTGTTCCAATTATAATAGCTCCCGGCGTAATAAAATTGACCATGTTAACTAATTCAGTAAAAGAATTTTCTCCATCAATTTGGATAAATTGTTCATCTCCTTCAGGATCTTTATCATAACCAAATAAATGAGGAATTTGTTTAATGATCAGTATAATACCGATCCCGGCAAGCATTCCTTTGATGACCGCATTTGGAATATAATTCCCAATACTGCCCGCTTTTAAAACACCCAATATAATTTGCAAAATACCCGCAAAAACAACCGCTGCCAAAAACACGTCGAAACTCCCCAATTGCGCTATCGCTGAAATAACAATTGCTGTTAGGCCAGCCGCTGGCCCGGAAACACTGTATTTTGAACCACTTAATGATGTTACTATAATTCCTCCGATAACACCGGAAATAATCCCCGAAAATAAGGGCACTCCGCATGCCAAAGCAATACCCAGACATAAAGGTAAGGCCACTAAAAACACTACCATTCCCGACTTTAAGTCGGCTAAATTTCTTTTTAACATAAAAATGAAAATCGATTTAATGAATACTTAAAAACCAGCCTACATAAACCTATGCAGCCACATCATTAAATTAATATTTTGGAGGAGGAACCAAAATGGTTTTTGAATGGCGGGGATAATTTATATTTAAAACTGCCCAGGTAAGTTTCAAAAGATCCTCGGATGAATAAGAGAGTGCGTTATGGCCAATAAAAAATACCTCTTCATCTGCTGCCTCGTCGCTATCGTGGCTTCCCTCTTCTTCATCTTCAGTAAGTGGGTTAATTTGGTTCTTAAATGCCTTGCTCTCTTTACATAAATTAATGCCAGAGGCCTGCAATGTCAGTGAAAACAAACTGAAAATACATATATAAATAAAAAAATGTTTTATTCTGGCACTCATCATTTTCATTTTTAAATCAAATAAACCTGTGGTTTAATTGATCAATCAGTCGCAAAATAATTAAATTAAATGGAAATTGAGTAAATTTAAGGTTAATTTAACATGGCTTTATCTTAATTACTTAATCATGAACATCAAAATTATCTTTTTTATATTAATTTCTGTTACATTCTTTTCCTGTAAAAAGGAACCTGGCGAAGGTGGTTTTGCTTCCATAGAAGGAAAAGTATATGTGAAAAATTATGATGCCAGTTACACGATTTTAACTGCAGAATATTATTTGCCAGGAGAAACTGTGTATATTATTTATGGAAATGATAAAGAAGTTGGAAATACCGTGAAAACATCTTATGATGGGTCATTTAAATTTAATTATTTGAGGAAAGGTAAATATAAGGTATACGTAATCGGGGAGGATCCAACAAAACCATATTTATCTTTTCCAAAAGAAGAGTTAATGGAAATAACGATTACCAAAAAAAAGGAAAAGGTCGTATTAAATGATTTGGTGATCATTAAGTAAAATGAGCATTAAAATCATATCTTTTTTTTTCGGCGTAGTATCAATTATTTCGCCTTGTTTTTCACAGCAAACTAAAGATGCCGGATTATGGGCAACTCTTAGTATCCAACACAGTTTAACAAAAAAAATAAATTTAGCCATTGACCAGGAATTGCGCTTAAGGGAAAACTACCAGCGCATCAATTTATTTTATACAAATGTAGGTATCGATTACAAATTCAGTAAATCTATAAAAATAAGTCCTACCTATCGGTCCATCCAAAAAAAACGCCTCGACGGGAGTTATAGTTACAGGCATCGCTTAATGCTTGATGTGACCTTTAAGAAAAAATTTAATAAAGTAACATTAAGCGAGCGTGTCAGATACCAGATTGAAGTTCAGGATTTATATACCAGCAAAAAAGGGAAACTGGCAGAGCAGTTTTTGCGTTTTAAAACAGATCTTAAATATCCTGTTAATGAAAAAGTAACCCCTTATATCTCCTGCGAACTGCGTTACCAGATCAGGTCACCAAGAGGTGACGGCCCGACATACGACAATGGGTTTCATAGAATTAGAAATGTAGCCGGGTTTGAATATCAACTTAATAAAAAAAATGCTGTTAATCTATATTATCTTATACAAACAGAATTCTATATTTCAACGCCTGAAAGTATTTATATATTAGGCATAGCATATACCCTTACGCTTTAATATTTTATCGATCATTTACGATAACTAAGCTCAATAATACAAATGGTATGCTTGGAATAATTCAAAATAATTGCATGCATTGTACCTTATTAAATTAAATAAATGGTTTATCTTTACCATACATGTGGTGGCATTATATATTGGTTTTTCTAGGGGCACTTTTATTTGATATTGTTCCCTTTCCTTTTCTTCCGGCTTTTACAATTATGATCGCCCTGCAGATAGTATTTCATCTGAAATTATGGCCAGTCATTATCATAGGAGTTGCAGGTTCAATTTTAGGAAGGTATATTTTATCTTTATATATCCCTTACATTTCCAATAAATATTTTAAACGCTCTAAAAATGAAGACATAAAGTTTCTTGGTAAAAAAATGAAAGAGGAGGGGTGGAAAAGCCAGTTTGTCATTTTAGCCTATTCTTTACTGCCATTACCAACTACTCCATTATTTGTTGCAGGCGGCATAGCGCGCATAAAACCCTTATATATTATTCCCGCTTTTTTTATCGGCAAATTTGTAAGTGACACAATTGCCTTATCCATGGGGAAATATGCCTCGGAAAACTTAGATAAATTAAAATCAGATGCGCTCTCTTGGGAATCCATTTGTGGGTTAACAGCGAGCCTTATCATGCTGGGAGCCTTATTATTCATTGATTGGCGGACTCTGATACAAAAGAAGAAACTCAGAATGAAATTTAAAATATTTAAGTAGCTTGAAAAAACATTGTGACTTGATGCTATTATTATTGAAAAAATGTTTTTACTAAACCAAAAGATAGCATATAATTGTTTGTAGGTATTTTTGCATCATGATTAAATTCCATCGTGTACGAAATTTCTGCGAGCCAATGTTCTGTTACATTATACAATAAGCCATAAAACAATCGAATTCTATTGATGCCATAAAAGCCGCGTTCATAATAAAGGCCGTCGATTTTATAATAAGTTTCCTGCGCAATATAAGGTGTTAGTTTAAAAGGTAGCTTGTAACGCAGGGTTACTTTATTTCTTAAATAAAAATCACGAAGTCTTTGGCCCTGCGCATCAGAATTAAAATCTTTAAACTGCATGTCACTTAAAAACCGATCAAAAAAAGTAAATTTTCCAAATTTTTTGCGATAGGTAAAATAGCCTTCAAACTGATGGCGGTAACTATATGAAATGTCAATTCTCTTTTTATCGGCAAAAATATAATTGAAAGTGAACCTTAAATTTTTTCCGATACGGAAAAGAGCTCCTGCATCAAAATAAGAATAACCGTATTGAGTACCGTTATTTATAAATCTTGATTGATGTTGGATATGAATCATCCATCTTTTGTTAAGAGGGCTTTCCATCTCAAAATTTCCCCATAGCTGAAAATCTTTCTCGGCTTTTTGAGCTCTTAAATTGCAGCTAATAAACAGAATGCTTAATAAGTATATATATGAAATAATGGTTTTCATCTCCAAACAAATCTACAATTATTTGAAAAATAAAAATGATAATTCGTTATTTTATTAGATTTACTTTAGAATCTAATATCAATTTTATGTATATTTAATGTTAATTTTAAATCAATTTTTCAAATGAAACCAATACGCATTTATCTTTTATTATTGATGTATAATTCTGCCTTTTGTCAGTGGAGCTCTAGCTCTAGCATTAATACCCCGGTGGCAGTCGTGTCAAAATCGCAGGGTAATGCGCACACAGTTACAGATACTAAAAATGGGGCTATTATCGCTTGGGATGATAACCGTAATTCTGCTTCAAACTCAACCGACATATATGCACAACGCATTAAAAGCAATGGATATGAAAAATGGAACACGAATGGCATCGCTGTTTGTTCTAATAACTTTACCCAAAAATCGGTTTCTATTATAGATGCAGGAGCCGGGAGTGCCATCATAACCTGGGAAGATAACAGGGCCGGAAACTACGACATTTACGCTCAAAAAATAGACTCTTCAGGTAACATACTTTGGGCTATTGACGGAGTAGGTATCTGCACTAAATCTACCAATCAAAAAAATCCAAAAATTATCAGCGATAACGCTGGTGGCGGTATTATTGTGTGGGAAGATTCGGTTAATTTTTACTGGGACGTTTATGCGCAACGTATTAGTTCTAGCGGCATCACTATTTGGACAACTGGAGGAGTTGGAATTTGTACAGCCCCAAATGCACAAATTAATCCGAAAATAGACATTGATGGTTTAGGTGGCGCTATCATTACATGGCAAGACAAACGAAATAATGTAGATTATGACGTTTACACTCAAAGAATTAATAGTACAGGTGCAGTTTTATGGAATACTAATGGATTGTTAGTTTGTAATTCAATGAATTCACAAACCAATGCGCGTATTGAACCAGACGGCTCTAATGGCGCCTTGATTGGCTGGGTTGATAAGCGTAATGGTACTGATTACGATATTTATGCTCAACATATTAATTCAACCGGATCTGTACAATGGGCCACTAACGGAGTGGCAGTGTGCACTGCGGTTGGCAACCAAAGTGCGTTTGACATGAAATACCTTGGGTCTACAGGAGTTTTATTAGCCTGGAAAGACGGCAGAACAAACACAAATTCCATTTACTCCCAGCTTGTATCGTTAACGGGCATAATTCAACTGCCAACTGATGGCATTTTAATCTCTAATAGTATAAAAGCTATTAATCCGAACGTGGTTAGCGATGGAACTGGCGGTGCTATTATTGCCTGGCAGGATTCTACCGGCATAAGTTGGAACATCAAATCTCAAAAAATAAATTCGGCCGGCACTCTTCAGTGGCCTAGTGGCGGAGTTTATGTTTCTAATGCCACAGACGACCAGGTGAATGTATCACAGGTAACAGATGGAAATGGTGGGGCTATTTTTGTTTGGGAAGATTACAGAAGTGGGTCAGATTACGATTTGTATGCTCATCATTTATATTTTGACGGGATGTCCGCTGTTGGGATAAATGAATTATCAAAATCAAATGAACTTCAATCATTATGTTATCCAAATCCAATTACTACTAATTCACGTATTAAGCTGGCAAATAATTTATCGAATAAAGATTGGGAAGTAAATATCTACGACGCATATGGGCATTTGGTGCAATTCCAAAAATTTAAAAATAATGATGTATGCAGCCTGAATAAAGATGATTACCCTGTTGGGATCTATTTTTATTTTATAAATTTAGGGGGCGAATCAGGTTCTTCAAAAGGAACATTTATTTCGGTTAAATAATTCTATGTCAAAAAAAAATCTACATATACTGTTTGGCATCGTACTAATACTAAATATAATCTCCTGCAAGAAAACGCCTGGAGAAGGTGGTAATGCAACTATTAAAGGTGCTTTTTGGGACAGGAACCACGATCAGTTTTTTACATATGTAACCGGGCGCTATCCAGCAGTTAATGCAACAGTGTATTTATTTTTTGGGGAAGACTCCTCTCCCGGAACGTCTGTAAAAACAAATTCAAACGGGGAGTTTGAATTTAAATACCTTCGTAAAGGAAAATATAGAGTTGTTGCTTACAGCAAACAAATTCAAAGCACCTCATCAACCCCAAAAGAATTTCCTGTTGAAACTATTTTAAACATTAGTAAACGAAAAGAAGTGAAAGACATTGGCTTAGATACACTCGATCAATAAAAATATGACTATAAAACTTTTAATTTTAATAATTTCTTTTTCTTGGGCCTTAACTGCTTCTGCACAAAGCAAAAAAGAGGTGAAACAACATAAAATCAAAGCATCTGCGGTATCAACCGTTGAAAACGGAAAAACTTTATACGAAAGCAAAACCATCTTTGATGCAAAAGGAAATGAGATAGAAAAAACTGATTACAACAAAGAAGGCAATATTAAATCTTTTCATAAAACCAAATATAACAGTGAAGGAGATGAAATTGAAGATGAAGAATATGACGGTAACAACAAATTTGTAGAAAAAAGGGTCACAAAATATAATATGTTAGGTGAAAAAACAGAAGAGCAGTTTTTTGATATTGCAGGGAAATTAATAAAAAAACATATTTACACATACGATGGTAAGGGATTAAAAACAGAACGGAAGACCTTAGATCCGGAAGGTAAAATTATTGCAGTAAAAAAACACGTATATATTACTAAATAAAGTGCCACACTCTTTTTTAAATATATTACAATCATTTGATTCCATTACTCTACAAGAAATGGATGGCGTAAAATTGATGGATCGAACAGATACAAAGTTTACGTTTAATATCCGTAATCTCTCATCTATACTGGAAGCAGCAAAAGTTGATTACAGGATTTTAGACGTGGAAGGAAACAGAATCAGCCGTTACAAAACGCTTTATTTTGACACGCAAAATTTTAAACTTTACAATCAGCATCATTCGGGAAAACTGAACAGATATAAAATAAGGCATCGAACCTATCTAGAAAGTAATTTAGGCTTTCTAGAAATCAAATTTAAAAATAATAAAGGCAGGACTTTAAAAACGCGTATCAAAGAAATCGATGTTCCTGATTTAAAAACGGGGAAAGCATTTGATTTCCTAAAAAAAATATTGCCTTTTGATCCATTGATCTTATTACCTAAGCTTTGGGTCAACTATAGCCGTATCACGTTAGTCAACAAAACTTCTGCCGAAAGGTTAACACTTGATTTAAACCTCGAGTTTGAAAAAGATGGTAAAAAGCGAAATTTAAACGAATTGGTTATTGCAGAAGTTAAACAGGATAGTAAAATTTTATCGCCATTTGTTGCTATTATGAAAAACAGCCATATCCGCCAAGGCTCTATCAGTAAATATTGCTTCGGCGTTGCCAGTTCATTTTCAGAAGTCAAAAAAAATAATTTTAAACTCAAACTATTAAACGTAAATAAAATAATTAACTCATGATGTTATTACAAATTGCCACCGATGCAACAGCCAACTTTTCAGGCTATGAAGAATTACAAAAACTAAGCTCCAAAATATTTTTTAGATTACTAATTGATTTAACCGCTGTATTTATTTTAGTCAGGTTCATTTATTACCCGATCTATAAACACCGTGAATTATTTTTCACTTACTTTATATTTAACATCATTATTTTTTTAATTTCTTTCCTATTAAATAAAGTAGACTTATCTATGGGAGCAGCCTTTGGTTTGTTTGCCGTATTTAGCATGTTAAGGTATAAAACAGAAGAAATTGCTATAAAAGACATGACCTACTTGTTTTTAACGATTGCTATAGGTTTGGTTTCAGCGGTTACAAAAGTGAAAGATACGGCTGATAATGTTGAATATTTATTCCTGATAGGGATCAATGCTGTGGTATTATTAATAACCTATTTATTGGAAAGTAATATTTTCATGAAGAAAGAAAGTGTGAAAACCATACTATACGAAAACATTGAAATGATTAAAGCGGGCAAACAGAATGACTTATTAGCTGATTTGAAATTAAGGACAGGTTTCAATGTTCACCGATATTCTATCAATAAAATAGATTTTTTAAAAGATGCTGCCCAGATTAAAATATACTTTTACGAGTAGATCTTTAATGCTACCGTAAAACCGTTGTTATTCTCCTGTGATTATGGGAATTTAATAATGCCTATTTTTTACTGACTTTTATTATTATAAAATGCACTTATGCCCTTTCGATAGGTTACCTGTTGCCTTTTTTATTCACTCATTTGGTATGAGAATTTAGATTTTTTTTATAAATTTACTTATAACTAACAATTTACATTGGCAGATATATGATTAAAACTTTACTAAATTTTATTTTCACTGCTTTAATGATTTGTTCCTGCAGCCCCGAACAAAAAACTGATGTAGCGGGGAATGTTGTTCCAAAACCCATGCCAGGCAATGAATTTGCAACCACATACAGTTCCACTATTTTTTTATGCGATAGCACAAACTCTGATTTTGGTTTTGGTTATAATATCATAACAAACGACCACATATTTATTCACCAGCCCACTGTTCCCTCTATTCCGGGAAATAAAGGTTTTTCTACACGGGCAGGAGCTGAAAGAACGGCAGAATTTATTATTTTCAAACTTACTCATAATATGATGCCTCCTTCTGTTACACCAAGAGAATTAGATAGTCTGGGTGTTTTTATCAAATAATTTAACCGAAAATGAAAAAACAAATTGCCGCACTATTTTGTTTATTTATCTCTCTTAACGGGTTTTGTGATAAATATGTCTGGAATTCAAAAGCTCCTTATCCCTCTTTTGCACGCCACCGTTGTGCTGCCTTTACTATTGGCAATAAAGGTTATATGGGAACAGGGCACATTAATTCTGGCTCTATTTCACAAGCCTACAGCGATTGGTGGGAATTTGACCCTTCATCCAATTCATGGACTCAGAAAGCAGATTATCCGCTGCAACGTTTTGCTTGTGCAGGTTTTGTTATAGGAAATAAAGGTTACCTGGGTGGCGGTAACGAACAAAACTTTGGTGATAGAGATGAGTTTTACGAATTTGATCCGATAAATAATACCTGGACACAAAAAGCAAATTTACCGGTTGCAAACGGAGGGGGGCTTGGTTTCACTATTAACGGTGTGGGTTATATGGCTCTATTTGGTTCTTTATATACGTATAATCTTACTGCAAACAGCTGGTCGCCGGTATCCTGTAGCATTCCTTTTCAGGATTACAGTTCCGGATTTGTGATCAATAATAAAGTGTATGTATTACCCCAGGGCTCTAATACTTTATATATGTTTGATCCTTCAACTGGTATTACAACAGTTAAGGCTACGTTTATCGGTGATGGCAGATATGCTGCCTGTAGTTTTGCTGTTCGCGGACAAGGATATATTGGCCTGGGCTATTCATGGGTTAATGGCACAATGCTTAAAGATTTTTATCAATATGATCCTGCTGCCAATAGTTGGGACACAATTCCAAAATCATTCCCGGGAGTTCGCCGTGATTATGTTCCTTCTTTTACAATTGGTGATAATGCCTATTTCGGCACCGGTTCAAACGGCACAAACCTAGGCGATATATGGGGCTATGAATGGAAAGTATCGGTTGGTGTTGAGGAAAAGGAAAAAACTACCGGTATCAGTTTATTTCCAAATCCTGCATCAGATTTTCTCCATATAACATTAAGTGATGAAATGGTGCGATCCAAAACAGTTTTTAAACTATATAATTTAAACGGTAAAGAAATGTTGTCTTCTTCATTATCTGAAACAAATTCTAAAATTGATATCAGCATGTTGCCACAGGGAGTTTATTTGTCGGTTATACTGCGAAACGATCATGAAACTCTATCTGCTAAAAAAATTATAAAATATTAATGGGGATGAGCAAAACGATAAAATCTATTTTTCTATCGCTATTTATGTTGCTAACCCTTTGCGGGTATAGTTCCTATAAATGGACAAAAGTGCATGCCCTGGATAACGGCAAACGTTATGAAGCAACCGGCTTTAGTATAAATGGAAAAGGGTATTTAAGCTGCGGTGTTGATACAAATGACAATTGTTATAATGACCTGTGGGAATACGATGCGGCTTTTGATTACTGGACACAAAAAGCAAACCTTCCGGCAAGTTATCGCCGTGGCGCGTATGGTTTTGAATTAAGCGGCAAGGGCTATTTAGGTGGTGGTACGGATGATGCGACATCCAATGGAGGACTTATTTTATCAGATTTCTGGATGTTCGATCCCGCTCTTAATACCTGGGTTGCGAAGGCGAACTGCCCTGTCAGTGTGTTCAGGCCGGCTTTCGCAAATTGTAACAACAGAGGATATGTTATGTGTGGTGTTGATGGAGGATTTAGCTCATCCAGCATGGTATATGAATATAATCCTTTATCCAACTCCTGGGTTTATGAAACAACCTTTCCGGGTTTGGTAAGCAGCAGTGGCGGAAGAGATGGAGCTGTTGCAACCAGCGCTAATAATAAAATATATTTTGGAATGGGAAAAGACGATAGTTTTTTTCAAAACGATTGGTGGGAGTATAATCCTGCATCAAATATCTGGTTGCAAAAAGTTAATTTCCCCGGATCAGGGCGTACAGGTGCTTTTGCATTTACATTAAACAACATGCCGTACGCCGGAATGGGAAGTGATGGTTCATATAACAATGATACATGGTGGTATAATACAATAGCGGATACATGGAATTATACAACCTCTTTTAGCGGCTCTCCGCGCCGGGGGGCAGCATGTTTTGCTATAGGAAATGTCGGGTATATGGGAACCGGAAAATCAGGTGGTGGTTCAAAGCAAGATTTTTATAAACTGGATATTGATGTAAGCGTTGAGGAAGAAGAAAATAATAACTTATTAAGTGTTTACCCAAACCCGGTTGCTGGCAACGAATTTACAATTCAATATGCAAAACCTTTTTCAACGTTAATAGTTATGTTGGTAAATATAGATGGACGTTTAATGAAGGCACAGGAAATAACAAACATATCACAAACTATAGACAGAACAGGTCTTTCCAAAGGAATATATTTTATTTCCGTTTATAACAAACAACAATTATTAGCAACCAGAAAGATCGTTTTACTTTAAATTATTTTAATGAAATCTATTTTATTTACTCTAATAGTGCTATCACAAACGCTTTTGTTTACAGGACAACCAAATACCTGGACACAAATGTCTGACTACTCTGGTTCAGGTGTTTCAGCAGCTTCATCATTTGTGATTAATAACACAGCTTATTTATGTGGAGGTTATGATGGTAATAATTATAAAGTTCGCTTACACCGGTATAATCAATCTTTTGATGTATGGGAAAAAATCACTGATTTTCCTGCAATGCCAAGAGCCAAAGCTGTTGCATTTTCTATCGGTGGAAAAGCATATTATGGCACAGGACAGGGCTTGTTGCAATACACAAATGATTTTTGGGAGTTCGATACGCTTACATTAGCATGGACACAAGTAGCCGACATTGTTGGGCCTGCCCGTAATGGCGCATGTGGTGTTACCATAAACGGAAAAGGGTATGTTGGTTTGGGACAATCATCCACAGGTTTATTGAACGATTGGTGGGAATATAATCCAGTAACAAATACCTGGACTTCTAAAGCCAGTTATACAGGAACAGCCCGTAAACAAGCCGTTGCTTTTTCAGCGGCAGGCAAGTGTTTTATTACCTGTGGTAATGACGGAGGATTTAAAAACGACACAAAAAGTTACGACCCAGTTTCTAATACCTGGACAAACAAAACCAGTTTTGCAGGAACGCCGCGTTATGATGCCGTTAGTTTTGTAATTGGTAATTCGGGTTTTGTAGGTTTAGGATATGATAATACCTTGGTTTACAAAAAAGATATATGGCAGTACAATCCTTATATGGATACATGGGTGCAAATGACAAACTTTGGCGGAAGTGCACGTGAAGGCTCTATAGCTTATGTCATGAATGGCCAGGCTTACGTTGCTATGGGATATGATAATTTATTTAAATATGATGTCTGGAAATATACGCCAAATGCGGATGTAGGTGTTTCTGAATTAACTAAAAACAATGTCATACAAAATATATATCCTAATCCTGCTTCAGAAATACTTCATATTCAATTCACAGAAAAAATAAATGCCCTCCTCAGCATCATTGATATGAAAGGACAAATTGTATCTGAATTAAAAATAAATGATTCTTTTCAAAAAATAAATATTTCTCATTTACCTCAGGGAACATATTTTATTAGTGTTTCAAACCAACAGGATTTAATTGCCACCAAACGCTTTATAAAAATCAATTAATATATTTAACATGGTTAAAAAATATTTTCTCCTAATTGTTACGCTGATTATTCTTCGTTCATTAGGATTAAGTCAGTGTATCAATGTCACCGCTTTTGGAATGGCTACTGTGAACGGCTGCACCAGTGGAACAATATCAACCTGCAACTACGCTTCGGAGTACGGAGAAATTATATTTAACAGTGTTGGTACCTATACGTTTAATTCATCAGTCGGCACAGATTTTTTAACATTAACAACAGCTGCAAATGCTATTATTGCTTCAGGCCCCGCCCCTTTATTAGTCACTATTCCATCTACCGGTGGATACAGATTGCATGTTAATACAGATGCGTCTTGCGGCACCCAGTCTACTTGTAGAATAACAACTTATTCCTGCGCTTCCACTACAAGCGTTGGCTGTATTAATTCAAGTCCTTTTGGTAGCGCAACCATAAGCTCTTGTGCTTCCGGAACAATTACAACCTGTAACTGGGCCATAGAATACAGCGAGCTAACATTTAGTACAGCAGGTAGTTTTACTTTTTACTCCTCGGTACCAACAGATTATTTCACCTTCACAGATGTTTCAAATAATGTGATCGCTTATGGGGTTCAACCATTAACGGCAACTATTCCAACAACAGGACTTTATAGATTACATCTTAATTCAGATGCGCTTTGCGGCACCGATCAGACTTGCCGCACAACCAGTTATGGTTGTTCTATGCCCTGTTCGGGAACACCGACAGCCGGAACAGCCCTTGCAAGTTATACTAACTTATGTTCAGCGACCGCAGTTAATTTTTCATTGCCTGGTTCAACCTCAGCTACCGGAATCACCTATCAATGGCAGTCGTCGCCAAATGGCAGCACGTGGACTAATATTACAGGCGCATTAACTATTAATTATTCGCAGGTGGTAAATGCTACAGGCTATTTCAGATGCATTGTTGCCTGCGGCAGTTTTACATCTGCATCGTCTCCTGCCATGGTTACAATGGGAGGAACGACTGTTGGAGGAACAGCAGTGGCAAGTGGACTTGCGCCCTGTGGAGGAGGAACTATAACGTATAGTTTATCAGGTGCAACAGTTGCTTTTGGGTTATCTTATCAATGGCAATCATCGCCTAACGGAAGTGTATGGACAAATATTGTCGGAAAAACAGCATCTGCTACAACAGAATTTGTTCCCACATCCACCTATTTCAGATGTATATTAATGTGCGGCTTCAGTGCAACGGTAGCCTCGTTGCCTGTTTTAACTACTGTGTCCAGTGGGGCTGTAAGTTATGCAAACGTACCCTATGTACAAACATTTGACAACACCTGGCAAAATGGTTGCGACATTAGGGAACTACCCGATAATTTATACTGGAAAAGCAAACCCGCAACAGGCAATGAATCGTGGCGAAGACAAAATGATGGTATTGCTGCCTCATGGACCAATGCCTCCATTGGTGTTGTTGTTCCTGCAAGTGGCATTGGCTGTGCCAACTTTCATTCATTCGGGGCAAACAATAATGATAAAGGCGCAATGGATTTTTATGTGAATATGAATCAGAATGGAAAATATGTGTTGTCGTTTTACTATTTAAATGTATCCGGATCCGATAATTTAGATGTGATGCTTTCAACAGACGCCGGATCATCTTTCAGTATCAAAGGCGCTTATACGACACAAACCATATGGACAAAAAAAGTAATTTACTTTAATGCCCCAAACTCGCCCACTTGTGTTATTAGGTTAAGAGGTACGTCGGATAATGGAAATGATGATATTGGAGTTGATAGCTTAAGTTTAAAATTAGTTTGTTTAAATCCGGCTATTACTGCAGCTTCCAGTGCCAGCACAATTTGTTCAGGTGCATCATTGACTTTAACTGCTACTGGCGCAACCAGTTATACCTGGATGCCCACGAGCCTTCATAATTCATCCATTGTTGTTACTCCTACCGTCAATACACATTATGTAGTAACAGGCTCAAACGACGGCTTATGTTTTCCTTCGGCCGGTGTATCAGTTTCGGTAACTATTTGTAACGGCATTGAAGAATTGTATGGCTCACAAATTTCAGTTTTTCCCAACCCAGCTAATGGATTGATCACGGTTTTGTTACCTAAGGAAGTAACAACAGCTTATTTTGAAATAACCGACCCAGTGGGAAAACTGATCAGCAAAGAAGAATTAACGCAAAAACACAATATGATCGATATTACCGAATTAGCCAACGGCATCTATCTTTATAAGATACTTCAAAAGGCAACTACAATAAGTGTGGGAAAAATCATAAAACAATAGGTCTGATTTTTTAATTATTTACTAAAAAAAAGAACTATTTTTTTGTAGATTCAAAAAAAGCCATTATATTTGCAACCCGATTTGGGAGATTAGCTCAGCTGGTTCAGAGCATCTGCCTTACAAGCAGAGGGTCACAGGTTCGAACCCTGTATCTCCCACTCTACAGGGCAACAACTCATAAAATGATTGTTGCCCTTTTTTATTTCCCTCCAAACCCTTGATTTTATTGCAAACTCGGGCAATCATTTCATTTACTTTAGCGGTTCGAACTTCATTATTTAGGGTTCACTCAATAAGTCAATTTTACTTTTTACTTTCTTTTTGCTTGGCAAAAAAGAA
>JACMNO010000089.1 GCA_014378485.1 Bacteroidia bacterium
TGCTGAGGCATGTGTATGTAATTTATGGGTAACTTGATTGTTTATTGATGATCTTGCGCCAAGGCTTGGCCTACCTCCAGAAGAAATAGGAATAAATGATTTAGATGACTATATGGAAAAGATTGCTTTGGCGCTGGTAAAACGAAAAGATTTTGTACGTAATCAAGACGTAGCAGGAGCGAGTCGGATATTTCCTTTAAAATATTTTGAAAACTTAATTCCGCTCCGGGCAGAAAATAATAATAATTATATCAAAAGCAATTTGCAAAAAGCTTTTGATGCATTTCATCAGGAAGATTATGAAACAGCCGTTCTGCTTTTTAGAATGCTTCTAAGCGATTACAATAAGCCGGAAGAACTTAATTTATATGCTGCTGTTTCTTATTTTTTTGCAGGCGATTATGATAATGCTGTAACATTCATGAACTATTATGGCGAAAGACCATACGGTTATGACAGGGTGATGGGTAACGCATTTATAGATTTATGTTGTGATAAAAAAATTTGAGGGGGATACCTAATTGTAAGTCAATACATTTTATTTAAACCTTCTAATATTCGTTGGCCTGAATGTATACCTAGCCGTTCTTGTTTCATTGCTCCTTGTACTTAAGTTATACCAGGGATTTTTATCATCTCCTGGATTTGTGATTATATGAATTGATTGCGCTGGAGTATAACCTTCAGCAAGTAAAAAAACAGATTCATTATTGGCATTCGTTGCCTTTCCAACTATTATTAACGCATGACCGGGACTCCCAGGTGTTACTAAAATATCTCCTGCTTTTATATCCTCATCATTGAATATGCTGGTAGTTTCTTTATTTAACGAAATGGTACCTGCATAATTGTAAACGGCATCCAAGTATTTCCTAAAATTTGGGTAGGAATTATCTTCGTTTTTTATTTTAGCGAATGATACATTGTTCCCTGTTACAATAGCTCTATAACCATTGCTGTATTGTTCCCATGAAAACAAATCTCCGCTTGTGAAGTGGAAAGCAATTTCAGAATACCTGCCCCTTTCAAATAAGTATTCAGCCCTTAATCTAATCACTGCATCAGCACATTGCTGTAGGTCCCTATTTCCTACATCGTAATTTAAAATGGCCACATGTGCAGATTGATTACTTATGGGAACTCCGTTGAAGTCCATTATTTCTGCCCCATCAGGTTTCAATTCCAGATTTTGTAAAAAATTACCAAAAGAATTTTCCTCCTCTGAAACCCATTTGTAACCGTTTGGCGGCAGTATGCGCTTCTTTAGTATGTTAGCCGATTTTTTCAGTTTTAAGTTTACGATTTTGTCGTTCTCACTCACTCTCGTATTGCAACTCAAAAAAATAATTGTTGAAAAGAATAATGTTCTTAAATGCATTGGGAGGGTTTCCGTAAAGTTATCAATTGAAATGGAATCGTAAATCTCTCCGGTAAAAGATCCCTGTCAAGTTTCTGTACTATACATTACAAGGTTGTAAAGAAATTTATCAGCATGGTTGGGTAGCTACTTTTCCAATATGATAAAGGAGACCAATCAAAGGGCAATTGCAACAACCCTTTCTTTCAACAAAGAAAATCGCACTTGGAACGTAAACATACCTGAATTTTTAGAACAGGTATTGGGAAACAAAGCCAATTTTTTGTTGATGGCGCAGTTAAGGAAATAACCCTATAAATTATTTCAAACAACAATGATTTAAAAAATTCACTTGGTAAATACATGGTATAGTGACAAGCTATATTTGAGTAAATGCTAGTAACAATGTATAACATACGCTATTCCAGCGGTCTAAGTTTTTGTCTTTCCAATAAAACGAAACAGGATCTAAAAATGCAAAAATGACACTAGGAAAATTAAAGATTTTTATAGAACTATTAGAA
>JACMNO010000090.1 GCA_014378485.1 Bacteroidia bacterium
AGAAATAAAGGGAAGAGCAAAATCAGTCCCTTTACAAATTGTGCCTATAACTTGTCCAGTAGCAATACTTTGTGCTGTGAGCGAGAATCCAGGTAACAAGAAAATAATTGCAGTTAGTAATTGTTTATTCATGGTTATTTTGTGAAAAATTGAGAATATTATTTGTGCAAATAATTAAAATTTTATTTATCATAACTTATCTTAAACCGACTCAAATCAGGCTTGTTTTTCCGCTTGCGAGTGAGCTCATGAGTGTAAATTAATTGACCCAAATTCTTCATAAACGGAAAGCCAATGGTATCATAATCGTATTTATCATCATTAAAAATCTGGTCGTCATTACAAAGCAAAACCGTTGTTAGCATGAATTCTATACCCTTTTCAAAGTCCACAATGTAAGCATTATCCAACAAAAAACCGTACGCATCTCCCACTTTATTGAAGATTCTCATGTCGGAATTTACTACTTCATTTTTGCCACTTCCATACATTAAAAATTTGCAGTAGGTTGGATAAAATTCGGTTGGATTATAACTTGGGTAGGTACTTTCCGTTGGCATTTGTGACATATATTTGTACATAAATTTATAGTCGTCTTCCGTCAGATTAAAGCGTTTTTTAGGTTCAACGGCTTCTGGAAAAAGGATTGATTTCAACACGGATTGTTGGTCAAGTAAGGGATAAAAATTTCTATTCGTAAAATCAAATGGCGTATTCACCACAGAACCACCTTGTACATAGCCTTTTCCAACACTGATTGGCGTGACAGAACTATAATTTTTCTCAGAAATAATCATGGGTTGTTGATAAACAATTTCATTGCCTTGCATAAACTTTATGGGATTAGTTCTGCGATTTTGTTCCTTGTTCATACCCACTTGTAGGCGGTGAAAAATGCGGGTATTTTCGTATCCTTTATTCCGAAGAGTCTCATTGAAATCCTTTTGCCCGATGAATTCATACAAACGATTAAAGGCATCATTATCCGAAACCATCAATATTTTTTTGATGTAATGAGCCACCGAAGGCAATCCATTTTCAGCCGTAGAATCTTTCGTTATGGGTGTGTGTCTTTCATATTCAGCTCCCGTTAACATAACAGTTTCTTTCGTTAATCCTTTGATTTTTAGGTTATTGATTTTTTCTAAAGCTAAAGCACTGGCTGGAAATTTGACAGTACTCGCAGGATAAAAATATTCGGAGTTATTAATCCGATACCCAAAAGTTGTAAATTTTGGGTAATTTTTTTTATCCCTATCAATTTGAGTGTAAAGAATTTGTAATCGATATTTATCAGCATTATCCATCAATTCCTTAAATTGTTCGGGCTTGGTAGCCATCAGTTTTGGCAATAAATCTGTGTTGATTTTTTGAGCGTTGGACATAATGGAGGGAAAGATAACCAAGAAGAAGACGTATATTTTTTTCATAATAATTATGGATGAAATATTATTTTTCTAAGAATTTTATTTTTGATATTTATTAACCAATCCTGCCAATCTATCCAAATCTTTCTCCAAATGCAAAGCACTGATAATCAAACGAGTAACTGGTAAATCGGTAGCCGTTGGGTATGGAAAACAAGCCGTCATAATTCCATTTTCTTTTAAATATTCATGAACACCTGATTGATGCGTACAATAAGCAGGATAATTTTCAATGGAATCCAAAAAGGAATTTTGAGAAATTAAAGAATTAAATTAGGTAATATTTTTCGATAATTTTACTTGTTGTTCTGTAAAATAATCAAGCGAATTTATGAAGGCTTCTAATAAAGCGGGCATCATGGGCGATGCTCCCGCAAACATGGGCGATTGACGTATAGATGAAAGCGTTCCCACATCCGAGAAAATTACGCCGCCCGTCATGCCCATTGCTTTATTCAGGGAAGCAGTGACAATGATTGAAAGACAGGATGAGTGAGTGATTAAGTATTTAAGGTTGTAAACCCCAAAACTATGCGAAGCATCCACAACAATCGTGATATTTTTACCTTCTGGCAACTCATTAATCCATTGAAAATCAAATTTTTCCACATAAGGAGAACCCACAGAATCGGAGCAAATAACTATATTTTCAGCAGTACATTCTCTAACTTTATCAGCAATTTGCAAAGCCCATGCT
>JACMNO010000091.1 GCA_014378485.1 Bacteroidia bacterium
TGATTTGAGTTCCATATCCTGTAGAAGTGTTCACTCCACCCTCTCTCCACGAATCAGTAATGGTTGGAGAGCTTACAATTTCAACAGGTGTCGCAAGTAAGCGCCAAGCCTTTTTTTGGTACAAATAACGCTCTATTTGAAAACGACCCGATCCAGTATAATTGATCAATGCTGCAGTGGCAGGGGTAATCTGACCGATAGCTCCAGTTCTTAATGAACCGGAACGAATATTTACGGTGCCTGATCCAAACGTAAGTTTTGAATTATCCGATAAAGTAAGCAGAGAGTCTACTCCTAAATCACCATGAATTGTAAAACCGCCCGCTGTATTGTTGTTAGTCAATTTACAAAACTCCATTACGGGTGTAGTTGAAGTATAAGTTTGGAAAGTAGTACTTATTCCATCTATTGAAACGGTTCCATTATTATGAGCAAATGTGCAGGTTGAAGATTTACTTAAATTTCCTACTATACTTAAAGTGGAAATGGGAGCATTTTTAATTCCAGTTCCACTTAGTGATATATTTTGATAAGGTATCTGATTTGTGATCACTTGTGTTGCACCATTGTAATTAACAGTACTGTTTGCTTCTAAATTGATTGTTGGGTTATTCGCATTTCCTACTGCGCTATTTACAGCACCACTAAAACCATTTGTGCTTTTTACGTTAAAAGTTCCTCCTGTTTTCACAGTGAAGGTGGTTAAAGCCTTCATATTTAAAACACTGCTTGAACCAGATAGATTTACATTACTGCCACTTACATCCACATTCGCATAGGCAGGTGTCAAATAAATATCTGTAGCTGAGCTTCCGCCAAATTCAATGGTTGAAGTATTGGATAATGAATAAACTCCTCTTGCATCAGGATTGGTCCCTCCACCTGTAGTCACATATTTGCTTGTCCCGGTCATTGTAAGATTTGTACCTGTGCCCCCAAAAGCTCTGGTGGAAATATTGAGAATAACAGAACCACTAATTAACACAGTTCCAGTAATAGTATTAATGCCTGTTATAGCAGAGCTTAAAGTTTTTGTTCCGCTGTTACTAAAAGTTAGATTTGCATAACTCTTAAAACCCAATAATTCTTGTGTGCCTGCACCATTTAACTCAATGGTACCTCCTGTAATTGAATATGTACCAGTTAATTCCGGTAGCGTTGTGCCTAACTTAGCCGATTTTAAAGAACCATTGATCATATTCAAATTCCCTGATCCGTCAAGTTTATTTGTCAACATATCTAAAGTTCCGTTAGAAATATTTAGGGTATTTACAGAAATATTAATGTTATTATTTGCTGTGTAGTACCCTGATCCTGTCATATTTAAATTTCTAAATGTAACACCACTTGTATGCGTAATGGATCTCAGCCCGGTTCCATTTAAAACTACAACACTTGCTGCATTTAGTCCGGCACTGTAACCTGAACTTACGTTCGTTGATGTGGAATTCCAGTCTCCTGCAACAGTTAATGTAAAACCTGTACCAGTAAGGTTGCTTGTGTTATTGATTGCTAAATTCCCTGTAGTTCTTACGTTATTTGATAACGTTACAACAGCTGTATTATTTAACGTTACACCGGTTGGCAGATTAGTATTTGTCCACTCTATTCCTGTGGTTTTGCTGGCGTTGTAAATTAATTTTCCTGAAGGACCAAAAGCAATTGTTCCTGTACTATTAATTGTTCCTCCATTGTAAGTCAGCGTTCCGTTAATGGTTAATGTTACTCCTGCTGCTATGTTTAATATTCCTGAGTTTATATCTAAATTATTTAGAGTTTGATTTGTCGTTAAATTAAGTGTTCCTCCATTTATAACAACATTGTTTGTCACAGGAATCGTATTTCCACCTGTAAGATTTAATTGAAGTGTTCCGCTTAGAATAGTTGTGGCGCCCGTATAAGTATGTTGGCCCGTCATTAACACCAATCCTGTTCCTGCACCTGTAATATTTAATGCACCAGAACCCGTAATTACATTTAAAGCAGTTATTGTTCTTGTAGTAGCGATATTAAGCGTTCCACCACTTGCGCCAATAGTTATTCCTCTGTTACTTGAAAAGGTTATATTTCCCGAGGTTGCTTGTATTCCACCTCCATTTAAAGTAATTTGATCCGCTACAAAACCTACAGGACTAACTCCAAAAGCACTTTCATCAGTAGCATTAATAAAACTTGAGTTTATCGTAGTTTTACCGGTATATGTATTAGTTGGTGATAAATTTAAAACTCCATTTCCGATACCAGATTTTGTAAGAGGATTAGCGCCACTGATAATACATCCAATAGTAATATCTCCCGTGCCATCAGTATTAATTATATTATTTACAGAATTGGCTAACACAATACCCATAAATTTTCCAGTGCCAGTTTCATTGTTTTGCATTGAAAGAGTAAATGAACTGCCATTCCTTAAAATTGTGTTAGAAACGGTATTGACTGTTGTACCATAAAGAGTAAGAGGCGCATCAACTGAAGTACTTGAATTTCCAATGATCAAATTGCGTGTTCGTAAGGCAGTCATTTCCACAGCGGCAATAGAAAGAATATTTGTGCTCATGTTTATGCCTGCAGTATTTGCCATACCCAAATTATTAAATTGAGCAGTATTGGTAATAGCCCAAGAATTAGAATTAGTATTTGGATTCCAGTTTGGAGTGCCATACCAAGCTGTATTGGTTCCACTATTATCCCAAAATATAACTTGCCCAAAACCCTTCCCACCAATCCACATCAAAACTACCAACAACATAATTTTTATTAAAAATTCCATCCTGCCCGCAAGGCATAAGTATATTTGTTGCATAAAAATAATTTCAATAAATAAGCGGGTATTATCAGAGGAGGAGGATATGTAACTAGATTGCTAATGCGAACTAGTCTCCCAAAACTAAGGTATTCCCTTTGTATTAATAATATTTATTGTGTCACCTGCTTTTGGAATATGCACATATTATTAACATCATTTAATTTAATGTAGGTAAATGAACTTTTTTTGGTATCATGCGCAAATAGGAGAGCGGAAAGGAATATTATTCTAAAAAATTAGAAATAATTCTAACCGGAGTAGAAATGTAACCTTCTACTTACCGTTTTTTAGATTTGTATAAACAAAAAAAACCGCCCATTAAAATGGAACGGTTTTAAATTTATAATGTGGTTTTTTTTATTCTACAACGAGAGTTGATATTGTTTTTTGCCCGTTTATTTCTTCAGTAACCAATAGGTAAATGCCTGAGTTCAATCCTGTTATTTGGATACTTTTATTAAACATAGCAGACTGCATGGAAAGTGTTTCAGTATAAACGGTTTGTCCTGCACTGCTTACGATACTGAGTTTATATAAACCAAAAGGCTTGTTTTGAAACCCAATATTTATCACCCCATTTGTTACTGGGTTTGGATAAACATAAATACTGCTTTTTTGTTTTTTGTACGCTGCATCAGCTTTTGCAACTAAACTGTAAATAACTGCACCGTTAATTGTATTGGCTTTTACCCTGTACCAGTTAAAGGCATCATTTGCATTGCCATCATAATAATTGTAATAGGGGTTTCCAAAATTGTTTGCTGTTGGCATTTGGGCAGCTATAGGTTCAAAAGCAATTCCATCTGTACTCCTCTCAATGCTGTAATTATTTACATTGTTTTCATTTTCAGTATTAAATACCATTTTTATAGAGTTGTCAGTTTTACGTAAAGCCGTAACGGAGGTAAACCTTACAGGATCCTGCTGCCTGTACACAATCATAAACCTGTTTGCAACCCTGCTTAAAGGATCGTTGGTTATATCAAAA